>NZ_JAZKUM010000020.1:0-22921 GCF_036625085.1 Candidatus Accumulibacter necessarius | reverse complement strand
CACGAGGTTCCCGGCGCCCGGGTGGTTATCGCCAGGTAACCATGAGCAAGACCTTTGCCGCGATGGCAAAAGGTCCCCTGGTCGGAACACCGCAATCAGAATCATGGCCCTCAGTCCTCGCTGGACAAAGGGCCGTTTTTTCTTGTGCCACCAGCACGAGGAGAACGGGAAACTTGATCTGATCGGGAGTATCTGTTCATGGAAACCATTGGTACCACAGGGATGTGGGCGAGTTTCTTCGCCATCGTCCTCGTCATGCTGGCCATCGACCTGCTGTGGGTCGGCGGCGGCAAGGAACATCGCGTCAGCCTCAGGGAAGCGGCCACCTGGTCCGCCATCTGGGTCGGGGTTTCGTTTGCTTTCGCTGGCGGCCTGTGGTGGACTCTCGACGGCGCCTTCGGCCGCGAGGTCGCCAATGCCAGGGCACTCGAGTTCGTCGCCGGCTACCTGATCGAGAAATCGCTGGCCATCGACAATGTCTTCGTCTGGCTGATGTTGTTCAGCTTCTTTGCCGTTCCGCTCGAACTGCAGAAACGCGTGCTGATCTTCGGCGTTCTCGGGGCGATCATCCTGCGCACGATCATGATCTTCGCCGGCGTCTGGCTGATCGCCAGATTCGACTGGATCCTCTACGTGTTTGGCGCCTTCCTGCTGGTCACCGGCATCAAGATGTGGTGGGTAGCCGATGAAAAACCCGATCTGGACAACAACCCGCTGATCAGGTGGCTCCGAAACCACCTGCGATTGAGCAGCGCGCTCGAAGGCGAGCGCTTCTTCGTCATGCGTCAGACCAACGGAAAATGGGTTCGCTACGCCACACCACTGTTCCTGGTCCTGATCCTGGTCGAGATTTCCGACCTGATCTTTGCGGTTGACTCGATTCCGGCGATCTTCGCGATCACCACCGACCCCTTCATCGTACTGACCTCGAACGTCTTCGCCATTCTCGGCCTGCGGGCGATGTACTTCCTGCTCGCCGACATGGCCGACCGCTTCTCGCTGCTCAAATACGGCCTGGCGCTGGTCCTGGTCTTCGTCGGCAGCAAGATGCTGCTGCTCGATGTCATCAAGATCCCGGTCGTGGTCTCGCTGGCGGTCATCGCTCTGATCGTCACCACGGCGGTCGTGCTGTCGCTGCGCAAGAACCGGCGTACGCCCCGCGTCGTGCCGGCAAACGAAAGCTCGTGAGCATCACCCCCGTAACCGCAACCCGAGAAAACCAGCGCCGGCGACTGGAGCGGGGGGAATCCAGTGGAGTGTTGCTTGCGCAGCCGTGCCGATGGCGGCATGGTTGACTGCCGACTCATGCCGTCTCCCTTTCGAAAAAGGCACGCGTTTCGAAGATTGCGGGGGCAAAGTGGAGCCCCCGCGAAGAAAGGTGTCGCTTGAGCACGAAGTCAAAGAGCAAGGGATTGTGCTGTCGAATGGTTTCGAGCACCGCGACTGCCGATTGCGGCAGCATGCCGCGGGCGGCAAAGTCCGCGGGCAGAATCAGGGGCACGATGCCCGGCAAGGGATAGTCGGAGCCGTTGAGCAAGCGCGAATGCCATTCGCTGCGTTCAATCAGCACACGCAACATCTCGACGCTGCGGTTCCGCTGCGTGAGTGCCGAAATGTCGGCGAACAGCAGCTTTTCGTAGCGTGCTTCGCCCATCATGCGGGCGAAGAGATCGAAGCAGGCCACGCGCGGGCCATTCGCCCCGCGATCCAGGTCGACGGCACTGCCCAACGAGGCACAATGGGCAACCACCACCCGCAGCCCGTGTTCGAGGGCCCGCCGCAGCAACAGGGGATTGCCGAGATCCTCCTGATCACCACCATGCACCGCTTTTTCCTCGCCGGCGTGGCTGATCAGCGGTAGCCCGTGCCTGGCCAGGGCCGCGTAGAAGCGATCGCAGCGTGCTGAAGAGGGATCGATACCCATCGCCGGCGGCAGCCACTTTACCGCCCGCGCACCACCCTCGACGGCCAGGGCCAGGGCTTCGACGCAATCCTCGCGATAGGGATGGATCGACGCCGCCCACCAGAAATAGCGGGGATGGCGTCGAGCCACGGCCTGGGCATAGGCGTTCGGCGTGTAGAAGGAACTGCGTTCGGGGTCTGGTCGACCGGCGGCGGTGTGGAATCGGTCGAAGGCAAAGAGCAGCAACCGGGCGCCCGGTTGCAAGCCGTCGACGAGGTTCTGCATGCGCTCGACGTAGCTGTCGTCGATCCGCCCCGGTGCATCATGGACACAGCCGGCGTTCAGATAGAACAGACGCTGCGCATACTGCATCGGATGGAAAAGGCTCTCCATGTCGGGATTCACCTCAATGCCGCTGCCCGAATCACCCGTGCCCACCAAATGCACGTGACAATCCAGGAACTGCGAGGAGTCGACCCCAGCCCAGGCCGAACGGATCAGGTGATCGACCGCCGGATCTGACGGCAGTTGCGCCTGACAATTGTTGAACAGCGCCCGCGAGCGCTGCGCCGCCAATCCCGCCAGGGCCGCGCCGCCGATGCCGCAGGCCGCCCACAGGAAACGACGGCGCTGGTTCATCCCGTCTCTCGCTTCATGAATTACTCTCGTCCATCCGGCGATATGCCCGCAAAGCCCTGGCGGCGAGTGTAGTGGTATCGACGTCCGCGTCAAGCAAAACCCGATTCGCCGTAATAGGCATCACTGCACAATCCCTTTATAGTTCGCAGGTCGGGACCAGGTCGTTGACACCTGCTGCGCCGGCAAGGGAGCGAACAATGAATGACGCGGAAATCGCCACCGGCAACCAGCCTGACTATCGAACAGAAGCAACCAGAGCCATGCTCGAAGCCGGCGAACGGCTGACGCGGACCGGCAGTTGGCAATGGGACGTCGAAAGCGATGCTTTCTGCTGTTCGCCGGGCTGGCTTCACATCCACGGATGCCATGTGCCACCCCGCTCGATGAGCGAATTCGAGCAGGTCATGCATCCCGACGACGTCGCTGCCGTTCGCGAAACCTTGCAGGCCGCGCTGGCCGGCAAATCGCCGTCGCCACTCGAGCACCGCATCATTCGCCGTGGCGAGGTACGGGTCGTGCGCGCCCACGCCCAGCTCCTGCCGCGTGCCGACTGCGCAGCGAGGCAGGTGATCGGTGCGATACAGGACATCACCGGAGGTGCTGAGGCCGCCCACCCTCATCGGGTGGCGACGGTCGGGTCGGCGGACCAGGCGATTGCCAGCCCAGCCGCCGATCGCATCGCCGAGATTTCCGCGAGCAGGCTTCAGGAACGCATCCTGTCGGCTCGTCTGGGCCTGATGCAACGCGCGACGACCTGCTCGCTGGAGGAATTGCTGGTCGCCACGCTCGACGAAGTGTGCGCGCTGACCGGCAGCAGCCTCGGCTTCTACCACTTTCTGGGAGCTGATCAGCAGACGCTGACGCTGCAGGCGTGGTCCACGCAGACGTCCCGAGATTATTGCCGGGCCGAGGGTCAGGGCCGGCATTACGATGTCGGCGAGGCCGGCGTGTGGGTGGAATGCATCCGCCTGCGCTGCCCGGTAATGCACAACGACTATGCCGCGCTGCCCCACAGGCGCGGTTTGCCGCAGGGGCACGCCACGCTGCTGCGCGAACTGGTGGTCCCGATCTTCCGCAACGGACTGATCGTCGCCATCCTGGGTGTCGGCAACAAGGCCGAACCCTACGGCGACGAGGACCTGACGACCGTCAGCCAGCTTGCCGATCTCGCCTGGGACATCGCCGCCGCCAAACAAGCCGACTGCCAGATCCGGGAAAGCCAGGAGCGCCTGAGCGGCATCGTCGACGCCGCCCTCGATGCGATTGTGACGGTAGACGAAGCGTACCAGATCGTGTTGTTCAACGCCGCCGCCGAAAAGATGTTCCAGTGTGCGGCCGCGGAAACTCTCGGAAAATCTCTGGACCGATTCATTCCGGAGCGCTTCCGCACAATACATCGGCGACAGGTTGTGGACTTCGCATCGACACCTGTTGTATCACGCCCGATGGGGAAGACCCGCCAGGTTTGCGGGGTGCGAGCCGGGGGAGAGGAGTTCCCGATCGAAGCGTCGATTTCCCAGGTGCAAGTGCGCGGGCAGCGGCTATTCACGGTCGCGCTGCGCGACATCACCGAGCGTCAGCAAGCCCAGGAGGCCTTGCAGAAAGGCCAGGCATTCAATGTCGCGGTGATCGATTCGCTAAGCGCACACGTTGCGGTTCTCGACCGTGAGGGGAAAATCACCGCGGTCAACCGGGCGTGGAGGCAGTTCGCGGCAGACAACGGCGGCACCACCTTGGCCGCGCACCCAACCGGTATCGATTACCGCCAAGCCTGTCTGTCCGCCACCGGGCCAAGCGCGGTGGAAGCACTGGCGGCGTGGCAGGGCATCGAAGCGGTGCTCGCGGGACACTTGCCGCTTTTCGAGATGGAGTACACCTGCCATTCGCCCGACGAGGAGATCTGGTTCCGGATGAAAGTCCAGCCTCTGCAGGGAGATTGCGGTGGCGTCGTGGTCACCCATGAAGACGTCACCCGCAGCCGGCGCCTGGCCAACTCGCTGCGTTCGGAGAGCCAGCGCCTCGCCAACATCATCGAAGGCACCAACGTTGGCACCTGGGAATGGAACGTGCAAACCGGTGAAGCCACCGTCAACGAACGTTGGGCGGGAATCATCGGCTATACGCTGGCCGAAATCTCGCCGGTCAGCATTTCCACTTGGAGACGCTTCGCCCATCCGGACGATCTGGAAAGATCCAACGACCTCGCCGAACGGCATTTTGCCGGCGCACTGACTCACTACGACAGCGAATGCCGAATGCGTCACAAACACGGCCACTGGGTGTGGGTCCGCGATCGCGGCAAGGTCATGGACTGGACCGCCGAAGGAAAGCCGCTGCACATGTTCGGTACCCACCTCGATGTTACCAGCGAGAAGCTTGCCGAGCAGGCCTTGCTCGAAGCGATCGAGTTCAACAAGCAGATCATTGCCGGGGCTCAGGAAGGCATCGTGGTGTATGACCACGGCCTGCGCTGCCAGGTCTGGAATCCCTATCTGGAAAACCTCACGGGCTTACCGGCGCAACAGGTGATTGGTTCGCATCCCCTCGAACTCTTCCCGTTCCTGCGCGAAACCGGCTCGATCGCTCGCCTCGAAAAAGCGCTCACGGGCAAACTGCCGGGTAGCACCGAGTTCCCGTTTGCGGTCAGCCAGACAGGTCGCACGGGCTGGGTGTCCGGGTGCGCAGCACCGCTGCACGACACCCATGGGCAGATCATTGGCGTCATTGCCACCGTACGCGACATTACCGAAACCAAACGTGCTGCAGAAGCGCTACGGGAGATGAACGAAACCCTGGAGGCACGTGTCGACGAACGTACACGGCAATTGGCCATCGCCACGCAGATCGCCGAATCGGCCAACCGGGCGAAGAGTTTCTTCCTGGCCAACATGAGTCACGAGATCCGTACGCCGATGACCGCCATCCTTGGCCTCGCCGAACTGCTGAACCTGGACGGCGTCACGACCAGGCAGGCCGAGCGCCTGAAGAAAATGAACCACGCCGCCAGGCATCTGCTGGGCATCATCGACGACGTGCTTGACCTGTCCAAAATCGAAGCCGGCAAGCTGGTTCTCGAAGAAGCGGCTTGCGATGTGGCGAGCATCGTAGACAGCGTCGTCGAAATCACGACTGATCGCGCCCGCCAGAAGCAGATCGCCCTGCTCACCGACTGCGAGAGCATCCCGGGCCAGCTACGCGGCGACCCGATACGCATCCGGCAGGCCTTGCTCAACTACGTCAGCAACGCCATCCGGTTCACCGAGCGAGGCAGCGTCACCGTCCGCGTCCGCTGCCAGGAATCCAGCGGCGACCACCTCCTGCTGCGCTTCGAGGTTCAGGACACAGGCATTGGCATCGCCGCCGACACCATTGGGCGGCTTTTCCAGAGTTTCGAACAGGCCGACAACTCGATGACCAGAGAATACGGCGGCACCGGCCTGGGGCTGGCCATCGTCAAGCAGATCGCGCAGATGATGGACGGCCGCGCCGGTGTCGAGAGCTGCGAAGGTACTGGCAGTACCTTCTGGTTTACGGCACGGCTGCGCCGGCTGATCGAAACCAGTGCCGATCTGGCCGGGAACAGCGATACAGTGCCAGCCGTGACGGTAGAGGCAGTGGAGGAGCGCATGCGCCAAGAGAAACGCATCCTGCTCGTCGACGACGAGCGTATCAACCGGGAAGTCATTCTGGCGATCCTCGAAACCATCGGTATGAAGGCCGACTGCGCGGCCAATGGTGAGGAAGCGGTCGAACTGGCGGGCAGCTTGTCTTACGACCTGATCCTGATGGATCTGCAGATGCCCAGAATGGACGGGCTGGAAGCGACACGCAGGATTCGCCGTTTGCCGATCAACGCGCAGGTGCCGGTCCTGGCACTGACCGGCAACGTAAGCACCGACGTCAAGGGTCTCTGCCTGGCCGCCGGCATGAACGACTTCATTGCCAAGCCGTTTACGGTCGATGTGCTGCTTGCAGTAGTTGACCACTGGCTGCTCCCAGGGACGGACTGATCTGGACAGCGGTCAATGTTTCGCCTTTCCGGAGCGATGGCAAACCTGCAACTCGGCGTCCGCTCGAACGCCCGCGGCGACGCCAAACGGTTACGGGATCTCGAAATCGTCGGCATCGGTTACCAATCCGGCCGCCGCAAAGAAGTCGGGGCCAAGGGAGGAGGCGGCGGGATTCCTGCAGGACAGGTTGGCGATGGTCTTGCCGGCGTGTATCACGGCAACACCGGACCTCTCGCCGCTGCCCTTGATCAAGGCATCGTACACCACGTAGGCGTACTGGCTACGCCGGAACCGAACATACGCCCCGCCCCCACCGGCAAACGTCAGCGTCCGCACCCGGACATCCGTTTCAGGGCGGGCGGTGATCTCCGGAAACATCAGGCTGGGTTGGCCGAGCGGCCCAAAGCGATATTGCAGGTAGCCGCTACGGGCCGACAGGTCTTGCGAAGCACAGACCGAAACCACGCCTTTCCCCGTGTCACAGGAAAAGATCCTGGCCTCGTGCGATGAACAGTGGCTGCCCACCCCCAGCGCGATTGCCGGCCAACACGTCGCGGCGTAGAGAATGGCTCGAGCCATCGTCATGGCACGGACAACGGCGCCCTAGAAAAGCGCATCGCCAATCTTGAACGCAGCGCTGAATTCCGCCAAGCCATGACTCCCGCCATTGACCAGCCTCCGGGCTTGTGCCAGATCGCCTTCATGCAGTGCTGCCCTGATGCGGCTTTCCTTGCTCTTCAGGAAGCTCGCGAGGAGTCTCGCGGCAATCGCCGGGTCATTGGCCAACTCCGGATGGCTGACCAGTTGATCGCCAATTCCTATCGCTGCGCCGTGCGTCTGATAGTTTGCCCGCCCGGTCAGCTGGATGAAGCCTCGACCCTTGTAGCTGTCACCGTCCGGTGCACCTCGGTTACCCAGATCCTTGCGGGAATCGTAGAGATTGAAAGGATGCCCGCCTGGCGAGGTGTTGAATTTCGATCTGAATTCGCTGATCGGTTGAAAACTGGCAGTCTCGGCGCGAATGGTCGCCAGCGCCATCAAGACCATGTCCTTGTCGGCCAGTCCGACCTCGTCAAGCGCCTTCAGGACATGCGGCAAATTGACTTTGATATGGTCCAGAGGCGTCAACGGGAACATCTTCGAGACTTTGCCGACCGTGATTTCCGACAGATCGAAAGGCGCATCGGTTTCACCCGCGGCGACCTCCAGGCCCAAGGCCTGCTGTGTCTTCGGCCCGGCGACGCCATCCGCCCGCAAGCCCTCGCTTTTCTGAAAAGCAAGAATGGCGGCTTCGGTCCCGGGGCCGAATTGCCCATCGACACGCCCTGGATCGAAACCGTGTCGCTTCAGTGCATCCTGAAGGCGCTCCACTTCAGGGCCGGACATCCCTTCCTTCAAAATAGTCATCACACGCTCCCATCATCGCCAAACGGTTTCGAACATCGCCAACAGCTACTGCGACGGCCCTAAACCATGCTACGCCCTAACTTTTCGCAGGACAAGGGGCCATTGCCCGGGCAATCTAGTCAGCGAACACCGTGATCACCCGGCTTCAGGTGGTGAAGCGTGCGAGTTGCGCCTGCAGCGCCGCCGCCAGACGCTGCAGCCTGCCCGCCCGTTCGCTGTTCTGTGTCGCGCGCCCGCTGCTGCCGTCGGCCATCCGGGCAATGCGCTCGACCAGGCGCGCGATCTCCTGGCTGGTGCCGCTCTGCTGGTGGGTACTCGCGGCGATGCTCTGGACAGTCGCCACCGCCTGCCGGGCAGACACGTCGATCTCGGCCAAGGCTTGGCCCGCCTCGCGTGCGAGGTCTACGCTGCCGGTCATGCGTGTACGCAGCGTCTGTATGCGCGCGACAGCATGCGCCGTCTCATCGATGATCGACTGTACCTTGGTGGCGATTTCGCGGGTCGACAGGGCCGTCCGCTCGGCCAACTTGCGAACCTCGTCCGCCACGACCGCGAAACCTCGCCCCTGCTCGCCTGCACGTGCCGCCTCTATCGCCGCGTTGAGCGCCAGCAGGTTGGTCTGCTCGGCAATCTCCCGGATCACGCCAACGACGCTGGAAATCTGCTGCGAGCGCTCACCGAGGGACTGGATCAGAGCCGCCGACTCCTTGATGTCGTCAGCGACCTCTTCCAGGTCTCTGACCGCCGTATCAACGACGCCACGCCCCGATTCGGTCAGCGACTTGGCTTCCTCCGAAATGCGCGTGGCCTGTCTGGCGTTTTCCGCCACTTCGGTGATGCTCACCGACATTTCCTCGACCGAGGCTGCAATCGCCGCCGCCGACTCGGATTGCTGCGCCGCCCCCTGCATCGCCGTACTGGCCGTGCTTGACAACTCGTCAGCCGAGTTGCCCAGTTCCCGCGACGTGCTCGCAACGCCGTTGACCAGAGTGCGCATGCTGTCCACCATGGCGTTGAAAGCGCTACCAATCTGGTGGACCTCGTTCCGGCTACCCGGAGCGGCATGCTGAGCAGCGGCGCGCAGGTCGCCCTTGCCGAGGCGATCGACAGCTTCGGCAAGGGTAGCCAGACCGGCCAGTCGCTGACGAACGAGCAGCAGAATCAGTGCGGCCAGCAAGATGGCGGCACCGCTGCCGGCGCCAATCACCACGTTCCGTAAACGTTTGCTGCCTTCCAGGAGGCGATCATTGCCGTTAACTATCTCATCGCCGATCCTGACCACCGGCAGATCGACTTCCCCAGTGCGCATCGTGCCTTGTCCAGGAAGCGGCTCTCCACCCGCGTACTTGACAAAGAAGCTCGACTGGCGCTCGCCACGTGCCTTGACACCCTCGAACAGGGAGTCGAGCATGCCGACCATGATCTTGCTTTCCTGTTCAAGGCTGTGCTCGGTTTCCGCCACCAGAGCCTTGCTCGAAAAATGCTGGACGATCCAGACCAGCACCGCGAAGATCACGACCAGCGCGCCCACCATCAGCAGGGTGAGTTGGCGGCCGATGGGCTGATGCTCGAACTGGGTAGTCATCTGTCTCCCTCGCAAGGTATTTCGGTGGTCAATCCAGGCCTCACGAACAGCACACGAGTCATAGTTCGAGCTCGGCAATCAGCGGAGCGTGGTCCGAACAGCGAGCCCAGGCAAGGCCTTTCGGAACGTGCATGTCGAGCACCCGAAAACCGCGCACATAGATGCGGTCGAGCGTCAGCCACGGGGCAAAACTCGGGAAGGTACGCGCCACTCCGGCCTGCGTATCGCTGACGGTGCGCCACGGCAGCAGCCAGTCGAGGACCCCGCGGTCGGGCGTCGCCGACGTGGCGGCCACGGCGACTTCATCGACGCCGAGCCGGTCGCGCAGCAGACCGTCGACTCGTTGCTGCCAGTCGTTGAAGTCGCCGGCAATGATCAGAGGAGACTTGGCCGGCACTTCGCGCTGTACGAAGTCGGCAAGAAAAATGGCCTGACGAAGGCGACTGCGCTTGATCAGGCCGAGATGCACGCAAATCAGGTGCACGTCCCGGCCCTTGCCACGGCCGAAGCGCGTCACCGCGTGCAGCAGACCCCGCTTTTCCAGCAGATGGTCGGAGATGTCGTGATTCGTGAAGTCCACAATGCGGTGGCGCGAGAGAATCGCGTTGCCATGGTGTCCATGCGGATAGACGGCGTTCATGCCGTAGGCGCGGTGCGCGTAGGCACCCGTGGCAAGGAAGTCCAGTTGCGTACCGGATATCGGGTAGCCGGGCTGCGATGCCAGCCGCTCGTTGCGGTCCTGCACTTCCTGCAGGAAGACGATGTCGGCGTCGATCGCATCCAGCGCCAGGCGGACATCGTGAATACGCGGCCGTCCCCGGATACCGGTGACGCCCTTGTGAATGTTATAAGTCGCGACCCTGAGCCTCATCGCCGCACCCGACACGCACCGGCCTGATCGCGGCTCACGGCAAACGCTCGAAATAGCGGTCCAGCAAGGCTGGATCGTCAAAATGGCGCCGCCCGACAAAAGCCGTCGCCTGTCGCCCCCATTGCCGCATCTGGCCCGCGCTGCGTATCCCCATTGGCCAGAAGAAAAACCGCTCCAGCCGCTCGCTGCCGGCGACCAGACCGTCAGGCATGAACGCGCTGCGTGTTCCGCCGCCCGGCAGCGGCAGCGCACGTAGCTGGTGCTCATCGCGCAGGGCCAGGACGACCCCGTCATCGCGACGCGCAAACTCGATCCCGGCCCGCTGCAGATAGTGCGTAAACGCCGCCAGTTTGAGCACCACACGCTGGTGTGGTGCCGGCGCACGCAAGGCTTGTGGAATGAAGAGCCCTTCCTCGATGGTCTCGGGTTGCGGCCGCGCGCGCACGTGCTCGGTGGGAATGAACAGGTGGTAGCAACCGCAGGGATGGATGGTGTCGTAGATCAGGGGACTTCCGTTCTCGGCCAGGGTGACCCGCCAAACGACGCCGTCGAGACGGCCGGCGAGCACATCGTAGGCTCCGAGCGCTGGGCGCGCCGGTAGCCAGACAGTGTATATCAGTTGCAGCAGCCAGTGGCCGTCCAGTTGCGCATGGCTGCTGCGGACGTACAGAACGGGTTGCTCGCGGGCAATGCCGATCTGTAGATGTCCTGCCTGGTCGCTCTGCCAGGCGACGGCCCCAGGGCGATCGTCGTCGCTGGCGGTTTCAATCTCGAATCGGGGCGCATGGCGTACAATCAGGCGCGCCAATTCAGAAGGCGACATCAGGGGCAGCCCCGGTGCTGCGGGTTCATTGAGCATCGGCACGCCGTCCGGCGATTCTGCCGGGATGTAGCGGAGACGACGATGCGCGACCGGGTCGGTGACGGCGTGCGTGGCGAAATCCGCCAGCGTGTCGCGCTGCCAGTTCCGTATTCCGGCAGCGAAGGCATGCCGCGTCAGCGGATACAGGCCGAGCGCACGCATGCTGTTCGAGTAGTCGTCGGGCACCCTGGCAGCGTCGATCAGCATGGGTAGATCGTGGCGATCGGCTAACGCCAGTTGCTGCCGACAGGTGGTCAGTGCAGTTGCCAGCGCACCGTCGACACCCGCGTTACCCAGTTCAAAGCGACGCGCGGCATCATCCAGCGCCGCCAGCGCTTCCCTCCACGCCAACGTCTGCTCGACTTCGCCAGCTGCGGTCGGAGCCAGCCTCGCCAGAACGCGATCAACCCGCAAGTAGGGAAACCCCGGCACACGTGGCTCCTGCGCATCACGCGTGCCGATCGCATCGATCAATGCGTCACTGGCCTGAAACCGCCGAGCACATTCGCCCAGCGCGTCTTCACGCTGCAGCGTCTGGGTGACCGGAGCGTGCGCATAGGGGTCGACGCTGGCGCAACCGGGCAACACGCAGCATGCCACCACCAGGCCCAGTGAAAGTCTCATCCGGCATCCTCCCCGGCCGCGAGCCACGCCTGACGTCGTGCGATCTCGCGCAGCATCGCCTCGAACTGCTCGCGCATCGTGCGCCGGATCGCGCTGACGCCAAAAAGTCGCCTCCCCACTGGCGGCAGTGGCGCTGCCAGTTCGAACTGTGCATCGTAGTCGAGGCGCACGCTCGAACGCTTTGGCGAAGGTAAGGGCGTCAGCGTGTTGCGGCCGCTGAAGCTGCGCAGCGTTGACTCACCGGCGACAACACTTCCGGGCTCCAGTCGTGACCAGAGTTACGCAGCCTTCAGTTTTTGCAGTGCGCGGTTAACGGCGCGATCGAACATCGGTTCCGGCGGCATGAGGATCGCTTCACCGCGCTCGATCTGGAGCGCCAGGGCATTCGGGGTCACCGATATCGCACGCGGCGACTGCGAGGTAGTGAATAGCAGAATGCCTCGCTGCGGGCTAATCCACGATAGGCGATAACGCAAGGGTCCGGATTCCGGATTCGCAAATTCGACCCAATCGCCACGCTGCAGGCTTCCCACCAGCGACAGTACGTCTGCCCTGTCTCGCGAAGGGGGTAGTTCATTGGCCCCGGCCAGTGAAATTCGTTCGATCTGCGTTTCGCCGCGCACGACCTGCTCGCGGGCAAGGCTGACCGGCACGGGCTCTGCCACCGGCAACACCGGCCGTGGAGTGACGATTGGCGGTGCCGTACCCCGCAGGACCGCGGCATGCACACTGAAGAGCGCATCGATCAGGGCCAGGCGGCGATCATCTGCCATCTCCAGGCGGCCAAGCCCGTTGCAGATGCGGCGAACCAGGGTCGGCAAGCGGGCCGCCAGCCGCTTCCGGCTTGGCACATCCGACGGGATGTCGACGCTCGCCACCAGTTCACTGACCGTGTCCATGGCTGCCTCCCAGGCGGCATTGTCACCGTCCATAGAGTGCCGAACGAGGAGTTTGCGCCATTCGTTGTCCAGCAGATCAGTCACCGCCGATGGCAGTGGCATCGCCAGCCAGCCGACGAGGGCGTGATCGGCTGCCGCAGCCGCGAGTTCGTAGCGCTCCTGTTCGGCAACCAGTGGCGCCGCGTTGACGGCGTGGGCATCGGCTGCAGCCTCCTGGCTTTCAAGGAATGCCTCCAGTTCGATGCACAGCGTATCGAACAATTCGGTATCCTGACTGAACTCGTTCTGCAGCCGTTCGACGATTTCCGCGACCCGCGCGTACAAGGGATTATCGTGACCCGCTTGCGGGCCGCAACGCACCGCCGCTCGCGAAATCCCGTCCAGCAGGCGCCGCGCCGGATGCGACTTGCTCGAAAAGAAAGTCTTGTCCAACATGGCGACCTTCAGCACCGGAATCTGCATGCGCGCAACCAGGGCCTTGATCGGGTCGGCGACAGAAGCGTCGTCGAAGATGAAGTCAAAGAGGGTGGCAACGATATCCACGGTGACGGAATGCAGATAGTCGAGGTTCTGGCCTGCGTCACTGCTATGGAACTGCCGCAAGACGTTGTCCATCAATGCCGCGGCCGTTTGCACCGGCACCGCCCTCTGCAGGGTATCCAGAGAGGCCATGACCTGCTCCATGGCAACGGCCATGCCGGCGGGCGACGCACCGCCCATGGACACGCCGGTGGAAGGGCCATAGCCAGCGCCAGAGCCGACGCTTGCGCCGCCCGTCCCTGCGGAGACTTGCGGCGGGCGCACGAGTTCCTGCAGCAAAGCAAAGAGGTCGGCAGATTCGGCAGGCTTGCCGGGGTCAGTCGCGTTGCGCGGTTGGTTTGGTGACGGGGAGCAGGTTCGGGAAAGCTGTGGCAGCACACCACGGCCAATCAAGAAAGCATTCAGATCGTCAATGGTCGGGCCAAAGACATCGACGGCGTGGCGCTCCATGAGTTGCAGGATTTCCAGCTTCGCCTTGCCGACCAACCCGGCATCCTCGAATGCACCGCCCAGCGATTCGGCGATGAGGTGTTCTATGGGCAGGCTGCCTTCCGGTTCTCCAGACAAGAACGCCAGCCGGCGCCCAATGGCAAACAGCCCCTCGTCACACTGACTACGAAGGCTGCCAGCGATGGCCTTGACGACCAGTTCCTCGTCCATGGCGCCAAAGTCAACCAATTGCAGTTCTTGTGGAGGGCTGCTGGCAGCACCACGTCTGCCCTTGTTCGAAGCACGGCATGCCTGCGTGAAGAGTGCTGACCACTTGGCGAGCAAAGCGCCTTCGAGCTGCGGCGCTTTGGCGTGAATCGCCTCTCCCGTGTGGTAGAACAGGACCCTTTGCGCGCGTCCGCACGCGACGTCACCTTTGCTGAGCAGTTCCTCCTCGACTCGGGGCAGCACCGACCTGAAGGCGTCACGGAGCTTGCACCCCATGAGATCCCGTGCCTCTGTGAGGACACCGGGATGATCGACATCAACGAGCGCGCCACGAACCCCTTCAGGGAACCTGATCACGTTATTTGCTGGAACTGGGACTGCCATCACCGATTCTCCTTGCCGCTGGCGCTGAAAAAACACGCACTGCCAAACCGCTAAATGTGGCGGGTTGGCGCAAGGTCACTGTCTCGGAGCGGCAGTTTGGCCCCTCAGGGCACCGACGGGCTTCTGGTCAAGGATGCAGCGCTGTTCATGGTCCTGATGCTGCATCTGTTCGCCTGGCGGTCCCGCCGTCCTAGAAAGCGGCGACAACTCCGTTTTCTGTAGACCGGTGACTTTGCGTCCCCGCCTTTCGACGGGTTTGCCTTTTTCAGTAAGACTAGCTGTTTAGAATCTACACCAATAGTCTCAATAGTGCAAGGCGCTTATCAGCGACTCAGCCCTGACGCATGACCCTGCCCAATCGGGTTCGTTTGCTGGAAGCCCCGCTTTCGCCGCTGGAGCGGTCAAATCGCGGGGGGCTGGCGGCAGGAGAGCGCGGGATACGCGGGTGGAGTGGGGTTCGTGGAGAGGGTTTCGAGAGGTGTCAGGAACTCCGGTACGATCTCTGGACGAGCCTTTCCCGGCACGGACGATGCCGTACGGGGGGATGCTGGGGCCGTCCTGGGCAGATCACTCGAGTTGCAGCAGAAAGGGTTCGGCGAGGAGCCCGCGCATCCGCGCGGAATCGAGCCAGGGGGCAGCGCAGGAGGTGCGGATGAAGCGGATAGCCCCGCGCACGCCGAACTGACGAAACAGATCGCGCAGCTGTCGCGTGAAGCGTGCCAGGGTATTGAAGACATGCGCCAGACGCATCAGGAGGTGGTAGCCCCGCATGGCATTCCAGTCGAGGGCAAAGGCATGCTCGTAGTGGTAGCCCTGGTGCTTTTCGACGAGGAAGCCCGCTTCGATGCCCCAGCGGTGGCGAGCGCCGAGATTGCAGCGCTCATGGACATTCTCGCGGCTGAGCGGCTGGCTGGAGAGCCAGGCGTGGCGCGCCGTTTGGGTCACGATCTGAGCCTGTTGATCGACCCTCTCCCAGCTTTCCTCACAGACCACCACGTGCAGCTTGAGATGCTGACGCCGGTTCGAACCGAAGGCATAGTCGATGTCGTTGACCCAAGTGAAGTGTTGTCGGCGTCTTCCCCAGTTCCGCTGCAAGGCCTGTGGCTTCAGAGCCTGGAGCGCGTGGAACTCCTGCCAGACCGAGGGCAGGTCCTGGTTCTTGAGCACGATCATGAACTGCCAGTGGGCGCGCCAGCAGCGCTGCATCACCGGACCGTTGGCGTAGAGGCCGTCGAGCAGAAGCAGGATCGGCAGGCGGGGAAACCGCGTCTTGAGCCGGTCGCTCAAGCGCGCAAAGGCGCGCAATTCGCAATCCTGCTTTTGCGCTTCGGTATCGCCGAGTGCGTGTTCGAGGAACTCGCTGAGCAACGGGATGACCAGACCGTTGTGGAAGGCGAGGCTGGCCTCGAGCACATAGACGAAGTACTGGGTCTGGCGGGTTTCGTCTTTGCCGACGCTGCGCTGCAGGAGTTCCTCCGCCCAGAGGGTGTCGCCGGCGAGCTTCTGCGAGCCATCGATGGCAATCGGATGGCAGTGGTTGATCAAATAGCGTCGGACACTCTTGCCGCGGATCAGGCGTCGCACCAGGTCGACGTGCGCCTGTTCGAGATGGGTCAGGTCGATGTCGCGCAGCAGCCGATAGAGGGTGTCGGCGTGTGGCAGGGTCTCGATCTCCGGGAACAGCAGGTGCAGGTTGGCCAGGAACTGCGGACGGGTCATTTCGCGGTTGCTCTCGCGCCGGGAGGCGAACTGAAAGACGAACATCAGCAGACCCCAGAGCAAGAGCACGGTCAGCTTGTGCTGGCGCTTCCTGGGGTCTCTCGGGTCGGGAATTTGTTCCAGCTGACCGAGCAAGGCCGGCAGCTCTTTGCGCAGGAGGCGCGTCTGTTTGCTCACGGCGTCCTCGCGGGCTTCCCTTTCTTCGGCGAGGGTCGCGAAGGTCGAGCATCGGTTGGGCAAAGGCGCGGGAGCGGGGGGCCTTTGTCCCATCGCGCACCGTTTCGCGTTCAAGGCCTTCTCCTGCCGTCTCTTGTTGCCGCGTTCCTCCCGGAGGCCGGCACGCGTCGGACGACGGCAGGGTTTGCTCATGGCCGGGAGATCCCGGTTACGCCGCACAACCGGTCGCGACCATCGCTGCCAAGCGGCTTGACCCACACTTGGCGGGGCGTGCTGTGATAGGACCGGCCCGGACGGGCCAGCCCGCGTCCACTGGTCTCTCCGAGCCATTGCCAACCGGCAGCCCGGTAGCAGGTGCCGGCATGGTGTCGCGGGTCGACGAAGCTTTCCAGCAGCAGCGGCTCGAAGCCCCAATGTTCGAGCCAGTCCGCACGGGCACGACGCGCGAGTTGCCCGAGCACCTGACTGGCCAGATGCGGCACCCGGACGTGCGGGAAGATCAGGAAGCGGCTGTTGTTGAGCACCCGTGGCAGGTTCTGGCGCCGGGCCTGAGCCGTCCAGCCGATCCAGGCGTCGCGCACGGCCACCGCCCGCGCCGCGCCGGACAACAGGACGCAACCGAGCCGCAACTCACCCGCCGTGATGAAGTAGCGCAGCCGATAGCCGAAGGCGCCCTGGAAACCCAGCGGGTGCCAGCGCGCCATCAGATCATCCCAGTGCGTCGCCAAGGCGGTGTCGCGGATCACTTCCAGGCGGACCGGGGCAAGGGCCGACAGCGTACAGTCCACCGGTGACTCTTCGACCAACGGCTCGACGACGGCACGGGGTGGCATCGAACGGCGTCGCGGCGAGGGTCTCGGTGTGGGCAGGACAAGCAAGCCGGCCGCCTGCAAACGCTTCAGGAACTCCAGGCAGGCGTCGATCTTCGCCGTCCCCGTCAGCGTCACCCAGCCCAGGTGTTCGCACAGCGTCGCCGCCAGTTCCCTGCGTGCCAAGCCAGGCAGCCACGCCACCGTTGCGCAGACCTCGGCTACCTCCTGCGCACTGAACTCCCGACCGCAGTGCACCCAATCGCTCGATGTCATCACGTCCATCGCAGAACCTTCACCAGAAACGCAGAGCCGTTAGCTCAAGACTATTCTGCCAAAGGCCTCAGATATTGTCTAGCCCCCCTTTGCGAAAGTCTTATTTTGCGGTTGCCGCCAAACCTGGCTACGACTGCGTTTCGATGGTCATGCTTCAGGGCTGTCAGCGACTCCATCTCCTCGCCAGATTTTTCGAGTATCTCGGCCAGAAGGGGTGCCGCCTGGACGTCTCCCGCCACGTCCTCAGCGTCCGGACTGTGCAGCGGCGAAGGGATCGGTGTCAGGCGGTGCGCCAATGAAAGGACATCACTCAGGTCAACGGGTGGAAAACTGCCTGACCTCGGCTCCCAGAGCATTTCCACCGCTTCGACCACTTCTTGCGGTACAGCCAGCGCTTTCAGCACAGCCTGGCCGATCAACCTGTCGACTTCCGGCGACAGTATGCTGCCAGCCACGAATAGGTCGGGATGCAGTTCGGTGCGTGAGATCAGAAAAAAGCCCCCCACCTCGTGGACCATCCCGGCAAACAGCGCCACATCAGCCAAAGGGCGCAGAAAGCGCCGCGCCAGCACATGGGCCAGCGCGGCCACATGTGCGGTGTGCTCCCAGAGCCGCTCCGAAAGTGCGCGGCAGTCCGGCGAGCGCAAGCCGCTGGTCATCTGACGCATCACAACCGCCGTGGCCAGGGTGCGCACGAAGCGGGTTCCCAGCCGGGTTACGGCACTTTGCACGTCGGCTACATGCTGCCCCCAGCGGTTGAACGCCACCGAATTAGCTAACGCCACCACCCGTGCGGCCAACAGAGGTTCCGCCAGGACAAGCTGCGCGACCTGGCCCAGATGCAAATCCGGATCATCAAGGGCAAGACGCACCCGGAAGGCGACATCGGCGTGGGTGGGGAAAGCGACCTCACCGCGCCCGACTTCCGCGATGACCTGGTCCAGAGCGCTCATGGTGGGGAAACCTCTCGGTCGGAACCAAAAGCGCACATTACATCAGCTGACTGTTCCTTGTCATCCCGCAGGCAATGGGTACCATAGCCTTGTTAACATTTGCCGGCAACTCGGCAACATGCCAAGTTGCCGGCAAACCATCGGCAGCCAGCGCTTGCAGTCGAGACCGCGTTGTCCTACGGGTTCACGGCTTTCTTGACGGCGTCCCGAGCGTCACTGGCGTTCTCTTTCAGGTCGCCGAGATGTTGTTGCAGCTTGCCTTCAACCTGATTTTTGACACCCTTTGCCTGCTGCTCCGTGCTACCGGTCAACTTGCCGACCTGTTCCTGAATCGTCCCACCGAGGTCTTTTGCTGCGCCCTTGACTTGATCCTTGTTCATGATGAACTCCTAGCTTGGTTGGTACCGCTGATACACAAGCCGGACTCGGCTCGTGCTCTGAAGCCCACGAATCATTTCGTCGTGGCCAAGTACCAAGGCTAATGAAAAGCGCTGGCAGGCTCTGTGCGCTGACCAACATACGGGTTTGCACCAGTGGCAGGCGATCGGCCCCGGCCTGTATCAAAGAACAGTTGTCGGTCACCGGCGGATGCCTTTAAGCCCTTGAAAGGACAAACATTGCGGCTCACAGACGCGGTCTGCACGCCGCTGCTTCAGTCACCGCCACCGCCGCCGCACCCTCCCCCGCCACAACCGTCGCCGCCTGACCCGCCGCCGTCGCTGTCTCCGCCACAGCCGCTGCTCCCGCCACAGCCACCCCCGCAACTGATGTGGCCGGCGCAATAACCCGTGCCGTCGCGGGTTGCGGCCAGGCAGTCGAGCTGATAGACAAAACCCCCGGTGATCCCGAGCAGGCCATCAAGCGCAAAAAGCATCGGCAGCGACTGCGGCGCTTTCGGATCGATCCCATCGCGTCTGCACGCAAGCCGCCAAGCGCGCTTGATTCCATCCTGCGCGTCGGTCGGCGCACGCATCGCTTCAGCCGGCGTGTGGTGCAGAAAGCGCCCCAGCCCACGCTCGCAGAATTGCTGATACTGGCGGGTAAACAGAATGAACTCGTGCCAGGCGTCATCGACCACCTGTGATGGCATAGCCACCAGCCGATTCCTGGCCTCCCGGCACAGCTGGAAGTATTCGCGCAAGCCGTCAAAGACCAACACCCGCTGCGCTTCGTCCAGTTCGGGCCGCCGTGCCGCCAGACGTCGATCGAGAAACTTCGCGTAGGGATAAGCGTCAATGAACGTGGAGCGCTGCCTGAGCAACGAGCGCCACCAGTAGATCGCTGCGGCGATCAGGGCGACGAACAACAACACGACCATCAGCTTCATCTAGAGTGCCCGCGCCATCAAAGTGTACTGAAACACAGGTACTTGATTTCCAGATACTCGTCCAGCCCATGCCTGGAGCCCTCGCGGCCGATTCCCGACTGCTTGACACCCCCGAAGGGGGCCACTTCATTCGAGATCAGGCCGGTGTTAACGCCGATCATGCCGTACTCGAGTGCTTCACCAACGCGCAGGCAGCGCGCGATATCGCGGCTGTAGAAGTATGCTGCCAGACCGAACTCGGTGTCGTTGGCCATCCCGACGGCCTCTGCCTCGCTCGAAAACCGGAAGACCGGCGCCACTGGCCCGAAAGTCTCTTCGCGCGCCAGCAGCATCTCCGGCTTGACGTCAGCGAGAACCGTTGGCGTGAAGAACGTGCCGCCGCGCTCGTGCCGGTGGCCACCGGTGACCACGCGCGCGCCCCCGGCAACGGCGTCGGCGATATGCGCTTCGACCTTGGCCAGCGCCGCCGCGTCGATCAGCGGCCCCTGAGCGACGCCTTCGTCGTTCCCTGGCCCCACCTTCAGCGACTCTACGCGCCTGGCCAATTGCTCGACGAAGCGATCGTAGACTCGGTCCTGAACCAGCAGCCGGTTGGCACAGACGCAGGTCTGTCCGGTGTTGCGATACTTGGCGATGATGGCGCCTTCGACTGCGGCCGCAATATCCGCATCGTCGAAGACGATGAACGGCGCGTTCCCGCCAAGCTCAAGCGAAAGCTTCTTGATCGTCGGTGCGCACTGCGCCATGAGCAGACGACCAATCTCGGTGGACCCGGTGAACGACAGTTTGCGAACCACCGGGCTGGCGGTCAGCGCGCCTCCGATAGCTACCGGATCGCCGGTCAGCACGTTGAGAACCCCCGCCGCCAGACCGGCATCGTGCGCCAGGCGCGCCAGTGCCAGAGCCGTCAATGGCGTCTGCTCGGCCGGCTTGACCACCACCGTACAGCCAGCCGCAAGCGCCGGTGCCACCTTGCGGGTGATCATCGCCAGCGGGAAATTCCACGGCGTGATCGCCGCACACACCCCCACCGGCTGTCGGATGGTCAGCAGACGCCGATCGGCGGTCGGGCTCGGAATGCTTTCGCCGTAGGCGCGCTTGCCCTCCTCGGCAAACCACTCGACGAATGATGCGCCGTAGGCTACCTCGCCGCGTGCTTCGCCGATCGGTTTGCCACATTCAGCCGTAATCAGCCGCGCCAGATCCTCGCCATTGGCAAGAATCAACCCATGCCACTGTCGCAGGACGGCAGCGCGTTCCTTGGCCGTCTTCGCCTGCCAGGCCGATAGCGCCCCCGCCGCAGCGGCGATCGCACGCCGAGTCTCGACCGCCGCCATCATTGGGACCTCGCCGATAATCTCGCCGTCGGCCGGGTTGCTGACCAGCAGGGTGCGGCCGTCATCGGCAGCCTCCCAACGTCCGTCTAGGTAACAGTTCGAGCGCAGCAGGCGCGGGTCGGTGAGGTGCATGGCAATTCCCCGAAATCTGAAAATCTGCAGTTTATACTGTGCACCATGCGTGTCCATATCCTCTTCGCGGGAGCCGTTTCCCTGCTGCTGGTCGCCTGTGCCGGCAAGACACCGCTGCCGGAAAAACTGCCCGAGCCGCCGACCCGGCATCCGACGAGCAGCTACAAGGGCCACGACGTGGTGATGTTTGCTCTCAGTCTGATCGATACGGGTTACCGCTTCGGCGGCAAGAACCCTGAAGCGGGCCTCGACTGCAGTGGCATGGTTTCCTATATCTACAACCGCGCGGTGGGCCTCCGGGTAAGCGGCAGCGCGGCCGACATTGCCCGGCGTGGCCGCCCGGTCGAACGTACGGGGCTGCGTCCCGGCGACCTGGTGTTCTTCAATACCCGCAACGCGGCTTATTCGCACGTCGGCGTCTACATAGGTGACGATCGATTCGTTCACGCCCCGTCGAGCAGCGGCCGGGTGCGCATTGATCAACTCGATGCCCGCTACTTCGCGCAGCGCTTCGATGCGGCACGGACCTACTTCGACTAACCGGCAAGCCCTCCGTGGAGGGGAAAATCTTGCAGCGGGTTGGTCAGTTCGTTGAAGTGCCGGATGAGGTTCTCGAAGATCAGCCCCATCTGCTCGTTCGGCACCGTGTTCGGGTGCAGGTCCACGTCGCAGAACTTGGCGACGACGAGATAGAGAATGTTCGCCTCGCGCAGCCGACCGATCTCGTCATCGAATTGGAACCAGCCAAGACGCCCCATCAGTTTCACGAAGTCGTCTAGAGGGATCATGGCCGCCTGGAAGTCCGGCGGTGTCATGTCTTCGACCAGCTTGGCTACCTGCGCGCTCCAGAGCGCTGGCCAGACCTGAAGTCGTTCGCGAGGGTGACGATCGAGCGGACGATCAAGGGACAAACCGCTGTTGATCGCCGCTTCTACGTAAGCAGCCTGGTCCCCGACGCCCCGCGTATGAATGAGGACCAGATTCGCAAGTGGGAGCTACTGCGAATAGCGGTTATGCAAACTACAGCCAGGGCCTGAGCCACCCAAGTCCTTCGGAGGTGCCGGCACGCGGACGATATTCACAGCCTATCCAGCCCTGATACCCCAGGCTGTCAATCACGTCGAACAGATAGGGATAGTTGACCTCACCGACATCCGGCTCATTCCGGTCGGGTACGCCGGCAATCTGGATATGGCCAATACCGGCGTGCGGCCGCACCATGTCGCGCTTCAGCCTGGTGGCCAGATCTCCTTCGACGATCTGGCAGTGATAGAGATCGAACTGCACCTGCAGGTTATCGGTGGCCACCTCGGCGCAGATCGCCTGCGCTTCATCCTGTCGGTTGAGGAAGAAACCGGGGATGTCGCGGGTGTTGATCGGTTCGATGACGATGGTGATGCCGTCGGCGGCAGCGAGACGCGCGGCGTAGGCCAGGTTGTCCAGGTACACCGCGCGATGGCGGGCACGCCCCTGATCCGGCCGGATCAGGCCGGCCATGACGTGCAGTTTCCGGTTGCCCAACAGACGGGCGTACTCCAGGGCGGTGTCGATCGAGTGCTTGAACTCGTCTTGGCGCCCCGGCAAGGAAGCAAGACCGCGCTCGCCGGCAGCCCAGTCCCCTGGCGGAGCGTTGAACAGCGCCTGGGTCAGCGCGTTATCGGCAAGCAATGACTGCAGGAGTGAACCTTCATACTCGTACGGAAACAGGTATTCCACGGCTTTGAAGCCATCCTTCGCCGCCGCTGCAAAGCGATCGGTGAAGGCATGCTCGGGATACATCATGGAGAGATTGGCAGCGAAACGACACATG
>NZ_JAZKUM010000019.1:0-26627 GCF_036625085.1 Candidatus Accumulibacter necessarius | reverse complement strand
ACGACTTCTCAGCGGGCTTGTCGACTTTCTTCACCGGCGCCTTCTCTGCTGCCTTCTCGACGGCCTTTTCAGCCGGCTTTTCAACCTTCTTGTCGAGCGGTTTCTCCGGCACCCTGTCCACGGGCTTGCCGACCTCTTTCTTGACCACCTTCTCCGGCAACGCCTCCGGCGGTTTTGCCGTCTTCTTATCCACGGACCTCTCGGGCAGTGTCTCAGGCAGCTTGGTGGACTTCTTTTCGGCCGCTTTCTCGGGCACTTTTTCCACCGGCTTGACAACCTTCTTCTCGGCGGCCTTTTCAGGCGGAATCTCCGCCGGCTTGGCGACCTTCTTTTCTGCAGGCTTGTCACCTGCCTTGGGTACAGCGACAGCGGCCACCTTGGCTGCCGGCGCGGCGACCTTCGGCGGGGCGTCGCCACCGGCTGCACCGTTCGGCTGCTGGCCATCCGGCACGCTCTTCACCGCCGCCTCCGACGTCGCAGATGTCGCCTTGGCAGCGAGTTCCTTGGGCTTGAACGGCACCTGGTCCTGTCCGGGAATGCGAATCTGGACATCCTGCACCTGCTGTTTGGGCTCCTCGTCCATCACCATCGGCAGAACTACGGCGGCCAGTCCGGCAAACGCGACTGCGCCGACGAGGCGGCGACGAGCCCGTTTTTTCAGTTGCAGTTGCGGATCTGATGTTTCAGTCATCGGTAGCGTGGAGTCCACTCGTCTCGCTGGTGTCTAACGACCACTTTGCATGCTGCGCATGACGGCCGCGACCGTGTAGAACGATCCAAAGACGACAATTCTATCATTTTCCCCAGCCAGTTCGGCAGAACGCTCGAATGCTCGAACCGGTGAAGCAAGACATTCGACCTCACCGCCAAGATCTGCGGCTTTGATGGCGGCTGCCAGCAGCGAAGACGAAGCGCCACGCGGCACGTCGAGGTCGGCGAGCAGCCACAGGGCAACCTTGCCGGCCAGCGGCGCCAGCGAACCGGCGATATCCTTGTCGGCGAGCATGCCGACGACGGCGATGGTCCTGGCGAAGAAACCCATGTCGGCCAGGTTCTCGGCCAACCCAGTCACCGCCTGCGGGTTGTGCGCCACGTCGAAGACGATTGCCGGTTGCCCCGGCAGGACCTGAAATCGCCCCGGCAAGTGCGGATCGATCAGCCCGAGTCGGGTCGCCTGCATCGAAACCGGCAGTCGCTGCCGAAGCACATCGATGACGGCAAGCGCAGCGGCGGCATTGCGCAACTGGCACGCACCCCGCAGTCCTGGGTTTGCCAAGCCGCCGCGTCGCAGTCCTGCACGCCCCCAGAAGGTCCATTGCAGACGATCGCCGAAATATCCGAAATCACGGCCCAGCAAGTGCAGGTCGGCACCGATGGCCGCGGCCTGTGCAAGGAGTGATTGGGGCGGGTCGGGGTCGGCACACACGGCCGGTTTGCCTGCGCGGAAAATCCCGGCCTTCTCGAAACCGATCGACATGCGGGTCGCTCCCAGCCAGTCCGTGTGGTCGAGCGCAATGCCGGTCACCACGGCGCAATCGGACGCGTAGGCATTGACCGCATCCAGGCGTCCCCCCAGCCCCACTTCGAGAATCAGCACCTCCAGGGCCTGGCTGCGGAAAGCCTCCATGGTTGCAAGTGTACCGAACTCGAAATAGGTCAGCGGCACCTGTCCGGCCGCCTGCCTCGCTGCCTCGACCTTGCCAAAAGCTTCGCACAGCGCATCGTCGCTTATCGGCCGCCGGTCGATGCGCACACGCTCGTTGTAATCGAGCAGATGCGGCGAGGTATAACAGCCGACCCGAAAACCGGCAAGGCTGTAGATGGCTTCTAGGTAGGCACAGGTCGACCCTTTGCCGTTGGTGCCGCCGACGGTGATCACCGGACATTCCGGGTGCTGGCGCAACTCGTCCTTGACGCGAAGGACACGTTCCAGCCCCAGTTCGATCCCTCCCTGCCCGCGCGGATGCAGGCTTTCGAGGTGGGCCAGCCAGCCCGACAGGGACGCAGCCGGCGAGAGCGACGCAGACTCGCCCTCGGTGCCGCTCAACGCCCGCGCCTCACTGCAGTGCCGGCCGCTTCTGCAGCATGGCCAGCACCGCTGCAACCCGTTCCTTCATTTCGCGCCGATCGACGATCATGTCGATGGCGCCCTTCTCCAGCAGGAATTCCGAGCGCTGGAAACCCTCCGGTAAAGTCTCGCGAACCGTCTGTTCGATGACCCGCGGACCCGCAAAACCGATCAGCGCCCCCGGTTCGGCAATCACCACGTCGCCAATGAAGGCGAACGACGCCGATACACCCCCCATCGTCGGATCGCTGAGGATCGAAATGAAAGGCAGCCGGGCTTGCGAAAGGCGAGTCAGGATCGCCGTCGTCTTGGCCATCTGCATCAGCGAAAACAGTCCTTCCTGCATGCGCGCTCCGCCAGAGGCAGTCACGCAGATGAAAGGCACGGCATCGTCGACCGCCGCCTGCACGGCACGCACGAAACGCTCACCCAGCACCGAGCCCATCGACCCACCCATGAAGTCGAACTCGAATACGGCGAGAACCACCGGCAGGGTCTTGATCGCGCCACGCATCGCCACCAGCGCTTCGGTCTCGCCGGTCGCCGCGGTAGCGTCCTGCAGGCGCTCCGGATAACGGCGGCTGTCCTTGAACGACAAGGAATCGACCGGCAACACCTCGGAGGCGATCTCGCTGCGCCCCTCGGCATCGAGCAGCAGTTCGATCCGGGCGCGCGCGTCCAGGCGCTTGTGGTGACCGCACTTGGGGCAGACGTTGCAGTTGCTCGCCAGGTCGGTCGCGTAGAGCACCGCCTCGCAGGCCACGCACTTGCTCCACAGGCCTTCGGGCAGTGAAGACCGGCGCGCAATACCGTTGTCATTGCGCTTGATTTTCGGCGGCAGCAGTTTGTTCAGCCAGCCCATGTCGTTCCTCCTGACGTACTCGTTGCCGCGTCCATTCCGCGACGAATCTCCGCCACCAGGGCGAGCACGTTCGCACACGCCTGCGCCGGTACCGATTGCTCAATTTCCTCGATGATCCGGCTGCCGACAACCACCGCGTCGGCAATTTTCGCCACCGCGGCGGCGGTCGCCGCATCGCGGATGCCGAAGCCGACACCTACGGGCACGCCGGTACGGGCCCGGATGTCCGGGATGCGGGCGGCAACCGCGGCGACGTCGAGCGCGGCCGATCCGGTAACCCCCTTCAGCGATACATAATAGATGTAGCCGCCGGCAAGCGCTCCGACCTGTGCAATTCGCGCCGCGCTGGACGTCGGCGCCAACAGGAAGATCGGAGCGAGTCCATGGCGCCGCAGCGTATGCGCAAAATCGATCCCTTCCTCGGGGGGATAATCGACCACCAGAACGCCATCGGCACCGGCAGCGCCGGCGGCAGCCGCAAAGGCCTCGACGCCCATCGCTTCGATCGGGTTGGCGTAACCCATGAGTACAATCGGTGTCTCCTGGTCTGCAGCTCGGAAGTCGCGCACCAACCCGAGCACCTGACGGAGACTGACACCTTTCGCCAACGCGCGCTCGGAGGCGCGTTGAATGGTGGGGCCGTCGGCCATCGGATCGGAGAACGGAACGCCCAGTTCGATGATGTCGGCACCGGCGCGGACCAGGGTCTGCAGCAAGGGCACGGTCAACGCCGGATCGGGGTCACCGGCGGTGATGAACGGGATCAGCGCCTTGCGCCCCTGCGCCTGCAAACGCGCGAATACAGCCTGGATTCTTTTCATGGTCAGAATTTGATGCCCGATTTTTCGGCCACGGTATGCATATCCTTGTCACCCCGACCGGAGAGGTTGACCAGCAGAATCCTGTCCTTGCCCAGGGTCGGCGCCAGCTTACCGGCGTAGGCCAGGGCATGGCTAGACTCCAGTGCCGGGATGATGCCTTCGAGCCGGCACAGGTCGTGAAAAGCCTGCAGCGCCTCGACATCGCTGACACTGACATACTCGGCCCGACCACTGTCCTTGAGCCACGCATGCTCCGGGCCGACACCCGGATAATCGAGCCCGGCCGAGATCGAGTGCGTCTCGATAATCTGACCATTTTCGTCCTGCAACAGGTAGGTCCTGTTGCCGTGCAGCACACCCGGACGACCAGCCGTCAATGAAGCGGCGTGACGTCCGGTGGTGAGGCCTTCACCAGCCGCCTCGACACCGATCAGACGCACACCCTCGAACGGCAGGTAGGGATGAAAAATCCCCATCGCATTGGAACCGCCACCCACGCAGGCAATCACCGCGTCGGGCTGACGAGCGCAGTGTTCGTGCATCTGGGCAATCGACTCGCGGCCGATGACCGATTGAAAATCGCGCACCATCATCGGGTAAGGATGTGGACCAGCGACGGTGCCGATGATGTAGAAGGTGTCGGAGACGTTCGTCACCCAGTCGCGCATGGCTTCGTTCAAGGCATCCTTGAGCGTCCTGGAACCGCTGTTGACCGGCACCACGCTGGCTCCGAGCAGCTTCATGCGGTAAACATTGGCCGCCTGCCGCCGGATGTCTTCGGCGCCCATGTAGACCACGCAAGTCATGCCATAGCGTGCGGCAACGGTGGCCGTGGCGACGCCGTGCTGGCCGGCACCGGTTTCGGCGATGACGCGCGGCTTGCCCATCCGTCGCGCCAGCAGCGCCTGGCCGATGCAATTGTTGATCTTGTGCGCGCCGGTATGGTTCAGGTCTTCACGCTTCAGGTAAATCTGCGCACCGCCGAGGAGCTCAGACCAGCGCCTGGCGTGATAGACCGGACTGGGCCGACCGACATAGTATTTAAGTTCGTACTCGAATTCGGCGACGAACTGCGGGTCGTGCCGCGCGACGGCGTATGCTTCGTTGAGCTCGGCGAGCGCAGTAATCAGCGTTTCCGCCACGAAGATGCCACCGTAGGGGCCAAAATGGCCGCTGGCATCGGGTAAGTCATGGGCATGCATGGCCATCAACAATCTCCTTGCGACGTGTTGCGACAGGACGCTGGAACAGCGTCCGGGGAAAACCCTCAGTCGTCGCTTCAGGTATGTTTAGCCACGTAGCGGCGCCAGCACGTCCGTGTCCGCCCACCAGTCTTCCTGCGCATCTGCCATTCCGTCAAGACTTCATCTCGCGGCCGTCGCCGCTCATCGACCCAGCCGCACGCACTGCCGCCACAAAGGCACGCATCTTCCCGACATCCTTGATGCCTTTGCTCGCCTCAACCCCTGACGAGACATCCACTGCCTCGGGCCGCAACCGGCACACCGCCGCAGCCACGTTCTCCGCATCCAGTCCACCGGACAGAATCAACGGCCTGCCCAGCGCAGGGGGCACCAGTGACCAGTCGAATACCCTGCCGCCGCCACCGTAGCCGTCAACGAAGGCATCGAGAAGGATCGCCTGCGCACCAGGAAAGGCAGCCGCGTATTGTAGCAAATCCATTCCCGGCCTGACGCGCGCGGCCTTGATGTAAGGTCGGTCGAACTGCCGGCAATAGGCCTCGTCTTCATCACCATGCAGTTGCAGCAGGTGAATCGGCACCGCAGCGAGAGTCGCCCGCACGGTGAGCGGATCGGCATTGACGAAGAGACCGACAATGCTGACAAAGGGCGGCACGGCACGCGCCAACCGAACCGCCGTCGGCAGATCGACGTAACGCGGACTCGGTGGGTAGAATACCAGGCCAATGGCATCCGCCCCGGCGTGCACGGCTTGCTGCACATCCTCGACGCGAGTCAATCCACAGATCTTGATGCGTGGCGCCATCACCCAGCCCGGCCTGTTACGCAGGAATCGAAAGCGCCGGGTAAGAACAAAGTTGCAGCGGTGTGGGGTAACCCCCAGTGCGGCTGATAGCGCACCGCGGCGAGGTACAGTCCGGCAGCCGCAAAGGTCGGTGCCGCCAGGCGTCGATCACCACAGGCCAGCAACTCGGCGATCCATTCCGGGGAATGCTTCCCTTGACCGACGGCAACAAGGCTGCCGACGAGATTACGCACCATGTGGTGAAGGAAGGCCGAGGCCTCGAAATCAAAGACGACGAGATCGTCAAAACGGCGGACCTCGGCTCGGCGCATGATCTTCACCGGCGATATGGCCTGACACTCGGCGGCGCGAAAGGCGGAAAAATCGCGCTCACCGAGCAACAGGTCCGCCGCCGCCTGCATCGCCGCAACATCCAGAGGATGATGGTACCAACCGGCCTTGCCGTGCCAGGCCCCTGTCCGGTGCGCACGGTTGATCAACAGATAGCGATAGTGCCGCGAGTACGCCGACGCACGTGCGTGGAAGTCATCCGCCACGATCTGTGCCCAGCGCACGGCCACTGCTGCCGGCAGGAAAGTGTTGGCGCCGCGCACCCAGGCAAACATCGAGCGCTCCAACTGGGTATCGAGATGCACTACCTGCCCCAACGCATGCACGCCGGCATCGGTTCGGCCGGCGCAGACCACCGTTACCGGCACTCCGGCGAACTGCCGCAAGGCGTCCTGCAACGCATCCTGGACGGTACCACCGCCCGGTTGTTGCTGCCAGCCACGAAAGCTGCTGCCGTCATACTCTACCGCCAGGGCAAGTCTCATCGCTCACGCCTGTGCATGGCCGTAGAGCAGCACGACGCTGACCAGCAGCAAACCGATGATCAAATAATCGCGTCCAGGAAAGTGGCGATCGCGCAACTCGAACACCTCGCTGCTGCTGACTTCGGGCACGTCGAGCAACCGCCGCCAGTCGCGCGGCCGCGGTGTCGTCTCAAGGTACTGCAGGACCAGCAGTACCCGAACAATCCCGCGATCGGTATCGACGCCGCAGCGCCGCAGCGGCCACAGCAGACGATGCGCGGCAGTCAGGAATTCCGGCACGGACAGCCGCTGGCGTAGCACCGCTACCGCCATCAATACCAGCAACAAGCGCCCGACTTGCGTCAAGGCCTCGCTCAAACCCTCGGCACTGGGCGCCATGGCACCGCCCCAGACGGGCTCGCCAGCTCGACCCCAGGCAAGAATGACGAACAGGGACAGGAACAGCCAACGCGCTCCCCAGGCAAGCCGGATGGCACGTTGCAAAGCCAGACGACCGAACAGCGGCGGTACCAGAAAGGCCGCCGCCAACAGGCTGCCCTGCAGGCCCTGTACGGCCACCAAACTCAGGAGCCAGGCGACTAGGCAGGTGGTCGGGTGCAAGGTGGCGTTTTCGGTGAGCGCCCGGGATCTGCACTGGAACGGACCGCAGGCACGGAAGCACGCGGCCGGTTCGGTGATCGATCCCAAGCGCGCGGATCAGTCGCGCAATCCGGCAAGGAGGGCTCGCGCAGCTTCTCGTTGCGCCGTGTCCCCCTCGTTGGCGACCTCCTGCAAGAGTTCGCGAGCGCCTTCGATGTCGCCCATTTCCTGATACGCCCTCGCCAGGTCCATCTTGGTGGCCACCTCTTCGCCGGCACTGATCAGGGACTCCGTCCCGGCGTCGGCAGCCGTGGCGAAGTCGAACACCGAGCTCGGCTCGGTTTGCGACTGTTGCACCGAAAAGTTCGGGTTGACCAGGGTGTCCTCCTGGTCGGCCTCGAAGGAAAACTCCGGGGAAATATTCGGAGTTGACGCCTCCGCACGATCCTCGACATCAGGCTCAGCCAGATCCAGGCTGATCGACGACATGTCAAAGGCTGGATGCTGCATCGCCTCGCCGAGGACCGTCGACTCGGTCAACCGGACATCAAACTCCAGCGCCTCATCCAGAGCCTCCGCATTCGGCGAACCGATGTCGAGTACCTCCTCATCGGTTTCGGCGCGCGTAAGCGTCGTTACCCCCCAGTTCGACTCGCCAGGCACCTCCTGTCCAAGGTCGAACTCGAAATCGAGTCCTACTCCGGGCTCCGGAGCACTCGGCAAGGAGTCGGCCCCAACCAGCATGGTGACTGCGAGTGAGGTGGCGTCTTCCACCAGTTGCGGGCCAGGCGCTTCCACTACCGCCGGTATCGACGTGGTATCAGCCAGATCAAAGTCCAGGGCATCACCTTCGACGGTGTTCGGAAACGAGAGCGTCGTTTCCAGGTAGCCGTCGTCAACCTGGGCTGGCGGTCGCGGCGCCGGTTCGCTGCTGCCGAGATCGAAGTCCAGATCGGCAAGATCGGAAGGTTGCAGCTTGGCTTCTTCAGCCGGGCTCCAGGCCACCGCGGTCTGCACCGGCGGTACATCCACCAGTACCGGGACCTCCGGCGGCTTGGCGGGAGGCTTGACGAGCGTATCCTGCAAGGCGAACGCTGCCGCGGCGGCGCCCGCCAGCGCGGCATCGCGAGGTGCTGGCTGGGTCTGTGCGGCGGCACCGTAGAGTGGATTGCTCGGGTCAAGCTGGAGGCCCATGGCCACCGCCTTCTCCCATTCGGCGCCGACTCCGCCGGTGGCATCGTGAAGTTCCGTGGCCAGTTTGGAGAACGGCTTGAGATCCTGTCGATTGAGGTAAATCTCTAGCAACTTCAGATGAATGGCGTAACGCCGTGGATCCTTCTGCCTGGCCTCAAGAAGGATCTCTTCTGCCTGCGCATCGCGGCCGTACGCCATATAGACATCGGCTTCGGCAACGGGATCGACCTCATCGGTGTCAATGCTGCCCGGACCCGCCTGGCTGAAGTCGGTCTGGACCATCGAGTCGGAGGTATCCACACTCTGGCCGCCGGCGCTGTTGAAGACCGACTTGGCGACCATGGCCTCGCTGAGGGGCGAAAGGGTACTGGTCGCACCCAACGGCACCTCGGCGTTGCTCGGACGACGACGCTTGGCCAGCCAGTAGGCAGCGAGCAGGGCCGCGATGGCTCCGCCTCCGGCCAGGAAGGCCGTACTTCCCAGCACGTCTTCGATGAAACCCGGCTCTTCCGGCGGCGTGACCACCACCGGCTTGGGCTTTGGCTGTTCGGCCGGCTGCGGTGGTGGTGGTGGCGCAGGCGGCGCCACCTCGACCTTGACTTCAGGCTTGACTTCCTCGGGCTTAACCAGCGCTTCCGCCGGCTTGCCATCGGTCAGCTGCTGGTCGGCAGGCTTGGCGACGGTCACCCCTGCGGCGGCAGCGGGAGGAGGTTCTGCCTTGACCGGGGCAGGCACGGCACTGGCCGTCGGCGCCGGCAAAGGGGCGGCGGCAAGGTTTGCCGGTCGTGGCTCTTCCGGCATTTTCCTGGCTTCGACGGGAGGCGTGGTCTTGCCAGCGGCCTGTCTCTCCAGGTCGGCCAGCGTCTGGCTCTTGAGTTCAACCAGTCGCTGCAGTTCGGCCACGTTCCGCTCAAGGCTCGCCAGACGCTCATTGGCATCCTTGAGCGCCTTTTCCTTGGCGATCAGGTCCTCGTCGGTTCGCCTCGATGCGGGCAATGGTTTGACGCCGGCAAGGTCGGTTTTCGATACCTTGAGTTGATCCTTGGGTTCGCTGGACGGGCCTGCCCGGTCTTCCACCCTGGTGGTGATCCTGCCGGCAGCCTGCTGCCGTGGCACCTCCTCCCGGCTCGGCAAATCGCCAGCCACACCGGCGAGCTTCCGACGGTAGGCTCCCCAGTCCGATGACTGGGCGGCAATCACCGTCTTCGCTTCTTCCCGCGGAATCGACTCGAGAGCCGCTTTGTCCGGAACCGAAAGAATCTTGCCCGCTTTCAGGCGATTGATGTTGCCGTGGTCGAAGGCGTCCTGATTCGCCCGAAACAGGGCCAGCAGCATCTGGTCGAGAGACACCCCATCAGGCCGCAGTTCGCTGGCAATCTTGCCCAGTGTTTCGCCGCGCCTGACCTCGTAGGTACTCCCCCCATCCATGGGTTTCTGCACCGATTCGCTGGTCCGGCCACGGTAGGGCGCGGGCCTGGCCGGCTTGTCCTCCAGCGGGCGCGTGTCGACGGTCTGTCGCGCTACGGCCACTGGCCGGGCGATGGCCGGCGCCGAAGCCGCTGTCGCCTTGCTGGTGAACTCGGGTGGATCAAGCAGGAAAGTGTATTCACGAATCAAGCGGCCGGTTGGCCAGTTGAGTTCAAGCAGTAGATCGACGAACGGATCGTTGATCGGCTTGGTCGAGGTCAACCTGATGATCGCCTGACCATTCGGGCGCTTATCGACGGCCAGCGTGATCCCCGACAAGGACGGCGCGAAGTCCACACCCGCTTGTTTGAAGGCGTCCTGCGAAGCAAGCTGGGCTTTCATCCCGGCAAGCTCTTCGCGGGTCGCAAAGACTTCCAGTTCCGCGCGCAAGGGCTGTCCCAGCGCCGAAAAGACGTTCACCTTGCCGAGCCCGGCAGCCTCGGTAGCCACAGGCAAAGCCGTGAGCGTCAGTGCCGACGCCACCGCCAATACCGAGGTCCGCAGTCTGAGATTGCTTGCTGTGAGATTTGTTTTCTTGGCCACGGCGCCACCTTGAGCGTCGAAATCGGGATTATTAAAATAACATCATGAAGTTAGCCATGCAAGCTAAACATGCGGCGGTAGCGGCAGCCGGCTGCACCCCGGAAACCGGACGCGCAAGCCTGGTTTTTCTCCATCAATCAGTTATCGATCAGAATCCGAAGCATCCGGCGTAGCGGTTCGGCCGCCCCCCACAGGAGTTGGTCACCGACAGTGAACGCACCGAGGTACTCCGACCCCATCGCCAGCTTGTGCAAACGGCCCACCGGGACCGAGAGAGTGCCGGTGACGGCCGCCGGCGTCAGTTCGCGCTCGCTGGCCTCGCGTCGATTCGGCACTACTTTCACCCAGGGGTTGGCCTGCGCGATAATGTCCTCAAGGTCGGCCAGAGGAACGTCCCGCCTGAGCTTGATGGTCAGGCCCTGCGAATGGCAGCGCATCGCGCCGACACGCACGCACAGGCCATCGACCGGGATGCTCCCGGGAGTGCGAAACGCGGGCAGACCGAGAATCTTGTTGCACTCGGCACCGCCCTTCCACTCCTCCTTGGACTGACCGCCCTCGACCTCGGCATCGATCCAGGGAATGACGCTTCCGGCCAGCGCCGTGTTGCGGAAATTGGTGGTCGGAAAGGCCGCTGAACGCATGCTTTCGGCAACCTTGCGATCGATCTCGAGGATCGCCGAAGCCGGTTCGGCCAGTTCAGCCCTCACCGCGTCGTGCAGCACACCCATCTGCTGCAGCAGTTCACGCATGTTCTGAGCCCCGGCTCCCGAAGCGGCCTGATAGGTCATGGCGCTGATCCATTCGACCAGGTCGTGCCGGAACAGGCCGCCAAGCCCCATCAGCATCAGCGAAACCGTGCAGTTGCCGCCGATCCAGTTGCGGCCGCCTCTGGCCAGCGCATCCCTGATGACCTCAAGGTTCACCGGGTCGAGGATGATCACGGCGTCGTCGTGCATGCGCAGGGTCGAAGCGGCGTCGATCCAGTGTCCTCGCCAGCCGGCGGCACGCAGGCGGGGGAAGACCTCCTTGGTATAGTCGCCGCCCTGACAGGTGATGACGATATCCATCCGGCTCAGGGCCTCGATCGACATCGCGTCCTGCAGCGGCGCGGCCTCCTTGCCAGCCAGCAGCGGCGCCTTGCCGCCGACTGCCGAGGTCGAAAAATAGAGCGGCTCGACGTGCTCGAAATCACCCTCTTCGACCATCCGCTGCATCAGCACCGAGCCCACCATGCCCCGCCAACCTACCAGACCAAGCTTCATCATGTTCTTACCTTTTTCCTTAACCCGATTCAAAGTGCCGCCAGCACTGCGTCACCCATTGCGCGGGTACCCAGCTTCTGCGTCCCAGGCTCGTAGATGTCGGCCGTCCGATAGCCCAGTGCCAGCACTTTCCTGACGGCGCTCTCGATGCGCAAGGCGGCATCCTCCTGCGCAAACGTGTAGCGCAACATCATCGCCACTGAAAGGATCGTGGCCAGCGGATTGGCCAGCCCATGACCAGCAATGTCCGGAGCGGAACCGTGACAAGGCTCGTACAGACCCTTGTTGTCGGCATCCAGCGAGGCCGACGGCAACATGCCGATCGATCCGGTGAGCATCGCCGCTTCGTCAGACAGGATGTCTCCGAACAGGTTGCCGGTGACCAGCACGTCGAACTGCTTCGGATTGCGCACCAGTTGCATCGCTGCATTGTCGACCAACATGTGGCTGAGTTCGACATCCGGATATTCGGCGGCCGTTTCGTTGGCCACGTCGCGCCACAGCTGGGTCGTCTCGAGCACATTCATCTTGTCGACCGAGCACAGCTTCCGTTTGCGCTTGCGGGCCGCTGCGAAAGCAACGCGCACAATACGGCGAATCTCGCTTTCGCTGTAGTGCATGGTGTTGAAGCCGAAGCGCTCCTGGTGACCATCGACCGTGCGCATTTCAATACCGCGCGGCTGGCCGAAATAGATATCCCCGGTCAGTTCGCGGACGATCAGGATGTCGAGCCCGGCCACCACTTCCGGTTTGAGCGTCGAAGCATTGGCCAGTTCGGAATAAAGGATCGCCGGGCGCAGATTGGCAAACAGGCCAAGTTGCTGGCGAATGCCGAGCAGACCACGCTCGGGACGCTGCGCGCGTGGCAGGTTGTCCCACTGCGGGCCCCCGACAGCACCGAGCAGGACCGCGTCGGCGGCCTTGGCGAGGCGCTGCGTGGCCTCCGGGTAAGGCTCACCGGTAGCATCGACCGCGCAGCCGCCGAGCAGCGCTTCTTCCAGCTCACAGCGCAGGTCGAGCGCCTGCAGCACGCGCACCGCTTCGGCCATGATTTCCGGGCCGATACCGTCGCCGGGAAGAATGCAGATCTTCATTTTCGCTCCCTCAGGCAAACAACCAGGGCTGCTCGATGCGCCGCCGGTCTTCAAAGGCCTTGATCAGTTCAGCATGGCGCAGGGTCAGACCGATATCGTCCCAACCGTTGAGCAGGCATTCCTTTCGGAAAGCATCGACGGCAAACGGCAAGGCCCGGCCATCGGGGCGAATGACCTGCTGCCGCTCGAGATCGATCAGCAGCCGATAACCCGGCGTCGCCCCGACCAGCGCAAACAGCGCATCGATCTCGGTGGCCGGCAGGACGATCGGCAGGACACCGTTCTTGAAGCAGTTGTTGAAGAAGATGTCGGCGAAACTCTCGGCGAGCACCGCGCGAAAACCGAAGTCGAGCAAGGCCCAGGGGGCGTGTTCGCGCGAACTGCCGCAGCCGAAGTTCTTGCGCGCCAGGAGAATCTGCGCGCCCTGATAGCGTGGCTGGTTGAGCACGAAGTCCGGATTGAGTGGCCGCCGCGAGTTGTCCTGTCCGGGTTCGCCGACATCGAGATAGCGCCATTCGTCGAACAGGTTGGGGCCAAAGCCCGAACGCTTGATCGACTTCAGAAACTGCTTGGGAATGATCGCGTCGGTATCCACGTTGGCCCGGTCGAGCGGCGCCACGAGTCCCTCAAGGCGAACGAACTTGTCCATACTCCTCCTTGTCAGGGCCGCTTCAGCTGGCCGCCCTCTCGATGGCCTGGCCACCCTTCTGGATATCCTTGCCCAGGCCGTGCATGGTATTGCACGCCGGCAGCGACAGCGCCGCCAGAACCAGCATCAGCATCCACGTCGCTTGCTTCATGTCCTCTCCTGCCCCCTAGAGCCACTCGCCGACATCGCAGAAGTGCCCGGCGATCGCCGCGGCGGCAGCCATTTCAGGGCTGACGAGGTGAGTCCGTCCGCCGGCCCCCTGTCGCCCTTCAAAATTACGATTCGAGGTCGCGGCACAACGCTCTCCGGGTTCGAGGCGGTCGGCATTCATCGCCAGACACATCGAACAGCCCGGCTCGCGCCACTCGAAGCCGGCAGCGATGAAAACCTGGTCCAGTCCCTCGCTTTCGGCCTGCTGCTTGACCAGCCCCGAGCCCGGAACGACCAGGGCCTGCCGGATGCTGCCGGCCACCTTCCGGCCCCTGACAATCCCGGCGGCAGCTCGCAGATCCTCGATCCGCGAGTTGGTGCACGAACCGATGAAGATCTTGTCGAGCCAGATCTCCCGAATCGGCAGGTTCGGGCGCAGCCCCATGTAGCTCAGGGCACGCTGCATGCCTTCGCGCCGCGTCGGATCCGGCTCACTGGCCGGGTCGGGGACACAGGCATCGACCGGCACCACCATCTCCGGCGACGTACCCCAGGTCACCTGTGGCCTGATGTCCGCCGCCGACAGTTCGACGACGCAATCAAAGTGGGCGTCGGGATCGCTGTGCAGCCGGCGCCAGGCCACGACGGCACGCTCCCACTGCTCGCCCTGCGGAGCGAACGGACGACCGCGCAGGTAGTCGATCGTCACCTCATCGACGGCCACCAGACCAAGGCGGGCGCCCGCTTCGATGGCCATGTTGCAGAGCGTCATCCGCCCCTCCATCGACAAGCCGCGAATCGCGCTGCCGGCAAACTCGATGGCATAACCCGTGCCACCGGCAGTACCGATGCGGCCGATGATGGCCAGCGCCACGTCCTTCGCCGTCACGCCTTTGCCGAGCACCCCATCGACCTGCAGAAGCATCGTCTTCGACCGCTTCTGCAGCAGGCACTGCGTGGCCAGCACGTGTTCGACCTCGGACGTGCCGATGCCGTGCGCCATGCAGGCGAAAGCGCCGTGCGTACTGGTATGCGAGTCCCCACAGACGACCGTCATGCCCGGCAGCGTCGCACCGCTTTCCGGGCCGACGACATGCACGATGCCCTGGCGCGGGTCCCGGAACGGGAAGTAGGCCAGCGCACCGACTTCACGGATATTGGCATCGAGCGTCTCGACCTGCAGACGCGACACCGGGTCCTCGATACCCCGGTCCCAATGGTCGGTGGGTGTGTTGTGGTCGGCCGTGGCGACGATCGAGGACACCCGCCAAGGCTTGCGGCCAGCCAGCTTGAGACCTTCGAAGGCCTGCGGGCTGGTCACTTCGTGCACCAGATGGCGGTCGATGTAGATCAGTGCGGTCCCATCCGCTTGCTGATGGACGACATGGTCCTGCCAAAGCTTCTCGTACAAGGTCTGCGACATCGATGAATATCCTGCGAGGTTCGCCCCCGGTGGGCAACATGAACGGCTGGATTATGTCACACCGCGATCAACACTGTCAGCGCCAGCGCATGCGTCCAGGTCAGCCTTCTTCACCCACGTGGCGACGACAACGAGTCCCACCAGCGCAAAGGCCGAACTGATGGCATAGGTCGGGGCCGCGCCCCAGGCATCCCATGTCCAGCCGCTGAGCAGGCCGCCGACCAGGCCGCCGGCGCCGAACGACAGGCTCGAATACAAGGCCTGCCCGCGCGCCTGGCAATGACCAGGGAACCAGCGGTTGACGGCGGCGATGGCGGCGGCGTGATAAGCGCCAAAGGTCAGCCCGTGCAACAACTGCGCGAAGATCATCACCGACAGCCAATCGGCGCCCCAGGCGATCAGCAGGAAGCGCAGCACGGCAGCGGAAAAGCTGACCAGCAGCAGGGTACGCAAACCAAACCGGCGTAACAACCCGGCCATGAAGAAGAACACCACGATCTCGGCGACGACGCCGAGCGACCACAGGCAACCGACCAGAAACTTGCTGTAGTGATGATCGGAAAGGTGGATCGAGTAGAAGACGTACAAGGCGCCGTGCGCCGCCGACATCGCAAAACACGCGGCGAACAGTGCCCTGACGCGCGCTTGACGGATGATCGTGGCCACCGGCAGATGCGCCTCGGCCGACTCCGACGGCAGCGCCTCGGGAACCGCCCAAGCGTAGACCAGGATACCGCCCAGCGTGCCGACGATCACCCACAACAAACCCGGCAGGGGCACGCGGTCGAGCAGCGCGCCGGTACCCATCACCGCGGCGATGAAACCGATCGAACCCCACAGCCGGATACGGCTGTAACGCGCCGGTTCCGCGCGCAGATGGTCGAAGGTCAGGGTTTCGACCAGCGGCAACGCAGCGCTCCAGAAGAAAGCCAGGAGGGCCATGGCCATCAGCATCGGTACGAAGCCGCTGACGACGAAAAATGTCGAGAAACCCAGCAGGCTGAGCAGGCCCGCCAGACGGACGACAGCCACCCGCTGCGCCAGTCGATCGGCGAGTACACCCCACAGATAAGGGGCGAACAGCCGCATCAACTGCATCTGCGACATCAACAGACCGATATCCCAGGCCGAAAACGACAAGGACTGGAGATAAAGCCCGAAATACGGTGAAAACGCGCCGATGAAGGCGAAATAGAAGAAGTAGTACCCGGAGAGGCGCCAGTAGGGCAGAGCGTGCATCCGGCAATTCTACCGGATGCACCCGACCCCGCCGGGTGACGAACGGCTCAGCCGCCGCTCTTCTGCGCCACCAGCATCCGGTACATCTGGTCTTTCAGCCACACCCGATGTTTCTTCATGTTTTCGATCGTGAAGTCGTCGACCGGCAGGTCTTCCTCCTCGAGACGTTCGACTTCCCTGGTCAGGTTCTGGTATTGATCATACAAGTGGCCGAACTGCTCGCTCGACGCTTGCAGTGCGTGAATGAAATCGAGGTATTCAGGGAACTCATGGTGAAGATCGTGATGCTCAACTTGCATGATCGTGGCCTCTGGCAAATCCCGGCCCGCCCTATGCGCGACCGGACCGCGCGATTATAACCATTGGCAAGGCCACCCGTCATCCCGCCACCCTACCCGGAATGGGTGGGGTGTTGCTCGACACATCGGCGCACTGGGCACGATGTCGCAAGGCTTGGTCGATCAACACCAGGGCCAGCATCGCCTCGGCGATCGGCGTCGCACGGATGCCCACGCAGGGGTCGTGTCGACCGTGCGTTTCGACCATTGCAGCCTGTCCGTCGAGCGTCACCGTGCGGCGCTGCAGGCGGATGCTCGAAGTCGGCTTGATGGCCAGGTTCACGATCACTTCCTGGCCACTGGAGATGCCGCCGAGCACGCCCCCGGCATGGTTGCTGAGGAAACCCTGCGGCGTCATCTCGTCACCATGCTCACTGCCCTTCTGGGCAACGCAGGCAAAGCCGGCCCCGATTTCGACGCCCTTGACGGCGTTGATGCCCATCATTGCATAGGCGATCTCGGCATCGAGACGACCATAGACCGGCTCGCCCCAGCCCGCCGGCACGCCGTTGGCCGTCACCGTGATCTTCGCACCCACCGAATCGCCGGACTTGCGCAGACGGTCCATGTACTCCTCCAGTTGCGGCACGATCGCCGCGTTCGGGGCGAAAAAAGGATTGCCGTCGATCTCGGCCGCGTTTACGAAGGGAATCTCGATCGGCCCGAGCTGGCTCATCCATCCTTGGATTCTGATCCCAAAGCGCTCGGCCAGCCACTTGCGGGCGATCGCCCCGGCCGCCACACGCACCGCCGTTTCACGCGCCGAGGAGCGGCCGCCGCCGCGATGGTCACGAAAGCCGTACTTGCGGGTATAGACGTAATCGGCGTGTCCGGGCCGAAAAGTCTCGGCAAGATTGCCGTAGTCCTTGCTGCGCTGATCCTGATTGCGGATCAACAGGGCGATCGGCGCGCCCGTCGTGCGGCCCTCGAAAACGCCGGACAGGATCTCGACTGCGTCGGGTTCGCGCCGTTGCGTTACGTGCCGCGAGGTCCCCGGCTTGCGGCGGTCGAGTTCCCACTGGATGTCCGCAGCACTGATCGCCAGGCCGGGCGGACAGCCATCGACCACGCAGCCAATCGCCGGTCCGTGTGATTCACCAAACGAAGTCACGGCAAACAGGGTGCCGATGGTGTTGCCGGACATGGTCGCCTCTGGAATGTTAAGATGGCTGCAAAGTCTACCACAGCCCTGCGCGCCCCCCGGCGCACGGCACGGGTCAGGACATCGGCGCGTCCAGGGCCGTAGACCGGACACCAGCGGGCGCACCAGGCAGTGCGCTGGCGGTGCAGAACATTCGTTGATCGAGGCTCGCCAGATGACCCGCAATCCGACACGCCCCGGCAAGCCATCCACCCCCGCCCCGAAATCCGTCGCCCCGCAGCGCCCGGCGGCGGTCGACAATGCGCTGCGCCAGGCGCAAACACGCTGGCAGCGCACCACCCGCTATGGCTGGGACAAGGGTGGCAGCGGCGGCGGACGCTGACGCGAGGACTTTCGGTCGCCCGACCGGGCCTGCGCGGCGGGCGATGGTGCTCTGCCGCCAACCTGAAACAAAAAACCCCCAGGGAAAAACCTGAGGGTTTCCGGCATCCGGAAGGGCGGTTTATTTGACCACGGCAACCGCAGCGATGGGCTTGGCTTCCGTCTTGACCTCGGCCTTGACCTCCGGCTTGGTTTCAGCTTTGGCTTCAGGCTTGCTGTCGGTCTTCGCGGGCTTGGCAACATGCTTCACCGGGTGTGCCTGGTGCGCCTGCTTTTCTCCCTTGACTTCGGTCCTGGCTTCAGCCTTGACGTCGGTCTTGGTGGCAGCTGCGGTCGTCGGGTGGGCTGCGTCGGCCTTCACCGTCTCGATGGCTTTCGGTGCTTCCACCTTCTTGTCGGCAGCCGCCGGGGCCGTCACCTTGGTCGCCGGGGCGACGGAGGTCGTCGGAACAGCGGGCGTATTTCCCTGGGCAAAAGCAGCGGAAGCAAAGCCAGCGGCAACAACCAGAGCGATCACAGTCTTCGTCATTTTGAATCTCCTTGGGCAGTCTTGATTGATTTGGTTTCGGACACTGCGTTATTGCAGCGCCTTGTGCCGAATAACGCCGTCGTCTACGCAAGGGATGTCAGGACAAGTGTAAGGCGATGTATCGCTCTGTGACCGCCGCGTTGATCGCGAAAGCAAGGGTGCGTACGTTCAGAGCAGGCCGGAAGCGATGTTGATCGTCAACGCCAGGATCGTGGTGTTGAAGAAGAAAGCCAGGACGCAGTGTACCAGTCCGGTTCGGCGCATTGAGCGGCTGCTCAGGCTGACATCGGCGGTTTGACCGGAAGTGCCGATCACACAGGAGAAATAGAGAAAGTCTCCGTATTCCGGCGCATGACCGCCTGGAAAGTCGAGGCCGCCGGGATTGCCCCGCGCCTGCGCAGCGTAAAAATCATGCGCGTAATGCAACGCGAACATCACCTGCGTGAACGCCCAGCAGGACACGATGGTCAACGCCGCCAGGCCGACATGGGCAAGACGCAGTGTCTCGTGCGTGTTCTGCGCTACCCCGAGCTCGACGACGATCGCCACGAGCCCCACGATCGCCGCTGCGACGACCAACGCGAGGACCACGATTCGCCCTTCGTCCTGCTGCAACGCCCGTGCCCGGATTCTTTCGTGGGTCGATCGGAACATCATCCACACCGCGAGCAGCAGGTAGAGACACGCCCCGACGTTCCAGCCGATGATCGCGCGCGTGTTGCCGGGCAGCGCCAGCGAACGCGGAAGAAGAAATGCCGTCATCACCCCGATCAATGCACAGATGAGCAGCCGGGGCCGCGCCATGAGCACGCGCACCAGCCTGGGGCGCGGGGATTGCACAGGAATGTCCGCCATGCGCGTATCTTACCCCGGAAAACGCCCATCGGAATTACACGGGGAGGTCCAGGGCAAGGCCGTCATCGGGGCAGCGCTGCGCTGGTAGACACCGACCGCCAGACGTCTTGCCGGGAAGGTAGCGCAGGCCGCGGGAGCAAATGCCTTCCTACTGGCGGTAGCCGCAGTGGTATCCGACCGGAGACGCACAACCTGGTCGTCGAGCAGCCACCGTTCCATATTATTGTTCTAGGATGTCTATCTGCACGGTTGCGACATCAGGCGCATGGACCACGAGATCAGGAGTGCCCTCGACCTGGCGCTCACCGACGCCATTCGCCAGGGGCGAGTGCTCTGCGACAACGAAGCGGCCATGACCGAACCGGCACGCTCGATCCTGAGTGTTAACGGCTAATCTCAGATCCGGTTGCACACGCGTGGGCCACGCTCGTTAGAGGAGATCCCGCCAGGCAAACTGCAGCTTGTCGCCAGTGATCTGCTCGAACGCCAGGCCCTTGCCGTCGGCAGCGACGAGCATCTGCGAACGAACCTGGAGTGGTTTGAACGCAAACGAATGGACCATGATGGAGAGGGGGGTGAATGCCATACGTCTTAACAGGCCATTCAGAACGGCTGCAAACAGCTTGCCACGCTCCTGCTTCATTCGGGTAATTGAGTCTTTATCCGCCATATGCTGCTTACGCTGTTGTGCTTACCTTCTGCTTACCGCCGCTATTCTTGCTGGCTTGTTGCCACAGTTGAATTCGGTGCATCCACCATTCACCAAGCACTCTGCCCCGTTCCGGATGCCGCTAAAATAGTGCAAGGCTTGTTTCAATTGGCGGAAGCGGTGTCCGCCATTTGGCATACTCACACCGTATCATGCAATGTCATGAACCCTTTATTTGCAAGGCTTACAGGCATATCGCTTGACTCACACCGTATCATGGACGGAACATACAAGCTCATCTTTTTTGATGGGACTCATGATGGAACGGCAATCTAGCACGTATGGGATCAAGCGAGGCGCATGGCGACATGGCGCCCGAGGTCCGGAAACGTGGTCGGCGAAAAGTCAAAGCGCTGTCGCCAATCGAGGTGCAGCGACTCACTACGCCGGGCATGCACTTCGTCGGCGAGGTCGCGGGCCTGGCGCTGCTCGTCAAGGTGACTGGCGCACGGAGTTGGATACTGCGCTGCTCGATTGCCGGCAAGCGGCGCGACATGGGCCTGGGCGGCTTTCCTGATGTGACTCTGGCAGATGCACGTCGGCGCGCACGCGACATGCGCGAACAGATCGACAACGGAGAAGACCCCATTGGCCAGCGTCGGGAAGCGCGCGCTGCACTGGCGGCGAAGCTCGCAAGGCGATGACGTTCAGCCAGTGCGTCGACGCCTATCTCGACGCGCACAACGAGTCGTGGAGCAATCCCAAGCATCGGCAGCAGTGGCGCAACACCTTGACCAGTTACGCCGGGCCAGTCATCGGCGGCTTGGACGTAGCGCAGATCGAGGTCGGGCATGTGCTGAAGGTCTGCAGCCGATCTGGTCGGAGAAGACAGAGACGGCAGCCGGCTGCGGGGCCGCATTGAAAGCGTGCTGTCCTGGGCGACGACCGCGGGCTACCGGGCCGGCGAGAATCCGGCGCGATGGAAAGGCCACTTGCAAAACCTGCTCGCCATGCCGTCGAAGATTGCCAAGGTCGAACACCATGCGGCGCTTCCCTATCGAGAGCTTGGCGCATTCATGGCTGATCTGGCCAAGATGCCCGGTATGGGCGCGCGGGCGCTGGAATTCGCCATCCTGACGGCGGCGAGGTCGGGCGAGGTCCGCGGCGCGACCTGGGCAGAGATCGACATGGAGGCCGCGTTATGGACAGTCCCCGGCGAGCGCATGAAGGCGAAGAACGAGCACACCGTACCGCTTTCAGACGCGGCGCTGGCCATCCTGCGGGCGCTGCCACGCGAGGGCGTCTGGTATTCCCCGGCGCACGGGAAGGCCGGCCGCTGTCCGACATGAGCCTGACCGCTGTACTGCGGCGCATGGGCCGCGGCGATCTGACTGCGCACGGATTCCGTTCGACGTTCAGAGACTGGGCCGCAGAGCAAACGGCGTACCCGTCTGAGGTTGTGGAAATGGCACTGGCGCACACCATCACCAACAAGGTCGAGGCGGCTTACCGGCGCGGCGATCTGATCGAGAAGCGGCGCAGGCTCATGGGCGACTGGGCGCAGTTCTGCGCGAAGGCCCCGAGCGATGGCAAGGTGCGGGCTGATCGAATCTTTTTGCGGTGCTGGGGCTTGTCGCAAACAGTAATCGCTCCCTGTCACAAAATCACGACACTTCGTTACAAAATAATTACAAAGCGGCTTTTCGCATAGTCTCGATTGTCTCAAGACATATCAAGCCGTAACAGTGCGCAGTCCATTTCAGGCAAGCGGCCGACAGATTTTCCCGGCGTGTGACGGCAGCGGCTTTAGTCCGGAGCAATTTCCGATGCAGCTGCGCATAACGTCGGGGGTCGGACCGTATAATAGCCTCACACCGTGTTCTAGGAACTCATAGAGGCGCGGATTTCACAACTTTAACAAGGAGGTACAGCAACTAATTCACGGGGCAAATGGGGACGCACCAATTGCGTTATGGCATAAAAATCGGAGAGAGGTTTCTTCACCATGCACAGACTTGACCGGACCATACTCGCGCCGCATTGGCGCAATTTATTAAGGATTCATCATGAATTCGTCATCACCCGAACTCGTTTCTCGCAAAAAAATCGCCGAAGGCGTCGAGGCGAGTTTTCCCAATTCTGATTCGGCGCATCTTCGGCGAAAAGAAGTCGGCCTTCCCGACGCTCTCAAAGATTTTGATCTCCTTCCTGATTCGGCCAGCGTTCGACTGCCGGTAGTCCGGGGGCTGAAAGCGTGTTCGTCCGCAACGATCTGGCGCATGGTAAAGCGCGGCGACCTGCCCGCGCCCCGAAAACTCTCCCAACGCATCACAGCTTGGAACGTCGGCGAGCTTCGAAAATCCCTTGCGGGTTAATCGGAGGCTAACCATGACGACCAACGAAAAAGCCGCTCCGGAGGCTAACCGGGCGGCTTCAAGCACTGCATTCTCTAGCCGCAATTCTACCGCAACTGACCCGCTGAAGGGATGGTTCCTCAGTATCTCGACGACGGCTTCCTGCGTCGTCAGTTTGTCCGCACCAATGGCCGCGGCGCTGCTCGCTCTGATCCAAGGAGGGCGGCTATGAACGCTCCCCTTGAATTCACCCCGGCCATAGACGACAACAGCGAAATTGACACTTCTGGTTGTTCGCCAGAAAAAGGCGACAAAGCCGAAGAACCCGATAACGGAGCCTTCATGGCCGCCGTGTTTCATGCGCTGCCGGATGGCGCGGCCGCGACCGTCACATCATTCTTGGGCAACCCCGCTACCTCAAAGCAGTGGGGAAATTGCGCGCCATTCGGGAAGATCGAGACACCGGCGACTGCAAACAATTATTTCTGCGTGTCCAGCCACTATCCCGGCGATGATGGGGTAGTTCGTCGGAAAAAGACCAATTTCGCGGGTCTGCACTGCATAATGCTTGACGACATCGGAAACAAGATTCCGGCTGATCGCGTGAGCATGGCCCCGAGTTGGTCTATCGAAACAAGTCCTGGCAATCATCAAGTAGGTTTCATTCTTGACGGGCCGGTACTCGACGCGGCGGCGGCTGATCGGCTGATGAATGCCATCATCACCGGCGGGCTGTGCGATCCTGGGGCGAATGGTCCCACGGCCAGACTTGCACGGCTGCCGATAGCGATCAACGGCAAGTATGAAGGTCCGTTTCAGTGTCGCCTGGTGGAGTGGCGCCCCGATCTTCGCTACTCAGTGGAAGCGATTGTCGAAGGGTTGGAAATCGAGCTCGCCCCGGCCGGCCGGCCGAAACGCCAGCGCAAAAGCGCAGCGGTCCGTTCAGCCCCGGCAGAAACCGCGGACGATAACGATGATGTGTATCTGGCTGCCCCGGCGGCAAATCCGGTCATTGCAGAACTGAAAAAGCGCGGCATGTACAAAATGCCTCTCGGCGGCGCAAAGCACGACATCACGTGCCCATGGGTTCATGAGCACACCGACGCGCTAGACACCGGCGCGGTGTATTTCGAGCCCGACGACCTGTACCCCCGTGGCGGATACCACTGCTGCCATTCGCACGGGCCAAAGTTCAAGATCGGGGCGCTGCTTGAATTCCTCAGCGTTGACGTCGTCTCGGCGAAAATGAAGCCGACCATCAAGGTGTCCGGCGGCGAGCTGCATCGCATTGTTGATCGAGCCGAGCAAGAGCTTGCAAAGAGCGGCAAGTATTACCAGCGTGGCGGGCTGATCGCCAGCATATCCACAGACCCGGCGACGGGAGAAAGCCAGATCATACCGACCAGCAAACCGGCGATGACGCGCGCCCTTTCCTGCGCGGCCGTGTGGCTGAGATTCGATAAGCGGTCTGATGAGTGGGTAGCGTGCGACCCGCCAGAGCGGCACTGCATTGTGCTGTTCTATGCCCAGACCTATGCGCACATGCCCCCATTGTCCGGCATCGCCCGACAGCCCTACATGCGGTCCAGCGGGCATATCGTATCGACCGCAGGCTACGACACAGATAGCGCAATGTTTGGCGTCTTCGATGCGCGGCAGTTCAGCATCCCCGACAGTCCCGGCAAAGAAGATGCCGCGGCGGCGCTGGGCCGTTTGTCCGATCTGCTCAATGAATTTTCCTTTGCCGCAGAGTGTGACAAGGCAGCGGCGCTCGCCATGCTGCTGACGGCGGCGATACGGCCATCGCTGCCGCACGCGCCCATGTTCCACGTCCGGGCGCCAGTGCAGGCCAGCGGCAAGTCGTTTCTGTGCAAGCTTGCTACGGCGCTGGCAACGCCCGCCCCGCCATCGCCTGTATCATTTCCGGATTCGGAAGAGGAGTGCGGCAAGCTGCTGCTCGCGCTCCTGCTCAAATCCCCGGCCGTGATCGAGTTTGACGACCTGAACACGGACCTGCTGCCGTTCGACAAGCTGAAAACGGCCATCACTGAGGAGAGCATCGGCGGCCGAATCCTATGCGCGTCCAAGGATGCGACGGTCAGCACCCGGACGCTGTTCCTGTCCAGCGGTAACAACGTCGGGCCGATCAAGGATATGTGTCGGCGCGTGCTGACGATCAACATTGACCCGCTGTGCGCAACCCCGGCGGAGCGCCGTTTCAAGCGCCCCAACTTGCTGCGGGAGGTTCGCGCCAATCGCGGCAGGCACGTGTCCGACGTGCTGACGATCGTCAAAGCATGGGCTCTGGCCGGCCGGCCGGAATCCGACATCTCCCCTATCGCCAGTTTCAGCGATTGGTCTGGCTACTGCCGGCATTCGCTCATCTGGCTTGGCTTGCCCGACCCGGCAACGACCTTGTTCGCTCAGATGAGTGACGACCCCGACGCGGAACTACTCGGGCGCCTGATAAAAGAATGGACGGATGCACTCGGGGCGGCCGCGGCTGGCGTGCGTGATCTGGTGGCGCGTGCAGATTTTGACAAGGCCGGCGAGTTATCGAGCGTGATCCGCGAAATCGCGGAAGATCGCGGCGGCGCTATCAATCGGAGTCGTCTCGGCTGGTGGATCAAACGCCATGAAGGCCGTTTTGTCGATAATCGGCGAATCCTCCCCGACAAGTCGGCGGGCGGGAACGCCAAAGTTTGGCGGATCGTATCGGGTTCTTCGGGTTCGGCGGCTTTTTCCAGCCAACAACCAAAAGTGTCAATTCCTCTCTCGCGTTGGTGAGGTCGAGATATGACAACGGCCGAGATCCTCAAAGCACCGGCGGCGGATGGCGTGACTCTCGCGCTGTCGTCGTCCGGGGCGATCCAGGCGGCGGGAGAACGAGCCGCGGTCGGCGGAAGCGGGAGAAATACGATTCCGCCAGGTTGTTGGTCGTGCCATCATCGGCGCGGTACGCCTTGCCGTGGTTCACCCGGCGGACCGCGTACTTGGCAGGGAGCCGGTCGTAGGCGTCCGCTTCGTCGGCACAGATCACGGAACCCTTGGCGAGGTAGACCGGCGCCAGCTTGCCGATGTCGGCCTGGTTCTCGTTGTTCAGGATGAAGGTCAGCGTCTTCCTGGCCCCGGCGTTGCCGGCCTCGACCTCCGCCTCGGTGTAGGCCTCGCGCATCACCAGGATGCAGCGCTTGTCCGGGTCTTGATTCTCCGCCAAGCGCCGGTCTACCCGGTCTTCCTTCTTGTTCGCCGGCCGGACCGTCCCGCCAACGTACGCCCCGTCTACGTGAATCTCGCCCTGCAGGGCGGATTCGTCCCGGCTCACCAACAGGCTCTCCCGTAGCTTGTGCAGGAGGACGTAGGCGGTCTTGTGGGACACGCCCAGGTCGCGGCCCACCTGCAGGGCAGAAATGCCCTTCACGGCGTTGGCAAACAGGATCGCCGCCGCAAGGTACAGGCGCAGGGGCAGCTTGTGGAAGGCGAAGATCGTTCCGGACGTGACGGAGAAATCTTCCTGGCAGCCCGCGCAGCGCCAAATCTTGCGGGTCGGGCGGAAATAGTGCCGGTGCGCCATGCCGCAGTGCGGGCAGACCACTTCCTTCCCTTCGCCCCAGCGCAGGTGGCGGAACAGGGCAAAAGCGTCATCGTCACTCATGGCCAGGACCTGAACCACGGACAGGGTACGGGCTTCGGCTTTCAGCAGGAAATGTAAACTCATCGCGCCGGCTCATGGGGGTGGGTCATGAGGATCAGTGTAGGACTCTACGGGCTCACAGAGTGAGCCCGCCAGAAAAAAGTTCGGCGCCGCCGTGGGGCTCCTCAGAGATTAGGGGTGGTTGCTCCATAATGCCGGAAATTTCTGGTTGGTGATGGGCAAATGGCCATGAGCAATTGCCAAGACGCGGCCGTCTTGGAAGCGTCTAGCGATCTGCACTACTTACGTGTTCCACGCGGGTTGTGAATACCGCAGTGGCTCCTTGATTCATCGTCGCACCAATCGTGCCTGTTCCGCGCTACAATGCCCGTGAGGGCGAGGTGGCTACGCAACTAGTTTGGGCATTTCCAGATCTCGGCCGATTGCCACGTCAGCGACAGGTGTGTGGTAACTGTAGTGCAGATGAGGTCCGTGGTGATTTCGCCCGACGGTCGGTGGGAATCGTCACCAAGAGCTCGCGGGCCCGTTGCGACGTGTGCCTGCGCTGCGGCACAGCCAGGTCTAGGTAGCCGACACGTATGGGCGACT
>NZ_JAZKUM010000018.1:0-31346 GCF_036625085.1 Candidatus Accumulibacter necessarius | reverse complement strand
AAGCGAAACGACACAGGGATCTCCATGAACGCATTCCTTACTCGATCTATTTTCGCCCTCGCGATCCTCCTGATCAGTCCATCGCTCTTCGCGCAATCCGCCAATCCCACGCTGACCGTCGACAGTGAGCGCGGCAGTCACAGTCTCAGCCTCGACGAGTTGCGTGACAGTCTGGAAACACGCGAGATCGAGGTCATCAATCCGGATCTGGGGCGACCGGTTCGCTACCTCACGTTTTCGCTCGCCGATGTTCTCAAGCTGATGGGTGCGAGCAACGCCGAAGATCTGGTTTTCCATTGCCTGGACGGCTACCAGAGCAGCACCGCCGTGGCCAACGTCGCGAAACTCGACCTCCGGCTCGCTTACGGCGAAGACGGCATCCCGGGCCAGTGGTCGCTCATCCCCACCGGCAAGACGATGACCAATCCGGCGCCATTCATCGTCGTCAGCGCCAACACCTCGGACTCGAAGGTGTTTTCCTGGCCATTTCAAATGAACCGCATCGAAGCCGTCTCCTTCGCCAGCAAGTTCCCTCTGGTCCTTCCCACGGGAGTATCCGCGAACAGCGCAGTCGCCAGGGGCTTCACCATCTTTCGCGAGCAATGCCTGAAATGCCACTCGGTCAACCTGCAGGGAGGCGAAGTCGGCCCCGAGTTGAACATTCCGAAGAACATCACTGAATACCGCAGCACCAGCTTTCTGCGTCAGTGGCTGCACGATCCAAACCAGTTCCGCGCCCGCGCAAGAATGCCGCCAACAGAGCTGACCCCCGAGGAAATCGACGAGGTGATCGCCTATCTGCGGCATATGGCTCGCCACAAGCAGGGAGGATAGCGCGCACCGGCAGGCGATCAAGCGCTGTTCTACGCGCCTGCAAGTGTCGCCCGGCCCGTCGGGGGGGAAGCTCCGCTTACCCGGCTGAAACTCCGGCACTGTCGCCACCTCGCGTATCGAGATGCGAATACACGGTGCACATGAACACGAACAGGACGCCCGCCATGCACGCCGCCGATGACAGCCAAGCGCCCAAGAAGGCGGCAAATCCCCGCGCCAACGCGGACCGGCTGCACAAGGCCAGGGAAATGGACATCAACACAGACCGTACGCGAAGCCCGCAAGCAGCGGCAGCGCGAGCAATGGCTGGCGCGGAGAAGAAGCGGACAGCGATCGCGACGTACAACGATCACGTCGAGCAGCATGGCGTGTTCAGCGGCGGGCTGCGGACCTTCTGATGACTCAGTTCGCCGTGCGCCGCACTCCGAAACCGGATGACCGCATCCTGACCAACGCTACTCACCCTTTCGACCCTACAATCCCATCGTCGCCGGAACTCGAAGAAATGCTTGCCATGTCTGGCCTGACCATCCCGGCCGGCGGTGGCGAATGGGTACGCGGGGACGTCGCTTTCGTCGCTCGTGCCTGGGAACTGGCCGAGCGCGGTACAGGCGTTGGGACTGATCGTCGCAGCACCGATGATCAGGGATCCGGCCTACCGTGCGCTGCGGCAACGATTGGTTGGCGAGCTACGCGGTCTGTGCGTAACGCAACTGAATGAATGCACGTTCCCAAACGCACAAGTCCGAGCGTTCATGATCGCCGGGCAGCGGACGGCTCATCGACGCAGGAACGTGTTTGCTGCGTAAAGCGAAAGCCGACGGCACCTTCATCGACGAGATCGAAGTCAGCTACAGCGCCGCAACCACTAGCCTCGACATCGATTATCACAAGGCGCTCCAGCGAATCAATGTTTGCGCAGACACAATTTCAGACAACGCTCGCGTCTATCGGAGCTTCGATTACCCGTGGCAGTGGGTTTAGGTCGTTTCCTGTGGAACGGGCAAGAACGGGGCGAAGGGCGAGGCGGGCAAATGAGTGAGCTTCCCAGCGATAAGGTAGGCCATGGCGATGAAGTTTTCGACGCGGCGATAGCCGCGCGCCCGTGCGCGCGCCTCCTGGAGCGATCGATTCATCGCTTCGACGCGGCCGTTGTGTTTGCCGGCGTTAAAACCGTTGAGTACGCCAGGAAGATGCTTGGTGATCGTCCTGCCGAGGCGCTTGAATGGTTCGAGTCGGCAGCGGCTGGCCCAGCTGAGCCAGCGCTTGAGCAGGGGCGTGGCCTCGTCAGGTGTCGTGGCGGTGGCGTAGATGGAGCGCAGCGCCTGCTTGATCCGCCAGGCCCGTGCGGTCTTGAGGTTCGAGCGCTGCAACCAGTGCATGGTCTCGGTTTGTTTGACGGTCCAGTCGGCGGGCTTCTTGTGCAGGCCCCAGCGGGTGCCCTTCAGTTCGGGTTCGCTCTTGACCTCTGCTCGTCGCACCTCGTCCAGCGCCGTGCTGCTCAGAGCAACGACGTGAAAGCGGTCAAAGCAGACCTCGGCTGCTGGAAAGTGCTCGGCGGCGCCGGCCTGGAACGAGCCGCTCATGTCCATGCTGACATGGGTGATCGCGGTCGGCTGACCACCATGCTCGGTAAGGTCGCTGGCGAACTTCCCGAGCGTGGCCTTGTCCCGTCCCGGCGTCGCAAACAGCAAGCGCTGTGCATCAAGATCATAAAAAACAGAGATGTACGTCTGGCCGCGCTTACTGGCGGTCTCATCGACGCCAATCACGCGAACCTCGGCATGACTTTCCTGCGCACGCGCTTGGCCCACATGATGATTGATCACGCGCCACAGTCTGCGACTGCGCACACGCAGCAGTCGGCCGGCCGCCAGGACCGACATGGTCGGCGCCAGCATCAGCGTCAAAGCCTCGAACAGCAGGGTGAAGCGACTGCCTTCACGCGCCCAAGGCACGGCGATCTGCGTGACCTTGCCGCAACCGGCACAGGCCACTCGCGGCACCTCGGCATGCAGGTGGGCTTCGTACTGAAAGAAATCCATATGGCGCCAGGAACGCGCCAAGCGGTCATGCAGCGGCTGCGCTGCCGCACCGCAAGCCGGGCAAGCATGATTGGCCGCGCCAAATCGGACCTGGAAATCGATCCGTCCCGACTCTGGCTTGAAGATGACTTCAGCTACCTGCCAAGGAGCAACGAGGCCCAGAGCCTGGGTGAACAGCGTTTCAATCATGAGGAAGAGGCCGCGAGAGGAAAGGCCGCTATTGTCCTCCATGCCGAGGGCGGCAGACTGCCTTCCTCGGCCCGGAGGAAGCGTAAGCGAGCGGGCAGCGATGTAAAGGGTTCGGCTGCGCCCGGACTGCGTCCGCCCTTGACATCGCCGCCCCCTCAAACCGCCAAAACCAGCGCCCGTTCCACACGAAACGACATAGAGCGCCTTGGAGCCTTTGCCACAGCGGTTCGACGAGCCTTACCGACTCGCGGAGGAATGAAGTTGAGTCTCTGAGCCTCACCACTGACTCTCTGAGTCATGAAGTTGAGTCTCTGAGCCTCACCGCTGACTCTCTGAGTCATGAAGTTGAGCCTCTGAGCCTCACCGCTGACTCTCTGAGTCATGAAGTTGAGTCTCTGAGCCTCACCGCTGACTCTCTGAGTCATGAAGTTGAGCCTTTGAGCCTCACCGCTGACTCTCTGAGTCATGAAGTTGAGTCCCGAAAGCTTATGCCTGAGGCGCTGAGCGATGAGCTTCAGTCGCTGCCTTTCCAGCCTGGACGAGAAGGGAGATTTGTGACAAGCCGCTGCCGGGCTCATCGACTGCCTCGTTTTCGGACGGCAAGTGCGACCGATAGAGCAGGATCATTGGCCTGGAACAGGATGGCCGAAATCCTGGCGCTCTCGCCGCACACGGTGCGCGACTATGTGAAGGACATCTACCGTCGGGCCGGGGTGAACGGCTACGAAAAGCTGGTCAGCAAGCTGGCGAACGCAAACGGCGCCAGCCCTTCAGCAAAAGACCCGATGACCTGACGGCCACGACCGCTGTGGAATGCCTGCCAGCCGCAGCGGCATGAGTTCCCCTGGCCGCCCAGCCTGCGCCTGGCCCCGGACATCCTGCCAGGGGCATCCGCGCCCCCTGCCTCAACGCGACCCGGCAAGCGTGAACCCCGTCAACCGAGCCCGTACCTAACCCATCCGGGGCAGTTTGCCGCATAATATCATTTGCTTGAAATCGCAAAACAAGAAAAAGGAAGCTCGGTACCACTTTGGAAGCCTCGCCGACAGACGCCTTGCCGATGGAAGCCAGGTCCGGCAAAAAGCCCTTCCGCATCTTATCGCTCGATGGTGGCGGGACCTTTGCCTTGATTCAGGCGAAGGTGCTCGATGATCTTTTCCCGGGCGAGGATGGGCATCAGGTGCTCAGCCATTTCGATCTGGTGTCGGCGTGCTCGGGCGGGGCGATCGTCGCTGCGGCATTGATCGAGGGTTACTCGCCACGCCAAATCTTCGAGTTGTTCGACAATCCGGTCAATCGCCACGCACTTTTTGGGCGCCTGCCCTGGTACCGGAGTCTATTGCAGTTGATGACCGGCGTTTTTTCACCCTCGAGCCCGGTTGGTTATCGCTTTTCTACCGACGGCAAGCTGGCCTTCCTGCACCGCATCCTGCCCGTCATGGGCAGCACATCGCTGCAGAACCTGCACGGCATTCTCAATGACAGTATCGCTTCCCTGCGGGAACAGCGCGACGAACCGGGCAGACCCATGTCCTTTCTTTTTGTGACTTACGACTTCGACCGCGACCGGGCGCGCATGATGCGTAGCGATGTCAGCAGCCCGGCGGCCAGTTTCCCGCATCGGCAGCAGCGCGCGACGCTGGCGGAAGCGGCGCATGCCTCGAGTACGGCACCGATCAACTGGTTCGACAAACCCGCGGAATTCGACGGTTGCCGCTTTTGGGACGGCGCCATGACCGGCTACAACAATCCGGTGCTGGCAGGGGTTGTCGAAGCCATCGCCATGGGCGTGCCGCGCGCGATATCGGCGTACTGTCGCTGGGCACGAGCACGGTTTTTCTGCCCGAATGCGGCAGCGAGGGGATCCCGGATGCCCTGTGTCGTTCGCGCGCCAGCACCGGCTTCCTGCCGGAGTTGGTCAAGGTGGGCAAGACGATCATCGCCGATCCTCCGGATGCGCACACTTTCATTGCCCACCTCATGCTCGACGGCGGCTTGCCGACCGACGTCTCCTGTTGCCCCTTTACCGACACCGCAATTGTGCGCATGAATCCGGTGATTCAGCCGGTTATCGATCCAGCGACGGGCCAGTGGAGCGTTCCCGCCGGCTGGACGGTCGAAGAGTTTCGCCGCATCGCCGAAATGGATATCGCCTCGCGCCGGCAAGAGGACGTCGAATTGATCAAGCGGCTAGGCGAGGGATGGTTGCGGGATGAATGGCACAATCAGCCTATCCGGGGTTGCGGCATCTGGGCGTCACCGTCTTCGGACTCGCCTTCGCCCCCCTTGCCGACTACGGATCACCTGTGTGAAATTGGCCATCGCTGGTATAGCAACGCCAAATCCGCCTGGACCGCGCTGTCGGCTTGACGACAGCGGACCGAGCCCGGCATGCCCAATCCACGAATCCTGATTCTCAACTGCTATTCCGACAACCACCGCAGCGCGCGCGGCACCCCGTGGATCATGCCGCAGTCCATCGCGCCGGCGATGCTGGCCGGAATGCTCGATCCCGCCCGCGTCGACATTCGCCTCGCCTGCGAGTTTCGCAGCGGTCCTTTCGAGGATCTTGGCGCCCTGCAATGGGCCGAGTTGTTGGTATTGACCGGCCTCAACCCGGCGTTCGACCGCATGAAGCAGGTCACGGCCTACGCCCGAACGGTCAATCCGGGCATTGTCGTCGCCATGGGTGGTCCCTTGGCGCGAATGCTGCCGAAGCTCAGCCGCCGCTATTTCGATTACGTCTGCAGTGACGATGTCGAGCAGGTGGTCGCGCTGGTCGATGCGGTCTTTGGCCCCGGGCACGCCGCCGAGATACCCATCCCGCGCCATGATCTGTTACCCGGAAGTCGCATCATCGGCTACGCGGAGGCCTCGCGCAACTGCAACTTCCACTGCAACTTTTGCTCCATGACCGCGGAAGGCCGCGAATTCATGAGCTACGACCTGGACGATGTGCGCCGGCAGATCGAGGTCCTTGGCTACCGTCAGTGCGTCATGTTCCTCGATCAAAACTTTTTCGGTGGCCCGCGCGCCCACTTCAAGGCGCGCATGGCCCTCCTCAAGGAGCTGTACGAGCAAAGGAAATTCGGCGGCTGGGCAGCCCTGGTGACCGCCGATTTCTTCACCAACGCCGACAACCTGTCGCTGGCGCGCGCAGCGGGCTGCATCGGTTTTTTTAGCGGCGTCGAATCGTTCAGCCGCGCGCAGATCAGCGCTTTCAACAAAAAACAGAATCTGCTGCTGCCGCAGGAGGAAATCATCCGCTCCTGCCTGGAGGCCGGTCTGGTCTTCCACTACGGCCTGATCTTTGATCTGGTGGAGCAAAGAATCGACGACCTGCTCGCGGAAACCGACTTCATCGTTGCCAACCCGCGCATTACCCTGCCAAGCTTCCTCGGTTTTGCCATCCCGCTGCTGGGCACGCCACTGTTCAGCCGCCGCCTCCAGGAGGGCCAGTTTCTGCCCAACGTCCGGCTGCGCGACATGGATGGGCGATCGCTCGTCTGTCACCCCGAGGACGCCATCGAGAAAGCCGTGGCTTTTGCCGCACGCATGGACAAGGGCCTGATTTCCAAACGCAAGCTGGCGGCGCACGCGTGGCAGTTCTTTCGCCGCTATCGTACGACGCTCTCCAAGTGGGGACTGCTGAGCATGAGCTACCCGCGTTGCGGCAGCAATGGTTGCAAGAATCGACGACCTGCTCGCGGAAACCGACTTCATCGTTGCCAACCCGCGCATCGCTGACCCTGCCAAGCTTCCTCGGTTTTGCCATCCCGCTGACCCGTCCATGGGCACGCCACTGTTCGGCCAGCCGCCGCCTCCAGGAGGGCCAGTTTCTGCCCAACGTCCGGCTGCGCGACATGGATGGGCGATCGCTCGTCTGTCACCCCGAGGACGCCATCGAGGAAAGCCCTTGAAGCGACTGGCTTTTGCCGCACGCATGGACAAGCTTCGCGAGCTGGCCTGATTTTATTGAGGAGTTACCGCGACGGCATTCGGCCCGGCCGGGACGGCTGCCGCAGCTACCTTGCCAGCTCCGAACCGCTGGGGTCACTCTACCGTCCCCGGATCTGGATCCCCGAAGCTTACCGCGGGCATTTCGAGCCCCTGTGCGTCACCGACCCCGATGGCGAACTGCACGCTGAGCTGATTGACGATGCCGCCAGCCTGCTGCCGCAGGGCAGAGCCGCGACCAGGATCGAAGTGACGACGATTCCCCCCTATAATGCGATCGCAATGCTCGAACACGCGCAGCTTCCCGGCATCTCCGAAGACAGGAAGCGTGCATGCCAGGAAACGACAGGATAACGCGTGCGATGACCAAGCGGCTCTGCAAATGCCTGATGTTTTTGATCTTGCTAGCCTTCGTGCTGCAGTGGACCGCGCCGAAAGCCGCTACCGTGTCGACCGGACTGACGCCCTTGTGGGATGCCCCAAAAGGTCCCGGGAAGTCGGACGATGCGAGCCGTTGGCTGACCCAGCTGCGCGATTCGGTGTCGCTAGCGCGCGCGGGTTGTAAAAAACTGTCCTTGCCAGACCTGTCGCTTACCAAGCCAGCGCGCGCTTTCCAGATCGCCATCGAGCGCCATCAGTGGGCTAACGGATCGCCGATCGTCTACCTGCAGGAACCGATTGCCGAGTTCTTCATTGTCGTCGCCACCGACGTCAATGCTTGCCCCTGGTTGTCGATTTCCGGTCGCGGCCTGCCGTTTGGCCACCGTGACATCGTCAGCCCATTCCCCTTTGCGCGCCTTCCTGCCTTGCCAGAAGGCGCGGTAATCACGGCCATCGTGCAGGACTACAAAGCCATCCGCCCCTGGATCATGCTCGCCAACGAGAGCAGCTTCGTGCGCGACAACACCGTGCTGTGGGTTGGCTTGGGGGCCTACAGCGGCATCCTGCTGATGATGATTGTCGTCGCCGTAGGCTTCGGCGCTTACGCAGGCAGCCGCGTCGCCCTGGCCTACGCCGCTTACTGCGTCGCGCTGCAGGTCTGGCTGGTGCAGAACTTCGGTATCGGTTCGGCTTTCGTGCCGTTCTGGCCTGGCCCGCAGTACTTCCCGACCCTGCAGGCAATCTCGGTGGCCGGCGTGGTCCTCGGTATTGGCTTCGCGGCGCTCGAATTCCTGCAGCTTCGTGGCAAGGTTCGCGCCGCGGTTGCCGGCTCCGTCCTGCTCAGCGCGATCTTCTTCCTCGGTTCGGCATGGCACGCGGCCGGCTACCGCGCCGGCGCAGCCGTTCTCTTCGTCCTTGCCGTGGCCACCATGGTGCTGCTGGTCAGGAGCGTGTTCACTGGCGATGCCTCGCTCCGCCTGTTCACCCTGGGGCTGGGCGCGACCCTGCTCGGCGGCGGGGTGCAGGCTTTTTCGGTCATCGGCAGCGGCGTCGAAGTCAGCCGCCTGGCGGCCTTCGCGTTTCCGATCGGCAGCCTGTTTCAAGCCGCTTTCTGGCTCGCCGCACTGATCATCCGGCTGCGCGACGAGCACCGCGAATTGCACGAACTCGAGGAACGACAGGCGGCGATCATGTGGGCGACGCCTGATTTGATCCTGGTCGTCGACCGGCAAGGAATCTGCCTCGACTACAAGCAACCTTACGCGACGCGATTCTTCGTCACCGGCAGCGAACTGCTCGGCGCGAACGTGGCCGCGGTTCTGCCCAGCGAAACCGCGAGCATCATCCAGCGGGGTGTCGACCAGGCACTGCAACGAGACGACCTGCAATCGGTGTTCCTCGAGTTGCCGCTAGAGGGAAGCATCCACCACTACGAGGCGCGAATCGCGCCGAACGGACCCAACAAGGTGGTCATCGTCGTCCGCGACATCACCCTCCAGAAGCACAACGAGGAAAAAATCCAGCGCCTGGCCTACTTCGACACACTAACGGGCCTACCCAACCGTCAGAGTTTTCTCGAACGCCTGGACCGCGAATTGCTGCGCGCACGCCGCACGAATCGTCGGATGGCGCTGCTGTTTCTCGATCTCGATGGCTTCAAACGGATCAATGACACCCTCGGCCACAGCGCTGGTGACTGCCTGCTGCAGACCATCGCCGAGCGCTTGCAGGAAAAACTGCGCGCCGGGACCTTCATTGCGCGGCCGGCACTGGACGAATCCGGCCTGCACTTCGCACGCCTCGGCGGTGACGAGTTCACCGTCGTTCTGCCCGATGTCGACAGCGCCGAGACCGCCTGCGTAGTCGCCCGGCGAATACAAACGCTGCTTGCACAACCGGCCCTGATCGGCGAACAGGAGGTCGCGGTCACCTCGAGCATCGGCATCGCCCTCTTCCCCGACGACGGCCTCGATGCCGTAACCCTGCTCAAGCACGCGGATACCGCGATGTATTACGCCAAGGAGCAAGGGCGAAACAACTGGCAGCTGTATGAGCGAACACTGACGACGCGAACAACGACACACCTGGCACTGGAAGGCGATATTCGCAAAGGCCTCGAACGCGGAGAATTTTGCCTCTTCTACCAGCCTCAAGCGCTTCCCGTAACTCCTCAATAACCCCGGGCACGACCGTTCGCTGAATCTGGAATTCTTGCTTGCAGGTAGTGCTGGACACAGCTCGCGAAGCGTGGTTCAATTGCAGGCATGAGCACGGAGCCCCCTCGGACACTACCCCGTATCCCTGATATCTCTGCCGACGAGATGACGCCGGTGGTCGTGCTGCTGCTGGAAATCTGTCATGGGCAGCAGGAACAGATTCAGGCGCTGCGCGATGAGCTTGCGCAGCTGAAGGGTCAGAAGCCGAAACCGGTGATCAAGCCCTCGGCGCTGGAAGGCGAGCGAAGCGGGAAGGAGAAGGGGAGCCGGCCGAAGTCCCGTGGCAAGCGCGACAAGACGGCAAAGCTTGAGATCCACGAGTCGGTCAAGCGGCCGCCGGCGGCGGATGTTCCGCAGAACAGTCGCTTCAAGGGCTACCAGGATTTCGTGGTGCAGGACATCCGGATCGGCGTGCACAATACCCGCTATCGGCTGGAGCGCTGGGTCACCCCCGAGGGAGAGCACTTGATCGGGCAGTTGCCTGCCGAGATCGGGGGTATGCACTTCGGCCCGCAGCTGCGCGCTTTCATCCTCTATCAGTACCACCATGCCCATGTGACGCAGCCGTTATTGCTCGAAGAGTTGCGGGAGTGGCAGATCGACATCTCGGCCGGGCAGCTCAGCGCCTTGATCACCGACGGCCATACGGACTTCCATCGCGAGAAAGACGCTCTGCTGCAAGCCGGACTACAAGGCAGCCGGTACGTTCAAGTGGACGATACGGGTGCGCGCCATCAGGGCAAGAATGGGTACTGTACGCATATCGGCAACGAACGCTTCGCCTGGTTCGCGAGCACCGGCAGCAAGAGCCGGATCAATTTCCTGGAACTGCTCCGCGCAGGGCACGATGCCTACACCCTTAACGAGGCGGCACTGGCCTACATGGCCGAGCACAAGCTGCCCGGCGCTCAACTCCAGGCACTCACCCCCCTGGCACCGGCGGCATGGACGGGTCAAGCCGCCTGGCAGGCGCTGTTGGCTGAGCAGGCGATCACGGATCCGCGCCATGTCCGCGTGGTCACCGAAGGCGCCTTGCTCGGTACCGTCGTCGCGCACGGCGTCGCTCCCGATCTGGCGATCCTCAGCGATGACGCCGGGCAGTTCGATGTGCTGACCCACGCCCTGTGCTGGATCCATGCCGAACGAGTGCTCGCCAAACTGCTGGGCTTCAATGAGCCGCAACGCGCGGCGCTGGCCTCGACGCGCAGCGAGCTGTGGGCGATCTACGATGCGCTCAAGGCGTACAAAGAGGCGCCTGATGCGCTCACCGCCGCCGCGATCGAAGCACGCTTCGGGAAGCTTTGTGCCACCCGGACCGGCTATGCCAGTCTCGATCAGGCCTTAAAACGAATGCGCCGCAACCAGGCGGAGTTGTTGCGCGTGCTGCAACGTCCCGAGCTGCCCCTACACAACAACCTCAGCGAGTCGGATATCCGCGACTACGTGAAGAAGCGCAAGATCAGCGGCTCCACCCGTAGCCCGTCTGGCCGCCGCTGCCGCGACACCTTCGCCAGCCTCAAGAAAACCTGTCGCAAGAACGGGCTGTCATTCTGGAAATATCTGGAAGACCGCGTCTTCGGACGGCATCGAATTGCGCCTCTTGCGCAGTGGATCTTCGAGGCCACTCCGACGGCGAGCACTCCCTGACGTGACCCCTGAAGCGACTCCCTGGCGCTATTGCGGGCGCTCTTTCAGCCGAGCGGAGCTCGACCAGCTCCGGGAGTTGATCGCGGCCAATCCTGCCGCCTTGCGCGCCGAATTGTCCCGGCTGGTCTGTGCCAAGCTTGGCTGGAGCCGCGAGGACGGGCGGCTCAAGGACATGAGCTGCCGCGTGGCGATGCTGCGCATGCAGGCCGACGGTTTGCTGCAACTCCCCCCTCCGCGCAACGGCAATCACAACGGAAAACCCTGGCACCGTCGCACCGCGCAGGCCGAACCCGACGTACCCCTGAGGGCAGAGGGCCCTCGTGCCCTGGGGACACTGCAACTGCACCGGGTCAGCAAGCGCGCCGAATCGCAGCTGCACAACGAGTACATTGACCGTTACCACTACCTCGGCTACCAACCGCTGCCCGGCGCCCAATTGCGCTACTTCGTTCGGGCGGGCGGACGGCTCGTCGCCTTGCTCAGTTTCGCGGCCGCCGCCTGGAAGACGCAGCCGCGCGACCACTATATCGGCTGGACTCCCTCGCAACGCCAGGCGCACCTGCACCGGGTCGTGAACAACGCTCGATTTCTCATCCTGCCGTGGGTCGAATGCAAGAATCTGGCTTCGTCCATCTTGGCTCGCGCAGCCCGGGAGATCGCCGCCGACTGGCAAGTCCAATACGGTTACCGGCCGCTCTTGCTCGAAACTTTCGTCGAGCAAGAACGCTTTCTCGGCACCGCTTACCGAGCGGCCAACTGGCTCTGCCTTGGACAAACCACCGGTCGCGGCAAGCTCGATGTCCACCACCAAGCCTTGCTGCCCATCAAAACCGTGTGGGTCTATCCCCTCGACCGAAACTTCAGGCGCGTGCTCTGCGGGTGACCGCAGCCTTCCGGCGCCGACCCAAGCGCATGCACGCACGCCCGGGGTTATTGAGGAGTTACACAGTTTCATCCGCGGCCTGCCGCAGGATGCCGATGATGCGGGGATCACCACCGCGATAATCGCCATGGCCCGCAGCCTCGGTCTGGAGGTCATTGCCGAAGGTGTCGAAACCATAGAACAGCTCGACTTCCTGCAGCGTGCGCAATGCCCGAAACTGCAAGGCTACCTATTCAGTTACCCGCTGCCGGCAGACGAGATGGAAGCGCTTCTGCGTCGTGGCCACATCGCCCTGCCTTCGCACACCAGCGAACAATGAGCCAGATTCCTTCGCCAGCAGAACGATTACGCTCCGAAAGGCAACAATAAACACCCGACCGCGCCGCAATAATGACCGTTGCGGATTTTTTTTGAGGGGGTGACATGGATACCCGTATTGACTTCCATCCGACACACCAGCACGGCGCTTACAAACTTCGTCCCGGGCGCACTTATCCCTTCGGCAGCACCCTGGTACCTGACGGCGTCAACTTTTCGATCAGCTCCGGCCACGCCACCGCGTGCACCCTGGTGCTCTTCGAGAAAGGCGCGCCGGAGCCATGCGTGGAAATCCCCTTCCCGGACACCTTTCGCATTGGCAAGGTCTGGTGCATGGTCGTCTTCGATCTCGACTGCGAGCGTATCGAGTACGGCTATCGCATGGACGGCCCCTGGGATCCGGGAGCCGGACACCGCTTCGACCGTTCGAAAATACTCCTCGATCCCTACGCCAGGGCGATCGGCGGCCGGACGGTCTGGGGCACGCCACCCGACTGGAACAACATCTACCCGCAGCGTGCGCGCCTGATCTTCGAGGACTTCGACTGGGAAGACGACCGTCCTCTGGAAACGCCACTCGCCGACCTGGTGATTTACGAACTGCATACGCGCAGTTTCACCGCCCACTCGTCGGCCAGCGTCAAGCACCCCGGCACCTATGCCGGCATCGCGGCGAAGATCCCCTATCTGAAGGAACTGGGGGTGAGCTGCGTCGAACTGATGCCGATCTTCGAGTTCGACGAATTCGAGAACAGCCGCGCCGAGCCGCTCACCGGCGAAATGATGTTCAACTACTGGGGCTACAGCACGATCGGCTTCTTCGCGCCCAAGGCGGGCTTCGCCGCCACGGGCCCCTTCGGCATGGAGGTGGACGAGTTCAAGAACCTGGTCAAGGAGTTGCACCGCAACGGCATCGAAGTCATGCTCGACGTGGTTGTCAACCACACCGCCGAAGGTAACGAGAACGGTCCGACACTCTCCTTCCGGGGCATCGACAACCAGACCTTCTACATGCTGACGCCGGAAGGCTACTACTACAACTTCACCGGCTGCGGCAATACCCTCAATTGCAACAGCCCGGTGGTGCGCAACATGTTTCTCGACTGCCTGCGCTACTGGGCGGCCGAATACCACATCGACGGCTTCCGCTTCGATCTGGCCTCGATTCTCGGCCGTGCCCCCAGCGGCGCACCGCTGCCCAACCCGCCACTGCTCGAAAGCCTGGCCTTCGACCCGGTGCTCGCCAACTGCAAGCTGATTGCCCAAGCCTGGAACGTCGGCGGCCTCTATCAGGTCGCCTCCTTCCCGGCCTACGGACGCTGGGCCGAGTGGAACGGCAAGTACCGCGACGACATTCGCCGCTTCCTGAAAGGGGACGACGGCATGGTGCGAGTAATGGCCGAGCGCATCCAGGGCTCACCGGATCTCTACGGCTGGAATGAACGCGGGCCGACGGCATCGATCAACTTCATCACCTGCCACGACGGGTTCACGCTCTACGATCTGTTCGCCTACAACGACAAGCACAACGAAGCCAACGGCGAAGGGAATCGCGACGGGGGAAACAGCAACCATAGCTGGAATTGTGGCGTTGAAGGCGAAACCGACGATGTACAGGTCAATGCCCTGCGCCAGCGCATGATCAGGAATGCCCTGGCCATCCTGCTGATGAGCCACGGCATACCAATGATCCTGATGGGCGATGAACTGGGCCGCACGCAGCGCGGCAACAACAACACCTACTGCCATGACAACGACTTGAACTGGCTCGACTGGACGCTGCGCGAACGCAACAGCGATCTGTTCGACTTCACCCGCAAGATGATCGCCTTGCGCAAGGCTCACCCGCTGCTGCGCACCGGCGAATTTTTTGGCACCCGCCGCTCGCCGGCCGATATCATCTGGCACGGTACTCAGGCATGGAAAGCGGACTGGTCGGCAGACTCGCGCGCCCTGGCCTTCATGCTCCGGGAACGGCAGGCCGGACAAGGAGGGAATGCCACGCCAGTGCTCTACATGGCGATCAACAGCTTCTGGGATGCCCTGCCCTTCGAACTGCCGGAACTGCCCACCGACTATCACTGGCACCTGTTCGCCAACACCAGCCTGCCGGCCCCCGGCGACATCCAGGAACCGGGTCAGGAAATACCTCTGCAGGAGAATCTGCGAAGCTTCCTGGTTGGCGGACGCGCGGTGGTGATCCTCGTCGGGCGCCCACGCCCGCAAGCCTGACCCACAGACCAATCCTTGGCGTCAGCAAACATGACCTTCAGCAGCGGTGTAGAAATGAAAGGCCGCGAGGCATGGATCACCCGTGCAGGCGAACTTGACGCAGCGGTGGCCGGCGAATTTCGCCAGGCCACCGAGCAGGTCGCCGGGCAGAAGTCCGAGAAAGCGTGCCCGGCCTGACTGGCAAGGTCCGCTGAAAGAAAGCTGCGCCGACTGACGAATCGCCGCCGCCTTACTGCAAGCGCCCGTTCAGCTGCAGAAGCCAGTCCCGGATGGCCACTTCGCCGGGCTCCTCCGTCGTCTCCAGAGTGGGAAAACGGCAGAAAACATCCTGGATGATCCCCTTTAACTGCCAGCCCGCTTCACGCGCCAGCACGGCCAGTTCACGCACTTCGCCGGGCTGGTCACGAACGTCGGCGCACACCGATTTGAGCTGATCCGGGTGCAGACCGGCGTCGGCCAGCGAACGCTCCAGCGTCGCCACGCGATCGGTCAGAAAAGCCCCGACGACAGGTGCGCCGGCAGCATAGTGCCTCATCTCTGAACGCGCCTTGCTCCATTCATCGAAGTCGTCGGCAAGGCTTTTGATCCGCTCCGCGTTGCGGATGTCCTGCTCGCTATCCGTCTCGTCGACGATCCCTTGCTCCAGCAGCTTCAGGATCACGCTCGACATCTGCGCGTCGAACTTGCTGTGGTTCAAACGCAGGATCAGCGACAAGCGTTGCTCGGGGGCGCTGGTTTTCTTGTCGAGAACGGCTGCGACCACCTCCGCCAGCAGCAGTATGCGTCCCATGACGCTGATCTCGGCGCCTTTGAGTCCGCGCGGATAACCGCTACCGTCGTGTCGTTCGTGGTGCTCGAGAATCGCTCTGGCGACCGCCTGCGGGTACTCGGGTCGCTGCCTGACGATCATCGTCGCCGTGAGTGGGTGCGCGTGCAGTTGTCGCCGCTCGGCGGCATCGAGCCGGTGATCGGGCTGCAGCATTTCCGGATCCACATGCAGCATGCCAATATCGTGAATCAGCGCGGCTGCGGCGAGCGCCCGCAGGTCGGGCACCTCCAGCTCCTGGCGTATGCCCAGGTAAAGCGCAATCAGCGCCACCTGCAGGCTGTGCTCGAAGAGAGCGCCGCCGCGATCACGGGCGACGGTCAACCTGAAGGCCATCGCCTTCGGCAACGCTATGCTGCCAATGGCGCCGAGCAAGGTGACGCGATCGCTGAGCTCGGCTGCAAGCCGCCCATAGAAAGGCTGCTGCGTGATCAGAGCTTCAGCCTGATTGCGCAAATCCTCCAGCGTAACCGCCTTCTCGGCGGTGAGGCTCTCGTCAATAGGCAGCTGCAAGCGGTGATTGATCAGCCGTTCGAACAGCCCGCTGTCGACCCGCAGGCCGCGCTCGACCAACTTCATGCCATTGCTGGAATAGATCGCCTGGTGGGCAAGCACCTTTTGCGAGTCGCCGAGTTCGGTCGCGGCCTTGAGGTAGTGTTCGTCGTTGCTTTCTTCGGCCATCAGAGTCTATTTGTTCCTCGGCAGCTTGCGGGCGGTGCAGGACGTCGGGAGCGGCTTGCTGCCTTCTCGCCGCAACGGAAAAAGGGTGATTTTACATCAGCATTGCCGAGTCACCCGTCGCAGCGGGGGTAGGCAACAATCATGGCTGACAGCGCAGGAAGGTGTGTGCTCACCGGCCACCGAAACGGGTATAAATGGATGCGCTATCGGACACCATGATCGGCTCCAGCACCGTCCACCAGATCACTCCTGAAATCCTCGGTCCCATGGCTGGCATCGATGAGTTCAAGGGCGCCTGGCGTTGTCTCGGTACCTTGGCTTGGCACCGGGTCGGCGCGCCGCGTTACGGCGGGTGGCCACCATCGAGAGTATCGGCTCATCCACCCGCAGCGAAGGCAGCCGGCTTGCGGACCGTGACGTCGAACGTCGGCTGTCCCGGCTGCAAATGGAGTCGGAGTCGTTTACCAGCCGCGATGAGCAGCAGCTAGCCGGCTATGTTGGCTCACAGCGAGAAGGACGCCTGCCACCGGGAAAACCACAAAACCTCGTCGAAGAGCAGCGAAGCCCCGTAAAGCAAGCTCTCTGGCCGGCGGCGACCATCCCGCTCGTTGCCGGCCCTCGCCGCCCACACCCTGGACAGATCGATCGATGCCGGAGAACCAAGGGTCCATGCCGACGATCGATCATTCCATCAAAAACATCGAAGGTTCCATGTCGGCGATAGAACGGTCCATGAAAAACATGGAACATTTCATCTCGCTGATGGAACGGTCCATGAAAAAGATGGAACATTTCATCCCGCTGATGAAACGCTTCATGAAGAAGATGGAACATTTCATCCCGCTGATGGAACGGTCCATGAAAAAGATGGAACATTTCATCCCGACGATAGACGCTTCCGTCAAAAACATGAAACGATCGAGCTTGGCGATGAACCATTCCCTGCCAACGACAGAAGGCTTCAGCACCGACAGGGAGCGATTCGCCAATCTCGGCCAATTGGTTGGAGCGTGAAAGATTTGAGAAAGACCACAATGTCAATTCTGCTAGTGGGCGCCTCGCCAAGGGTTGGGGCTGGCTTTGTGATTCCACGAACCAAAAGGCACTGGCAATTATTGGCAGCGTATTGGCCGCGCTTGCAGGAGGCGGCTGGACTGTGTATACATGGCTCATAGCGAGAGGCTGGTTCAAGTGACGCCCAACCCATCATTCCACCGGACCTGCGCGAAAAGCCGCGCAGGCCGGTGAATTCAAACGTTGGGCCGCAAGAAGGAGCGATACGATGCCTCGATATTTGATTTCGTTTGATGACGGATCGATGGACCATATTCCCGATGAAGATTGGCCGTCGGTGGGCGAGGCATCACATAAGGTGGTTCGGGAAGCAAAGGCCGCAGGAGTCTGGATCTTCGGCGGCGGTGTCGAGCGCCAGCAATCGACCATCGTTGCGACAGATGGGACCACCACAGCCGGACCAGTACGGGAGACAAAGGCGGTCGTTGGAGGGTTCTCGATCATTGAGGTTTCTTCGCGTGAGGAGGCACTCGTTTGGGCTGCCAAAATCGCCATAGGATGTCGCTGCGCACAGGAGGTCCGGGAGATCATGTTCGATCCGGAGTCGTAACGTATGGCCGGTCTGCGGCCTAACGAATAAGGATAGATCGTGCGCAGCCACGATCTGATCCGTTTGTTGGACGAGCCCGGCCGGAGTGCTGGGCGCCCCCTCTGCAAATATCTTTTTGGGTTACTCCGGAAGCATGGGCTCCGGATGGCCGGGAGCCGAGAAGTCCCGGCGCGCTGCGGGACAGGCAGCGAAGATCTTGCGAATCCGGCCGTTTTGGCGTCCCGGCCCCCGAATTCCGGGCGACCGCGCCACGCAGCTTGGGGAAACTGAAGTCCCGAACGCGGCCGGATAGCGCCGTGAAGGCGGCTTACATGATCAGAGGGCGACCGCAACGACCGGTGGCATAGCAACGACACTGGACGACGTCGATCGAATCCGCGTCCCGACGATCACCGTCACGGCGCCACAGCACGCGCAAAGCATCGCTGGCCGCGCCTTGCGCGGTGGCGTGAAGCGGCTGGGATCGAACTTCAGCATGAGATGCAGCAAGCCGATCAGGCGCTTGCAATTGGCGTGCAGGAAGCCGAAATTGAACAGATAAACGCCGTTCTTGCCGCGCCGCTTGCGTCGCCAGCGCTGCTTCGCTGCATCGACCGCCGCCGCGGGGACGACGAGATGGACATGCGGGTGGAAGTCGAGCCGGCGCGAGTGCGTGTGCAGGACCGCGGAGCGTCAAGGCCCCCGGAGTGCCCTGCAACTGCCGGTCGTTCTGGCTGAAGCGATGCACCGTTTGCCAGGCGCAGGACATCAGGAGATCGAAGGCGACCTCGGCATGCGCCGCAACGAGCCCGCGCGATTCCGCCGGCAGCGTGAAGGTCAGCAGAAAGTAGTCGGCCGGGACGAAGCGCTGCATCTGACGTTCCAGCCATTGCCGGCTCTCGTGGTGCTGGCAGTGCGGGCAAAGGCGATGGCCGCAGGAATGCGGAACGAGTTTTTGCTGATCGCAGCCTTCGCACTGGACCTGCATCATCGGGCTGGCCGGCCTGCGGCAATCGCGCATCGCCGAGAGCGCCCGAAGCTGCTCGAAGCTCAGCCGGTGGCGAAATTGCGTCATGAAGTCCGCTTCGAACTGGGCGATGACAGAGCCGAGGCGGATCATCGCGGCGTCCCCTTGGCCAGGCAATAGCGGTCCATCAGCGCGTTGATGCGCTCGATGGCGTGATGCCTGGTTTGCTCCGTCAGATGGGTGTAGCGAACGGTCGTGAGAATCGAGTGATGGCCGAGAATGCGCTGCACCTCGGTGAGCTCGACACCATCCCGCGTCTGCTGGGACACGGCCGCGTCAGCACGACGATGCGCTACTTCCATCTGGCGCGCACGCGGCTAACCGGTACCACCTCTACGCTCGAACTGCTCACGCCCAGCTGACCGGCGCCGGTGAAAGCGGCCGGCCTGGCCGGGGTGTTGGCCACCTTCGGCCAGGCTTAGCTCGCCAGCAAGCCTTTGGCGCGCGGGGCAGCCCGCGTCTGGCGTGCGATCCTTGCCTGTCGCACGGCGATCCTCGGCGGTCACGTCGAAAGCTGTGAGCACTGCGGCACGACCCGGCACGTCTATCACTCGTGCAGGAAGCGGCACTGCCCGCAATGCAAGATCGGGCAGTTTCGCGTGCTCGCGACCCTCTTGCCACAACGCAATCTCCCGAATCCGCGCGGACCGCCGCGATGATCGACGTCGGTTGCTCTCTTCCGGAGTCATCGGGTGGCGCTGCCATCCGCAGCGCCGTTCGCCTTTTTGGCAGCCGATCGGTGCCAGGAGTCCCGCGCCTACCGGCTGCGCTTCGGCTTGTCGATCTTCCGCGAGCTTTGCCGGCTATCGATGGGCAGCTAGCCGCTCGGCGGATTCATGCCAAGCGACTGACTTCGGACCGTCCTATCGCCTTAGCGCTCGCGCCAGTATCCTGGCTTGCGGCGTTGGTGCGCGACAGCGAGCACTGTCACGGTATTGCCTCGAATCTCGTAAAAGACCGTGTAAGGAAAGTGACGGAGAATGTTTCGCCTGATTGCATCCTCGTCTTCGGAGCACATCAGCGCACTGATACCAAGCCGATCAATGGCCCCAAGGGTCTCGGTTCGAAAAGCATCGGCCGCAATTGGGCTGCGCTCAAAGTACCAGAGGAATGCCTCTCTGATTTCTGCCTCAGCCTCGGGCAGAATCTCGACTACAAAGCGAGTCACAGAGTGCTCAGTCTTGCTCTGGCTTCCGTCCAAGAAACGGCCTTTACTGTTCCCGCTCGTAGGGCCGCTTGCCGCGATCTGATTTCCTGCCGCCAAGCTTCCGCAATTGAAGAATCGTCACTGCCTTCGAGACTATCGAGTAGCGCTACGGTCAAGGCTGCACGCTCGGCGGCTGGCAGGCCGAGAGCTTCGTCCAGAAGGTGATCTACGTGGGCGTTCATGCAGCAAAGTCTAGCACTCAGATTGGGCCGGGTCACTGCCTGCTTGGAGGCGATGCCCAACGAATAGGGATAGATCGTGCGAAGCCACGATCTGATCCCTTTGTTGGACGAGCCCGGTCCGGAGGGCTGAGCGCCCCCCCCTGCAAATATCTTTTTTGGATTTGCCCCACAGGCATGAACGCCGGAGGGCCGGGAGCGGGAAGTTGCGGCGCGCTGCGGCGCAGTCAAGGAAGATCTCGCAAATCCGGGCGTTTTAGCGTCCCGGCCACTGAATTCGGGGCGACCGCAACGAGCGGTGGAACGGCAACGATGCCGGGTAATGTCGATCGAATCCGCGTCCTGACGATCGCCATCACGGCGCCACAGCACGAGCAACGCATCGCTGGCCGCTCCTTGCGCGGTGGCGTGAAGCGGCTGGGATCGAACTTCGGCAAGCGATGCAGCAAGCCCATCAGCCGCTTGCAATTGGCGTGCAGGAAGCCGAAATAGCGCGCGCGGCGAAAGCCCTTGGGCAGCAGGTGCTGGAGAATCAGCCAGAGGAAATCGGCGCCGGCGAGCGCGCGCTTTTGCACCTTGTTCGTCTTTGCGCTGCGATAGCGGAAGCTCACCCGGCCATTCTCGCAGGCGAGGATGGCCTGTTCACGGATGACGCCGCGGTAGAGGTAGCGACCGAGGGTGATCAGGGCCTTCTCGCCATTACCCACCGATTGGCAGTGCGCCACCCATTGCCGCGGAGCGTCAAGGCCCCCGGCCTGCCCGGCAACTGCCGGTCGTTCTGGCTGAAGCGATGCACCGTTTCCCAGGCACAGCGCATCAGGAGAGCGAAGACGACCTCGGCGTGCGCCGCAACGAGCCCGCGCAATTCCGCTGCCAGCGTGAAGGTCAGCAGAAAGTAGTCGGCCGGGACGAGGCGCTGCATCTGACCCTCGGTGAGCTCGACGCCGGCCTCGAGCAGGTGCGTGGCATAGGCGCCACTATGCTTGTTAGTTTGTTAGCATGGCCACTTCGAATCGGGAAGCCAGCGCATGGACAACAGCGAGCAACCGCCAGCAGGGCGACGCAAGGGACGCGGGCAGCGGCGGGGGCGGCGCGTTGACGTAGCCACGCGGGACGCGGTCGCCGCGCTGCTGAGCGATCTGCCGCTGCGCCGCGATCTGTTGATCGAATATCTGCACCGGCTTCAGGACAGCCGCGGCTGCTTGCGTGCGGGCGAACTGGTGGCGCTTGCCGACCTGCTGCGCATCGGCGTCGCCGAGGTCTACGAGACGGCGACCTTCTATGCTCATTTCGACCTGCGCGATGATGACGAAGCCGTGCCGGCGCTCGCTGTGCGCGTCTGTGACGGGCTCAGCTGCCGGCTGCAGGGAGGCTTGCAACTCGACGCCGCCTTGCGCGCGCAGCTCGATCCAGGGCAGGCGAGAGTGTTGCGCGCGCCGTGCATGGGCCGTTGCGATCTCGCGCCGGTGGTGCAAGTAGGCAAGCGCCACGCCGACCGCGCCAGTGCCAGCGACGTGCTGGCCCTGATCGAAGTTGGCGAATTTGCAGCCTTGCCGGTCGTCAGCGAGACGCTGGCCGCCTACCGCGCACGCGGTGGCTACCGGCAGCTGCTGGCGCTGCGCGACGGTAGCCTGCAGGCCGAAGCCGTGATCGCCGAACTCGAAGCAGCCGGCTTGCGCGGAATGGGCGGCGCCGGTTTTCCCGCCGCGCGCAAGTGGCGACTGCTGCGCGCCGCGCCAGCGCCTCGCTACCTGGTCTGCAACGCCGACGAGGGCGAGCCGGGCACTTTCAAGGACCGGGTGATTCTCGAAGAGCAGACACACCCCTTCCTTGATGGCTTGCTGCTGGCAGCGGCCTGTATCGGCGCGCAGCGCTGCTGGATCTACCTGCGCGACGAGTACCCCGCGGCACACACGCTGCTGCGCCACGAGATCGCGGCGCTCGAAGCAGCGCAGCTGATCGAGCCGGGTTTCATCGACCTGCGGCGTGGTGCGGGCGCATACATCTGCGGCGAAGAATCGGCGCTGATCGAGTCCATCGAGGGCAAGCGCGGCTACCCGCGGCAACGCCCGCCCTACGTCGCCGAGGTGGGGCTGTTCGGACGCCCGACGCTGGTCAACAACGTCGAGACGCTGGCCATGGTGCCGACAATTCTCGCGAGCGGCGGTGCGCGCTTCGCGGCGCTGGGCAGCGAGGGTTTCACCGGCCTGCGCAGCTACTCGGTCTCCGGCCGGGTACGCGAGCCCGGTGTGAAGCTCGCGCCGGCCGGGGTCAGCGCGCGCAAGCTCATTGATGACTACTGCGGTGGCATGGCCGATGGGCAGCAACTGCTGGCCTATCTGCCGGGCGGTGCTGCGGGGGGGATTCTGCCGGCGAGCATGGCCGAGCTGCCGCTACACTTCGGCGAACTGGAAAAGCACGGCGCACTGGTTGGATCGGCGGCGGTGATCGTTCTCTCCGACCGTGACGACCTGCGCGCCGCGGTGCAGGCGCTGCTCGAGTTTTTCGCCGACGAGAGCTGCGGCCAGTGCACGCCGTGCCGGGTCGGCACCGAGAAGATGCTGGCACTGTTCGCGGCGCCTGAGCTCGATGTCGAATTGCTCAAGGAACTGGCGGCGGTGATGCGCGAGGCGTCGATCTGTGGCTTGGGGCAGGCGGCGCCGAATCCGCTCACCACGGCACTGACTTATTTCCCGCAGCAGCTAACGGTCATGGCTGCCCCCCCTCTTCCCCTCTTCCCCTCTTCCCCTTTTCCCCGGCCCTTCCCCCGCGCGGGGAGAAGGGAGATTGGTGAGTCGCGTACGCGACTTTCCCGGTACGGAGGAAGCGCGATGAGTGATGTAGTACGGCCAGTGCAAGCGACGCAGCTGCTCTTTGAACTCGACGGTCGCACGCTGACGGCTCTGCCCGGCGAAACGATCTGGCAGGCCGCCAGGCGCGCGGGCACGACGATTCCGCATCTATGCACGCGCGAGGCGCCGGACTATCGGCCGGGCGGCAACTGCCGGGCGTGCATGGTCGAGATCGACGGCGAGCGCAACCTGGCGCCGAGTTGCACTCGCCAGGTCAGCGCCGGCATGCGCGTGCACAGTGACACTTCCGAACGCGCGCTGAACAGCCGGCGGCTGGTGATGGAACTGCTGCTCAGCGAGCAGCCGCCGCGCCCACAAGCGCACGATCGCAACGCGTCGTTCTGGCACTGGGCCGAGCAATTGGGCTTGCAGGACAGCCGTTTCCCGTCGCGCGCCGCCATGGCCGGCACAGCGCCCGCCCCCCTCCCCGACCGCAGCCACCCGGCGATGAGCGTGCACCTCGACGCCTGCATCCACTGCCAGCTGTGCGTGCAGGCCTGCCGCGACATCCAGGCCAACGACGTGATCGGCATGGCCGGTCGCGGCGCAGCGGCGAAAATCGTCTTCGATCTCGACGATGCCATGGGCGATTCGAGCTGCGTCGGCTGCGGCGAGTGCGTGCAGGCCTGCCCGACCGGCGCGCTGATGGCGACGACGATGCAGGCCGCAGACGGCAGCGGCCTGCTCGCGACGGGGGAGTCGGTCGACCGCGTCGTGCCCAGCATCTGCCCCTACTGCGGCGTCGGCTGCCAGATCGACTATCAGGTGCGCAAGGAGCAGATCGTCGCCGTCACTGGCCGCAATGGTCCGGCCAACCGCGAGCGCCTGTGCGTCAAGGGCCGCTTCGGCTTCGATTACGTGCACTCGCCGCAGCGCTTGCTGACGCCGCTGATCCGCCGTGACGATGCGCCGAAAGTTGCCGACGCCACCTTCGACCCGGCCAATCCGCTTACCCATTTTCGCGAAGCGAGCTGGGCCGAAGCGCTAGAGCGCGCCGCCGCAGGGCTGCGCGCGATACGCCAGCAGCACGGCGGCAAGGCGCTCGCCGGCTTCGGTTCGGCCAAGTGCAGCAACGAGGAAGCCTACCTCTTCCAGAAACTGGTACGCACCGGTTTCGGCACCAACAACGTCGACCATTGCACGCGGTTGTGTCACGCCTCCTCGGTAGCGGCCCTGATCGAGGGCGTCGGCTCCGGCGCGGTTTCGGCATCGTTCATGCAGATCGACAAGGCCGAAGTGGCGATTCTCATCGGCTGCAACCCGGAAGCCAACCACCCGGTCGCCGCGACTTTCTTCAAGCGTGCCGCGCGCCGGGGCACGCGGCTGATCGTCATCGATCCGCGCCGCCACGGCCTGGCGCGCTTTGCCGATCAGACCCTGCAGTTTCGCCCCGGCAGCGACGTCGCGCTGCTCAACGCCATGCTGCACACCATTGTCGACGAGGAACTCTTCGACCCGGCCTATATCGCCCGTAACACCAGCGGCTTCGACGCCATGCGCGCACACCTGGCCGCCTACAGCCCGGAAGCGATGGCCGAAGTCTGCGCTATCGCCGCCGCCCAGATCCGCGAAGTGGCACGGCTCTACGCGCGCTCGAAAGCGTCGATGATCTTCTGGGGAATGGGCATTTCGCAACATGCCCATGGCACCGACAATGCGCGTTGCCTGATTGCCATGGCGCTGATGACCGGCCACATCGGTCGCCCCGGCACCGGCCTGCATCCGCTGCGCGGGCAGAACAATGTCCAGGGGGCATCGGATGCCGGCCTGATCCCGATGTTCCTGCCCGACTACCTGCCCATCTCGCTGGCCGCCAATCGGCAAGGCTTCGAGCAATTGTGGACGACGACGCTCGATCCTCAGCCGGGGCTGACCGTTGTCGAGATCATGAACGCCGCTGCTGCCGGCGACATTCGCGGCATGTACATCGTCGGCGAAAACCCGGCCATGTCGGACCCCGATCTCAAGCACGCGCGCCAGGCGCTGGCGTCGCTCGATCACCTGGTGGTGCAGGATCTGTTTCTCACCGAAACCGCCATCTACGCCGACGTCATCCTGCCGGCCTCGGCCTGGCCGGAAAAGGAAGGCACGGTGACGAACACCAATCGCCAGGTTCAGCTCGGCCGCCAGGCCCTGCCGCTGCCCGGCGATACCCGGCCTGACTGGTGGATCATCCAGGAACTGGCGCGCCGCCTCGACCTCGACTGGCAATACGAAGGACCGGCGGCAATCTATGCCGAGATGCGCCAGGCGATGCCCTCCCTGGCCCATATCAGTCGCGAGCGGCTCGAACGCGAGGGCTCGGTCAGCTACCCGTGTGCCGGCGAGGATCTCCCCGGTGCCGACGTCGTCTTCGCGAACGGCTTCCCGACGCCGAGCGGCCGCGCCGGCTTCGTCGCCGCCGCGCTGCTACCGCCCGACGAGCAGCCCAGCGAGGACTACCCGCTGGTGCTATCCACCGGGCGACTGCTCGAGCACTGGCATACCGGTGCCATGAGCCGGCGCAGCGCGGCACTGGACGCCCTGGAACCCGAAGCGGTGGTTACCGTCAGCGACCAGGATCTGCGCCGACTTGGCCTCGCCGACGGCGAGCGCGTCCGCCTGATCACCCGGCGCGGCGCAATCGAGGTCACGGCACATGCCGATCCGGCGGTCGCGCCGGGGTCGCTGTGGCTGCCGTTCTGCTTCCACGAAGCCGCCGCCAATCGCCTGACCAACCCGGTGCTCGACCCCTTTGGAAAAATTCCCGAGTTCAAGTATTGCGCCGTGCGCCTGGAGCGCGCCGGAATCTCATGAGGCGCGTTTGGATGCTCAAGTTCCTGCACCGGCTAGGCATTGGCGTCGCCCTGCTGGCGGCCCTTCTGTGGGCTGCCGGCCAACTCGGCCTGTTCACCGGCACGCCGCCGAGCGACCTGGGCGTTCGCGACGGAAAGCTCCCTCGACCATCGGCAACACCGAACAGCGTCAGCAGCCAGGCCAGGCTATGGCCAGATCATCCGCAGGGCGAGTACGCAGACATCGCACCGCTGGCGCTGCTGCGCAGCGATGGACCAGCCACCATCGCCAAGCTCAAAACGCTGCTGGCGAGCGAGCCGGGAGCCACCCTGATCGACAGCCGAGCCGACTATCTCTATGTGCAATACACCACCCGACTGCTGAAGTTCGTCGACGACGTCGAATTCTGGTTCGACCCGGCCAACGAGGTGATCCAGGTGCGCTCGGCATCGCGCATCGGGCGCAGCGACCTCGGCGTCAATCGCCAGCGCATCGAAGCCCTGCGCCAGCGGCTCGCGAACTCCTGATCGAAGGCAGGATGCGATGTCGACAGCGGTGATCGAAATAGTTCACTGTCCCGTCCTGACGCAATTCTTGCCCACTTGCTTGGCCACATAGACGGCCTGGTCTGCCGCCTTGATCAGCTCTTCAAAACTTGCGACGGCAGGCGTTCTGGCCGCAACCCCGACACTGATACTACCGTGCCAGGGCTCACCGCCAGTCGGCACGCGCAGGGCCGCGACAGCTATCCGGGTCAACTCGGCGATATGCATTCCGCCCTCCTTGTCGGTATCCGGGCAGATGACCAGAAATTCGTCGCCACCGAGACGGCAGACCACGTCGTCACTGCGAAAGGAATGCTGCAGCCTCTTGGCCAACTCGATCAGCACCCCATCGCCCGCGTCATGGCCACAGGTATCATTGACCCGCTTGAAGTGATCCGCATCGATCATCATGCACACCAGCGGCGAATCGTTCTCGACCGACTCCTCCCATAGCGATGCCAGTGCCCGCAGCGCGTGGCGGCGATTGGGAAGCCCGGTAAGGGCGTCGGTCAAAGACAGTTCGACCAGTTGAAGATTCGCTTCCGACAGTTCCCGGGTACGTTGGCGCACTTTCTCTTCGAGCGAGCGATTCAAGGCCAGCAAATCCCGGTTCCTCGCCGAGACCTGATTGAACAGGCCGTTTAGCGCGATGAGCAGGGGCTCGGTGGCATTGTTGCTGGCTTTCTCTTTTTCGTCATAGGCTCTGCTTGCTTCCATACCACTCCCGATGGCGGCCATCTGCCTGGCCATGTTCTGGTCTGAACCGAGGATGTGATAGGCGAGCCAGTGCGTCAGAAGATCAAGAATATGCTTTGCCGCATCGAGATTATCCGGAGTAACACCGGCATGCATGGCGCTGATCTCGCGCAGAAAACTGCGATGCGCTTCAATGTGAGGGCCGAGATGACGCCGATCGATACCCACTTTCAACATCAAGGCCTCTTCTTCCTGGAAATGGTACCTGGCGTAATCGGCCAGCTTCGCGAAGACCTCTTCAAGATCACTGAAGGCGACTTTGTTTTCCGTCAGCAGGTCGCCAAACTGGTTGATGATCCCGACCAGATGTTGATGCTGCTGATCGACATCTGAAAAGCCGGTAACAAAGTGCTTGTCCCAACGAAATGATTCCATAGACGAATTGCCTCCCCCGTTGATTTCCTGCTCCCGTAAGCGCTGCCGAGCGAGCACTTTGCACAGCGCAATGGCGACTCGGGCCGTCGCCACTCGCTGCGCGAAGTTCTATGCCTGCTGATTTCCGGCAGGCGCAGCTCCAGCGCCGGTGGTGCCAAGCTGACGGGTCAGCAAAGCGCCGCCCTCGACTGTTCCTTTTGTCCAAGGAAGCAGGGCATCCTACCAATTTTTCTCGAAGCTTGCGGGCCAAGGCGATCACCCAAGTCCGGCGATTGACATTCTCGCCGAGCGGCTGCCATGACTCTGGCACACACGCGGGAGTGGCACGAAGGTCGCCTCGTAGGGAATGACCTCGGTGCAGCGCCGACGTAAGGGAAACGCCCGCATCGCGCGATGTTCGCTTCGCTACTATAGTGGTCCCTGGAAATCAGACAGTGGTTTAAGCTGTGCTCCATCATAGGGAGCGAGAAGCGATGAGTGAAGTAGCGACGCGGAAGGTACATACGCCGGAGTTCAAGGCCAAGGTTGGTCTGGAAGCTGTACGCGGGGTCAAGACGATCAACGAGATTGGGCGGGAGTACGGCGTGCATCCTGTCCAGGTTGGGCAATGGAAGAAGGCCATCCAGGAGAATGCCAAGACGCTGTTTGAAGGCAAGCGCGGCCCCAAGCCAGCGGCGGCGCACCGTGAGCCAGAGCTGTTGTACAGCGAGATCGGCAAGTTGAAGATGGAACTCGACTGGCTCAAAAAAAAGTCTGGGATCAGCCTGCCGTGATACGGCATGGGTGGATCGACCCAGGCGAGCCCGTCGCCGTGGTGCAGCAATGCGCTCTGGCAGGGTTATGCCGAGCCACGGTCTATGCGCAGCGCCGGCCGCCGGTGGTCGATGCCAGCGATCTCGTCCACAGTCGGCTGATCGACGAGGAGTACACGCGGCACCCGTTTTACGGCACCCGCCGGATGGTGATTTTTCTTGCGCAAGCGGGGCACACGGTCAATCGCAAGCGGGTACGACGCCTGATGCGACTGATGGGGCTGTCGGGCATGGCGCCGGGGCCGAACACCAGCCGTCCGCGCCCTGAGCACCCGGTCTATCCGTATCTACTGCGTGGCGTTGCTGTGGTCAGACCCAATCAGGTGTGGAGCACGGACATTACCTACATCCGGCTGGCGCACGGCTTCGCCTACCTGGTCGCGGTGATCGACTGGTACAGCCGCAAGGTGCTCAGCTGGCGGATCAGCAACAGCATGGAAGCGGTGTTCTGTGTCGACTGCCTGGAGGAGGCCCTGCGTAGCCACGGCACGCCAGAAATCTTCAACAGCGATCAGGGCGCGCAGTTCACCAGTGAAGCCTTCACGGGGTGCTGAAGCGGGAAGGCGTGGTCATCAGCATGGATGGGCGGGGGCGCGTGTTCGACAACATCTTCGTCGAGCGGCTCTGGCGCAGCGTCAAGTACGAGGACGTGTATCTGAAGGGCTATGCCACGATGGGCGAATTGATGGTTGGCCTCGCCGAGTACTTTGCCTTCTATAACGGCGAGCGTCCGCACCAGTCGCTGGGCAACACGGCACCCGCAGTCGTCTATCGCAATGGCATAGGTGGCGGAGCGTTGATCCTCGACAAGTTTGGCCGCGCGGGTGGGGAATCGCCTGTTCCGCTACGCTCCACAGGCGATTCCCCACCCGCAGAAGCAAAGTCAACGACAGCATCAAAAGCAGAGTCAAAGGCAACACCGGGGCAGCGCCGTCCAGCTGCTAGCGAAGTCAAATGCACAACTTAAACTGGGTTGATATTTGTCTTGACTCAGGGGACCACTTTACTTACACTCCGCGCTGGCGCCGGCCGCCAATACTTTTCCATACGTCTGTTTATAAACAATAATTGCTATCAGCCATGATTATTGCATAGACGTCAACTTGACGGTGGAGGCATTCAAGGCCCACATGTCAATCGACCGACCACTTCGCAATTTCAACCCTTTTTTGATTGGAGAAGCATCCATGTCACGCATGAGCGTTGTAGTCGGTAGTGCTACCTTCGTGCTCGGCGCACTCGCCTGGCATCCTGCGTCTGCCATAACCATAACCATCGATGACTTCGTTACCGTACAAAACGCGGAGGTGCTTGCCAGCGCCCCACCAATTGCGTCTGCCGGAAGCGCGCTAGCTGCCCCCGGTGTAATTGGCGGCGAGCGCGATCTCTACGTTGAAAAAACCGCCGGAGACGATGACGAGCGGGTGCGAGCTCGGATAAACCCGAGCGGACTAAACTTGCTGCGCATGACGATTGACGATGCAAAGGGGCGCGTGGTAATGACCTGGGACGGAAGCGATGGCCTGTTCGCTCCCGGTCAGGTAAGTTATGCGGGCCTTGGCGGGATAGACTTCACCCAGGCGTTGCAACTCGACCTCCTGGTAACGTTTTCGGACGTCGGCGGTCCGGTCAAGTTTGTCTTCTGGGACGCAGCGGACCTCTCAGGGAACACTCGCGCCACGACGACATTCACGGTCCCTGGGAGCATTCCTGCCGCCTCGAGCGTCACGCTCTCCAAGACCTTCTTGTCTTCCGATTTCACCGCGACGGGCGGAACCCTGGCCAGTATTTTCGCCAACGTCGGGGCAATCCAGATGGAAATCGATGCGCGCGCTGTAGCGCAGGAAGGGTGGGACGCGCGCTTCGACTATGTTCGCGCAACTGGCACGCTGCCGCCGACCGGCGTGCCCGAACCTTCCACACTGGCGCTCCTGGGACTCGGTCTCGTTGGCCTGGCACAGCGTGCCCGTCGCCACCGCAACTCCCCGACCGCCTAAACGAGCCTAGAGTAGAAACCGACACAGTAACGGGGCCGCCCATCCCTTCGCTGGCCCCGTTCAGTCTTCCTGGCGACATCCTTGCGGCAGATGCGAAAACCGATTCATCGTCCTGGCTAGAACTCGACCCTGCCCCTGAACACGAAAACGCGGGCCCCGCAACTGCGGCGCCCGCGCTTCTTGGGGAGAAAGGACTTACTTGCTGATCGACTCACCCGGCGTAACGATACCCAGGAAGCTGTCGGCCTTGAGCGCGGCGCCGCCGATCAGGCCGCCGTCGATGTCTTTCTGAGCGAGCAGGCCGGCGGCGTTGTCCGGCTTCATCGAGCCACCGTACTGGATGCTGATCGACTGTGCGACATCGTCGCCGAAGAGCTTGGCCAGCAGGCCGCGCACCAGCGCATGCGCCTCCTGTGCTTCGCCATCGCTGGCGGTAACGCCGGTGCCAATGGCCCACACCGGCTCGTAGGCGACGACGGTGCGCAGCGCTTCGTCAGCGGAAAGCCCGGCGTAGGCGCCATTGACCTGCGTCGTCAGCACGCTTTCCAGCTTGCCGCCCTTGCGCTCGTCGAGGGTCTCGCCGATGCAGACGATCGGGCCCATGTCCAGCGAAAGAACCTTCTTGATTTTCTTGTTGACCGTTTCGTCGGTCTCGCCGAAATAGCTGCGCTGCTCGGAGTGGCCGATGATGACCATATCGACACCGATGTCCTTGAGCATGTCGGCACTGACCTTGCCGGTGAAGGCACCCTGGTTTTCCCAGTGAACGTCCTGCGCCGCGAGCTTGACGTTGCTGCCCTTGACGACGTCGGCGACCTTGGCCAGCGCCAGATAGGTGGGAGCAATGGCGACGACGACGTTCTTGATGTCTTTGGCGGCGGCGACCACTTCGCTGGCCAGCCTGACTGACTCGGCAACCGACTTGTTCATCTTCCAGTTGCCGGCAATAACGATTTTACGCATGGTATTCCTTTTGTTGGTTAATGTGAAAGTCGCGCAAGCGACTCAC
>NZ_JAZKUM010000017.1:0-46059 GCF_036625085.1 Candidatus Accumulibacter necessarius | reverse complement strand
GGCCTGTCTGCCTGATCGCGCTGCTCCTGGCGATGGCTCAGCAAGGCGCACAAGCCTCCCAGGACCTGACCGACCTGCCGCTGGAACAACTGATGAACGAGTCGAAGCTGATCGATGCGTCAATCGTCGGCGCTTCCAGATTCCGCCAGAGAGTCTCGACAACCCCTTCGGCGGTAACCGTCATCAGCCGCGAAGACATCCAGCAGTACGGGTGGCGCACCGTGGCCGAAGCGGTCCGCAGCGTGCCAGGCTTTTACGTCCATAGCGACCGCTCCTACAACTATATCGGGACGCGCGGCTTCGCCAGACCGCAAGACTACAACTCGCGCGTGCTGTTGTTGATCGACGGCCAGCGGACCAACGACGCCGTTTACGACACGGCCTACGTCGGTAGCGAGCAGTTGATCGATATCGATCTGGTCGAACGGATCGAGGTGGTACGCGGACCCGGCTCGTCGGTCTACGGCGGCAATGCGCTGTTTGGCGTGATCAACATCATCACCCGAACAGCGCAGCAAATCGACGGCGTCGAAATAGGTGCGGCCTATTCGAGTTTCAGCACGGTGTACGGCCGGGCCACTTATGGCAAGCGTCTCGACAACGGTGCCGAAATCGTCGCTTCGGTATCGGGAAGCGACAGTCAGGGTCCCGATCTCCGCTTTCCCGAGTTCGATATGCCCGAAACCAGCTTCGGTCGCACGTCCGGCACCGCCTTCGACCGCAGCAGCCGCTTCTATGCGCGCCTGTCTCAGCAAGGACTGACCCTGACGGCTGCCGGGAGCCAGCGGCAGAACGGCAACCCGGGTGCCGCGTATGGTGTCGTGTTCGACGACCCTGACAACAAGCAAACCGACCAGCAAGCCTACGCCAATCTGAGCTACACGCGCAGCCTCTCGCCCGACACCGAAGTTTCCGCGCGCCTGTTCTGGGGAGAATACCGCTTCGGCCTGAACGCGGTCTATGCCGGTGCGAACGCCGGCGAGCCAGAGGTACGCAATCACGATAGAGGCCTGGCCAGCTGGTGGGGCAGCGAGGCAAAGCTGGTGACGGCATGGTCGGAGCGCAACCAACTGGTCAGCGGCCTCGAATACCAGAGCAATTATCGCCAGAAACAGTGGACTTACGACGTGGCACCCTACCAATCCTTTCTCGATGACCGGCATCAGAGTGAGCGCAGCGGCGTCTTTTTGCAGAATGACTTTCAATGGACCGAGGCCTTCAAGGTGTCGCTTGGCGCACGCTACGACAAGGTCGGATCGGCAAGCGGCGAGCTCAGTCCGCGCCTTGGAGTGGTGTATCGCTGGTCGCAGCAGACCGTCTGGAAGCTCCTCTACGGATCGGCCTTCCGGCCGGGCAACGCCTTCGAAAAGTTCTACACCTTTCCTGGACAGCAAATCGCGAATAAGCAGTTGCAGCCAGAAAAGCTCAAGACTTGGGAGGCGGGCGTCGAACACTACCTCGGGAAACAGACGCGCTTGGCAGCGACCACCTACTACTACACCATGGAGAACCTGATCGAGCAGGTCACCGAGGCCGACAGCGGCCTGCTGCAGTATCAGAATGCCGGCAATGTCAAAGCTCAGGGCCTCGAATTCGAGGCCGAACATCAGTGGGACAACAGCGCGCGCATGCGCCTCAGCCTCGACCTGCTGAAGACGCAGAACGCGCAGGGCGAGCAACTGAGCAACTCTCCGCACGCCGTAGGCAAGTTCCTTGGCTCGCTGCCGCTGCCCTGGATGGGCCTGCGACTAGGTGTCGAGGGACAGTGGTTGTCGAGCCGCAAGACCGATGCCGACACCACCGTGCCGGGCTACGGTGTCGTCAACCTCACGCTGCTGCGGCCGATGGCCAGGGACGGCTGGCAGCTTTCCGCCTCGGTGTTCAACCTGCTCGACAGGAAGTTCGCCGACCCGGCGGCTCCGGATCTGGGCGTACCGATGCGCGATCGTTTCGTGCAGGACGGGCGCACCTTCAGAGTCAAAGCGGTCTACCGCTTCTGATCCGGAAACCCGCCATGCGCAAACTTCATTCCGGCCGACGGTCGGCTGCAAATGTCCGGCGCGCCGCCTTGGTGCTGGCTGCGGGGCTGGCAATGACCGGCGGTGGACTGGGCCAGGCGTCGGCACAGTCCCGAGCGACCGACGAAAGTGCTCTCAAGGCCGCGTTCGTCTACAACTTTGCCAAGTACACCGATTGGCCGGACGATGTCTGGAACAAGTCGCCAAAGCTGCGGCTATGCACGGCCGGTGAACGCGGCGGCTTCACGCAGACAGTGGCGGCACTCGAAGGCAAACCAGCGGTGCGTGGCAAGGAAGTCGAAGTGCGCCAGCTTTCCCGCCCCGAGGAGGCGGCAAACTGTCACATTCTGGTCATTGCCGGTCGCACGAAAATGGCCGAATGGACGCGCGGCGTGCGTTCGTTGCCGGTGCTCACGGTCGGCGACGGCGAAGGATTTGCGACGAACGCGGGCCTCATCGGCTTGTACGCCGAAGGCGAAAAACTCAAGTTTGAAGTCAATCAGGAAGCGGCTCACCGCGCCGGACTCAGGCTGAGCTCACAGTTGCTGAAACTGGCGCGACTGGTCAGAGACGAGCAAGGTGAAGGACGATGAAACCCGCTACGCAGATGCTCCGGGGTCCCCTCAGGCTGTCATCGGCCTTGCGGTGTCCGGGCGCTGCGCGACCAGCACCATGTCATCAGGGGAAATGCGGATATGCTTAGTTCTACTTTGTCAGATTGTCTTTCAATCTAATGCTGAGAGCATGGCGGCTTGCTTTCTGTAGGCGGATTCCATGGCTTTGTGCCGCCGTCGATGCCTATCGATGATGGATGCCGCGAGGTCTTCGTCGGTGACGATCTTGGTAGGCAGCCGATGGCGCATGATCTCTATCAAGTCACGGCAGGAGAGCAGTTCAGCCGTCTCGCGATGGGCCAGGCGCTCCTTGGCCAGGAACATGGTGGCGATCATGACCAGGGCCATGTGATGGTGCCACGCCTGCCAGCGGCGGACCTGATACTCGGCCATGCCGCAGGCGCTCTTGGCCTCTCGGAAGGACTGCTCGACGAAATGGCGCGCTCCCTGCATTTCCGCCAAGCGGCGCAAAGACGCCCTGGGCTTGGCATTGGACAGGCCGAATTTGAGTTTCGTCCCATCGAGTTCCCGTCGTACCAGGAGATGCCAACGGCTCGCCGACGGCGCCTCGCCGTCCCAGACCCACACCCGCTGGGTGAGATAGTCGGCCATCACCTCGCCCTTCTCGCCGTCACGGATCGACAGACGCCCCCAGGCGGATGCCGACTGCGTGGCTGCCCACGCGGCCACCGTCATGGGCACCGCCGTGGTCCGCAGCCGACGGGGCGCTCGACCCTTCGACGAACGACGAGCCGCCACCGCGGGTGCGGGATCCTGGAGATAGATCGCCTGATCCGAATGCACCTCAGCGAAGAAGATCTCTCCCTCGACATCCAGTTCCCCGAGCAGCCAGGGCAAGTGCCCGTAGCCGCCATCAAAGGCGACGAAAGAGAAGTGCAAGCCTTCCCGCCTCAGGCGAATTACCATGTCCAGAGCGATCTCGCCCTTGGTGCGGAACGTCTGCGCCTCCTCAGGCACCCCCACCGCCTCGCAACGTGTCGTATCTTTGGCCCACTTCTCCGGCAGATACAAGTCGGCATCCACCACGCTTGCTACGCCATCGCGCGTCACCGCCGCGAAGACGCCCACCTGACAGTTATCGACCTTCCCCAAGCGACCGTTCCACTGCCGCGCCACGCCCGCGGACATGTTTCCCTTCTTCCCGAACGCGCTCTCGTCCAGGAGTAGAGCGCTGGGATAGCCGAAGTGGGCGTTGGCATCGACCACCAGTTGCCGACGCACCGCGCGCCGATCCCAATTGGATTCGCTAAGCATATGATGCAGTGGCTGATAGCGGCTGTCGGATACGGTTTCCGCCATGCACTCCAGGTTACGGCGCGAACTCTGGAACAGCCCGTGCAGATACCGGCGCGCGGTGTCTTCTACCGAACGGGTCCGGCTTCGAAAGCAATGGAGATAGGGCGCGAAGTGCGAATCGAAGTGCTCGAGTGCCGAAGCGACCAGCGAAGATATGCTATCGACGTAATGGAGTTGACATTGTCATTTACAACTCCATGAATAGATTAAACAATCACGACGTATGGCATTCTAGCACATGACAAACGCAGATCACAGGAAGGCGAATACGAATCTGACAAAGTAGAATTAGCCACCCGCTCAAACAACTGCTGCGCAGCGGATCAATCGAGGAGAAGCTGCGGCGGATCAACCTGCTGACCACCGGCAGTGCGTTCCTGGTCGCCATTCTGTTGTTGACCACCTACGACTACCTGAACCTGAGCAGCGAATTGCTCGAAGACAGCCAGGTCAAAGCACAGCTGATTGGCCGCAACAGCGCCTCAGCGCTGGAATTCAACGACGCCAAAGCGGCTGGCGAAGTGCTGAACTCGCTCGAAGCGGACGCCCAGGTGCTGCACGCAGCATTATGGGACCAGGCTGGTCAGCGGCTGGCAGTCTATCGCTCGGCGGCGCAGTCGGCCGACGCGTTCATCAGCCACTCCAGCCACGGCCACGAGCTGGGCCTTGCCGTACTCGACGTCGCTCAGCCCGTGAGCGCCGATGGCAAGCCAATCGGCACCATCGCCCTTCGCCTTGATCTAAGCCAGCTCTACCAGCGCCTGGTCTGGCATGCACTGGCCTTTGCGCTGGTGATCCTGATTGCGCTGGCCTTGTCGCATCGCCTTCTGTCACGCTTGAACAGGACGATCACGGCGCCCGTTTCCAGCCTGGCAAACGTCATGGCCATGGTCTCGCGAAGAGGCGACTACGCGGCACGGGTCCCGATCGAGTCAAGCGACGAGATCGGCGACCTTGCCAAGGGCTTCAACGCCATGCTCGAAGAGATCGAGGATCGTAACCGCCACCTGGCAGCACACCGTCAAGAGCTGGAAGCTGAAGTGGAGTCACGCACGGCCGAGCTACGCAAGGCAAGAGACCTTGCCGAAGCCGGCAGCCGGGCGAAGAGCGAATTCCTGGCGACGATGAGCCACGAGATCCGCACACCGATGAACGGCATCCTCGGGATGACCGAACTGCTGCGCCACACGGCACTCAGCGCGCAGCAACAACGCTTCGCCGACGCCGTCTATCAATCGGGCGAGCATCTGCTTACGATCATCAACGACATTCTCGACTTCTCGAAGATCGAGGCCGGCAAGTTAGATATCGAGCACATCCACTTCAACCTCCGTCAACTGGTCGAGGACATCGGCTGCCTGTTTGCCCAACCCGCCGAGGCCAAGGGCCTTGAGATGGTCTGCAGCGTGCCCCATGATCTGCCGGTCGCGGTCAGCGGCGACCCGGTGCGCGTGCGCCAGATCCTGACCAACCTGGTGAACAACGCCGTCAAGTTCACCAGCCGCGGTGACGTCGTCCTCCGCGTCCGGCTGCTTGACGAAAGTCCCCAGCAGGCGCGTTTCCGCTTCGAGGTCAGGGATAGCGGCATCGGCATCAGCGAGGAAGCGCAGGCCCGGCTGTTCTGCGCCTTTGTCCAGGCCGACAGTTCGACGACCCGGCGGTTCGGCGGCAGCGGCCTCGGCCTGGCCATCGCCAAACGACTGGTCGAAATGATGCACGGGCAGATCGGCATGCACAGCGAGGCCGGCCGCGGCACCCTGTTCTGGTTCGAACTGCCGCTGCTCAAGCAGGACCCCGATGCGCGCTCGGTGGTGAACATGGCCGAGCGGCTCAGCGGGCTGCGCGTGCTGGTCGTCGATGACAACGCCACCAACCGCGAAATCCTGGCTCACCAGCTCGAAGGCTGGGCAATGCACTACACCGGTGCAGCCGACGGGCAGCAGGCGCTGCAGGAACTGCAGCAGACCGTGCTGCGACCTTTCGACCTGGCGATCCTCGATCTGCACATGCCCGGCATGGACGGCTTCGAGCTGGCGCGTGCGATCCGCTGTCATGCGCGCTGGGCCAAAATGCCGCTGGTCATGCTCTCGTCGGTCAGTGTCGGCGCCGATCATCCGGATCGACGGAGCGCGCCGATCGATTACTACCTGACCAAACCCGTACGTCAGTCCGACCTCTACGACGCGATCACCACGGCCATGGCGCACCAGCCGCTCACGCCGGCGAGAGCGCAGCCGCGATCAGCACCGTCGCTGGTCGCCGAGGACGTACCGGTCAGCCTCGGCGGGCGGGTGCTGGTTGCCGAGGACAACCCGGTCAATCAGCAGGTCGCAGGCGCCATGCTCGAATCGCTCGGGGTCGCCTGGAGCCTGGCCGATAACGGCAGGATCGCGCTCGATCGCTTGCTGCACGAGCCTTTTGACCTCATCCTGATGGATTGCCAGATGCCCGAAATGGACGGTTTCGAGACCACCGCGCAGATCCGCGACCGGCAGCGCGAGGGTCTGCTGCACCACCAGCTGCCAATCGTCGCGCTGACGGCCAACGCCGTCGAAGGCGACCGCGAGCGCTGCCTGGCGGCTGGGATGGATGACTACCTGAGCAAACCGTTTACCCGCGAGCTGCTGCTCGCCACCTTGGAACGCTGGTTGCCGCGGACGGACGCAGCGCCGGTGGCCACCAGGCCCATTCCCTCGGCTGCCGGCTCGGCGCAAGCTCACGACGCCCCAGTGGCCGCGATCGACGAGCCGATCAATCCGCGGGCCCTCGATGCCATTCGCCATCTGCCCGGACCCAATGGTGCATTGCTGGTCGAGAAAGTGATCGGTGCTTTTCTCGCTGATACCCCGCCGCGCTTCGCGCAACTGCAGTCGGCGGTCAATGCCGGCAATGCCGAAGCCTTGCGCAAAGCCGCGCATGCGCTCAAGTCGAGCAGTGCCAACGTCGGCGCAGAGCATCTGGCAGGGCTGTGCAAGGAACTCGAAGCGGTCGGCCGCAAGGCCACCGTCGACGGCGCAAGGACTCTGCTGATGGATGTAGAATCCGAGTTGCCCCGCGTGCTCGCGACGCTGCAAACCATGACCAACCGGAGTTCCAACCATGCGATCGCCTGAGTCATCCCGACGGCCTGTTGTGCTGATCGTCGACGACGACCACGTGATGCGCCTGCTGGAACAGGAAACGCTGGGCCAGTTCGAGTTCGACGTGCGGGAAGCAGTGGATGGCGAAGAAGCGCTCCAACGGCTGGGCGAATTTGTCCCGGACCTGGTGCTGCTCGATGTCGATATGCCCGGTATCGACGGCTTCGAGGTCTGCCGGCACATCCGCAAGCGCTGGGACATGACCGACATGCCGTTGATCATGGTCACCGGCATGGACGATCTGGAGTCAATCAACGAGGCCTACGAGTCAGGCGCCAATGACTTCATCTCGAAACCCATCAACTGGCCGATTCTCGGGCACCGGGCTCGCTATGTACTGCGCTCGGCGCAGGCGGCGCGCGAGTTGCGTGATCTGGAGGAAAAGCAGGCAGCGATCGTACAAGCGATGCCCGACATGATTTTCCTGCTCGACTGGCAAGGAACCTACCTGGACTACAAGGCGGGTTACGGCAGCGCGCCCTACGTCGGGACCCGCGAGGTCATCAATCGACATGTGTCAGAGGTCCTGCCAGCCGAAGTTGCCGACCTTCTGCTGCACGCCATCGAACGCGCTTTGCAGCGCGGTCAGCTGCAATCAGTGGTATACAAGCTGCCAATGCCGGACGGCATCCATCATTACGAGGCGCGGGTCGCGCCGAGCGGGGTAGACAAGGTCGTCGTCGTGGTCCGCGACATCACCCTGCAGAAGCTCAGCGAGGGGAAAATTCGGCGCCTGGCGTACTTCGACACGCTCACCGGCATGCCGAATCGCCAGAATTTCCTCGAACACCTCGACAGTGAGCTGTTGCGCGCACGTCGGGAGCATCACCAGGTCGCCCTCCTGTTCCTCGATCTCGACGACTTCAAGCGCGTCAACGACACCCTCGGCCACACCGCCGGCGATTACCTGTTGCATGCGGTCGCCGACCGCCTCAAGGAGAAGCTGCGTGGCAGCGACTTCATCGCCCGGCCGGCGCTGGACGAAACGGGCGTACACTTCGCGCGGCTGGGCGGCGACGAGTTCACGGTCGTGCTCCCCGATATCGATGACGCACAGGTAGTCAAGTTGATCGCCGGGCGTATGCAATCGCTGCTCAGCCGTCCATTCCAGATCGGCGAGCAGGAGGTCACGGTCACCGCCAGCATCGGCATTGCCAGCTTCCCCGACGATGGGGATGACGCCGCTACCTTGCTCAAGCACGCGGATACGGCGATGTATCACGCCAAGGCCCAGGGCCGCAACAACTGGCAGATCTACGACAGGACGCTGACCAGCGACGCAGTCAAGCGCCTAGCGCTGGAGAACGACCTGCGCAAGGGGCTTCAGCGCGACGAATTCCGCCTTGTCTACCAGCCACAGGTTCTGGCAGAAAGCGGTGCGATCGTCGGTGTCGAGGCACTGATCCGCTGGCAGCATCCCGAACGCGGCCTGGTATCACCTGGCGACTTCATACCGGTTGCAGAGGAAAGCGGCCTGATAATCCCGATGGGCGAATGGGTCATCCAGACTGCCTGCCGCCAGGTCATGGCGTGGCAGCAGCGTGGCGTGACCACACCCCGGGTGGCGGTGAATGTGTCGGCGCGCCAGGTGCGTACCTCGGACTTCATCGGCAGAGTCGCGGCGATCATTGAAGAGACCGGTATCGACGCCAACCAGCTCGAACTGGAACTGACCGAGAGCATCCTGATGGACACGGACCCCCGCCGTATCGAGGGGCTTGCGCGTCTGCGGGCGCAAGGGGTGCATTTCTCGATTGACGACTTTGGCACCGGCTACTCGTCGCTGTCCTACGTCAAGCGATTTCCGATCAGCATGCTGAAGATCGATCAGAGCTTTGTCCGCGGTCTGCCGGGGAATGTCAACGATGTCGGAATCATCACCGCGATCATCGCCATGGCTCACAGCCTTGATCTGGAAGTGATTGCCGAGGGCGTGGAAAATCGCGCACAGGCCGATTACCTGCAGCAAGCCAAGTGTGGCAAGCTACAGGGCTATCTGTTCAGCCGGCCGCTGCCACCCGATGAAGCCGAGTGCCTGCTGCGCCAGGGCCGCATTGCTCTGCCGCAACCGGCACCTGACGGATGATCAGGCGGGATGGGGATCTGAGTCACACGAACAAGAACAGGTACATCAAAGACGGAGACCAGAAGATGAGGTATCGCCACAGCACCGCGCAGAGCGCCGAGTACCTGCGACTCGCGTTGAAGCGCATGGCCCAACAGGAAGCCGGCCTGCATCCGGCGAGCTATGCCATCTGGTACGAGTACGTGGCAGGCATCAACCCGGCCCTACAGGCCGAAATTGATGCCTTGCTCATCGGTAATGCGCGCCTGAACGACGAAACCACCTATACCCTTTATGGCCGGTACGTCGCGGACTTCGATGCGAAAACAGCCCTGCGCATTGGTGACAGTGTCAGCCATCTCGTCGACCAGGTGTCCGAAACGGCGGCACAGGCCGGCGATCAGGCGTCCCGCTTCGGCAATTCCCTGGAGCGGTGGAGCGACGCGCTGGTACGCCCGCCCGGCACCACCGGGCCGCTGGCGCCCGGCGTCGAGGACATCCTGCGCGGCACAAGGGAAATGCAGGGGGCCATCAGCGCGTTGCAGGCGCGACTCGAGGAAAGCACGCACGAAGCGCAGCAACTCAGGCACGAGGTCGCGCGCGCGCGCGAGGAGGCGCTGGTCGATGCCCTGACCGGATTGAGCAATCGCAAGGGCTTCGATCTGGCACTGGCAGCGTGTCTGGAGCAGACAAACCCGGAAATGCCCGGACCCTGCTTGTTGATGATTGACCTCGACCACTTCAAACGGCTCAACGACACCCTGGGGCACGTTTTTGGCGACCGAGTCCTGACCAGCATCGGCCAGACCCTGCGGGCAAACGTCAAGGGCAAGGACACAGCAGCACGCTATGGCGGCGAAGAGTTCGCCGTGATTCTGCCGCAAACACCACGCGGCGGTGCCGTTGGCCTGGCCGAGGCGTTGCGTGCGATGGTCGCCGCCAGCCGGGTCAAACGCAGCGGCGACAAGGAAGCCCTGATCGGCAACATCACGGTTTCGATCGGTGTCGCCGACTATTCTGCCGGAGAGTCCGCCATGGACTTCGTCAACCGCGCAGATCGAGCGCTCTACGCCGCCAAGATGCAGGGGCGCAATCGGGTCAGCCTCGCCCAGCGCCCGCAGTCGGAGTGCGCCAAGTGAAGGATAGAACGGGACACTTTCGTCGTGGCTGACAGCGACTCGATCGACCAGCTAGCCAGGGATTCTCTGATCCCGATGACGGGCCTGCTGTCGCTGCTGATGCCGGGCAGCGCAACGGTCGGTTTCGCCATCAAGGGACTTGACGGGCGCTACCGTCTGGCCAACCGGACGATTGAACGACTGCTGTGCGGCGATGGCGAACGTCTTGCCGGAAAATCGGAAGAGGATCTGCTGCCGCTGGCTACCTGCCGGCTGCTCGCCGAATCCGACCGGCGCATCATTGCCGGCGAGACAGCGGCGTCGGTCGAGATCGATCTCGCGGTCCATGGTCAGAACAGCCAATGCCTGTGGCTCAAGCTGCCAGTCCTTGGAGTTGACCGTAAGCTGCAGGCGATTGCCTCCTTGATTGACGAAGCGTCGCCGCAGCCAGGTTTCATGGCCATGCAGCAGACACTCGCTCGCCTGCAGCAGAGCAATCGGGAACTGCAGCAGACTGTGGCTGAACTGGAACAGGTGGCCAGCACCGACAAGCTGACCGGCGCCTGGAACCGGCACCGTCTGGAAGAGGGCGTGCGCAGTGAAATGGATCGCCTGAACAGGTATCAACACCCGCTGAGCCTGCTGATCCTCGACATCGACTGCTTCAAGCCGATCAACGACCAGCACGGTCATGCGGCTGGCGACGCCGTTCTGAAGCGCCTGACGACGCTGCTGCAGGCAAAGCTGCGCAGCGCGGATTCGCTGGCCCGCTGGGGCGGTGAGGAATTCGTCATCCTGTGCCCCAACACCGGACGCTCGACGGCCGCAATGCTTGCCGAACGGCTGCGCCGCGAGGTCGCCATGGCGAAGTTTCCGGAAGCAGGAGCGGTCACGGTGAGCATCGGGGTCGCCGAATGCGAGCCCGGCGAGAGCTGGGAGCAGTGGTTTGAGCGCGCCGACGAAGCGCTCTACCGGGCCAAGACCGGGGGCCGCAACCAGGTCCAGGCGGCACCGGAAACGCCGCAGCGCGCCGGCCCGGAACAGTACGTGGTCGCGAACTTCGTTCAACTGGTCTGGCACCCGGCGTATGAATGCGGCAATGAACTGGTCGATCGAGGTCACCGCCAGCTTTTCGCGGACGCCAACGAACTGCTGTCGGCAATCCTCTCCGAGCATACCGCGGAACAGGTAAACGCGATTGTCGATCGCCTCGTCGCCGACATCCTGCAGCACTTCTGCGACGAGGAGACGGTAATCGTCGACGCCGGCTTCCCTGCCGCCGCAGAGCACATCGTCCTGCACCGCGCGCTGGTCGATCAGGCACTGAAACTGACCGGGGCGTACCGCACCGGCACGAAGGGGGTCGGTGACGTGTTTCAGTTTCTCGCCTATGACGTGGTCACCAAACACATGCTGGGCGCAGACCGCGTGTTCTTCGACACACTGCGACCACAAGCTGCGGCCGCGGGCCGGCCAGGCAAGCGGCTATCAACCCGGAGCAAGCCGCCGCAACGTCAAAGCACTCCGGCAATGCCAGACCCGCTGGCGTGAGCAGCGAGCCGGGGCACGACAGGACGAGCGCGCCCATGCGCCAAGTAGCCGCAGGAAAGAAAACCGGGCCATACGGCCCGGTTGCCAGACGGGGAAAATCCTCCGACGCCTACTTGCTGACCGCCGCCTTGGCCTTGTCGGCAGCCTCCTTGGTGGCATCCGCCGCTTCCTTGGTGGCATCGGCGGCCTTGACGACCATTTCCTTGCCAGCCTCCTTGGTCGCGGCCATGGCGTCCTTGCCGGCCTCCTTAGTGGCTTCGGCAGCGGCACCTACCGCTTCGCCGGCCTTCTTGGCCGCTTCGTCGGCTTTCTGCTTCGCTTCGCTGGCGAGTCGCGCGGCTTCGGCTTTGGCGGCCTCCGCTTTCTTGGCGTCCTCGCCACAAGCAGCAAGGCCGATTGCCAGGAAGGCGGAAACAACGAGCAGGCGGATTTTCATGATTTTGAACTCCAGTACGGGGATTGATCGGAGAAATGCCAACCACTGCATGGTCGGACAACTCTTCACGGAAAGCCCGGCCACGATCGACCGCTGGTTTGACAGCGGGCTCGCGACCACCTCCGCGAATGCGGACTATCACAACACATTTGCCGGCACGAGTAAACCGACTGCCCGGCGACAGTCACCGCGACGCTCATCGCCGACCGGCCGACCAGGCCATGTCGCTGCGACCACAGACCGCGGCAGCAACTGCCAACGTTGGCTGCAAGGATCTGCATGACTCCCGGTCATCACCCCCTTGACCCAGCGCTGCGCGCCGCCTTGAGCACGGTCATCGGCGGTGACCGGAATCCGGCGGCAGCGATCGACTCGGCGACCGAGATCGGCGGCGGTTCGATCTCGCGCGCGCTCCTCGTCGAAAGTGCCGGACAGCGCTGCTTCGTCAAGCTGAATGACGCCAGCCTGGCCGGGATGTTCGCCGCCGAGGCCGACGGTCTGGGGGCACTGGCTGCCTGTTCGGCGCTGCGCGTACCGCGCGTCTTCGGACACGGCATCTGCGGCCGGCAGGCCTACCTGGTGCTTGAGTATCTCCCCCTGCAACCCTTGCGCGAACGCCGCCATGGCAGCGAAGCCGGACGCTCGCTGGCCGCACTGCACCGCATTCGGGGCCCTCAGTTCGGCTGGCAGCACGACAACTTCATCGGCAGCAGCCCGCAGTACAACAAGCAGCAGCGGACCTGGGCCCTGTTCTTCGCCCGCCAGCGACTCCTGCCACAGCTCGCAATGGCACGGCGCCAGGGTCAACACGGCAAGCTGATCGCCAACGGCGAGCGGCTGGCGGAGAAGGTGCCGGCGCTGTTCGTCGACCATCAGCCGCAGCCGAGCCTGTTGCACGGCGATCTGTGGTCCGGTAACGCCGCGGTCGATGAAGCGGGAACCCTGACACTGTTCGATCCGGCGGTCTATTTCGGCGATCGCGAGGCGGATCTGGCGATGACCGAACTGTTCGGCGGTTTTCCCGACAGCTTTTACGCCGCCTACCGCGAGGCCTGGCCGGTGGCCGATGGTTTTGAACAGCGCAAACTGCTGTACAACCTTTACCATGTACTCAACCACCTGAACCTGTTCGGCAGTGGCTATCTGCACCAGGCCGAGCGGATGATCGCCAGGCTGCTGGCAGAGATCGGCGGCTGACGACAGTGCCGAATGACCGCCCGCCACGCAGTCGCTTTCCGGAGGATCCGATGGACGTCGCAACCAGGGAAGTTGAGCAGCGGGTCAGTCATTTTCGCCAGATTCTCTTGTGGCCACTGCAGTTGATGCCGCTACCCGAAGACAGCCCTTTCCAGCATCACTATCAGCTACTGGAACAGAAGACGCCGGACAATCCGTGGGGCGAATTGGCCGACGAATTCTGCGGCGACCCTGAACAGTTCCACGAGCGCCATTACAGCGAGTTCGTCACTTTCCTGCCTTACGTGCAACGCTTCCTCTACGGCGAGAAGGGGGGCGAGGAGACTGACCCCCGCTATGGCGAATCACCGATCCGCATCTTCCGCCGTCAGGATGTGGCGAAGGTGCGCATGACCTTCAAGGAAAGTGAAACGCCACTCAGCTTCGACATCGTCCACCTCGATCTCTATTTCTTCTACGATATCGACGTGGTCATCCTGGTTGTCGAGATCGCAGCCGACAATCTCGGCCTGCGGCAGGTCCAGGACACCCTTTACCGCTTTGGCCGGGCTTACCCACCGTATTGGGACGAGGACGGCAGCGGTGGCCACTGCCTCAGGTGCGCCGAATGGATGGCGGCGGACGGCGCGGTGCTGGCGGTCTCCGATTACGAGAAACGCAGTAAGTATCTGTCTTTCGTCAGCCGCTTCCGCGCGCCGTGCATCTCGTCGCACTGGGAATTCCTGTTGCGACCGCTGGTCCTCCACCACTCCGACGAGGACGGCCCGGTCCGCTACCGGCAAATCGAGTATCACCGCATGCCGCTGCTCGCCTACCTGGCAATGGACGATCCGCGCAGCCTGAGTCGCGGCGACTTTGCCCGCCTGGTACTGGTCAGCGGGCCGGGAAAGAGCGGCTCGCTGCCCTACTCCGACCAGCACCTCGAAGGCTTCGAGACGCGCTTCTGCTACGACCGCTATTGGCATCCGCAAGCCGACCAGCCCGGCACCCGGCTGCTCTCCTGCGGCCACGCCTTTGTCATGGTCGGCAGCGCCCATGATGCCTATTTCACAGGGCTGGAGAACGGTCTGCTCGGGCAGTTTCGCCACCAGTTCTTCCTCCTGGCACTGATTCCGCATTTCCACAAGGCGGCTTTGCTGATGCTCTCCGATCGTCTGGTCACGGCACTCAACCGGCTGGAGATCGGCAATGCCGAAGCGGTCAAGCAGTTCAAGCGGGCAATTCGCGAGATCCTCGAGGTCTTCCTGCGCTTTACCCACCGCTACTGGTTCTACGAGATCTCCGACCAGGCGCAGGCGCGGGCCCTCTTCAGCATGACCCGCGAGCACCTGGGAACCGAGAGGGTGTATACCGAACTGCGTGAGGAAATCCAGGACATGAGCCAGTACCTCGACAGCGACAGCCTGCGCCGGCAGGCCAACACGGTCGTCCGGCTGACCGTGGTGACCACCGCTGGCCTGATCGCGACCATCAGCACCGGTTTTCTCGGCATGAATCTGATCGATGCTGCACAGGACCCCCTGCCCGACCGGCTGCTTTTTTTCGCGCTCGTCTTCCTGCCCTCCGCCTTGCTCACCGGTTTCGCCATCGTCAAGTCGAAGCGGCTGTCGGACTTCCTCGAAGCGCTCTCCGACGAACGCCTGTCGCAGCGTGACAAACTCGCCACCCTCGTCGCCGTCTGGCGAAAGAAGCGCCCGCCGGGCCCGGGGTGACCCAGTATGAATGCTTTGTTGCCACCAGAGGTGTAGATTGCAGCTCGCGCCAGGCCGTTTCGATTATCGCCTGAAGGTCACCACGGGGAGCACCAGCCGATGGTGACTTTGGACGCAGGCAAGGCCTTGGCCTTGACGCAAGTCGGATCCAGGATGCTCTTGGCGTGCATAATGGGCAGCGACATGAGTGACCAATCGATAACCACCATTCCCGCGCGGGCCCAGACGCTCACGGTGCTCCGTTACATGAGCCCGCGGGAGCCCATCCTGATGCTTCCCGGCGAGGAAGATGGTTACGGCACTCGCTGGACGCTGAGTGGTCAGCAGGTCCAACCTGCTATCGCGCAGTACCTCATGTCTCGAGGTTTGATTGCCGAGACCGGGCGGACCGAACTCGGCGCCCGCAAGCTCACACTCACCACCGCAGGCCTACGCGTTCGGGAGGATGGCATCCACTGGTGGTCGGGACTGAGCCTGATCGAGAAGCTGAGGGTCATCATTTTCGGGTGAACAGGGCCGCCTGAAGGACCAAGGCCCGCCTTGCGGCGGGCCTTGGGTTGCCAGCGAGCGCGTCACCGCAACGAGACTACTCGAACTCGATAATCACCTGATCGACCGACAGACTTTCGCCAGCCTTGGCGACAACCTTCTTGACCTTGCAGTCACGTTCGGCCTTGAGAACGTTCTCCATCTTCATGGCCTCGATCACCGCGAGTTTTTCGCCGGCGGCGACTGCTTCGCCTTCCGCCACCGATACCTCGCGCAACAGACCGGGCATTGGCGAGAGCAGGAACCTGGAAAGATCCGGCGGTACCTTCTTCGGCATCAGCGCCAGCATGCGGGCGGCGTTGGCGGTCATCACCGTCGCCTTGACCTGTTTGCCGAAGTGGACGACGCGATAGAGCAGGCCGATCCGCTCGAGTTGCAGGCAGAGCGGTACGCCGTTGCAGGTCCCGTGGAAAACGAGTTCGCCGAACCGCCAGTCGGAAACGAGATCGTAGCGATCGACACCGTGCGTGACTGAATAGCCGCCAGTGATCGGCGTGACCACCACCGGGTAATCCTTACCTTCCATCTGGACGACCCACTCGGTCCCCACCTTGCGCTGGTGACCCGGCATCTGGCCGCTGACCTGGACCGCGCGATCAATATAGCGCCGGCGACCAAAAGCTGCGACGGCGGCGAGCAGACCCGGGTCATCGTGCACCACGTCGGAGGCAACGAAGCCATTCGGAAACTCTTCGGCGATGAACGAGGTGGTGAACACCCCGGACAGGAAGCGCGGATTCTGCATCAGCGCTGCCTGAAACGGTATGTTGGAATCGATGCCTCGAATCACGAAGGCACTAAGCGCGTCACGCAAGCGGCTGATCGCCTGGTCGCGGGTGGCGCCATGACAGATCAGCTTGGCGATCATCGAGTCGTAATACATCGAAATCTCGCCGCCTTCAAAGACGCCGGTATCGACCCGGACCTGGCCTTCGATGGTTTCGGGCGGCCGATACTTGACCAGACGACCGACGGAAGGCAGGAATCCGCGGAACGGGTCTTCCGCGTTGATCCGGCACTCGATCGCCCAGCCGTTCGGCTTGATGTCCTCCTGCTTGAACGGCAGGGGTTCGCCGGCGGCAACACGGATCATCAACTCGACGAGGTCGACGCCGGTGATCATTTCGGTCACCGGGTGTTCGACCTGCAGGCGGGTGTTCATTTCAAGGAAGTAGAACGACTTGTCGGAACCGACCACGAACTCGACGGTTCCCGCGCTCTGATAGTTAACCGCTTTGGCCAGAGCGACGGCCTGCTCACCCATCGCCTTGCGGATCTTGTCGTCGATGAATGGTGACGGCGCTTCCTCGAGCACCTTCTGATGCCGCCGCTGGATTGAACACTCGCGCTCGAGCAGGTAGACGGTGTTGCCGAACGAGTCGGCAATCACCTGGATCTCGATGTGATGCGGTCCTTCGACGAACTTTTCGATGAACACACGATCGTCGCCAAAACTGTTGCGAGCTTCATTTCGGCAAGCTTCGAAGCCCTCGAATGCCTCCTTGTCGTTGAACGCGACGCGCAGGCCCTTGCCACCGCCACCGGCGGAGGCCTTGATCATCACCGGGTAACCGATTCCCTTGGCGATCTCGACGGCTTGGGCGGAGTCGGTGATCTCTGCGTTGTAGCCGGGAATGGTGTTGACCTTGGCCTCCATCGCCAGCTTCTTCGAGGCGATCTTGTCGCCCATCGCGGCCACTGAATAGTGCTTCGGCCCGATGAAGATGATGCCGTTGTCTTCAAGACGGCGCGAGAACTCCTCGTTCTCGGAAAGGAAGCCGTAGCCAGGGTGCACTGCCTCGGCGCCGGTCTGCTTGCAGGCGGCGATGATCTTGTCGATCACCAGATACGATTCCTTGGACGCTGCCGGGCCGATACAGACCCCCTCATCGGCCATCAGCACGTGCATCGAGTCCTTGTCGGCTTCGGAATAGACCGCGACCGTCCTGATACCCATTTTCTTGGCGGTCTTCATCACCCGGCAGGCAATCTCACCCCGGTTGGCGATCAGTATTTTCTTGAACATCTCTATTTCTCCCCGTGGATCAAAGCGGAATGTTGCCGTGCTTGCGCCACGGGTTTTCCAGCTGCTTGTTGCGCAACATGGCGAGAGAACGGCAGATACGCTTGCGGGTCTCGTTCGGCATGATCACGTCGTCGATGAAGCCGCGCGCACCGGCAACAAAGGGATTGGCAAACTTGGCCTTGTACTCGGCTTCGCGGGCTGCCAGCTTGGCCGGGTCACCCTTTTCCTCGCGGAAAATGATCTCGACCGCGCCTTTGGGACCCATGACCGCAATTTCGGCTGACGGCCAGGCGAAGTTGACGTCGCCGCGCAGGTGTTTGGAGGCCATCACGTCATAGGCACCGCCATAAGCCTTGCGGGTGATCACGGTGATCTTCGGCACCGTGCACTCAGCGTAGGCATACAGGAGTTTGGCGCCATGCTTGATGATGCCGCCGTACTCCTGCGCGGTGCCGGGCATGAAACCAGGCACGTCAACGAAGGTCACCACCGGAATGTTGAAAGCGTCGCAGTAGCGAACGAAGCGGGCGGCCTTGATCGAACTCTTGATGTCGAGGCAGCCGGCAAGCACCAGCGGCTGGTTGGCAACGATGCCGACCGTCGAGCCATCCATCCGGGCGAACCCAATCACAATGTTCTTGGCGTACTCGCGCTGCAGTTCAAAGAAGTCGCCGTCATCGGCAACCTTGATGATCAGTTCCTTGATGTTGTATGGCTTGTTGGGATTGTCCGGCACCAGCGTGTCGAGCGAGAAATCAAGCCGCTCAGCCGGATCCTGCGACGGAAGGCGCGGCGGCTTTTCGCGGTTGTTCGACGGCAGGAAGCTGATGAAGCGGCGAATCATCATCAGCGCTTCGACGTCGTTCTCGAAGGCCAGGTCGGCAACACCCGACTTGCTGGTATGCGTCACGGCGCCACCGAGTTCCTCTGCAGTAACGTCTTCATGGGTCACCGTCTTGACCACTTCCGGGCCGGTGACGAACATGTAGGACGAATCCTTGACCATGAAGATGAAGTCGGTCATCGACGGGCTGTAGACCGCGCCACCGGCACAAGGACCCATGATCAGGGAAATCTGCGGCACAACGCCCGAGGCAAGAACGTTGCGCTGGAAAACGTCGGCGTAACCGGCGAGCGAAGCGACACCTTCCTGGATGCGCGCACCGCCCGAATCGTTGAGACCGATCACCGGTGCCCCGACCTTGATCGCATGATCCATCACCTTGCAGATCTTCTCTGCATGCGCCTCCGAGAGGGAACCGCCAAAGACAGTGAAGTCCTGCGAGAAGACGAACATCAGCCGGCCGTTGATCGTGCCGCAGCCGATGACCACACCGTCGCCTGGCACTGACTGTTCGGCCATGCCGAAGTCATTGCAGCGGTGCTCCTTGAACATGTCCCACTCTTCGAAAGAACCGGTATCGAGCAGCAGCTCGATGCGCTCGCGGGCAGCCAGTTTGCCCTTGCTGTGCTGGCTGTCAATGCGTTTCTGGCCACCACCCAAACAGGCCGCCGCGCGCTTTTCTGCAAGCTGGCGAATGATGTCGTGCATATGTTCTACTCCCTAACGGTCGCGTCAATCAGAACTACTAAACAAGTTGGAGGATCTCGGTCCCTGCAATGTCAGTGCTTCAAATAGGCCAGCAGCCGTGAGGCCGCTGCACCCGGTGTGGTGCGCCCTTCGGCGACGTCGCGTGACAAGTCCGGCAGCGCGGAGCGAACTCCGTGATGAGAACGAAAATAGCGTCGCAGACCGGAATCGATCAGACTCCACATCCAGTCTACGGACTGTCGACGCCGCTTCTCGTCGAACTCGCCGGTGGCGGTCAAGGTGCTCTGGTACCGTTCGATTTCCGCCCAGAACTCGGCGATGCCGCGTTTCGCCAGAGCACTCACGGTCAGCACGGGTGGTCGCCAGTTGGGGCTGGCGCTGCGCAGCATGGTCAGCGCCGCCTTCATCTGCCCGCGGGCGAAGGCGGCGGCGCGCTCATCGATATCCGCCTTGTTGAAAACGATGAGGTCGGCAATTTCGACGATCCCCTTCTTGATCGCCTGCAGGTCGTCACCGGCGTTCGGCAACTGCAGCAATACGAAAACGTCGACCATGCCGGCAACCGTCGTCTCGGATTGTCCGACACCCACCGTTTCAACGATGATCACGTCGAAGCCGGCCGCTTCGCAAACCAGCATTGCCTCACGCGTCTTGTCAGCGACGCCACCCAGCGAACCGGCCGAAGGGCTGGGCCGGATGAAAGCTTCATCGCGCTGACAGAGCAACTCCATGCGGGTCTTGTCGCCAAGAATCGATCCACCAGATACCGACGAAGACGGGTCGACCGCGAGTACGGCAACGCGCTTGCCGGCTTCGATCAGATAGATGCCCAGAGATTCGATGAAAGTCGACTTGCCGGCACCCGGCGAACCGGAGATGCCGACCCGGATCGTCCGTCCGGTGTGTGGCAGCAACGCCGCCAATACCTGTCGGGCGCGGCGCTGGTGATCGCTGTGTGTCGATTCGACGAGGGTGATGGTCTTGGCCAGCGCCCGTCGGCGACCAGCCAGAACACCGTCAACGAGATGCTGGTCGGCAGCCGTCAGGCTGCCGGCGGTAGCGCTGGTCATGTCCATAACCTGTGATGGGAGAGGCAATCAGTCAGGCTATGGCGTGCCTTGCCTTGCGGATTTCTGCCAGAACGGTCATCGCCGAATCCTCGATGCGTGTACCCGGCCCGAAAATGGCCTTGGCGCCAGCCTGGAACAGAAAGTCATAATCCTGGGCCGGGATCACCCCGCCGGCGAAGACAATGATGTCATCAGCGCCCTGATCCTTGAGCGCCTGAACCAGCGCCGGCAGCAACGTCTTGTGCCCAGCTGCGAGCGAGGAGACGCCGACGGCGTGGACGTCGTTCTCGATGGCCAGACGAGCGGCCTCCTCCGGGGTCTGGAACAGCGGGCCGACATCGATGTCGAAACCGAGGTCGGCAAAGGCGGTTGCCACCACCTTGGCACCACGGTCGTGACCATCCTGGCCGAGCTTGGCGATCATGATCCGCGGCCGGCGGCCTTCCTCTTCGTTGAACTGGTTGATTTCAGCTTTCAGCGTTTCCCAGCTGGCCATGCCCTCGACGACCGCGCCATAGACCCCGGAGACGGTCTGTTGCGTGGCGCGGAAGCGGCCGAACACTTTCTCCATCGCGTCGGAAACTTCACCCACCGAAGCGCGCAGGCGCATGGCCTTGACCGTGAGGTCGAGCAGATTACCTTCGCCGGTTTCAGCGCAACGCGTCAGATCGGCCAGCGCGGCGTTGACCTTGTCGGCGTCGCGATTTTCCCGCACCGACTTCAGGCGCGCAATCTGCGAGTCGCGGACGGCGTTGTTGTCGATGTCGCGAATATCGATCGCGTCTTCCTTGGCGAGCTTGTACTTGTTCACGCCGACGATCACGTCCTTGCCCGAATCGATTCGCGCCTGCTTGTCGGCAGCGCAGCCTTCGATCTTCATCTTCGCCCAGCCGGATTCAACGGCATGCGTCATGCCGCCCATGCTTTCGACCTCTTCGATGATCTTCCACGCTTCGTCGACCAGATCCTGCGTCAGCTTCTCCATCATGTACGAGCCGGCCCACGGATCGATGACGCTGGTGATGTGCGTCTCTTCCTGGATGACCAGCTGCGTGTTGCGGGCGATGCGCGAAGAGAACTCGGTGGGCAGCGCGATGGCCTCGTCGAGGGCGTTGGTGTGCAGCGACTGGGTGCCGCCAAAAACCGCCGCCATCGCCTCGATGGTCGTCCTCACGACGTTGTTGTAGGGGTCCTGTTCGGTCAGCGACCAACCGGAGGTCTGGCAGTGGGTGCGCAGCATCATCGACTTCGGACTCTTCGGCGAAAACTCCTGCATGATCTTCCACCACAGCAGGCGGGCGGCGCGCAGCTTGGCCACCTCGAGGTAGAAATTCATGCCGATGGCGAAGAAGAAGGAAAGGCGGCCGGCAAAGAAGTCGACGTCGAGCCCCGAGGCAATCGCCGTTTTCACGTAATCGCGACCGTCAGCCAGCGTAAACGCCAGTTCGAGAGCCTGTGTTGCGCCGGCCTCCTGCATGTGATAACCCGAAATGGAGATCGAGTTGAACTTCGGCATGTTGTTTGCCGTGTAGCCGATGATGTCGGCGATGATCCTCATCGACGGCTTCGGCGGATAGATGTAGGTGTTGCGGACCATGAACTCCTTGAGGATGTCGTTCTGGATCGTCCCCGAGAGCTTGTCCTGCGGCACGCCCTGCTCTTCGGCGGCAACGATGTAGCCGGCGAGAATCGGCAGCACGGCACCGTTCATCGTCATCGACACCGAGATCTTGTCGAGCGGAATGCCGTCGAACAGAATCTTCATGTCTTCGACCGAGTCGATCGCCACGCCGGCCTTGCCGACGTCGCCGGTAACGCGCGGATGGTCGGAGTCGTAACCGCGGTGCGTCGCCAGGTCAAAAGCCACCGAGACGCCCTGACCACCGGCGGCCAGCGCCTTGCGGTAGAACGCATTCGATGCTTCTGCGGTGGAGAAGCCGGCGTACTGCCGAATCGTCCACGGACGCACCGCATACATCGTGGCCTGCGGACCACGGACGAAAGGAGCGAGGCCAGGCAGCGTATCCGTGTACTGCAGACCTTCGAGATCTGCCTTGGTGTACAGTGACTTGACAACGATTCCCTCGGGTGTAACCCAGTTCAGTGCTTCAACATTCCCACCGGGTGCAGACTTGGTGGCTGCCTTTTTCCAGGCATCGAGGCTTGCAGAATCGAGTGGTGCAGCATTGTTCGCGTTGGACATGACGGAACCTTTCAAGAAATCTGTGGATTGAGGCGGTACTTCCGACTGACGACACGGAAGCCCTGTTGCTCAGGCGGTCGCGCTGCTTTGCGCAGCCCATTTTAACGCTTGACACCCCGCTCAGCGAATAATACTGTATCCATAATTATGAAAGCAAGGTTCCTTGGAGACCCGGAGCAGCTCACCGAAGAAGACCGATGGCTCCGAGTCGTATAGCCCAGACTGCCCTCTACCAGGAAGTCGCTGAAAGACTCCGGCAGCGCATCTTCGCGCACGAGCTGTTGCCGGGAACCCGTATTGACGAGCAACTGTTGACGGTCGACTACGGCATCAGCCGCACCCCCTTGCGTGAAGCGCTCAAGGTACTGGCTGCCGAAGGCCTGGTGACGCTGAGGCCACGCCGCGGCTGCTTCGTGACCGAAATCTCGGAGCAGGATCTCGATGAAATCTTTCCCCTGATGGCGATGCTCGAGGGCCGCTGTGCGCAAGAAGCAACGAAGCGGGCCCAGCCGGAGCAGATCGCCAGACTTGAAGCAATCCATCGACAACTGCAACGTTTTGCCGGCAGCAACCAGATCGAACGTTTTTTCGAGGCGAATCAGGAATTTCATTTCCGCATCCAGGAAATGTCCGAGAACCGCTGGTTGCGGCAGGTGATCCAGGACCTGCGCAAGGTACTAAAGCTGACGCGCCTGTTTTCGCTGAGCATTGATGGTCGTCTGCAGCAGTCGCTGGCGGAACATGCTGCCATCCTTGAAGCAATCAAGGCTGGCGATGCGCTGGCGCGCGCAGAGATTGATGCACGACCACATCCTCGCCGGACGAGAGGCGCTGGCCAGGATCCAGTCTCCGCAGGAGTTGGTGTCGTGAGTGGCACGGTCCTTTGCGCTCACGAGAAGGCCATCGCGACGGTCACGCTGTCGAATCCGGGCAAGCTCAACGCGATCGACTTCGCCATGTGGCAGCAGCTGGCCAGAACGTTCAGCGATCTGTCTGCGGACGATCGGGTGCGCTGCGTTGTATTGCGCGGTGACGGCGGACAGGCTTTCGCTGCGGGCGGCGACATCGGGGAGTTCCTCACCCGGCGCGACACCCTCGATCATGCGCTGATCTACCACGGGCAGGCCGGTGCCGCCTTGCAGGCGGTGTTCGACTGTCGCCATCCGACGATCGCCCTGATTCAGGGCGCCTGCATCGGCGGCGGGCTGGAGATCGCCGCGCAGTGCGACCTGCGCATCTGTGGTGAGTCGTCGCGTTTTGGCGTGCCGATCAACCGGCTTGGTTTCTCCATGTACCCAGCCGAAATGGAAGGTCTACTCCGTCTTGCCGGACCGGCAACGGTGCTCGAAATCCTGCTCGAAGGTCGAATCCTCAGCTCGTCCGAGGCCCTGGCCAAAGGTCTGATCACCAGAGTCGTCGCTGATGCCGAAGTCATCGACGAAGCCTACGCCAGCGCCCGCCGCATCTGCGCCGGCGCGCCGCTGGTCGCCAGCTGGCACAAGCAGTGGGTGCGCCGCCTGCAGCACGACACTCCGCTCAGCGATCAGGAACTGCGTGCCTCGTTCGCTTTTCTCGAGACCGAAGATTACCGCGAAGGCCTGTCGGCTTTTCTCGGCAAACGGCAGCCGAACTTCAGCGGCCGCTGATCGCCGGCATCAGGCGAAGAGAGCCCACAGCATCTTTGCCGCGAGGACGATCAGCACGCCGGCGAAAAGGCGTTTCAAGGTGGCCACCGGTAGACGGTGTGCCAGTCTTGCCCCCAGCGGCGCGGTCAGCATGCTCGATGGCACCAGCCAGATGAACGCCGGCAGAAAAACGTAGCCGAGGCTCCACTGCGGCAGCCCGGGGTGCCCCCAGCCGTTGAAGACATAGCCGAGCGAGCCGCCAACGGCAATCGGAAAACCGATTGCCGCCGACGTCCCGATCGCCTGTTGCACGCGTACGTTGCACCAGGTGAGAAACGGCACCGTGAGCGAGCCCCCGCCAATGGCCACCAGCGCCGACACCGCACCGATGCCGGTACCGACCGCGACGACGCCGGCCGCACCCGGCAACTCGCGCGACGCTTTCGGCTTGAGGTTGAGGATCATCTGCACCGCCACCAGGCAGACGAAAGCGGTAAAGAACACCGCCAGCGGCTTGGCCGGAACGTTGGCGGCGAACAGCGTGCCGAGCAGCGTGCCCAGGAGAATCCCCGGCGTGATCTGGACGACGACCGGCCAGAGCACGGCGCCATGCCGGTGATGCGTCAACAGGCTGGCCAGCGAGGTGAACAGGATCGCCGCCATCGACGTGCCGAGTGCCAGATGCAGGACCTCGCCCGGTGGAAATCCTGCCTGGGCAGCGAACATCATGGTCAGTGTCGGCACCATCACCAGTCCGCCGCCAATGCCGAGCATGCCGGCGAAAAAACCGGTGAATAGACCCAGAGCGATGTATGCCAGCCACCAGAGCAACTCGACCTCCCGTCAGCACCCTCGTCCGAAGCTGGCTATCATCTCACCATTGGCGCCCGGATGTCTCTCCCGATCGACCAGTCGCCGGCTGGCGACGGTCGACCGTCGACTCACTGCCCAAGAACTTCCGCCAGCATCCGGTCGACGCCGATTTGCCAGGCCGGCAGGCTGAGGCCAAAGGCCGCCTGCAACTTGCCGGTATCGAGGCGAGAGTTGTGCGGGCGTGGGGCGGGCAACGGGTAGGCACTGCTCGGCACGCCTTCGATGGCGGCAGCGGCAACGCGGATCGCACGGCCGGCTTGCCGGGCATGTTCGATGACGTGCCTGGCGTAGCCGTGCCAGCTGGTTTCTCCGCCCGCCACCAGATGGTAGAGGCCGGCCAGATCGGAGCGCTGGCACACGCTGCGCAGGGCGTGCGCGGTGACGTCCGCAATCAGATCGGCGCCGGTCGGGGCGCCGATCTGATCAGCGACGACCTGCAGGCGCTCGCGTTCACACGCCAGGCGCAGCATCGTGCGCGCGAAGTTGTTGCCGCGCGCCGCATAGACCCAGCTGGTACGGAACAGCAGATGCCGGTGGCAACGGGCGACGGCCTGCTCGCCAGCGAGCTTGGTTTTTCCGTAGACGCCTAGCGGGCCGGTCGGATCGCTTTCGCGCCACGGCGTGTCACCGCTCCCGTCAAAGACGTAGTCGGTCGAGTAATGGACCAGCCAGGCGCCGAGGCGGTCGGCTTCCTCGGCCAGAATGCCGGGTCCCAGGGCATTGATGGTCCTCGCCAGTTCGGGTTCCGACTCGGCCTTGTCGACTGCCGTATGGGCGGCCGCGTTGACAATCACATCCGGCGCGACAGCCCGGACGCAGGCAACCAGGCCGGCGAGATCGGTGAAATCGCCGCACAGGTTGCCCTGACCCTCGCAGTCGAGGGCAACGATCTGACCGAGCGGCGCCAGGCTGCGCTGCAACTCCCAGCCAACCTGTCCGCGTTTGCCGAAAAGCAGGATTCTCATGGCTGGCGCGCGCCGTAGTTCTTCTCGACCCAGGCACGATAGACGCCGGACTGGACATTTCTCACCCAGTCCTGATTCTCAAGGTACCATTGCACGGTCTTGCGGATGCCGGTGGCGAAGGTTTCCGCCGGCTTCCAGCCAAGCTCCCGCTCGATCTTGCGCGCGTCGATGGCGTAACGCCGATCGTGGCCAGGCCGGTCGGTGACGTAGCTGATCTGTTCACGGTAGGGTTTGCCGTCGGCACGCGGACGCAGTTCGTCGAGCAGCGCGCAGACCGTATGGACGATTTCGAGATTGGGCTTCTCGTTCCAGCCGCCGACGTTGTAGGTCTCGCCAGGACGGCCGGCATCCAGGACGCGCCGGATGGCGCTGCAGTGGTCCCTGACGTAGAGCCAGTCGCGAATCTGCTGGCCGTCACCATAGACCGGCAAGGGCTTGCCGGCCAGGGCATTGACGATCATCAACGGAATCAGCTTTTCGGGAAAGTGGTAAGGACCATAGTTGTTCGAGCAGTTGGTGGTCAGCACCGGCAGACCATAGGTGTGATGATAGGCGCGCACCAGATGGTCGCTCGCCGCCTTGCTCGCCGAGTAGGGGCTGTTCGGCTCGTAGCGATGCGTTTCGCTGAAGGCCGCCTCCTCCCTGGCCAGCGAGCCATAGACTTCGTCGGTCGAGACATGCAGAAAGCGAAAGCCCTGCCTTGCGTCGTCGCGCAGACTACTCCAGTAGCCGCGCACGGCTTCCAGAAGGTGGAAAGTGCCGACAATATTGGTCTGGATGAAGTCTTCCGGACCATGGATCGAGCGATCGACGTGCGACTCCGCAGCGAAGTTGATGATCGCCCGCGGCTGGTGCTGCGACAGCAGGCGGCTCGTCAGTTGCCTGTCGCCAATGTCGCCGTGGACGAAAATGTGCCGCGGGTCGCCCGCCAGTGCGGCGAGGTTTTCACGATTGCCCGCGTAAGTCAGCTTGTCGAGGTTGATCAGGCCCTCGTCGCTCTGCGCCAGCCAGTCGAGAACAAAGTTTGCTCCGATAAAACCGGCGCCACCGGTCACCAGAATCATGGGGAAGGCCTTTCACATGAGGTTGCAGGTACGTTGCAGGTGCAAGGCAGCGATTGCCCGGCTCATCATCGCGCCCGGCTGACGATCGGCTTCATCGGCCGTAGCTGTCGTCGAGACGAACGATGTCGTCCTCGCCCAGATAGCTGCCGGACTGGACCTCGACGATTTCGAGGTCGATCTTGCCCGGATTTTCCAGACGATGGACCACCCCCAGCGGAATATAGGTCGACTCGTTTTCCGACAGCAGCAGCGACTGGTCGCCGCGGACGATCACCGCGGTGCCCTTGACGACCACCCAGTGTTCGGCGCGATGGTGATGCTTCTGCAGACTGAGGCTGGCCCCGGGCTTCACCAGGATGCGTTTGACCTGATAGCGCGGACCGTGCGCGAGCCCTTCGTAGCTTCCCCAGGGGCGATGGACGATGTGCCGGAATTCGGTCTCGCAGCGTGCGCTGCGCTTCAATTCGTCGACCAGCGTCTTGACCTCCTGCGCCTTCGCCTTGTCGGCGACCAGGACCGCGTCCGGTGTGGCGATCACGATCAGCTCGCTAATCCCCACCGTGGCGAGCAGTCTACCTTCCGAGACCAGCACGGAATTGCGGCTGTCGACGCTGAGCACATCGCCGCGCTGCGTATTGCCGTTGCCATCGGCCTGCCCGATGCTTGCCAGTGCATCCCAGGCACCGATGTCGTTCCAGCCGGCTGCGAGCGGAATCACGACCCCGCTCTCGGTTTTCTCCATCACCGCGTAGTCGATCGAGTTCGACGGACTCGCAGCAAACGCTACCGGATCGAGGCGCAGGAAATCGAGATCGCGCCGCGCCGTCGCCACGGCCTTGGCAACGCAATCGCGAATGCCTGGCGCGAAACGTTCCAGCGCTTCGAGATAGGTATCGGCGCGGAACAGGAACATGCCGCTATTCCAGAAGTACTCGCCTGAATCGACGTAGGCGCGCGCGGTCTCCGGATCGGGCTTCTCGACAAAGCGGTCGAGGGCATAGCCGCCAGCCAGCGGATCGCCGCGGCGAATATAGCCGTAGCCGGTCTCCGGGCGATCAGGCAGGACGCCGAAGGTGACCAGAGCCCCTGCCAGCGCGTGCGGAACGGCCGCCCTGACCGCGTCCTGGAAAGCCGCCACGTCGGCGATCACGTGATCGGAGGGAAGCACCAGAAGCAGGGGAACGGCTTGCTCACGCTGATCGCCAATCGCCTGCAGCGCTGCCGCGGCCACTGCCGGCGCCGTGTTGCGCGCCGCCGGCTCGAGCAGGATATCGGCCTGCAGGCCGATCTCGAGGAACTGTTCGGCAACCAGGAAGCGGTGGTTTTCGTTCGCCACGGCGATGGTCTTGCCGAGTCCGACCAGCCCATCGAGCCTTTTCAGCGTATTCTGGAGCAGCGAGAAATCATCGACCAGGCGGAGAAACTGCTTCGGGTAATGCGTTCTCGACAGCGGCCACAAACGGGTCCCGGACCCTCCACAGAGGATGACCGGACGAATCACAGGGGAGTCCATTTTGCGCATCTCCAGACAGGGCCCAGGGTCAACTCGCCGCGAGGGGATTTGGGAGGCGGCATTATAATGCGCACTTCCCGGGCTACGGCAGCCCGTCTTTCTCGCCCCTGACCCACCGATGCGCATCCTACTGGTAAAAACCTCGTCGCTCGGTGACGTAATTCACAACCTGCCGGTGGTCAGCGATCTGCACCTGAGCCTTCCCGAAGCGCAGATCGACTGGTGTGTCGAAGAAGCGTTTGCCGATATCCCGCGTCTCCATCCGGCCGTTGATCAGGTGCTTCCGGTCGCCATCCGGCGTTGGCGCAAGCAGCTCGGCAGCCCTGCCACCTGGCGCGAACTGGGCGAATTCCGCCGCCGGTTGGGCGCCACAACCTATGACTTCGTTCTCGACACGCAGGGCCTGCTGAAGAGTGCCCTGATCGCCCGCCTGGCGACGGGCAAGCGCCTCGGTTACGCGGCCGAGGCGGCGCGCGAACCGCTTGCGGCTCGTTTCTACGACGCCACCTTTGTCATTCCGCGCAATGCACACGCGGTTGAGCGCAACCGCTGGCTGGCGGCAGCCGCTTTCGACTATCCAGTGGACTTGCCGCTCGATTACGGGATATCGGCGCCGGCGATCGACAGCCCTTGGCGCGCGGGCAAACGTCTGGTCATCCTGCTGACGGCCACCAGTCGCGACGACAAGCTGTGGGATGAAAGGCACTGGTTCACGCTTGCCCAGGCGCTGCTCGAGCGTGGACTGACACCGGTTCTCCCGGCCGGCAATGCCCTCGAACGCGAACGAGCGGAACGGATCGCCGCCGCCGTCGAGGGAGTCATTGTCGCGCCGCCACTGACTTTGCTCCAGGTGGCTGCCCTGCTTGCCGGGGCCAGCCTGGCGATCGGGGTCGACACGGGGCTGGCACACCTCGCCGCCGCCCTGCGCGTGCCGGTCATCGCCCTGTACATCGCGACCGATCCGGCGCTGACCGGCGTCTACGGGACCGGCTTCATCCGCAACCTCGGCGCCACCGGTGCACCGCCGTCGGTGGCGGAGGTCCTGAGGGTCGCCGAACAGGCATTGCGCTGATGGCGCGCCTGCTCTACTCGCTGCTCTTCTACCTGGCCATGCCGCTGGTCTGGCTGCGGCTGTTATGGCGGGCACGCCGACAGCCCGAGTACCTGCAGCAACTGGGCGAGCGGCACGGCTTCTACGCCGCGCGCCCGACAATGCCACTGATCTGGCTGCACGCGGTTTCCGTTGGCGAAACGCGTGCCGCAGAGCCGCTGATCGAATCACTGCTGCGACAATACCCGACGCACTCCCTGCTGTTGACGCACATGACGCCGACCGGCCGGGCGACCGGTCGCGAGTTGGTGACCCGGCATCCCGGCCGGCTGACGCAGGCTTACCTGCCCTACGACCTGCCTGATGCCGCTGGGCGTTTTCTCGATCACTTCCAGCCGCAGATCGGGCTCCTGATGGAAACCGAGCTGTGGCCAAACCTGATCGAAGCGGCCCGACGACGTCGTCTGCCCATGGCACTGATCAACGCCCGCCTGTCGGCCCGCTCGCAGCGGGGCTATCGCCGGCTGCAGCCTCTGATCGGGCCAGCGCTGGCGGCGCTGGGCGCCGTTGGAGCGCAGACCGCGGCCGACGGCGAGCGTTTACAGCAGATCGGCGCCCGCCAGGTCAGTGTCTGCGGCAACCTCAAGTTCGACGTCACGCCGCCACCAGAAAAGCTGCAGCTGGGCGCGTCGTGGCGACAACTGCTCGGTAGCCGTCCGGTCTGGCTCGCCGCCAGCACTCGCGAAGGCGAGGAGGCACTGATCCTGGACGCTTTCGCCGGGATGGACATTCCCGGCTTGCTGCTGCTTCTGGTGCCGCGCCACCCACAACGTTTCGGCGAGGTCGCCGAACTGATTGCCGAGCACCGGCTGACGGCCTGCCGAAGAAGCGAAGGGGGCCTGCCAACGAGGGACACACAGGTCTGGCTGGGCGACAGCATGGGCGAAATGGCTGCCTACTATGCGCTGGCCGACCTCTCGCTGATGGGCGGTACCCTGTTGCCGTTTGGTGGCCAGAATCTGATCGAGGCCGCCGCCTGCGGCTGCCCGGTCCTGCTCGGTCCGCATAGCTTCAACTTCGCCCTCGCGAGCGAAGATGCCATCGCCTGCGGTGCTGCGCGCCGCGTTCCCGACGCCCGCGCAGCGGCGGCCGTTGCAGCAACACTCTTCAGGCAGCCGCAGGAACTGTCGGCCATGCGTGTTGCCGCGAGCAATTTCAGTCAGGCGCACCGCGGCGCGACGGCACGCACCGTGGCGCTGATTGCGTGCCTTATGGCGCCTCGAAAAGCCTATTGATCTGTTCGAGGTCGGTCTCGGCAAGCGAGCCGACCGCCGCCTTCAGCTTCAGCTGGGCGAGCAGGGTATTGAAGCGCGCCCGGGCCAGATCGCGCCGGGTGACGTAGACCTGGTTCTCGGCGTTGAGCACGTCGATGTTGATCCGCACCCCGACCTCGTAACCCAGCCGGTTCGATTCCAGCGAGCTGAGACTCGATACCAGCGCCGCCTCGAGCGCCCGGATCTCGGCGAGGCCATTGACCACGCCAAGGTAGGACTGACGAGCGCCGAGCGCCGAGTTGCGCTTCTCCTTGGCGAGCGTCGCCAGCTCGGCGTCACGCCGGGCGATGGCTTCACGGGTCCTCGAGTTGACCGCGCCCCCCTGAAAGATCGGGATATTGAGCTGCAGGCCGACCTGGCGCGTCGTCGTGTCGATTTCACCGAGTCCGGACTGGCCGGGGCCATTGTTCTGGCCGTAGTTGGCGACCACATCCAGCGTCGGGTAGTGTCCAGCACGGTTGATCTCGACCGCCTTGCCGGCTGCCTCGGCCGCCGCCTGTTGCGCCTGAACGACAAAACTATCGCGTTCGGCGGCCTCGACCCACGGATCCATGCTGGCCGGTTGCGGTGGCTCCATGACCGCCTTCGGCTTGAGGCGACTGAGTTCGCCAGGATCCCTGCCGATCAGGACACGCAACGCATAACGCCTCACTTCAAGCTCGTTATCGGCGGCAATCTCCTGCGCCGTCGCCAGGTCGAAGCGGGACTGGGACTCGTAGCTATCGGTGATGGTCGCCGTGCCGACCTCGAAGTTCTTCTTCGCCTGCTCAAGCTGCTGCGCGATCGCCGTCTTGTTGGCCTGCACGGCGCGCAGGTTCTCGATCGCGACGAGTACGTCGAAGTAGGCCTGCGCGACGCGCAGAATCAGATCCTGCCCCGCCTGGGCAAAGGTCGCCTCGGTCTGCATCACCAACAGCTTGGACTGGCCGTACTGGGCGAAATTCTGCCAGCGGAACAGCGGTTGCGTCAGGTTGACGTTGTAGGCGTTGCTGTTGAAACGGTTTCGGGTGCTGGTGTTGGTGTTGATGCCGAGGCTATTGATTCGGGTGTCAAAGCTGGCGTCATTGGCGAAGGTGTTGCCGGTCGCAGCAATCGTCGGCAGCAACCCGGCGAGCGCCTGCGGCAGTTTCTCGCGCCCGGCTTCTGCATTCGCACGCGCCGCCGCGTACTGAGCGTCGTAGGACAACGCCTCGCGATAGACCTGCACCAGGTCGGCGGCACACGCGGGCACAGCAGAGAGGACTGCCGCCAGCACGAAGCTGAACCGGCCGGCGCTGAATCTCAGAGACATGAGGCTAACTCACTTGCATCGAGAGCGGATCCGGCGTCAGAAGACGAAGCTCTGACGCTTCCTGGTCGTCAGCGCCGCGACCACGGTTTCAAAGAGGTTGATCGTGTTGAACGCCTGCTCATCGGTGCGGATGATAAGCCGTGCGTCCATCACCGGTGGCTCGCCGATGAATGCTGCCAGGCGGCCGCCGATCTTCAACTGCTGCAGAAAGGCTTCGGGTAGTTCGGGCAGAGAGCCTGAGATGACGATGACGTCGTAGGGTGAGTGGACAGGCCAGCCCTGTGACGCATCCCCCGTTTCCACGCTGACATTGGCGACGCCGGTCCGCTGCAGAGTGTGTCGGGCATTCTCGGCCAATTGCGGATCGATCTCGACGCTATACACATACTCGGCCTTCGAGGCCAGGAGAGCGGCCATGTAGCCGCTGCCAGTACCGACCTGAAGCACGATATCGGTGTTTCTGATTGTCACTTCCTGCAGAATCCGGGCCTCGATTTTCGGCTGCAGCATCGTCTGGCCGTTGCCGATCGGCAACTCAAGGTCAGCAAACGCCAGCGCCTTCAACGCGTCCGGAACGAAGTCTTCGCGCTTGACCACCGCCAGGATTCCCAGCACTTCGGAATCCAGCACTTCCCAGGGGCGTATCTGTTGCTCGATCATGTTGAATCGGGCCTGTTCCATATCCATCTTCACCGCAGCCATAGCATTCCTCGTCACAATTGTAATATTAGCACAATCTAATATTATTTCTCGATCGGCAGATTATACCTTGTAACGGGAGACGCTCGCTTACCGCAAGCCCGATCAGGCAGGGTGGATTTGTCCTTCTGGTCAATAGTTAAAGAATCCGTGGGTTAGGTGCCGGCTATGGACATCGGGTAAGGGTGTCTGTATAAAGGGCGGATGGAAGCGGAACTGGATGCGTTGCGCGTGCGCCCGATCGAGAAGAGCGAGGAGGGTCGCTATCGGGAGTTGATGGCGCAACACCACTATCTGGGCGATCTGGCGAAGATCGGCCACACGCTATGGTACGTCGCTACCAGCGGCGAGGACTGGGCAGCCCTGCTCAGTTTTTCGGCCGCGGCGTGGAAATGTGGGGTTCGGGATCACTGGATCGGGTGGGATTTCCGGCATCAGTATGATCGTCTGGGGTTGATCGCCAACAATAGCCGTTTTCTGATTCTGCCTGACTGGCACCGCCCGAATCTGGGTTCGAAAGTCCTTTCGCTGTGCCAGGAGAGGATCGTCGCGGATTGGCAGGATCGTTTCGGCAAGCGGATCCTCCTGCTCGAGACCTTTGTCGATCCTTCGCGTTTTCAGGGAACGGTCTACCGGGCCGCGAACTGGACGTGCCTGGGGCTGACCCAGGGGTTTCGTCGTACCCGTGCCGGGTACACGGCCCACTCGGAGTCCCCCAAGCTGGTTTTCGTCAGGCCGCTGCAGCGCGATGCGCCAGCCCAGCTTTCGCGCTCGTTTCTCCCCCCCGCCTATGCTCAAGGAGTGCCCCGAATGATGCTCAGCGCCGAACAGATGCGTCTGCTTCCCGACTTCTTTGCCGCCATCCCGGATCCGCGGCGCGCTCAAGGCAAGCGCCATCCTCTGCCGAGCGTGCTGGCTATGGCGACGGCCGCAACCCTGTGCGGGATGCGCGGCTACAAAGCCATCGCCGGTTGGGCGAAAGACCTCAAACCGCGAGCGCGCGAACGCTTTCGCTGTCGTCGCGAGAAGGGGATCTACCGCGTGCCGAGTGAATTCATCTTTCGTGACGTCTTGATTCGTGTCGATCCGACTGCGCTGGATGAGGCCTGCCGGCAGTGGAACCAAGCGTACGCGCGCGACGACAAGAGTATGGCCGTGGATGGCAAGACAATGCGCAACGCCAAGGATGAACAGGGGGCGCAAACGCATATCATGAGCGTCGTTGGTCATGAGACTGGCACCTGTCACACCCAAAAAAAGTCGGCACATTGCCCGTAGAAGACCAGGAAGAAGCCAAGCAAACCAATGAGATCGGAATGTTCATCCCGCTGCTCGACGGCATCGACATTCAGGGGAAGGACATCACCGCCGATGCGCTCCTCACGCAGCGCAAGCTGGCCGCGTATGTGGTGAGCCGGGAAGCCCACTACCACTTCACCGTCAAAGGCAATCAGCCCACCCTGCAGGCCGATATCGCGCTCCTTTTTCAGAATCGACAGGCGTCCGACCAGGTAGTCGTGTCACCCCCCTGATCATGCTGTGGTCCTTACCCTCACTTGACTCCGTCGCCACTCAAGGCGCTTGGGGGGGCGACAGATAGCCTTCGGGGTAGGAGCGCCAGATTCGAGGCGGAGGTGAGCGGGTGAAGATGTTGTACATCTGGACGGCCACGTCGAGATGCTGCAGACCCCGCCAGAGCACCTGGGTGCCGGGCGGGCCATCGCGGCGACGTCCGAGGTGGCCACCCATCTTCGCCAGCATGCGCACCGCTTGGGCCATGCTGGGGGGTTCATCGGGGGGTAGCGAGGTCTGGTAGTGATAGCAGTGCAGGGCCTTCCATTCCACTTCTTCGAAGAAGACAGTGCATGGGTGATCGGGGACCTCGCGCCCGAGCATCGTCAAGTGGTAGATGCGCCACGCCACCACCATGTCGATCCCCAGGCACGCCTGCAAACGCGTGGCGGTGCCGAGTTGGCGGTCCTTGATCCGACAGCCGCTCTTCAGGGTGCGGTGGAAGACCTCGATCCCCCAGCGTGCGGCGTACCACTCGGCGCGTTCAACGGCATCGTCGAAGGTATGAACCGGCACGCTGGTCAGCAACATCCACTCGATTGGCTCGGGATCGTCAGTGTTCTCTTCGCGTAGATGAACCGCCCACAGATCAACCGCCGGCAGGCGACTACCGCGCGGCGGCTGCAGCGTCACTTCGGCGAAGCGCACGGCTAGCACCACCGTACGCGCCGAGCGGTTGCCCCGCCGGGGAATGCGCAGTGTGATTTCGCCGACGGGCGACTGGCGGCTGATGACGTCCCACAGGGCTTCGTTCTCCACTCGCCGCTGGCGGGTACGCTCGGCCCGCACCAGCAACTTCGGTCCTGCCGGATCGCGCGCGGCCAGCGCAAACAGATCATGAATGTCCGACTCACGATCACCCATGCTCACCAACAGGGTTTCCGGGCACAGCGCCTGGACTTCAGCCACCCGAGCGAAGCTGTTCAGCCACTTCATGCTCTCCTTTTCCTCGATCGGCAGATGCTTTCGCTCCTCGCTCTTGCCGTGCTCGTCGGGTTCGCGTGCCCAGCACTGGGCGTCGAGGATGCCGAGCGGAGTCCCCTCGACGCTGAACGCCACGGTGTCGTGCAGCATCAAGCCGACGGCCTGGTCGCGCGTGGTGTTGACTGGGCCCAGTCCTTCGGTTGCGGGATGATGCGAATAGTTGAGCGTCGTCGTATCCTGCGGGACCAGGACGATTCGGTGCGCTCGAATGCGCTCGATGGTCGCTTCGATGTGCGGGGTGAGAATCGCTTGCAGGTTCACCTGGCGGTTACGGAGAAAGCGATAAGCGGCCAGCGTACCGGCGCGCGAAGCGCAGGCTTCGGGTACATTCGCCTGTGGGCGATGGCAGAAGTTGAGCGCAAGGGAAATCAAACGTCGTTTGAGGCGCTCATCGTACCAGCGAACGGTGGCAAACTCTCCTTCCGCCCAGTTGCTTGCCGGCACACGGGGCGGGGTGTTCAGGCCATCGCGGGGTTTGGCGGACAGCAACTCGCGCCATTCGCTGTGCAACGGCAGGAGGAAGATCTGTTTGGCGACCCCATCACGGCGCCCCGAGGTGGTCCCGACGTCGATCCAGTTGGCCGCGCGGTAGCAGTGGCCGGAAAAGCGCGTCGGATCGACGAAGGTCTCCAGCAACAGCGGTCGCACGCCGTAGCGCGTTTCCCAGTCGGCCGGCAGTCGCCGGCTCGCGAGTCCAAGCACGTGCGAGGCGAGATTCGGCACCTGCACGCCCGGCCGGATCAGGAAGCGGGCATTCGCCACGACCCGCCGCAGGTTGTGCCGACGCGCGGCATCCTCCCAGCCAATCGCCTGGTCACGCGCCTTCATGGCCCAACTCGCCGAGGTGAAGGCGAGAGCGCCCAGCCAGCCGTAAGGCTCGCAGCGCACCAGGTAGCGCAACTGCGCACCACACAGCGGCTGCTCGCCCAGGTAGTGCTCGCGCGCTATCAGTGCGCGCCAGGTTTGTGCTTCCCGACTCCCCGCCTCGACGGCAACCAACTCCACGGCACCCAGCGCTGCCAGCGGCCCACTGAGGCGGAGGTCTTCCACTGCCCGCGTGGTCGGTTGGCGTGGCGTGAATCGGGCCCGGACGGCGGGAAGCTCAATGACCTGGCGCCGCACGAGCTGTGCCAACGCTTTGCGGCAGCCGCCTTCCTGCCAGCCGCCCGTCGCGGTACGCCAATCGAGCCACTCGCAAACCCGGCGCGACAGCGCCCGACGCGATATCTCCGGCACCGACGTGACGACCTCCCGGATTCGATCCAGAAGGTCAACGGAGAATTCCTGGCCGCACAGACGCATGCACAGAGCTTAGCGCTCACGGCTAACGGAGTCAAGTGTGTCGGCGGTTCAGCCTGATCATGGACGCATCGAAACCCGACGGATTTAGTGCAGTACCGCGCTAAATTCCTATGTCGATTTCCCGCACGTTGGCCAAGTCTTCCTGATTGAGCGCGAGGTCGTCCACAAGAAAAGCAGGAAGCGAACGCTCGAAACCGCACTCGGGGTCACGAGTCGCCCTCCCGAACAAGCCGGGCCAAAACGTCTTATCGAAATCAACCGCGGCCACTGGACCATCGAAAACCGTTGCCACTATGTCATCGACTGGAACTTCGACGAGGACCGGAGCCGCATCCGAACCGGCCACGGTCCCGCGAACCTCTCCCGCCTTCGCCGATTCGCCGTCGGTATCCTTCACCACTTCTCGGACGGCAAGACCAGCATCACGCAAAAAATGGCCCACCTGAACCGCAACATCCGCTTGGTCTTTGACTATCTGCGGATGACCACAAACTCCGTCGGCAACACCAACGCATGAAATCAGCCGGAGAACAAATTTACCGTGCCCGATCAGGGAGTGCGCTGTCGGCGCCAGAACCGCCAGTCACGGGGATACGGGGTATGGGCTGGCGGGATGGCGCGAGCGCGCAGGCACCGGTAACTGAAAGCGGCGCCCGCAGGCGCCGCTTTCAGTTACCGGGCGGAACGTGAACTAGGACGCGGCCAGGCCCTTGATCTGGGCCGATAGGCGGCTCTTGTGCCGCGCGGCCTTGTTCTTGTGGATGATCTTCTTGTCGGCAATACGGTCGATCACCGACACCGACTGCAGGTAAATACTCTGGGCCGCAGCCTGGTCGCCAGCCACAATGGCCTTCTGTACACGCTTGACCGCCGTGCGCAGGCTGGAGCGCAGGCTGGCGTTGTGGGCGCGCTGCTTGACGGCTTGGCGAGCCCGCTTGCGGGCTTGTGCGCTATTGGCCATGGTTGATTATCCCTATGAAAACTGGTGGTGAGGTCGAAGGCTGAGCAGTATACAGAGTCACGTCGCCTGATGCAAGGCGGAGTGGCCGCCCCGATGGAATCGCGCGCAGGCTTTTCCCTCGGAAAAGAGCGTTCCGTCCCGTACGAACTCCAAGATACGAGGAAGAAAACGGGCGCCGAAGCGCCCGCTAATTCGGACAGAGCGAGGGGATCAGAAGCTGTGGCGAATGCCGGTGCCGAAGGTGTAGTTATTCTCACCCAATGCACCGATACCCGAGGAGTCTGGCCCGCCGACAACCTGCGTTTGCACGGGGACAGAGTTTCTGTCGTTGTCAAAGTAGGTATAGGCAACGTACAAGGCAGTGCGCTTCGACAGATTGTGCGTGTACATTGCGCCCCAGCCCCAGCTATCGCCGTCCGCTGCATTTCTGTTGTCAACCGACAGCTTGCCATAGCTCAGGCCGACGACGCCATTGCTGAAAACCGGCGCGGATAGACCAACGGTCCAGATATCATTCTTCTTGCCAATAACGTTACCATATCCGCCAAGAACGGCACCTTGGTTGTTGTTATCCAGAGCTTGGTAGCTAGCGTAGGCCTTGACAACCTTGAAGTCCCAGCTACCCCCGAGGTACCACTCGTTGATATCGTCGCCCGTGCCAGGAACACCGAAGGAGACGTTCTGACGGCTCTGATACACTGCGTCCAGATTGATCGGACCGTTCGCATAATTTAGACCAAAACCTAACTTGCCATTATCGCTGGTCGATACGAAGTTGTCGTTGAAGCCACCGGCAGCGTCCTGGGTTTCGCCAAAACCGTAGATCGCGCTAACCGTAAAGCCAGACAGGTTGTTGCTGGTGTAGGCGATGGAATTGTTGTATCGCGCTGGGCTGTTCGGGGTAATCGAGTTGCCAGCATAGACGCTCAAGCTGGACTGGATGCCCATATCAGTGGCTTCAAGGGCGTCGTTGTTAGCTGTCGCGTTGAAACCGGGGGCATACTGGCGACCCAGTGACACGGTACCGAAATTGCTCGACAGCCCGACGAACTGCTGGCGGGCGTTAAGACCACCGTTATTGCCGCTGCCGAGGCCGGAGTTGTTGTCTAGATACAAGCCGTACTCAAGCGTAAAAACCGCCTTCAGGCCGTTACCCAGGGCTTCTTCGCCTTTGAAACCCAGACGGTTGCCGGCAGTCACACCGCCGCCCGCGATGCCGCTAAACTTGTTCTTGCCGCCGCCGATGCCAGCGTTGCCTTGACTGTACACATAGCCCAAGTCGGCCACGCCGTACACCGTTACGCTCGTCTGGGCGAGGGCAGCACTCGAAGCCAGGCCGGCAACGGCCATTGCGATCAGTTTCTTTTTCATGCAGGTCAACTCCTGAAAGTTTAAGAAAGCCAAAAAAGTTCTCTCCCCAAGCTCACCCGCTAATCTAGCGAAACCGTCGGGATGATTTGAGGCAAGTTTGGCAGCTAGCGAACGCTTAAGCAAGCCTGCTCCGCTTTGAAGGAGATGGGAGGGAGATTTTTGTTGCACTTCTGCCACATCGGCGGCACAGCCTTGCCCACACCCGATGCGGACATTCGCTCTGTGGCTGGCAGCCGCTGAGTAGTTCCACGCGGCGGGTCTCTGGATGGAGGGGTCGCCAATCCCGCTTTGGAAGGAAAAATCGGCATTGCCGGCAGCTACTCTGGCGAGGCCCCTGCCATACCACCCGGCATGCCGGGCCGCTGGCCGTTCGCAAAGTTGAGCATAGCCCGATGTTCGCCCACAGGTGGCTTTCCACCTCCTGGGTCACGCCCATACTCGGTACAAAAAAACGGGCGCCGAAGCGCCCGTTTGCGGAACAGAACCGCGGAAGTTGTATTAGAACGAGTGACGCACACCAGCCAGGAAGGTGTTGCTGTCTTCGCCGCGAGCGCCAGTGAGCGACAAGCCGGCAACCGGGCCAGTCGGCCTGGAATCGCGGTCGTTGCTACCCCAAACGTAGCCGGCATAGAGAGTGGTGCGCTTCGAGAAGTTGTAGGTATAGGCGAGGGCAAAGGAGTCGGACTTGCCGTCGATTACGCCGGCATCATAGTCGGTCTGCGCATAGCCCACATGGATATTGCTGTTACCGAACGGGATGACGGCACCAAGCGACCACGTACTATTGTCGTTATTCGTGACGTTCTTGTCATTCTGATCCTGGTAGCTGGCCATGAGCTTGACGAACTTGAGGTCGAAGCTACCGCCGACGTACCATTCGTTGATATCGTTGCCGCCGAAGGCCGTTACATTCTGGCGAACTTGATAAACACCGTCGACGTTGAAGGCACCAGCAGCAAAGTTGGCACCAAGACCCCAGCGGCCGTTATCGCTGGTCGATACAAAGTTGTCGTTGAAGCCACCGGCAGCGTCCTGGGTTTCGCCAAACGAATAGATCGCCTTACCCGTGAAGCCACCCCAGTTCGGGGAGGTGTAGGTCATGGCGTTGTCCCAGCGGGCACCGCTGTTCGGGGTAATAGTATTCCCGGCCTGCTGGCTCAGGTACGATTGCGGGGCAAAAAGGGCACCGCCAAAGGCGTCATTGTTGGCCGTGGCCAAGTACGCCGGGGCATACTGCCGACCAAGGGCGGCGGTACCGAAAGCGCCCGAAAGGCCGACGAACTGTTGACGAGCGAACAGGCCGCCCGAGCCGCTGCCGACACCGGTGTTGTTGTCGAGGTTGAGCGAGTATTCGAGGGTGAAGATGGCCTTCAGGCCATTGCCCAGCGCTTCTTCGCCTTTGAAGCCGAGGCGCGAACCGCTCAGCAGGCCCGACTGGACGCCGCTGAACTTGTTGGTGCCGCTACCGGCAGCGTCGCCCTGGCTATAGACATAGCCGGCGTCGGCGATACCGTACATGGTGACGTTGGTCTGGGCAAAAGCAGCGCCCGAGGCCAGGCTGGCGACTGCCAGTGCGATGAGTTTCTTTTGCATTGTGAATCTCCTCTAGGTTGAGATCGATGAAGCGGACCACTGCCTCACCAAACTGGACCTCTCGAAAAAGAAACGAGAAGTTGGAGCGATTTTGGCAAACGGCGATGGGCGTAGCAAGTTCCGTGAACGCTTTCAGTGGTGGCGCGCGGGCATTTGTTGGTTTTTCGCAACAGGCGTCGGAATTTTCACTCAGAGCCGCGCGGCAGGGGGAGGGGCTGAAGAACGAGCAAGCCAAGCCGCTCCGGTCAAGTCCCCACCTTGCCGGAGGAAGGGGCAGGAAGTAAAATTCCGACTCGCATTCTTACTAGTCGGAGTCCTCAGATGCGCGTCACCAGCAAAGGTCAGGTCACCATCCCGCAAGCAATCCGCAACGCAGCCGGCCTGCTGCCGAATACGGAGGTCCAGGTGGTTTACGAAAACGATCAGGTCATACTTCGTGTGGCCAGCCATAACCGGCGGGCAAAATTGGAAGCGGCCTTAAAGAGTGCGCGTGCCGTGCCACTGACGCCGGCTTTCCGTGGTAAGTCTGCGGACGAGATCATGGCATTTCTGAGGGACTCGCTATCGTGACGACGGTACTGGTTGACTCGTGCGTCATCATCGATCTTCTGGCGGCCGAAAGCGACTGGTACGAATGGGCGATGGCGACGATATCGGCACTCTCCGAGTCCCGAGCTCTGGCGATCAACCAGATAATCTACGCTGAAATCGCCGCCGTATACGACACGCCGGCCGATCTGGAGCTGGCGCTGGCCCCGTTTGAGTTCATCCGCCTGTCGTTGCCTTGGGAGGCAGCCTTCCTATCCGGTACGGCCTATCGCATTTATAGGCAGCGGGGTGGTCATCGCCGCTCTCCTTTGCCGGACTTCTACATCGGGGCTCATGCCATGACCGCCGGCATGGCACTGCTGACGCGCGACGAGACGCGGTATCGCGGTTACTTCCCACGCCTGCGGCTGATCACTCCGACGACAGAATGAGCGCTGATCTCGTGCCTGACTGAACCACCAGAAGTGCTCAGCATGATCTCCATCCTTTGGCGTGCTGTCCTCCAACGGTCAACAGCGCCTCCCCCGGGTGGGCAAGCGTTGAGGCGCCTGATGTCGCTCGTACGGGGAGATCAGGAAAACAGCTCGGCCAGAGCCTCGCCCGGTTCCGCGGCGCGCATGAAGGCTTCGCCGACGAGGAAGGCATTGACCCCGTGGTCGCGCATCAAGGCACGTCAGCGCTGGCGAGAATGCCGCTCTCGGTGACGACGAAGCGATCGGCCGGGATCGTAAGGCAAGAGGTCGAGGGTCGTCTGCAGGCTGACTTCGAAGCTGCGCAGGTTGCGGTTGTTGATGCCGATCAGTGGGGTGGCGAGTTGCAGGGCGAGATCGAGTTCCTGGCGATTGTGCACTTCGACGAGCACGGCCATGCCAGGCTCGTCGGCGATCGCTTCGAAATCGCGCATCGACGGCAGGTCGAGCGCCGCGACGATCAGCAGGATGGCGTCGGCGCCCATCGCGCGAGCTTCGAAGGACCTGATACGCGTCCACCAGGAAGTCCTTGCGCAAGGCTGGCAGGCTGCAGGCGGCACGCGCTGCCTGCAGATACGCGGCGCGCCCTGGAAAAACTGATGGTCGGTGAGTACCGACAGGCAGGCTGCGCCGTGGCGTTGATAACTGGCGGCGATCTCGGCCGGACGGAAGTCGGAGCGCAGGACGCCGCGCGACGGGCTGGCTTTCTTGATTTCGGCGATCACCGCCGGCTGTCCGGCGGCGATGCGCTGCGGATGGCGCCAAGGAAATCGCGTGGCGCGGGCTGACCTTCTCGGCGCGCACGCAGCTTCAGCCAGCGGGGTGGCGGCTTTGCCGTCGGCGACTTCGTCATGCTTGACGGCACAGAATTCGCTTGAGGATGTCGCTCATGGCTGAGCGGTCGCTGTCGGGGCTCTGCGGCGCAGTCTTCGCGGTGTCTTCGAGCAGTCTCTTCAACCGGCAAGCTGCAGACCCAGCGACGCCAGTTCGACCTGATCGCCGGGCCGTAGTCGTAAAGCACCCAGTGATTCTCCGAGGTCGCGACGAAAGACCTCGATGCGCTGCGCCGCCAGGTCGACCAGAACGTAGTCCTGCAGACTTCGAGCTTGCGATAGGCGGCGAACTTGCGGCCGCGGTCGAAGGCGGCGGTCGACTCGGAAAGGACTTCGGCGACCAGCAGCGGGTGGCTGACGTAATCCGGCGTCAGAGCGGTCGCGCGGATCGCAGGTGACGACGACGTCGGGATAGAAGAAGCAATCGGCGGCTTCAACGCGCGTCTTGACGGCTTCGACGAAAACACGGCACGGAGTGCCTTTGAGTTCCTGGCGCAGAGCGTGGCGAGGTTGCCCGTCGCGACATTGTGTGACTGGCGCACGCCGACCATGGCGAACACTTCGCCGGCGACGTATTCGTGACGCTCTTCCTGTGTCTCTTCCCAGGCAAGGTAGGCGGCCGCGTCGAAGCGTTTTCAGCATTGGCAGGATGCCATACCGTATCTCCCAGGCGAGGCGTCGATCAAGCCGAAAAACGCTGCGTGAAAGCGACGAACTCGTCGAGCCTGGCGCGCGCGGCACCTGAAGCGATGGCTTCGAAAGGCCTGCTCGACGCCGTCGGCCAGCGTGTCGCTGAGATCGCTGACGTAGATGCTGGCGCCGGCATTCAGGGCGACGATGTCACGCGCGGCGCCACCGCGGTCTGCAGCGCGGCAGCAACATCGCTTTCGACTCTTCGACGTTGGCCACGCGCAAGGCGCCGGGTCGTGCACCGGCAGGTTGAACTGCTCCGGGTGGATGGTGTACTCCTCGACGCGGCCGTTCTTCAGTTCGCCGACCAGCGTCTCACCGGAGATCGAGATCTCGTCGAGACCTTCGCGGCCGAAAACCGACAGCGCGTGCGAACTACCGAGTCGTTGCAGGACACGCACCTGGATGCCCACCAGGTCGGGATGAAAGACGCCGAGCACCTGATTGGCGGCGCCGCCGGGTTGGTCAGCGGACCGAGGATGTTGAACAGGGTGCGCACGCCCAGCTCGCGGCGTACCGGCGCCGCGTGCTTCATCGCGCTGTGGTGATTGGGGGCGAACATGAAGCCGATGCCGACTTCATCGACGCTGCGCCCGACCTGCTCCGGCGTGAGGTTGATATTCGCCCCGAGCGCTTCGAGGACGTCGGCGCTGCCCGACTGCGAAGAGACCGAGCGCCCGCCGTGCTTGGCGACGCGTGCCCCGGCCGCGGCGGCGACAAACATCGCCGCCGTCGAGATGTTGAAGGTCTGCGCGCCGTCGCCGCCGGTGCCGCAGGTGTCGACCAGGTGCGCGCGGTCGCTGACCACGACCTTGGTCGACAAGCTCGCGCATGACCTGCGCTGCGGCCGAGATTTCGCCGATCGTTTCCTTCTTGACGCGCAGGCCGGTGATGATCGCCGCGATCATGACCGGCGTCACTTCGCCACCCATGATCTGGCGCATCAGGGAAACCATTTCGTCGTGAAAGATCTCGCGGTGTTCGATGACCGCGCCAGGGCGTCCTGTGGCTTCATTGGGCTGTGCTCCTCGAGGAAGTTTTTCAACAGGTCGTGACCGCGCTCGGTCAGGATCGACTCCGGGTGGAACTGAACACCTTCGACGGCCAGGTCCGGTGGCGCAGGCCCATGATTTCGCCGTCGTCGGTCCAGGCGGTAATCTCCAGGCAGGCCGGCAGGAGTTACGTTCGACGGCCAGCGAATGGTAGCGCGTACAGGTCAGCGGATTCGGCAGCCCGCGAAAACACCCTGATTGGTGTGCTGCACCGGCGAGACCTTGCCGTGCATCAGCTTCTGCGCGTGCACGACGCGACCGCCGAACACCTCACCGATCGCCTGATGACCGAGGCACACGCCGAGCAGGGGAATCCTGCCGGCAAACTCGCGAATCGCCGCCAGCGAGATGCCGGCCTGTGCCGGCGCACACGGGCCCGGAGAGATGACCAGGAAAGCGCCGGCTCGAGGCGAGCGATCTCGGGAAGGGAATGGCATCGTTGCGGAATACCCTGACTTCCTGCCCCAGCTCGCCAAAGTACTGGACGAGGTTGTAGGTGAAGGAGTCGTAGTTGTCGATCATCAGCAGCATATCGGGTCTATCCCGTCTTTCTTGTCACATTGCTGCCGGCAAACTGGCGAAATCCTGTGCGCGTCCTGGTCGGTGATTGCCTGCTGGCCAGAGAACCATGTAATGCCGGGCACCGGCAAGAGTGTCAATTATCGCGCGTGATAGAAGTGCGGCTCAAGTTTGACAGTGAGGTGTGATGCGCCTGCCGCCCTACTCTGGCTGACCAGTGCCTCAGGGACGACCCGGCCCGGCTTCTCCAACCGAAGTCTGGGATGATCGGTGTGTGCGAGTGCGTCTTCTAAGGAATTCGCCGCGCAGCGCTATACTATCTTGCTGGCGCTTAGGCCAGCGCCGTTTGATGGCAAAGGATGCAGCCGATGAGACCTCGTGACCGGAGCTTCTGGATGTGGGCTGAGGCGCTGGACCTTCTGCAGGGCGCAGAGCAAGTACAGCGTCGTTTTTTTTCCCTCGAAAGCGTGCACTCGGTGCCCTGCTGGGAGCCGGCGGTTGATCTGTATGAGAGTGGCGAGGAACTCAGGCTGCTGGTCGCGCTGCCGGGCGTCAGCTCGCGGCAATGCGAAGTCGTTCTCGATGATGCCGGTCTGGTGGTGCGTGGTCAGCGGCCGATGCCGTCGGTGCTCCAGCGTGCAGCCATCCACCGGCTCGAGATTCCTTATGGGCGATTCGAGCGCCGGATTCCGCTACCTCCGGGCAACTACCGCCTGCACGAGCAGTTCCTCGAGGACGGCTGCCTGATGCTCGTCCTGCGCCGCCTCCAGTGAAGGACAAGAGCATGCGCACTGACAAGAGCGACAGCGGCGTCTTCGTGATCCCTGACGACGCAATGATCATCGTGCCGATGCGCAACGTCGTTCTATTTCCGGGCATGATCCTGCCGCTGACCATCGGCCGCGAACAGTCGATCCTGGCAGCCCAACAAGCCGTAAAGACGGAGCGTCCGGTGGGCATCCTCCTGCAGCGTGATGCCGAGATCGAGGTGCCGACTCCGGATGATCTTTGTCTGGTCGGTACGGTGGCCAACATTCTCCGCTACGTGACCCTGCCGGACAACACGCACGTCATTGTCTGCCAGGGGCTGCAGCGATTCCGGATCGCCGAGCACCTGCCCGGGTATCCTTTTCCAGTGGCACGCGTCGGGCGAATCGAGGAGCCCGAGGTGACAGACAGC
>NZ_JAZKUM010000016.1:0-70888 GCF_036625085.1 Candidatus Accumulibacter necessarius | reverse complement strand
TCGACAGCCAATAGAGCACCAAGCCAGATGGGAAGAAGAAGAACATCACGCTAAAGGCCAGTGGCATAAACCACATCAGCTTCGCCTGCATAGGATCGGGTGGCGTGGGATTGAGCCACACTTGCAGCAAACTGGTGACCGTCATCAACAGCGGCAAAATAAACCAAGGATCGCGCGCTGACAAATCAGTAATCCAGCCCAACCAAGGTGCGCCACGGAATTCCACCGAGGACAAAATCACCCAATACAAACCCATAAAAATTGGGATTTGAATCAACATCGGCAGACAACCGCCTATGGGATTGACCTTCTCCTCGCGGTAGATTTTCATCATCTCCATTTGCATTTGCTGCGGATTGTCTTTCAGGCGTTCACGCATTTCTGTGATGCGTGGTGTCACCGCCTTCATCTTGGCCATGCTGCCATAGGCTTTGGCGTTGAGCCAGTACAGCGCGGCTTTGAGCACCACCACCAGGGCAACAATCGTCCAGCCCCAGTTGTGTAACAGGCTGTGCAGCAGCGTCATCAGTAAAAATAAAGGTTTGGCAAAAATAGTAAAAATGCCGTAATCCTTCACCGCCTCCAAACCAGGGTAAATCGCCTCTAGCATTTCCTCTTGCTGCGGACCGACGAATAAACGGCTATCAAAAGTCGCGTGCTGACCTGGCGCAATGGTGGCTAATTGGGTTTTCAAACCAGCCGAATACAGGTTATGCCCCAAATTGCTAACAAAATTCTCGCGCGCTACTTTTTGGCCTTTGCCTGCATCGTCGGGGAGCCAAGCACTAGCGAAGTAGTGCTGCACCATGGCGACATAGCCTTGATCCGTTTTGCGCTCAAACTTGGCATCTGGGTCATTGACTTGGTCGATATTAGTAAATTCAACCTTTTGGTATTTTTTCTCCGCGCTATAGAAAGCTGGGCCTGTAAAGGTGCTATAGAAAATCGAATCCCCAGGCGGCTTGTTGCCATCACGCGTGAGCTGCAGATAGAGCTGGGGCGCAATCGCCGCTTGTCCCTGATTAAAAACTTCGTGGCGCACCCCTAAGGCATAACCTTGGGCTGGCAAGGTATAGGTTTGCACCATCTTGATGCCGCCCACTTCAGGCGAAACAAAACGCACCAAAGTGTCAGTGCCATTTTTGCTGACACTCACCTGCATAGGCGTCATGTGGTTGATGCCCGGCACATTGGTCAGGCCTGTTTCGGCGCGATAAATGCGCTCTCCTGCGGTTTCGTCAAACAAGACCATCCGTGCGGGGCTATTGGCTTTTTCGCCTATGCCTGCGTAGTGCGGTAACTCAGCGCGTACCAAGCGCCCACCAATGGGAGAAAAGCTCAGGCGCAAGTCTTGGCTTTCCACCACAATCGGCGCGCTGGCTTGGGGCACAGGCGCTGTTGCAGGCGCACTATCGCTGCTACGCACCAAATTGCTTTGTGCCGGCGCGCTGGCCGATGTTGGAATCGCTGCACTTGCAGCCACTGTGGTGTCTGCAGGAATAGCAGCGTCGATAGCTGCTGCCGCACTAGACGCCGGCACGCCCAAATCTACAGCCGTTTGCGCACTGGCGGCAGGGCTAGGAGTAGCCGTTTGCGTGGCAGTTTGCGCCTGCGGATCGGGGAAGAAAGTGGCAGGTTTGCCATTGTGGATCTGCCATTTATCCCACAGCATGATGAGGGAAAAAGCAAAAACAACCCACAAAATGGAGCGGCGCATATCGTTCATGGTGCGGTCTTATCGTGGAAAAAACGGGTAAAAAGTCGTGGCCCCGTCCATTGTTCAGGAACGGGGTCTTCACCGCCAGCACACCAAGGGTGGCAGCGCCCTAAGCGGTGCGCGGTTAAATAGCTGCCTTTAAGAGCGCCATGCTGTGCCAAGGCCTGCAGGCCATAACTCGAACAGCTAGGAGTAAAACGGCAGTTGCTGCCCAGACTAGGACTGATAAAAACCTGATAAGCACGCAGCGCCAGCATCAGCGCACGCGCTAGAAGACGCGGCGACTGGGTGCTAGGGGCAGAATGGGGCAACATAGGGAAGCTGACCTTAATCCTTAGCTGCGCCTGTTGACTGCTTTGTATGAAGTGGCGCACTAGCTGGCGCAAAAGACCGCGCTTTGCGTTGTGCCAAAGCAAATAGTGCCGCCAACTCCGCTGCCACACTTTGCTTGAAAGCCGGTGAACTAGCACTAATAAACGCAGTTGCAGGCCAAGCCGCGCGCAAGCGCACGACACAATCCAAAGGCTGACCAATAGCTTGCGCCAGCACAGGTAAACCTTGCTGCGCTAGGGCATAGATCTGACGCCGTAGCGCATTGCGCCGCACAGCTTTTTTTGCCCAGCGTTTGGGCAGCAATGCGCCTATGCGGTTGACACCAACAGCACCAGTCGCCTGAGCTGGACAAGCCCCCTGACGCGGAGCGCAGTGCAACATAAAGTGCTCACTGCTATAGCGCTGGCCTGAACGCATAACGGTTTGAAACTCTTCAAACTTAGGAATAGGCACAAGCATAGGCGCAGCAAGGCCAGCGAGAACTTCGCTAGCGGGGCAGCCGGGCGTGGGTGTACTAAAGGTCAAAGCGCAAAAAGCCAAGAGCCAAGCCCTAGCCTAGGCTGACCTTAGACGGCCAAGCGTTTGCGACCTTTGGCGCGACGCGCATTAATCACTGCGCGGCCGCCTTTGGTTTTCATGCGAACCAAAAAACCGTGCGTGCGTGCGCGGCGAGTTTTTGACGGTTGGTAAGTGCGTTTCATGGCCATGATGAATTCCTTTAATGAAAAGGGATAAAAAATAATATCGAGTACTACAGGCTGGGCTAGATAAGTACCTCATTAAGTACCTAGTGCCGCCCCTTGTCCTCTCAAGGTTCCCGCGCAGAAACCCTATACAGGCAGCAGCGCGCATAGATGCCAGCCCAATAGACTGACACCAACGAGGAAAAAGCCTGCGATTATCGCACAAAGGCCTGCATGGTTAGCGCCGCAGGCGACAGTGCGCAATTACAATAATGCACAGCCCCCTGTAAGAAAGCCATTTATGCGCGTGTTGATGATAGATAACTATGACAGCTTCACCTACAACTTGGTGCAGTATTTCAGCGAACTGGGCGCGCAGGTAGTAACTTTTCGCAATGATGAAATCGATTTAGCAGGTATCGCGGCCCAAGCGGCTGATCGCCTCGTCATCTCGCCAGGGCCTTGCTCGCCCAAAGAAGCAGGTATTTCAGTCGCTGCGATTAGCCACTTTGCCGGCAAATTGCCCATTTTGGGTGTCTGCCTAGGCCATCAATCCATAGGTGAAGCTTTTGGCGCCCGCATTGTGCGCGCTAAGGAATTGATGCACGGTAAAACCAGTGTTATTACGACTACGCAAGAAGGCGTGTTTGCGGGTTTGCCTAGGCAGTTTACGGTCAATCGCTATCACTCTTTAGCGATTGCGCCCGATAGCCTACCTGCCGAATTAAAAGTAACTGCACAAACCGATGATGGCGAAATCATGGGCATCCGCCACCGTGAATTAGCGATTGAAGGCGTGCAGTTTCACCCTGAAAGCGTGCTGAGCGAACATGGCCATGCTTTATTGCAGAATTTTTTGAAGTAATTTCGCCAATAAACGCCGCCAAATCTGCCTGAGCAGCTATGAAAAAATAAGCGTTTTACAGCTTTCTATGGCGCAAAGCTGGCAATTGCAAGCGCCAATTTTGCAAAGCCTGCCAATCGCAATCGGCCAACACCACCCCCGCGCCTTGCGCCTGCTGCGCCAGCACCTGCCCCCAGGGGTTCACCACCATGGCATGACCCCAAGTTTGCCGGCCATTGCTGTGCAAACCGCCTTGTGCGGCAGCAGCTACAAAGGCTAGGTTTTCCACCGCGCGGGCGCGCAGCAGCAGCTCCCAATGCGCCTGCCCTGTGGTGTAGGTAAAGGCGCTGGGCACTAGGTAAATATCGGCAGCGAGCTGGCGGTATAGCTCAGGAAAGCGCAAGTCATAACAAACCGACAAGCCCACGCGCCAAAGCTGTCCAGCGCGTGCGCGCAAATCGAACGCCACCGCCTGGCTGCCCGCCTCTAGGCTTTTGCCTTCGTTATAGGCTTCGCGCCCTTTGTGAAAGCTAAATAGGTGGATTTTGTCGTATCGTGCAATACAAACCCCTTGTGGATCGAACACCAAGCTGCTGTTATAGGCTCTATCAGGACTGGCTGTTTTCAACGGTATCGTGCCGCCCACCAAATACACCCCATGCTGGCGCGCCAGTTGTGCTAAAAAATCTTGCAGCGGCCCCTGGCCAAAATCCTCGGCCAAGGCCAATTTATCGCTATCGCGCTGCCCCAATAAGCACCAGTATTCGGGCAAAACCAGCAACTCTGCGCCCGCACCGGCCGCTTGCGCTACCAAATCCGCCGCCATTTGCTGATTAGCTGCTACTGCCTGTCCACTGACCATTTGCAAGGCTGCTATCCGCATGGTTTATTTGCCTTTCCTCTCGATTTTTTCCACTTTCGGGTCTGTCCAGCTGCCTGTAATACGCAGCTCTTGCGTGGCGGCTTTATTCACAGGCTTACTCAACAGCCATTGCGCCACAAAAGCCCCTAAGCCAATCGCAGGGTTGATCGCTGTGGCCACTAGTGCAGCCGTGCCGGCATTGATTTCAGGCACGATGACGACATGCACATCTTGGGTTTCATCTTTGATGTCGGCTACGCCCTCCATCAGCACCGCTGCGCTCACGCCTTTGATTTGCAAATTATTTGTGCTGGCCAGCCCTTTTTGAATCTGCACATCGCCACGCACGAAATCAAAAGCAAAACCTTGCGCAAAGACATCGCGAAAATCAAAATTTAAACGCCTAGGTAGGGCTTGCAAATTCAACACGCCCAATAGTTTGGCGGCACCAGGGTCGGCCTTGAGAAAACGGCCATCGTTCACCTGCACTTGCAATTTGCCATTCATGCTGGGGTAATCTGGTGCAGTTATGCTGCCCTGCCAAGATACCTGCCCAGCAATGCTGCCTTGCCCCTTGGCCAGTAGGCCCTTTTGCCCTAAGCGATCCAGTAGCTTGCCAGCGTCTTGCAATGCCCAATTGAAGTTCAGCACAGTGCGCCCATCCAAACCCTGGCCAGCTAGCCAAGCGCCCGTGCCAGTCAATTGCGCCTCGGGGCTGTTGATACTGAGTTTTTTCAACTGCCATTCGCGCTGCACATCTGTCGCTCCAGCCTGGTTGCTGGCTTGAATTTCCAAACGCCCCAAGGCTTTGCCTGCCATATGAAAATCATCTACCTGCACATCCATATCGGGTAAAGCCTGCACACCGCTGGAATGAGTCGCTGCGTTTGCGCTGACCACCATGCTGCTGCTTGCTGATTTTTCACCCAAATGGAGGTGCTTCAAGCGCGCCCAAACATAATCGCCCTGCCCTAAGGCGCCTGGCCGGTATTGCACTTGGCCTGCAGCCTCGCGCGCTTGACCGCTGATTTTCCAACTGCTATCGCTACCGCGCTCAACGATCGCATTCACACCATGGAAAGCGCGTTGCCCCAGCTCCAAGCGCCCTACACGCAACGCTAGGCGCTGCGGTATGTAGGCTTGCAAGCCGATTTGCTCACTAGCGAGTTTGCTGCTGGCATCTAAGACAGCACCCAAACGCTGACGCCAAGCATCGGCATCTAAGACCTCGGCTTGCAATAAAAACTGCACCCCACTATCGGGTAAACGGGTATTAGCAGGTGGCGCGCCCAAGCTCAATAAACCACGCACCACAGGTGCCGCAGTGGGTTGTTTGGGGTCGCGTTGGATTTCGTACTGGGCGCTTAAATCCCTGCCCCACAAGGCTTGCACACTCTGCAGACTACGCCCCTGGCGCGGCGGCAAACTGCGTTGATTGATGCGCAATGGCTGCACCTGCGCTGCCGTTTTACCCAAAGGCTCTGGCAAGTTGATAGCCATGCCCTGCAAATTGCTGGCTGCAGAAAAGTCTAGGGTATCTCCTACAAAATCGAGCTGCAAGGTATAGGGCGTAAGGCCCTGTAGATGCCGCCCCAGCTGCGCCAGCCAAGGCAAATCGGTTTGCGTGCGCAGACCTTGGCTGCTGAAAACACCTTCAGCCCGCATATGCACGCCCGTATCTTTGCGCCCAGCCAAACTGCCCATGCCGCCTTGCACCTGAAAAGCGCCACCTAATGTGCGCCCTTGGAACTTGTCTAACACAAAGCCCTGCTCATCAAAACGCAATTGGCCTTGGACATTCTCGAGGCTAGGTGTCAAAGGGGAAAAGCGCACTTGGTTATTGAGAAACAAAGCCTTGCCTGTGACGGTACTTTGTTCCAACTGATCAATCGGCAAATCCAAGGCTAGATCAATCAGGGTGGCTCCTTGCCCCTGCGCTTGGCTCAAGCTGCCCGCCAGCAAGCGATCAACCTCCGTCTCGCGCAGGGTATCGAGTGCCTGCCCCAAATCACCCTGCAAGCGCCCGCGCACCGCCACACGCAGATCGTCCCAATCGGGCAAGCTCGCTTCTAATTGTTCGGCAGGCATAGCACCGATAAAACCATGCGCATTTTTGATGAACATGCCATAGCCGTAGGGTAATCGAGCGGCGTGATACCGACGACGATGCCGGCGTTGGCATTGCGCTCGTTGCGCGAGTACTGGCTCATGCCGTTGGTCACCACCCGGTTGAGCTCGGAAGTGGCGGCCACCACGGTGCCACCAGGGCACATGCAGAAGCTGTACACCGAGCGCCCGTTGCGGCAGTGGTGCACCAGCTTGTAGTCGGCGGCACCGAGCAAGGGGTTGCCGGCGTGCGGTCCCAGACGTGCCCGGTCGATCAGTGATTGCGGGTGTTCGATGCGAAAACCGATCGAAAAGGGTTTGGCCTCCATGAAGACGCCGGCGCGGTGCAGCATGGCGAAGGTGTCGCGGGCACTGTGGCCGAGCGCCAGGATCACGTGCCCGGCACGCAGTTCCTCGCCGGAAGCGAGCGTGACACCGCGCACCTGCCCCGCTTCGATCTGCAGCCCGGTCACCCGCTGCTGGAAGCGAATCTCGCCGCCGAGTTGCTCGATCTCGTGGCGCATCTGTTCGACCATGCCGACCAGCCGGAAGGTGCCGATGTGCGGTTTGCTGACATAAAGGATTTCCGCCGGCGCGCCGGCCTTGACGAATTCCCCGAGCACCTTGCGGCCGTAGTGCTTCGGGTCCTTGATCTGGCTGTAGAGCTTGCCATCGGAAAAGGTGCCGGCGCCGCCCTCGCCGAACTGGACGTTCGACTCGGGGTCGAGCACCTTCTTTCGCCACAGCCCCCAGGTATCCTGCGTGCGCTCGCGGACGGCCTTGCCACGCTCGAGGACGATCGGCCGGAAGCCACTCTGCGCCAGAACCAGCGCGGCAAAGATGCCGGCCGGGCCAAAGCCGATGACGACCGGTCGCGTCGCCAGCGGTATCGGTGCCTGTCCGACGAAGTGATAGCGCATGTCCGGCGTCCGCTGCACCCGCGGGTCACTGGCGAACCTGGTAAGCAGAGCCGCCTCGTCGGCCAACGCGACGTCGACGCTGTAGCTGAAAGTCGGCGCACTGGCTTTGCGCGCATCGCAACTGCGCCGGAAAACGCCGAGTTCGAGGATGTGGTCCTCGGCGACGCCGAGGCGGGCAGCAACTGCCGCCGCCAGGGCGGCCGGAGGATGCTCCAGTGGAAGACGGATTTCGCTGATGCGCAGCATGCGTGGTTCCCGGGAAAGGTCGGCGCAGAGGCTCAGGCCTGCTGCCCGTAGCCGGCGAACTTTTCGAGGACCGTCGCCATCTCGGCCGCACCAAGCAATACCGGTGGACCGAGCTGGCAGGCGCGCCAGTACTGTTCGCAGAGTGCCTCGAGTTCGATACCGAGGTCGAGCGCCTGCGCCAGGTCATCGCCAAGCACCAGCATGCCGTGGTTGGCCAGCAGGCAGGCGCGCCGGTTGGCGATCGCCAGCAGTACGGCATCGGACAGCGCCTGCGTGCCGAAGGTGGCGTAGCCGGCGCAGCGCAGACTGTCACCACCAAACCGGGCGATCATGTAGTGGAAGGGCGGGATGTCGCGGCGCAGACAGGCGAGACTGGTGGCAAACGGCGAGTGCGCATGCAGGATGGCGCCGGCGTCGGGACGGGCAGCGTAGAGGTCACGGTGGAAACGCCACTCGGACGACGGCTTGCGGCGGCCTTCGGCCGTACCGTCGAGACGCACGCGGACGATGTCTGCCGCCTCCAGGACATCGTAGGCCATACCCGTGGGCGTGATCAGGAAGCCCGGGGCACCCTCCTCTCCATGGCGAACACTGAGGTTGCCAGCGGTGCCCCGGTTCAGTCCGGCGGTCGCCATGCGGCGTGCCGTCTCGATCAACTGCTGCCGCAGCTCAGCCATGTCGCTCGTCGGGGTAGAGACTCAGCAGCCCTTCGCGACTTGCCGCGCAGGTGCCACGTTCGCTGATCAACGCGCTGACGAGGCTCGCCGGCGTGACGTCGAAGGCGGGGTTGGCGACGGCTTCGTCGGCCGGCAGCTGGCGCAACGCGCCGGGGTACCCCGCGCCATCGAGACCATGGACAAGCCGCAACTCGTCAGCGGCGCGCTCCTCGATCGGGATGTCGCCGCCGCTCGCGCAGGCAAAATCGATCGTCGAGCGCGGCGCGGCTACGTAGAACGGTACGCCTGCTGCCTGCGCCGCCAGCGCCTTGAGCCAGGTACCAACCTTGTTCGCAACGTCGCCGTTGGCGGCAATGCGATCGGCACCGACGATCACCACGTCGATCGTGCCGCGCGCCAGCAGCAGGCCGGCGGCGTTGTCGGCGATGACGGTATGCGGCACGCCGTGCTGCCGCAGCTCCCAGGCCGTCAGCAGCCCCTGATTGCGTGGGCGGGTTTCGGAAACCCAGACATGGCTGTCGATTCCCGCGTCGAAAGCGGCATAGACCGGCGCCAGCGCAGTGCCGTGATCGACGGTGGCCAGCCAGCCGGCATTGCAATGGGTCATGATCTCGAGCCGATGGCCAGCCCGCCGACACGAGAGCAAACGCTGCAGGCCGTGGACGCCGATCCGGCGACACTGGTCGACGTCCTCGTCGGCAATCCGGCCTGCCTCGAGCCACGCGGCGGCGGCACGCGCCGCGGCTGGTAACGGCAGCAGGCAGGCTTGCACGCGCGCCAGTGCCCAGTGCAGGTTAACCGCGGTCGGCCGCGTCGCGGCCAGCGTCTGCAAGGCGGCCAGAAGCGTTGCGTCATCGGCCCGCCGCGAGAGCGCCAGGGCGATTCCGTAAGCGGCGCTGACGCCGATCAGCGGTGCGCCGCGGACCTGCATGCTGCGGATGGCTTGGGCTACGTCATCAAGGCTGTTCAGCCGCAAGACCCGATAGCTGTACGGCAGTGCTGTCTGGTCGATGATCTCGACGGCGTCGGCCCCAGCCACGGGCCAGATCGTTCGCGTCGGAGTGCCATGGACTTTCATCGGTCGCATTCTACCAGTCAGCGCCGGGGTCTGGCAGCGGCCACGCCTGTTACCCTCCGATCCCGGCCCGGCCGATGGCAGGTGACACGAGAAGTCCCTTACAATGAGCCCTGCAATACATGGCGGGGCTGATCGGCTGCATGCGGGCGGGCAGACTTCGGGACCAATCGTGGTGCTTCGGAGCTTGGCTGCTGCTGCAGGTCAGGACCCACTGGGGAGAGACGCCACCCGGGTACTCCGGCTGCCTGTGAGGCAGCCGTGCGTTCGGGGGCAGTTCAGTGATTTGATCGACAAGAAAGGAGCAGAAATGTCTTATTCAGCCTTCGTCGAGGCACGCGATTTCCTTCTGGCACATCGCACCGACTACGAGACGGCTTATCGCGATTTCAGATGGCCACAGCTCACCGAGTTCAACTGGGCGCTGGATTATTTTGATGTGATGGCCGCCGGCAACGACCGCCCGGCGCTATGGGTGGTCAACGAAGACGGCTCGGAACAGAAGATGTCGTTTGCCGACATGTCCAGGCGTTCGAACCAGGTGGCCAACTGGCTTCGCCAGCAAGGCGTCAAGCGCGGCGATCGCATCCTGATGATGCTCGGCAACGAGGTACCACTGTGGGACACGATGCTGGCGTCGATCAAGCTCGGCGCCGTGTTGTCGCCGGCCACCACCCTGCTTGCTCCTGACGATCTGGCTGACCGTCTGAACCGCGGTCAGATCCGCCACGTGATCATCGGCCACACGCACGCCGACAAGTTCAGTGGTCTGACCGGCAACTATTCGCGAATCACCGTCGGTGGCGCGGTCGCTGGCTGGCAAGCGCTTGAACAGGCCTACCAGGGGTCAAGCGAGTTCCAGCCCGAGGGCCCGACGCTGGCGACCGATCCACAGCTTCTCTACTTCACCTCCGGCACCACCTCGAAGCCCAAACTGGTTCTGCACAGCCAGCAGAGCTATCCGGTCGGGCATCTGTCAACCATGTACTGGATCGGACTGCAGCCTGGCGACGTGCATTGGAACATCAGCTCGGCCGGCTGGGCGAAGCACGCCTGGAGCTGCTTCTTCGCTCCCTGGAACGCTGGCGCCACGATATTCATCTACAACTACGCCCGCTTCGCCGCGGCGTCGATCCTCGAAACCCTGGTCAGATGCTCGGTCACCACCCTCTGCGCCCCGCCAACTGTCTGGCGGATGCTGATCCAGGAAGACCTGCGCAAGTACCCGGTCCAGGTTCGCGAACTGATCGGCGCCGGCGAACCGCTGAATCCGGAAGTCATCGACCAGGTCAAGGCGGCCTGGGGCATCACGCTGCGCGACGGCTTCGGCCAGACGGAAACGACGGCGCTGGTTGGCAACTCACCCGGGCAGGCGGTCAAGCTGGGCTCGATGGGACGGCCAATGCCGGGTTACCAGGTGCGTCTGGTCGATATCGACGGGCATGTGGCCGAGGAAGGCGAAATCTGCCTGACTCTGTCGCCGCGCCCGCTCGGCCTGATGATCTCCTACGACGACGATGCGGAAAAAACCGCCGAGGTCATGCGTGATGGCTTCTATCACACCGGCGACACTGCTGCCGTCGATGCGGAAGGCTACATCACCTACGTCGGCCGTGCCGACGACGTCTTCAAGGCCTCGGACTATCGGATCAGCCCGTTCGAGCTGGAAAGCGTGCTGATCGAGCACGAGGCGGTTGCCGAGGCGGCCGTGGTGCCGAGTCCGGATGCCTTGCGGCTGGCAGTGCCCAAGGCCTTCCTGACCCTGCGGGCTGGCTATGAACCTGGGCGTGAGCTGGCACGCGACATCTTCGTCTTCCTGCGCAGCCGTCTCTCGCCTTACAAGCGCGTCCGGCGGCTCGAGTTCGGCGAACTGCCGAAGACCATCTCGGGCAAGATTCGCCGCGTCGAGCTGCGCAAGGGCGAGCAGGATCGGGCTGCCGCTCCCCGTGGCGCGCTGGAGTTCTACGAGGAGGATTTCGAGTTCTGAGATAGTTTCGACTTCTGGGATCGACCAGCCATTCCGGAACCAGCACTGAATCCCTGTGTCTGCAATCCACGGGTCAGCCGGCCATGCCGCCTTCGGGCGGCATGGCGTTTACTGACCCGGAAGGACAACTGCGGCGCTGCCCATGCGGCGGCCGGGCGTGTCGCCCGTCTTCACGGCCGCAGCAACCGAGCCCGACGGCGACTTCCAGGATCACTTGCCACCTTTCGCGCCATCCGCTGATGACTCTCCATGCCTTGAAACCCCGTTTTCAGTCCCTGCTACGCCCAGCCGTACGTTCGCTGCATGGCGCCGGGGTCAGCGCCAACCAGGTGACGGTGAGCACCGGTGTCGTTTCGGTCGCACTCGGGGCCGGACTTGCGGTCGCCGCCGATGCCGGTCAGCTGCAGTGGTTTCTGCTGCTGCCGCTATGGTTTCTGGTGCGCATGGCGCTCAATGCGATCGACGGTTTGCTCGCGCGCGAGTTCGGACAGATCTCGACACTCGGCGCCTACCTCAACGAACTATCGGACCTGGTCGCCGATGCGGCGCTCTACCTGCCTTTTGCCTTGTTGAGCGAAGCGGCGAGCGTACTGACCCTGCTCGTCATCTTCCTGGCCAACCTGGCCGAGGTGGCCGGACTGCTGGGCATCGTTGCCGGTAGCGGCCGCCGCAACGATGGACCGATGGGCAAGAGTGACCGTGCCCTGGTTTTCGGCCTGCTCGGACTCCTGCTCGGTGCCGGCATCCTTCCCGGAGCGTGGTTACCCGGTGTCCTGACGATCGTCGCGCTGCTGCTGCTGCCGACCATCGTCAACCGGGTCAGGCATGGCATCGCGCAAGGCGGCGGTCACACAGATCAATAGGTAGCACCCAGCGGAGAACAGAGACATGCGGCTTGCACAGGAAAGGCAATTCACGACCCACGATGGCAGTACGCTGTTCTACCGCTATTGGCCGCCGGCCGGAACAGCAACGGCCGAACGGGCGATCGTGCTGCTGCACCGGGGTCATGAGCATTCGGGACGACTGCAACACGTGGTTGACGAACTCGGACTCGACGACTTTGCGATGTTCGCCTGGGATGCACGAGGTCACGGCCAGTCGCCGGGAGCGCGTGGCGATAGTCCGAGCTTTGCCGCGCTGGTCAGGGACCTCGATTTCTTTGTCCGCCACCTCAGCAGCACCCATGCCATCGCCACCAGCCGCATGGCGGTCATTGGCCAGAGCGTCGGCGCCGTCCTGGCTGCGACCTGGGCACACGACTACGCACCGCCGATCCGTTGCCTGGTGCTGACCGCACCCGCCTTCCAGGTAAAACTCTATGTCCCCCTGGCACGGCCGGGACTGGCACTGATCCAGCGCCTGTTCGGCAATTTCTTCATCACTTCGTACGTCAAGGCCAAGTTTCTGACGCACGATCCGGAACGTATCCGTTCGTATGACGAGGATCCCCTGGTCACCCGGGCGATCTCGGCGCGCGTTCTGCTCGGCCTCTACGACGCCGCCGACAGGGTCGTTGCTGACGCACAGGCCATCCGTCTGCCATTGCAGCTGCTGATCTCCGAAAAGGACTGGGTCGTCCAGCGCGCGCCGCAGGACCACTTCTTCGAGCGGCTTGCTCGCCGGTCAAGGAACGCCACCTGCTCCCCGGCTTCCTGCACGACACACTCGGTGAACGCGATCGACAGCTCGCACTCGACCGGATCCGTGCCTTCGTCGAGCGCATCTTCGCTCAGCCACCGCCGGCAGAGTCACTGCTGCAGGCGCATCGCAACGGCTACACCCGCGACGAGGAGCTTCGCCTCGCTCAGCCGCTGCCGGCTTTCTCGCTGCGCCGGCTGAATTTCGCCGTCACCCGGCTGGCCATGCGCACGCTCGGCCGCCTGTCCAAGGGTATCCGGATCGGGCTGACGACGGGTTTCGATTCCGGCAGCAGCCTCGACTACGTGTACCGCAACCAGGCTCAGGGGGCACTGTTGATCGGCAAGCTGATCGATCGCGGCTACCTCGACTCGATCGGCTGGCGCGGGCGTTCGCGTCCGCCGGGAGCACCTGCTGCGGGCGGTTGCCACGGCAGCGCAGCTGCTGCAGGCCGCCGGCGAGAAGCTGCGGATCGCCGATGTCGCCGCCGGCCATGGCCGTTACGTGCTGGACGCCGTCGCGCAACTGCCCGAGCGCCCGCAATCGATCGTTCTGCGTGACCTCAGCGAACTGAATGTCGCCCAGGGCCGCGCCCTGATCGGCGAAAGGCGGCTCGGCGACATCGCCCGCTTCGAGCAGGGCGATGCCTTTGACGAGGCCGCCCTCGCGACACTCGGGGCGCCGGATGCGGCGCCGAACCTGGTGACCGTTTCCGGCCTCTACGAACTCTTCTCCGACAACGAGCTGGTCGGCCGCTCGCTACATGGCCTGGCCGGCGCAATGAACGTGGGTGGCTACCTGGTATACACTGGCCAACCCTGGCATCCGCAGATCGAGCTGATCGCGCGCACGCTGACCAGCCACCGCAACCAGCGGGCCTGGGTGATGCGACGCCGGACTCAGGCCGAGATGGACGAACTGGTCCGCGCCGCGGGTTTCGCGAAAATCGAGGAGTGGATCGACGAGTGGGGCATGTTCACCGTCTCGCTGGCCCGCCGGCTCTGAACCTGGACGGCAGCGTGGCCGACGCGGTTGGCGAAGCCCGTCCGTGGCGGCGGGCGCTTGCCTGGCTGCTCCTCCTCGGCCCGTTCTTCTTCGCCAGCTACGGCTTCGCGACCTGGGTCAGCGGTCAGCGGTCCGACGTGGGCGTCATCCTCTTCGCCTGGGAACGCCACATCCCGCTGCTGCCGTGGACGATCGTGCCCTACTGGCTGATCGACCTGCTTTACGGGGTTTCGCTGTTCCTCTGCTCGACACGGCGCCAGCTGGATACCCACGCGCTGGCGCCTGCTGGCCTGCCAGCTGATCGCCGTGAGCTGCTTTCTCCTCTTCCCTCTGCGCTGCACTTTCGAGCGTGGGCGCGGTCACCGGCGCCTTCGGCTGGCTGTTCGCTCTCCTGATGAGCTTCGACCAGCCCTACAACCAGGCACCATCGCTGCACATTGCCCTGCTGGTGGTGCTCCTGGAACCCTATCTGCGCGCCGTGCCGCGCGCCTGGCACGGCGTCGTCCATGCCGTTGCCCTGTTGATCGGGGTCTCGGTGCTGACCACCTGGCAGCACCACTTCTTCGATATCCCGACCGGCCTCTGGCTGGGCTGTTTCGCGGTCTGGCTCTTCCCGACCGACGCCCCATCGCCGCTGCGCCATGCCCGTCTGCGCCGCGAGGCAGCACGGCAGCGACTGGCATTGGCCTACGCAGGCGCCGCCCTGGCCATTGGCTGGCTGGCGGCCGACGCGGGCGGTGCCTGGCTGTGGCTGCTCTGGCCGGCGGGCTCGCTGGCACTGGTTGCCGTCATTTATCTCTCTCTTGACGCAGAATCCTTCGCGAAGCGTGCCGACGGCTCGATGCCATTTGCCGTGCGCTGCCTGTTTGCACCCTATCTCCTTGCTGCCTGGCTGAACTCCCGCTGGTGGACCCGCCGGCTCGCCGCCGCCGATCCCGTCGCACCAGGGATCCTGCTTGGGCGACTGCCGACGCCAGCCGGGCTGAAGCAGCTCGGGGTGGCGGCAATCGTCGATCTCTGCGCCGAACTGCCGTGTCCAACCCCGGGCCTTCGGCATACGGTGGTGCCGATGCTCGATCTGGTGATGCCGCGCCTCGCAGAGATCGAGCAGGCTGTGCTGGCGCTTGAGGAAGATCGACAGGCCGGACCGGTCCTGGTCTGCTGCGCGCTGGGTTTCGCCCGCAGTGCACTGGTCGCCGCTGCGTACCTGTGGCATGCGGGCGCGGCAAGATCGGCCGCCGAGGCCGTTGCGCAGGTGCAGAAAGCGCGTCCTTCGGTCGTTCTCGGTCGCGCGCACGTCGATTTGCTTTGTCGCTGGCAACAACAGTACCCGAGGCCAGGAACAACCGTCGGGGCTGCGTCATGAAGTGCGGATCACGTCGTTGATCCTGGATTCATCAGCTGAAGCCAGGAATGGCGGCTAACTTGCTATGAAGATTGGATTTTTCGAACGTTTCCAGGACACCCAAAAGGAACTATGGCGCAGTCGCCAAAAAACGGCCGCAAACCCTTACCAATCCTGGCGTTCACCCAATCCGGTCAAGGCCCGACAGAGGAATCTGGGATGAACGGAGCGACGGCGCGACCTTTCGATACCAGCCTGGCTGCTTGCAGATGGTCCTTGACCCAGGGATGGCAATGAGAAAGACCCCCCGGCGCGGCTGACCTCCCTGCCGGCGATTCGCGGCCGGGCGCGCTCGAAGTCCGCTGGCGTGAGCTTCGGCGCGTCGTCAGAAGTAGCCAGCCTTTTGATCGAAGAGATCCGTTTCATTGCTGTCCGCCTTGCGCAGGGAAATGATTCGGATTGCCTCGTCGGATTCCACAGGCACGATCAACACCACCGGGCAATCCAGAAGGCCGATGCCGATCATGCGCTGCTCGCCGTGGTCTACTCGAGAATCATCGATCCGTAGCAAAGGCCCGGCAAGGGCTTTTCCCGCATCGGCGAAATCCAGTCCACGCTTCTTCACCTGCCGCCTGGTTTTGTCCCCTGTGTAGCGCAAGCGGCAATCCCGGGGTAAAGTCTTTCCTCTTGCCAAGCCGCCCGCACCAAGACAATGGCCTGCAGGCCACCGTTTTCTAAGCCAGAAGTGCCTTCATGAAGCGCACAATCTACGTTGAAGCATCCGTCATCTGCCACCCGACAGCTCGCCCCTGTACGCCAAACGATGTCCATCAGTGATCCGAACGCCATTCCTTCCGGGCGCAGTGCATCGCGGCGCTGAAGACAACCTTGGGATACCTCCTATGACCCGTCGAGTGTTTGCCAGCGTCCCTGTCTGGAGTGTCATCGTGCCGGTGGCGGCGTGCATCCTGCTCGCGGCGATCTGGGGGCTGGCCCAGGGATGGTTGCTGTCTGCCGTTGCCGGTTCCACCTTGCTGGCCTCCGTGCTGGTTGCCGTTCATCACGCCGAAGTGATCGCACACCGGGTTGGCGAGCCCTTCGCATCACTTGTACTGGCTGTGGCAGTCACCATTATCGAGGTGTCGCTGATCGTGTCCATCATGCTGGCGGGCGGCGAGAACGCCACTACTCTGGCACGCGACACGGTGTTCGCGACCGTGATGATCGTCTGCAACGGCGTCATCGGTCTTTGCCTGCTGATGGGCAGCATCCGGCATCGGACCATCGGTTTCCGGGTCGAGGGAACCACGCCTGCCCTGGCGGTACTGGCCACCCTGACCACCCTGACTCTGGTGCTCCCCGGCTACACCTCGACCACGGCCGGGCCGACCTTTTCGGTGCCACAACTTGCCTTTGCCGGCGTCGTTTCCTTCGTGCTGTGGGGAGTTTTCGTTTTCGTCCAGACAATTCGGCATCGCGACTATTTCCTGCCCGAAAACGCGGCGGCCGAAGACAGTCACGCGATCCCACCCTCGGTGGCCACCGCGCTGCTCAGCCTGGTCCTGCTGCTCGTCTCTCTCGCCGTCGTCGTCGGCCTCGCCAATGTGCTGGCGCCAACCATCCAGGCAGCGGTCGATACGGCGGGGATGCCGCACGCCGTGGTGGGCATCGCCATCGCAATGATGGTATTGCTGCCGGAAACGATGTCAGCCGTCCGCGCAGCGCGCAGCGACCGGATGCAGACCAGCTTCAACCTGGCGCTCGGCGCCACGCTCGCCACCATCGGCTTGACCATTCCAGCAGTCGCCGCGACCGCCATCGCACTTGATCTGCCGCTGGATCTTGGCCTGCCCGCCAAAGAGGTGGCGCTGCTGGCGCTGACGCTGTTGCTGACCTCAATGACCCTGTCCGGAGGCCGTGCCACAATCCTCCAGGGGGCGGTTCACCTGGTGGTCTTCGCAGTCTTTGTCTTTCTGGCGATGGTCCCGTGACACCAGGCCGACGCGACCATGAAGCACCTGCGCCCGGGAGGATGAGTGTCAGCACACCGGCGGAAGCTGAGCGCGATCCTGGCCGGGCAAACGGCCATCTGTCCCTTTCGCGGCGGCCGCCCCCGATCGCTCATCCCTCCTGCAGCCGTCTTTGTGACACACTCTGAAGAAAATGAGAAAACCGTACATCGTCGGCATCGATCTCGGCACCAGCAATACGGTCGTCGCCTACAGCGCGCCCGGCAAGCAGCAGGTCGAACTGTTCGAAATCGAGCAACTGGTCGGTCCCGGCCAGGTTGCGGCGCGACCGCTGCTGCCTTCGGTGCGTTACCATCCGGCCGCCGGCGAGATCAGCCCGGGTGATCTGCAACTGCCGTGGGCACGGCGGCGGAAGGCGAGCCGCTGGTCACCGGCCGCCTGGCGCTCGACCTCGGGGCACAGGTTCCCGGTCGGCTGGTGGCCAGCGCCAAGAGCTGGCTGTCGCACGCCGCGGTCGACCGCCTGGCGCCGATCCTGCCCTGGGGCGCCGAAGACGAGGTCGCCAAGGTCTCGCCGGTCGGCGCCAGCGCCAGCTATCTGGCGCATGTCCGCGCCGCCTGGCTGCACCGTTTTCCGAAAGCGCCGCTCGAGCAGCAGCAGGTGATCCTGACCGTTCCCGCCTCCTTCGACGAAGGCGCCCGCGCGCTGACGCTGGCCGCCGCACGCAGGCCGGCCTGCCCAATCTGCGCCTGCTCGAAGAACCGCAGGCAGCGTTCTACGACTGGCTGTTCCGTCATCAGCAGCAACTCGCCGGGGAACTCGTCGGAAACACGACTGCTGCTGGTCTGCGACGTCGGCGGCGGCACCACCGACCTGACGCTGATCCAGGTGGCGATCACCGACGGCGAGCCGGTACTCACCCGCATCGGCGTCGGCGATCACCTGATGCTCGGTGGCGACAACATGGACCTCGCGCTCGCCCATCTCGTCGAGTCGCGGCTGCCAGCCAGCGAAGGCCGTCTGTCGGCGGCGCGCTTTTCGCAACTGACGGCGCGCTGCCGCGCCGCCAAGGAACAGTTGCTGACGACGGGCGCACCGGAGGCCGTATTGCTGACGCTGCTGGGTGGCGGCGCGCGGCTGATCGGCGGCGCCCGCACGGTCGAACTGCAGCGCGATGAAGTCGCGGCAGGTCCTCGTCGATGGCTTCTTTCCGCGCGTCGCCCCCGATGAACCGCTGCAGCAGCGGCGGGCCGCAATCGTCGAGTTCGGCCTGCCCTACCCGGCCGACCCGGCGATCACCCGCCATGTCGCCGCCTTCCTCCGACGACACGCGCAGCAGCGCGCCAGGCGCTGGCCGACACCGGCGAGCGGCAGGAGAGGCCGCCTGCCGGTTCCCGATACGCTGCTGCTCAATGGCGGAGTTTTTCGTGCCGATGCCCTCGCCGAGCGCCTGCAGCAAACCCTCGCCAGTTGGCGCGGCGCAGCGCTGCGGGTTCTGCACAACGAGAATCCCGATGTCGCCGTCGCGCGTGGGGCGGTCGCTTACGCGCTCGTTCGCCAGGGTCACGGGCGACGAATCGGTGGCGGCTCGGCGCGCAGCTACTTTCTGGTGCTCGAGGAGCAAGCGCAGCCGCGGCGCGGCATCTGCCTGCTGCCGCGCGGCAGCGAGGAAGGGCACGAAATCCCGCTGCCCGAGCGACGCTTCAGTTTGCGCCTGGGGCAACCGGTGCGCTTCCACCTGGCGTCGTCGGTGGCCGATACGAGTTACCTCCCGGGCCAGATCGCGACGCTTGACGAAGACGAATTCGTCCGCCTGCCGCCGATCGCCACCGTCGTCCAGGCGCCGGCCGGCAGCAGCCAGCGCGAGGTGCGGGTGCAACTGACCACCTCGATGACCGAAGTCGGCACCCTCGAGCTGCACTGCGTCAGCAGCGAGGATGCCGCTCGCCGCTGGTTGCTCGAGTTCCAGTTGCGCGGCGAGGGCGCCAGCGAAGCGCTGGCATCGCCGACTCTGCCGGCACGCTTTGCCGACGCCGTGCAGTGGGTCGAACGTATCTTCGGATCCAGCTCGCAGCCGGTGGACAGCAAGGAGGTCCGGCGCCTGCGTGGTCAGCTCGAGCATCTGCTCGGCAAGCGCGACGAATGGGAGATGCCCGTGCTGCGCGCGCTCTTCGACGCCCTGATGCAGCGCGCACGGCGTCGGCGGCGCTCGCCGGAGCACGAACGGCTGTGGCTCAACCTCGCCGGCTTCTGCCTCCGCCCGGGTCTCGGCGATGCGCTCGATGAGTGGCGGATAGAACAGCTGTGCGAGATTCTTCCGCAGGGGATCCAGTACGTCAACGAAAGCCAGAACTGGTCGGAATGGTGGACGCTCTGGCGGCGCGCCGCCGGTGGCCTGCCGCCCCGCATCCAGGAAAAACTCCTCGCCGAACTCGCTCCCTGGTTGCGCAGCGAGCCGACGAAAACCCGCAGCCGCCTGCCAGCAGCCATTGCCGGCAGCCACGACGACATGCTGCGGCTGGTCGCCTCACTCGAAAGGCTGCCGATCGAGCGCAAGGTCGAGGTCGGCGACTGGCTGCTCGAGCGGCTGCGCAAGGCTTCGGAGAAGCCGCTTGGCTGGTGGGCGCTCGGCCGCCTCGGCGCGCGCCAGTCGCTCTACGGCAGCGCCCACCAGGTGGTACCGCCCGAGGTCGCCTGCCGCTGGCTGGAAGCCGTGCTCGCGAGCGACTGGAAGAAGGTCGAGCCGGCCGCTTTCGCTGCCACGCAGATCGCCCGCCTGACCGGCGACCGCACGCGCGACCTGCCGGAAGACGCGCGCGAAGCGACGCTGGCCCGCCTGGCAACGATCAACGCCAGCGCCAGCTGGGTCGCCCAGGTAAGGACCGTGATCGAACTCGACAAGGCCGATGAACGCCGTGCGTTTGGCGAGTCCCTGCCGGCCGGGCTGCGGCTGATCGGCGAAAACAGGGCATCGTAAACAGCCCGCTCTGTCCTCCCTTGTGAGACACTATCGCGCTGTGGCCGGACACAGGATCACCAGGGTTGCCAAACCCGTGTCGCCCGGCTGGCGCCCCCCGAAGCAGGTGATGATTTTCGAGGAGTGAGCAATGCACGCGCAACGAGGAACCGATCGACGCCAGAGTTCATCCGGGCCACCGGCTGGCATGGCAGAACGCCGCTGCGGCACCGAGCGCCGCACACTTAACGTCACCAGGGAGTCCATCGCCGACGTCGAAACGCGTCTCGCCATGCTCGCCCGTCGCGGCAGACCCAACAGCGACGACAATGGTTCCGGCTGGGACAAGCTGATCATTCCTGTCGACTGATTTCCAGGCGGGGCTGCCCCGGAGCCGGGACTGCCGTCCACCAGCCTCGCTGGCCCCAGGCGGCGGACGCGCTGTCCGCCAATCGGGCACCCACCCGGAGAGCCGCCAGTCAGGCACCGGGATGCCAGTCCTCACGTTCCCTGGGTCCCGGGAGGCAAGGGCTTGCGCAATGGACTGACGACCGCCGGCATCTGCAGATCGCCGCGTCGCTCGAAGGGCACAGTGCCGATCCCGGAGAGGTTGATGACGGCCGACGATCCGGTAGTCGATACGCTCGCGGCCACCCTTCTGCAACTCGCGCAACTGTTTCAGCGCGCTCCCCAGGGTGCTGGTGGCCATCACCTCGAGTACCGCTTCGCCGAAACGCGGGACGGTCACGCCCTTGTCCGACAGGCCGGTAATGAATGGCTGTCCGTTGAATTCGACTTCGACACTGAGGCCGTTGATCCGCAATTCCACATCGTTGGGGTTCTGGACGCGCAACTTGAGAATGAAGCGTTGTTCGAACACGCCGACCTGCACCAGTTTCAGGCCGGCCACGCTGACTTCGGGCTTCTGCGACAGGCCGCCAAGACCGGCACAAGCGCTCAACAAGGCAATCGACAGGATGACCAGACCTCGTCTCACCGGCTTTGCCTCCCAGCTTCGAGAACCCGCAACAGGGTTGCCGTGTCGGACGACCCCCAGCCCATGGCCATCAAGGCATTGAGCTGCTGGCCAACCTGGCCGGAAACCGGCAGCGGCACGCCGAGACGATGCGCTTCGGCGATCACGATGCGGCGTAGTCCTTGTGATGCAGGCGTGCTTCGACGCCGGCGTCAAAGTCGCGCTCAACCATTTTCCTGCCCATCACTTCGAGCACCCGGCTGCCGGCCGAGCCACCGGCCAGTGCCTGCCGCACCCTGGCCGGATCGGCACCGGCCGCACGACTGAAGTGCAGCGCCTCGGCAACCGCCTGAATGGCGGCGACCATCACCATCTGATTGCACGCCTTGGCCACCTGCCCGGCGCCGCTGTCACCGACATGCACGATCTTCCTGCCCAGCAGTCGAGGAGCGGCCGCACGCGCTCGAGCACCGCCGCCTGGCCGCCGACCATGATCGCCAGCGTCGCGGCGATGGCGCCCTGCTCACCGCCGGAAACCGGCGCATCGAGCATGTCGACGCCGTGCAGCGACAGACGCTGCGCCAGCGAGCGCGCCATTTCCGGCGCGATGGTGCTCATGTCGACCAGGATCGAGCCGGCGGCAAACCCTTCGGCCAGGCCGTCCGCGCCGAAGGTCACCTGCTCGACGTCGGATCCGGCGGTAATGACCGTGAACACCACCTCGGAACGCCGGGCGACCGCCGCCGCGCTGCCACAGCTGACAACGCGCCGGCTTCGAGCAAGGGCCGGCATGATGCCGAGTGCCGCGCCCAGACCGCCACCTGATGCCCGGCGCGCAGCAGATGCAGCGCCATCGGCCGGCCCATCACGCCGAGGCCGATGAAGCCAAGCTGCATCAGTTCTCTCCACGCCGACAGACAGGCGCTCGAGCAGCTTGAGAATGGCAATCGAATCCTCCTCGCCGAGACCCGAGCCGACCATCGCGTTGTACATCTGGGCCGTCGCCGCCGACACTGGCAGGCACAGGCCCAGCTCGTGCGCGCTCTGCATGACGATGTTCATGTCCTTCTGATGCATCCAGGACTTGAAGCCGGGCTTGAAGTTGCGGTCGAGCATGCGCTGGCCGTGATTCTCGAGAATCTTCGAATAGGCGAAACCGCCGAGCAGCGCCTCGCGCACCCGGGCCGGGTCGACCCCGCTTTTGGCCGCGAAGTTGAGCGCCTCGGCAACGGTCAGCACGCCGACCCCGGTGACGATCTGGTTGGCCGCCTTGGCCACCTGCCCGGCACCCGAATCGCCGACATGCACGATGTTCTTGCCCATGCAGGCAAAAGCCGGGCGCGCGGTCGCGAAAGCGGCCTCGCTGCCGCCGACCATGATCGACAGCGTCCCGGCAACCGCGCCCACCTCGCCACCGGAAACCGGGGCATCGAGGAAATCGATGCCTTTGTCAAGCAGGCGGGCGGCGATGTCGCGCGCGGCTGCCGGCCGGATCGTGCTCATGTCGACGGCCACCTGCCCGGCCCTGCCGGCGCTCGCCACCCCCTGCTCGCCGAGCATCACCTGTTCGACATCGGGCGCATCGGCGACCATCGAGATCACCAAATCAACCACCGCCGCCAGCGCAGCCGGACTCGCCGCAGCAACCGCGCCGGCGTCGAGCAGGGGTTGCATCGACTCCGCACGGCGCGCCCAGACCGTGATCGGGTGGCCACCGCGCAACAGGTTCAGCGCCATCGGGCGCCCCATGATACCCAGACCGATGAATCCGATTTTCATTGCTCTTCCCCTCGCCGCAGCGTGACAATCAAGCGTCGGAGTGTACCTTGCCACAGCGCCCCAAGTCGATGACATCATGCGGCCGGCGGTCGCCGACGAAACCGCCCGCCGGACTTTGTTCAAGGGCTTCCGGTTATCATCGGCATCTTTCGCTGCAGAGGGTTCATCGCATGGGATCAGCCGATAATGACCGGGCAACAAACCCGCCTGTCGGTGCGTGGACGGTTTTCCTGGTCTTCCTTCGCCTGGGACTGACGTCGTTCGGCGGGCCGATTGCACACCTCGGATACTTCCGCGACGAGTTTGTCACTCGCCGGCGCTGGCTCGGTGAGCGCAGCTACGCCGACCTGGTTGCCCTCTGCCAATTCCTGCCCGGCCCCGCCAGCAGTCAGGTGGGCATGGCGATCGGGCTGTCGCGCGCCGGGTTCCCCGGCGCTCTGGCGGCCTGGGCAGGATTCACCCTCCCCTCGGCGATCGCCCTGATCCTCTTCGCCATCGGCGTTGCGAGCTGGGGCAACGCCCTGCCCGCCGGTGCGCTGCACGGTTTGAAGGTCGTCGCCGTGGCGGTCGTCGCGCAGGCGGTATGGGGCATGGCGTGCAATCTGTGCACTGACAGCACGCGCGTCACAATCGCCGCAGTCGCTGCCTGCGTGACTCTGCTCTGGCCGACCACCTGGGGACAGGTGGGCATGATCACCGGCGCGGCCGTCGTCGGCTGGCTCGTGTTCAAACCCGTCCAGGATGCAAGCCACGATCCATTGCCGATTGCCGTCAATCGTCGCCTGGCGGCCGCGCTGCTGGTACTTTTCGCTGTCCTGCTGATCGCTCTGCCGATTCTTCTCCGCATCTGGCCGAGCCAGGCCCTGGCGCTGACTGACGCCTTTTTCCGCGCCGGCGCGCTGGTCTTTGGCGGCGGACACGTCGTGCTGCCGCTTCTGCAGGCCGAGGTCGTGCCCAGCGGTTGGCTGACAAACGAAACCTTCCTGGCCGGCTATGGTGCCGCACAGGCCGTGCCCGGCCCGCTGTTCACCTTTGCCGCGTTCCTCGGGGCATCGATTAATACCGCGCCCAGTGGCTGGATTGGCGGCCTGCTCTGTCTTGTCGCCATCTTCATCCCCTCGTTCCTTCTTGTCGCCGGGGTGCTGCCCTTCTGGGAACAGCTGCGCCGCAGCGTTCGCACCCAGGCCGCGCTCGCCGGCGTCAATGCGGCGGTCGTCGGCCTGCTCCTCGCGGCCCTGTATCAACCGGTGTGGACCAGTGCCATCTTCCGGCCGGAGGATTTCGGCCTGGCGCTGCTGGCCTTCGTTGCCCTGATGTTCTGGAAGCTGCCGCCCTGGCTGGTCGTCCTGGCGACCGGCCTGGCCGGATGGCTGATCAGCGTCGTCCGCTGAAGCACCCGCCGCTGCACCACCGGGCGCTCGCGGGTGCGCCGAGCGACCGGTCGGCTTCCGGGTCGGTTTTCAGCCGATCACCGTGACCACCACCCGGCGCCGATGCGATATCGTCCGGTGCTCCCAGAGATAGATCCCCTGCCAGGTTCCGAGGCGCATCTCGCCGTTGCCGACAGGCACCGTCAACGAAGAACCGGCGATGATGTTCCGCCCGTGCGCCGCCATGTCGTCGTCGCCCTCGTTGTCGTGGTGATAGGCCGGATCGCCGTCGGGCGCCCAGCGGGCGGCGAGGGTTTCCAGATCCCGACGCACCGACGGATCGGCGTTCTCGGTCAGCACCACCGAGCAGCTGGTATGCTGGACAAAGACGTTGACCAGACCGATCGCAACCCCTGCCGCGCGAACAATCCGCGCCACCTCGTCGGTGATCTCGATCGTGCCGCGACCGCGACTATGAACGTCAAGCGTTTGCTGATAAGCCATGGGTCGCTCCTTTGCCGGTCGCCTAGAAGGCCGACCCCGGCGTCTTGAGAAATTCGAGTTCGGCCGCCGTCGACTGGCGACCGAGAATGGCATTGCGGTGCGGGTAGCGCCCGAAGCGCTCGATGATCGCCTGGTGGCGACGTTCGAAGTCGAGGTTTCGCTCCATGCCCTCGGCCGCGAACAGCGTGACCGCCAAGGCGTGGATCAGGGCCGACTCGCTGTGCATGTACGGGAGATAGAGAAAAGCTCGCCGCCCCGGATCGAGGACGCGGTCCAGGCCGGCGGCAACCGCTTCCTGGGCAAGCACCAGGGCCATGCCGTCGGCGGCAAAAGCCTCGGGACGATCGCGGAAGAGGTTTCGCGAGAACTGGTCGAGGACAATGATCTCGGCCAGCCGACCATCGGCCGCAGCGGCACCCCGGCGCCAGTCGTACAACTCGCCGCGCACCGCTGCGGCATGCAGCGCGCCGAAACGTGTCTCGACCACGCGGTCGAAAACGTCCGATTTCGCCCACCATTGCGCGGGGCTCGTCTCCTCGAACCAGAAGCCAAGAACGTCCGCAGGTGTCATCGAAACGCTCTTTCCGTCGCGCCGCAGACGGCGGACATCGTCAAACTCGCCATCATCACTGTTCGATGACCCGCGCTCGCAGCAGTTTCACTGCGCCCCGCCTGACCTTGCTATCAACGCGCCGCACCTGCGATGCGCGGGTCGCCTTGGTCGCCCGCCGTGGCACCGGCGTGAAGGCGGCCTGGGCAATCAGCTCGCGCAGGCGGACCAGCGCGTCGACGCGATTGCGCTCGAGGCTGCGATGCGCCTGCGCCTTGATGATCACGACCCCATCGGCACTGATGCGCTGATCGCGGCGCTGCAGCAGGCGCGCCTTGAGTTCCTCACGCAGCGACGAGGCAGGGATGTCGAAGCGCAGGTGAATGGCGTTCGATACCTTGTTGACGTTCTGGCCACCCGCCCCCTGCGCGCGAATGGCGGTCAACTCGACCTCGTCCTCACGCAGCTCGATTCTTGGCGAAAACACAGGCATCGGCGACTATTCCTTGATGTCCGACGGTGCGCCGACGCCCAGCTCACGCCAGCCGGCGTGGCCCAGTTCCCTGAGGGTTTGCATGTTGCGCTCGTAGATCGCAGCAGCCTCGGGGAAAGCGGCCACCGCGCGGTCGAGGCTGGCCTCGCGCAGCAGGTGCAGGGTCGGGAAGGGCGAGCGGTTGGTAAAGTTGGTGATGTCGTCCACTTCGCTGTCGGCAAACACGTAATCCGGGTGAAAACTGGCGACCTGCAGCACGCCCTGCAGCCGCTGCGTCCGCAGCACCACCTCGACGAGATCGAGAAAGCGCACGAAGTCAGTGAACGCAATGAGCGCCATGGGGTGGATCAGCAGCGTCGTATCGACCTCCTCGGGCGGTGCCGCAAGCAGGACCTGCAGCTCGCGCTCGAGATCGCCGAGCAACTCCTCCTCATCCTGCGCATCGCTCACCACGTAGCGCACCAGCCCCTTGCCATGAACGCCCTTGGCAAAGGGACAGAGGTTGAGGCCGATCACGGCCCGCTGCAGCCATAGGCGAGTGGCGGCGATGACTTGATCGTGGCTGGGCGTCGTCTTGTCGGCGGTCATGGTCCGGAAATCCGGCGGATCTGGCGGTGGGGCGGCTCTAGCGGTGGGGCGGCTCTGGCGGTTGAGCGGCGATGATCACCAGTGTAGCGACTAGCGCCGCCGGAGGCAAAGCACGGCAGAGACGCCTGCGGCCGTGCCGCCCCGCCGGTCGAACCCGGCGGGCTGGGTTTACAATGCGCCATCTGTCTCGGGAGGGAGTCATGGAAAGTGTTGCAGCGGTCGTCATCGGTGCCGGTGTGGTCGGGCTGGCCTGCGCCCGCGCGCTCGCACGGCGAGGTATCGAGACGGTCATTCTCGAGCGCAACGACACCTTCGGCAGCGAAACCAGCGCCCGCAGCAGCGAGGTCATCCACGCCGGTCTCTACTACCCCTCGGGATCGCTCAAGGCAGCGCTGTGTGTGGCCGGCCGCCGGCAGCTCTACGACTTCTGCAGCACCCACGGCGTCAGCCACCGGCGCTGTGGCAAGCTCATCGTCGCCACCAGCGCCGCGCAGGAGGGCAAGCAACTGGCCCTGCAGCAGCAGGGCCAGCTAAACGGAGTTGACGACCTGCGCTTGCTGAGTGCCGCCGAAGCGCGCGCCCTCGAACCCGAGCTGGCGTGCACCGCGGCCCTGCTTTCACCGTCCACAGGGATCATCGACAGCCATGGGCTGATGCTGGCACTGCTCGGCGACGCCGAGCGCGATGGCGCTTCCCTGGCTCTGCGCTGTCCGCTGCAACGTGGCTCGATCGAACCGGCCGGCTTCATCCTGGAAAGCGGCGGCGGCGAAAGCCTGCGCTTCCGGACGGCGATGCTGATCAACGCCGCCGGTCTCTGGGCCCCGGAAGTCGCCGCCTCGCTCGCCGGCTTTCCGGCCGGCCGGATACCGGCAGCTCATCACGCCAAGGGCAACTACTACGCGCTCGCCGGTCGCTCGCCTTTCTCGCGGCTGGTCTATCCGCTGCCTGAAACGGGCGGCCTGGGCGTGCACCTGACCCTTGATCTGGGCGGGCAGGCCCGTTTCGGCCCGGACGTCGAGTGGCTGCCGGAGCCCACCCCGGGGCGGCCACTCGGTCGCCTCGATTACCACGTCGACCCGGCGCGCGCCCGGGCCTTCTACGCCGAGATCCGCCGCTACTGGCCAGGGCTGCCTGACGCGGCGCTGGCGCCGGCCTACGCCGGCATCCGCCCGAAACTCTGCGGCCGTTCGGACCCGCCCGCCGACTTCCTGATCCAGGGCCCGGCGCAACATGGCATTGCCGGCCTGGTCAACCTCTTCGGCATCGAGTCGCCGGGCTTGACCGCGTCGCTGGCGATCGCCGACTATGTCGCCGCAGAACTGCAGGCCAACTGACCCGATGCGCGCGGTACTTCAACATCACCATCCTGCTTCATCCGTTTGACTTCGTGAAACGGCAGACACTTGCCGGATCGCTGTCGCCCCGGTAACGCCCCGAAATTCCTGACCCGCAGCACGTACTGCCGGGCCAACCGGCTGATCGCCGGCAAACCGGTCCTGCTGGCAAACGAGTCCGACGCGGTTCTCCGTCCCACACCGCCTGGCGCCGGGACCTCGGGGCAAGGACGGTATCGCATCCAAGATCTCTAGCGAGAACCGGAACGGATGCGAGGCTCCCGATGGGTTGATGTCGCCGGGACCGTCTCCAGGTGTCGACCTTTCTTACACGCAGGCGCCACGCAGCCTCAAGAAAACTCACCATCCCCTTTTAATTGAACGGGTTGGCTTACATGGCACGGAGCGTGCTTTGATCATTGTGTGCGCGGCAGCGTGCAGGTTTTTCAGGTTAGGCTTGGCAAGAGCCATTCACAGTTCAAGAAAGGAAAAAAATGAAATCAATAGTCCGCAAGGGTCTGGCAGTCGCAGGAGTGGTTGCCGGATTGACAGCAGGATCGGCCAACGCATCTCTGATCATCGGGGGTGACGCCGTGGACAAGGCTTCCGCCGATAGCATCGTCGACATCGTGTTCGTGATCGATACCAGCGGCAGCATGTCCGACGACATTGCCGCCATTGGCACCGCAGCGACAGCTGCGGTCAGGAACCTTAGCTGCAAGGACATCGACTGCTACGTGCGTGCACGTTTCATGGGCATCACCGGCAATTCGGGGGCGGTGTTCAACGAGAACGTAGCCTCATACGTGACAGGCAAGGGACAAACGCCGGTAAGCAACAGTTCAGAGGACAACGGTCCGGCGGTCACGGACCTCGTCGCACATTATGAGTGGAACAATGACGCCGTCGGTGCTCAGAAGTACTTCAAGGGCATTGTCACAATCGGCGACGAGGGTACCGAGAACGGCGAACCCGTGAACGCAGCGGATTACACGGCTGCCAAAGTGGCAAACGACGCCGCTATCGCCAAGAACGTGTTCCTGATCTCCTGGGTGACCGACGACCCCTATGCGGGCGTCGAGGATCTGTTCAAGGCGATGGCGATTGGTGGAACGGTCGGTGGAACCAGCTATGGCGACACCGGCGGGGCGTATCTGAAATTGGGCAGCGGAGACAATGTTCAGAAGGCGATCGAGGACATCATCTGCTTCGTGGCCGGCGGTGGCGACAACGAGGTACCGGAGCCCGGATCGCTGGCGCTTCTTGGTCTTGGCTTTGCTGGCCTGGCGGCAATGCGGCGTCGCAGGTCGACGTAAGGATTCCAGGATTGTGGTCAGACAAGCCCCGCGAGCGCGGGGCTTGTAGCTTCCGTTGGGCACCCGGCAAGCCGGCGGCAGACACGTTTTTCCTGATCCAGGGCCCGGCGCAACATGGCATTGCCGGCCTGGTCAACCTCTTCGGCATCGAATCGCCGGGGTTAACCACGTCGCTGGCGATCGCCGACCACGTCGCCGCAGAGCTGCAGGCCAACTGACCCGATGCGCGCGGTACTCGATACCAACATCGTGATCGATCTGCTGCACTTCGCGGATCCGCAGACGCTGGCGCTGCAGCAGGCCATAGCGCGCGGCACCCTGCACTGCTTTACCGACCACCCCTGTCTCGCCGAACTGCAGCGCGTCTGTACCTATCCGCAGTTCGGTCTCGACGCGGCAGCACAGGGCGTGCTGCTGGACGGTTACGCCAGTTTCGTTACCCACTGCGAACCCGACGCGGTCGAGGATTACCCGCTGCCCCGCTGCCGCGACGCCGACGACCAGAAGTTCCTGATCCTCGGCATGCGCTGCCGGGCCGACCTGCTGATCACCCGCGACCGCAGGCTGCTGCAACTCGCCCGCCAGCGCCGCCTGCCGCTCCCCTTCGTGATAGTCACGGCCAGCGCGGCCAGCGGCCTGATTGCTGAAAGCCCGACCGCTGCGATCGCCTGAACGCCCTGCCCGCCGGTCAGCGCAATACGCTCGGGACCCTGCAGGACGCTCGCCTGTCGCGCCAGACCGTGCTCACCACGGCAGCACACCCGCACGGCGTCAGATGCGGAAGCCGCCGGCGCAGACCAGGAGTTCGCCGGAGACGTAATTGGCCTCGGGATAGCACAGCATCACGATGGCCCCGGCCGCCTCTTCGGGGGTGCCGCCGCGACCGAGCGGCACCATGGCTTCCATTTGCCGGAGCAGGTCGGGATTGACGCCGCCCTTGATCTGCCGGCCTTCGATTTCCAGCGTCGCGTTGCCACCGGCAGGGGCACTGGTCAAGCGGGTATTGATCAGGCCGAAGGCGACGCAATTCACATTCACCCGGTAGCGGCCCCATTCCTTGGCCAGCGTCCGCGTCAGGCCGACGATCCCGGCCTTGGCCGCGGCATAATTGACTTGGCCCGCATTGCCGCCGATGCCGGCAATCGACGAGACGTTGACCACCTTCCGGAAATTCTCCTGCCCGGCCTCGCTCTCCTGCTTCGCTGCCGTGCGGATGAAGTCGGCTGCCGCGCGCAGAATCCGGAAAGGGGCAGTCAGATGCACATCGAGCATCGCTTGCCATTGCTCGTCGGTCATCTTCTGGACGACGTTGTCCCAGGTGTAGCCGGCATTGTTGACGATGATATCGAGCCCGCCGAACTCACCGAGCGCGGTCTGCACGAAGCGCCCGGCAAAGTCGTGCGAGGTCACGCTGCCGACGCAGGCCACCGCCCGCCCGCTGTCAGCGCCGATGTCGGCGACGGTCTGCTCGGCCGGCCCCGCGTCGAGATCATTGACGACCACGCGTGCGCCTTCCCGGGCCAGCTTGAGCGCCACTTCCCGCCCGATGCCCCGCCCCGAACCGCTGACGATGGCCACTTTTCCCGCGAGCTTTCCCATTCGTGTTTCCCCTTGTTGTCAGTCAAACCTGCCAGGGTTTGCCCATCCGGACTCCTGACCCGAGCAAGGATCTGGCGGCCGGCTGGCGCACCATGAAAAAGGGCCGCAACAGCGGCCCCTTGGCGAGCACAGCTTACCTGGGCGGCTCGACTCCGCGCAGAACCGCAAACCGCGTGGCAATTTGCCGCGCCCACTTGTCGAAGGCGTCCCGCGCGTACGACCAGCTCTGGAAGGAACTCATGTAGCCCTTGACCCAGGTATTGGTAGCCCCGGCCGCGCCTGCGTCGACATCGGCAGCATACTTCCTCCCGATCTGCGTGTCGGCGCATTCGGCCAGCACGACACCGCTGGCGCCGTCGAGAAACTGCATTTCGATACCGGTCTCGCCGAGATACGGTGTGGACCCCGCCGGTCTGCCGGTCGCCACCCCGGAACCTGCCTCGGCCACGAAGCCGTACGGGATCGCGGTCCCGACGAGGCTGCGGCTGACCTGCGTTGGCACCAGATCGGTCAGCGCTATGCGCAAGACGATCACCCCTGGCCCAGGCTCATTGACGATCTGCATCTGCGGCTTCAATTCCTTGACCAGCGCGCCGTGAAAGTAGTCGACCAGGGACTTGAGATCCGTCGGGTCGACACCCTCCTGCTGATCGGCCTTGATGGTCACCAGAATGCGGTTGATCAGCACCTTGTTGTAACGCTTCAGGTCTAGTTCCGGCTTCCGCCAGCACAGCGCACCGTCACCGCCGGGCGCAAGCGTCAGGCGACCGTAGTCGCTGAGGAAGCCTGTGCGGGTGATGCGCGCCGGATCGCTGGCCGTGACAGTGGTCGACGGGCCGGTGAGATCGGCGCAACCGCCCAGCAGCAGGGCGGCGGCGATACCCAGGCTGCCAGCCACCCGCCGCGTCCTGTTCAAGCGCATCGTCGCCACGCCATTCTTCCGAACACAAAACCCATCTGTTGCAGTCATCATTGCCTCTCCCTGTTGGAGTTGATCATTTTACGCCATCGAGCAGGCCACGTCTTTTGCGTGGCGTCATGGCCGGTGAAAAACAGGTACAGCCTCTCAGTCGGAAACCACTGTCGTCGCCGCTTCCCCCTCGGCGCGCACCTTGATGACACCGATGACCACGGCCGGCTCGCCCGCCTCGCGCAGGACCTGGACCGCCTGCTGCGCATTCTCGCGCGCGACGACGACGACCATGCCGATGCCGCAATTGAAAACACGGTGCATTTCGCTGTCGGCCACGCTGCCTTCGCGCTGCAACCAGTCGAACAGTTTCGGGCGCGGCCAGGCTGCCTGCACGATCTCGGCCCTGACCGCCGGCGGCAGGATGCGCGGCACGTTGCCGGTGAGGCCGCCGCCGGTGATGTGGGCCATGCCCTTGACCGGCAGCGACTGCATCAGCGCCAACAGAGGCTTGACATAGATTCGCGTCGGCGCCAGGACGGCTTCGGCAAGCGTGGTTTCGCCGTCGAAGGCCTGCGCCAGATCCGGCTGCGAGCGGGCAACGATCTTGCGTATCAGCGAGTAGCCGTTGGCGTGGGCGCCCGATGACGGCAGGCCAAGCAGGACGTCACCCGGGACGATCGTTGAGCCGTCGATGATCGCCGACTTCTCGACGACGCCGACGGCAAAACCGGCAAGGTCGTACTCACCCGCCGGATACATGCCGGGCATCTCGGCCGTCTCACCGCCGATCAGTGCGCAGCCGGCAAGTTCGCAGCCCCTGGCGATGCCCTTGACGACATCGGCGGCGGTATCGACGTCGAGCTTGCCGCAGGCGAAGTAGTCGAGGAAGAACAGCGGTTCGGCGCCTTGCACCAGGATGTCGTTGACGCTCATGGCCACCAGATCGATGCCGATGGTGTCATGCCGCTGCAGCTCGAAAGCCAGCTTGAGTTTGGTGCCAACCCCGTCGGTACCCGAAACCAGTACCGGCTCGCGGTAGTTTCGCGGTACTTCGAACAGCGCGCCAAACCCGCCAATGCCACCGAGCACGCCCGGACGAATGGTCTTGCGGGCGAAGGGCTTGATTCGTTCGACCAGTTGATCGCCGGCGTCGATGTCGACACCCGCATCGCGATAGGAGAGAGATTCCTGAGTCATCTTGTAGGGTGTCCCGAGCAAGGCTGCCAGATGCTGCGCAGTGGTAGAATGCACGACTTCGATCGTCTGAACCCCGAATCTTATCCGAAATGGCCCTTCCGCGTGCTGACCGCCCGCATACGCCGCAACTCGAAACAGCCCCGATGCGGCAGTTGATCCTTGACCTGCTGCCGGCGGATCCGCCCAGCTTCGACAATTTTGTCACCGGCAGCAACGCGGAAGCGCTGACCGGTCTGGCGGCGTGGCTGGCACCGACGAACCGCGAGTCCGTGTTTTTTGTCTGGGGTGAAGCGGGAGCCGGCAAGACGCATCTGCTGCAGGCGTGTCCGGCAGCGTACTGCGATGCGCGGCTGGATCCGCAACTGTCCGCGCTGGCGCTGGCGCAGGATGTCTACGCCGTGGACCACCTTGAGGCGCTGGTCGACGGTGGGCAGATCGTCCTCTTCAACCTGATCAATCGCCTGCGTGGCGGCGGCGGCCGTCTGCTCGCCGCAGCCGACGAGCCCCCCTCGCGACTGACGCTGCGCGAGGATCTGCGCACCCGCCTGGGGAGCGGTCTGGTTTACCGCCTGCACCCGCTGAGCGACGCCGAGAAGCTGGCGGCACTCGCCGAGCAGGCGAGGACGAGGGGCCTGGTCCTGCCGCCGGAGGCCTTCAGCTACCTCTTTTCGCGTGCACCACGCGACATGCGCAACCTGGCTGCCTTGCTCCTGGCCATCGACCGTTACTCGCTCGAACACAAGCGTCCGATCACCCTGCCGCTACTGCGCGAGGTTCTGCAAACCTCCCTGAACATCTGAGACCTGTCTGAAAGCAAAGAATGGATCTGGCCCTCTTCGACCTCGACAACACCCTGATCGCTGGTGACAGCGACTTTGAATGGGCGCAGTTCCTGATCGGCAAGGGAATTCTCGACCGCGCCCTGTACGAAGCGAGAAATATCGAGTTCTACGAGCAATACAAGGCGGGCACCCTCGATATCGATGTCTTTCTGGATTTCCAGTTGCAGCCCTTGTCGCGCTTCCCGCGCGCAGAGCTTGACACCTGGCAGCGCGAATTCCTGTCGCGGCACATCGTGCCGTTGATCGGCGCCAAGGCCCGGGCGCTGGTTCGCGAGCATCTCGATGGCGGCGCCCTGTGCGCCATCGTTACGGCAACCAACAGCTTCGTGACCGGACCGATCGTGCGCGAGTTCGGAATCGCCCATCTGATCGCCACTATCCCGGCGCAGGACAATGGCCAATTCACCGGTCAGCCACGCGGCATACCGTCCTTCCGCGAAGGCAAGATCGTCCGCGTCGAGGCCTGGCTCGAAGCCATGGGGTTGTGGTGGAGCAGCTTCGAGCGCAGTTGGTTCTACAGCGACTCTCAGAACGACCTGCCCCTGCTGTCCAGGGTCAGTCACCCGGTGGTCGTGGACCCCGACCCTACCCTGCGCGCCCACGCCACCGCTGCCGGCTGGCCGATCCTGAGTCTGCTCGGGTGAGCGCATTGGCAATCACCTGCCATTGGCCGGTGGAATATCCGCTATCATGCCCCCGCAATAGCGCAATCTGAGCAGGACAAGAGCCACAAGCAATGATCCGCAAGTTCATCTCCCGCGTCCTCGGACGCAACAATGCCGGCAAGCACGGCCAACCGGCGGTCATTGGCGTGGCCCAGCACGGCCTGCAGCGTGACGACATCAGCCGTGGCTGCCAACGCACCGTCGCAACCCTGCAGGAAAACGGCTACCAGGCCTATATCGTCGGCGGTGCCGTGCGCGATCTGCTGGCCGGCCTGACGCCGAAGGATTTCGACGTTGCCACCAATGCCACACCGGAACAGGTGCGCCACTGCTTCCGCCGTTCGCGCATCATCGGCCGCCGCTTCCAGATCGTGCACGTCAACATGGGGGCGGAAACGATCGAGGTGACCACTTTCCGCGGCCACCACGGAGAGCAGAGCGGCAACAAGGCGCAGACTGACGAACAGGGCCGCGTGCTGCGCGACAACGTCTTCGGCAGCCAGGCGGAAGATGCGGCGCGCCGGGATTTCACGGTCAACGCCCTGTACTACGATCCGACCTCCGAGACCATCGTCGATTACCATCATGGCGTTGCCGACCTGCAACAGAAAACCCTGCGCATGATCGGCGACCCGAAGACGCGCTACCGCGAGGATCCGGTGCGCATGCTGCGAGCAGTCCGCCTGGCCGCCAAGCTGAGCCTGTCGATCGATCCCGAGGCACGGCGGCCAATCCGTGAAATGGGCAGTCTGATCGAGAACGTGCCGCCTTCTCGCCTGTTCGACGAAATGCTCAAGCTGCTCACCTCCGGCCACGCCGTGCGCTGCGTTACGCGGCTGCGCGAGGAGGGGCTGCACCACGGGCTGCTGCCACTGCTAGACGTGATTCTCGACCAGGCGCTCGGCGAACGCTTCGTCATGCTGGCGCTGGAGACCACCGATCGTCGGGTGCGCGAAGGCAGGCCGATCTCGCCTGGCTTCCTTTTTGCCACCCTGCTCTGGCACGAGGTACTGGCCAAGTGGGAGCCGCTCAAGGCCAGCGGTGAGCCGGCAATCCCGGCGCTGTTCGTGGCGATGGACGAAGTCCTCGATGTGCAGGCCGAAAAACTCGCGATCACCCGGCGCATAGCCGGTGACATCAAGGATATCTGGGCCCTGCAGCCACGCTTCGAACAACGGTCGGGCAAGCGGCCCTACGGCGTCCTGCAGCAGCCGCGTTTCAAGGCCGGCTACGATTTCCTGCTGCTCCGTGTCGAGTCCGGCGAGATCGAGCGCGAGGTCGGCGAGTGGTGGACGGATTTTCTGCACGCCAGTGACGAGGCACGCGCCGCGATGCTGCTGCCGCAAGCACCCGGGGCGGCGAAGAAACGTCGCCGCCGTCGCCGGCCAACGGCAGACGCTGGACAGAACAGCAGCCTCCCGGAATGAATCGTCGAGGCTGGCCCGCGAGTTCTCCCGGCCACGAGCCCGACGGCAATCGCCGGCCCGGCCTGACCGCCCGATCGCCGGCTGAGCCGGTTGCCGCGGGCGGTTGCGGCGCGAGCAGCGCCCGATGCCGCCGCCGGGCCCGGCGTGTCTAGCCGCAACCACCTTGCTTTCGTCGCATTGGGCGCCAATCTCGCCGAACCGGTGGCACAGGTGCGTGCGGCGGGCGTGGCGCTGGCCGAGTTGCCGGGGTCGCACCTGCTGCGGCTCTCGTCGCTCTATCGCACGGCACCAGTAGGCATTCGTGGCCAGCCTGACTTCATCAACGCCGTTGCCGCTCTCGAAACAGTCCTCGAGCCCCGGCAACTGCTCGACGCGCTGTTTGTCGTCGAGCGTCGCTTTGGTCGTCGGCGCGAATTTCACCACGCACCGCGCACCCTCGATCTCGACCTGCTGCTCTACGACGAATGCGAAATCGACAGCCCGCAACTCAGCCTGCCGCACCCGCGCCTGCACCTGCGCGCCTTCGTCATCGCTCCCTTGCTCGAGATTGAACCGCTTTGCCGTATCCCAGGGCGCGGCAGCGCGGCCGCCTGGCTACCGGCAGTCAGCCAGCAAAGGATCGAAAAGCTTTGTGAATAGCAAATCTTCCCCCGCGGCCGGCCGGGAAGCCGATACCCGGCGCGCAGCCGGGCACCGGGTGAAAGGGAGAAGGTGGCAAAGCCCTGCCCACATGCCGGCAATCCTTGTCGTTTCGTCTTTTTTCTCTCGCGACGCTGCGCAAAAATGACCATCTGCGGGCTGCTCTGTGTATCCTAGGCGCCGATTGGCTACCTTGGTGCGTCTTGCACCGCGCGCCCGGCCTGAGCGGCCGATTGCCACGGAGGAAACGGGATGATTTTCGGGGGTAGGGAAAGGATACGCAACCTGGAACGGCGGGTCGGCGAGCTGGAGGGGCAGAAAGCACTGCTGCAGGATCAGCTCGCCTCGGCGCAGGCACAGCACGCGCAATCGCTGCAGAGTTCGGAGTTGGCGGCAAGACAGATTGCCGAACTGCAGCGCCTGTTTGCTGCCTTCCGGTCGTATCGGCAATCGCTGAGCGAGTCGCGGCAGAGCCTCCTCGCGCAGGCTGAGCGGCTACGCAGCGAGAAGAGCTTTGCTGCTGCCGACCTGGCTGCGAAGAGCCGTAGCTCGGTAGACGCGATCAGCCATGAGTTGAACAATCTCGCGCGGGACTCGCGGCAAGCCCTGGACAAGGTGGTCAGTCTGCAAGGCAGTGCCCAGAAGATCGGTGGCATTGTCCACCTGATCAAGGAAATCGCGGACCAGACCAATCTCCTGGCGCTCAACGCGGCAATCGAGGCCGCCCGCGCCGGCGAGGCTGGCCGCGGTTTTGCCGTGGTCGCCGACGAGGTCCGCAAGCTGGCCGACCGAACGACCCATGCCACCAGCGACATTTCTCAACTGGTCACCACCATCCAGGGCGAAACCATCTCGGCCCAGAGCAGCATCGGCAACCTTGCCGAGCAGTCCGATTCATTCAGCGAGCAGGGCCGTCAGGCGTCGTCGACGATTGGTGGCATCAGCGCGCTGGCACAGCAAATGGAGCGAACCGTTGGCGTCGCCGCGCTGCGCAGCTTCATCGAACTGGCCAAGATTGACCATCTGCTCTTCAAGCTCGATGTCTACCAGGTGTTCATGGGTACCTCGGAAGCCAGCGCCGGAGACCTCGCCACACCTACCGGCTGCCATCTGGGGAAATGGTATTACGAAGGTGAGGGCAAGACCTGCTTCTCGCCACTTGACGGTTACCGGACGCTGGAAGGATCCCATCTCGAGATTCATCGGCAGGGTCGCATGGCGGTCGAGTCGTATCGTGCGGGTAATGTCTCGGCCGGCCTGGATGCCGTCGAGCAGATGGAAGCCGCCAGCACGAACGTGCTGCAGTGTCTTGAGCGAATGGCACTGGACGGCGCTGCCAAACCCGACGTCCTTTTCCTCCAACGCTGATTCGCCACCACCAGCCGCTTGTCATGTCTACGCGCAATACACTCACTGCTGCCCGCCACATCGTCGTCGAAGGCCCGATCGGCGTCGGCAAGACCAGCCTGGCTCGCCGGCTGGGCGCCCATCTGGACGCACACCTGCATCTCGAGCAACCCGAACTGAACCCCTTCCTGAGCCGCTTCTATCAGGATCAGCAGCGATATGCCCTGCAGACACAGTTGTTTTTCCTCTGTCAACGGATTGACAAGCTACGCGAACTGTCGCAGGCCGATCTCCTCACCCGCCCGGTGATCGCGGATTTTCTGCTCGAAAAGGACTCTCTGTTTGCCTTGCTGACGCTTTCCGAGGATGACTACGGCCTGTACCGCCAGATCTGCGAACATCTATCACCACAGGCTGCCCCACCCGATCTGGTGATCTATCTGCAGGCCAAGCCGGAAACACTGATCGCACGGGTGCGCAGGCGCGGCATCGACATGGAACGTAGCATCGGAGATGCGTACCTTACTCGCCTGGCCGAAAGCTACATGCACTTCTTCCACAACTACAACGCAGCGCCGGTGATGGTGGTCAATTCCGAGAACATCAATTTCGTCGACAGCGACGATGACTTTCAACTGCTCGTCAAGCGCATCGAGGCGATGCGCGGACACCGCGAATACTTCAACCGGGGAGAGTAAGCTCATGTCCACCCACGCGGCGACTCGCCGCCTGACGCATCTCGACCTCGCCAGGATGCGCGGCAAAGGCGAAAAGATCGCCGTCCTGACCTGTTACGACGCAAGCTTCGCGCAGCTGTGCGAAGCTGCCGGGGTTGATGCCCTGCTGATCGGCGACTCGCTGGGCATGGTCCTGCAAGGCCACGACTCGACGCTGCCGGTGACGCTGGCCGACATCGCCTACCATACCGCAAGCGTCGCGCGTGGCAGCCAACACCCTCTGGTGATCGCTGACATGCCCTTCGGCAGCTTCCAGGAGAGCCCTCAACAGGCCCTGCGCAACGCCGTCGTGCTGATGGCGGCCGGCGCGCAAATGGTCAAACTCGAAGGTGGCCTCGACATGGCCGAGACGACGCACTTCCTCAGCACGCGCGGCATCCCGGTCTGTGCCCACGTCGGTCTCACGCCACAATCGGTGCACCAGCTCGGCGGCTACCGGGTCCAGGGCAAGGATGACTCCGGTGCTGCCAGGCTCCTGGCCGACGCCCTCGCACAACAGGAGGCCGGCGCCAGCCTGATCGTTCTCGAAGCCATTCCCGAGGCGCTGGCAGCAGCAACGACGGCCCGACTCGCCATCCCGACGATCGGCATCGGTGCCAGCCGCGAATGCTCCGGCCAGGTGCTTGTCCTGCACGACATGCTGGACATCTCGTCTGGCCGAAAGGCCCGCTTCGTGAGGAACTTCATGGCCGGCCAACCGTCTATCGCCGGAGCCCTCGCAGCCTATGTCGCAGCGGTGAAGGATGGCAGCTTCCCGGGTCCCGAACACTGCTACTGAAGAGCAGCCACCGCCATGCGCACTCGGTCGCGAAGGACACGTACCGCGCAGCAGGGCAAACACCGCCGCCAGCCCCGGCCAACCGGGCCGGCTGGCGGCGGGCCGGCAACGAAATCACCGTCGCGCCAGTTTGAAAGAGGTTCAACAAAGTCATGCAGATTCACTCGTCGATCCCCGAGTTGCGCGCAGCGCTGCGGCAGCATCAGCGTGTTGCCTTCGTTCCGACCATGGGTAACCTGCACGCCGGGCACATCGCCTTGATGAGCGAGGCGCGCAGCCACGGCGCTAGCGTCGTCGCCAGCATTTTCGTCAATCGCCTCCAGTTCGGACCGAATGACGATTTCGATCGCTATCCGCGCACCTTTCAGGCCGACTGCGATCTGCTCGCCGCGGCCGGCGTCGACCTGCTCTTCGCACCGAGCGAGGCTGAGCTCTACCCCGAGCCACAGCAGTACCATGTCGACCCGCCCGGGATTCAGCATCAACTTGACGGCGAATTTCGCCCTGGCCACTTTCGTGGGGTTGCCACCGTTGTCCTCAAGCTGTTCAACATCGTGCAGCCGCAGGTGGCACTCTTCGGCAAGAAGGACTACCAGCAGCTGATGGTCCTGCGCAACATGACGCGGCAGCTGGCCTTGCCGGTGGACATCGTCGGCGGCGAGACCATCCGCGCCGATGATGGCCTGGCGCTATCGTCGCGCAACGCTTACCTGTCGGCGCGCGAACGCGCCGAGGCACCCCGCCTCTACCGCCTCCTGCAGCGTATCAGCGCCGAAGTGCGCGCCGGCGAACGGGATTTCACCCGGCTCGAACGCGAGGCAACCGACGAGCTCGACCGCAACGGCTGGAAGACCGACTATGTTGCGGTGCGGCGACAGTCCGACCTGCAAGTCCCGGAAGACGTCGTGGAGCAGTCACTGGTCGTCCTCGCGGCCAGCCGCCTGGGCGCCGCGCGACTGATCGACAACGTCGAAATTGTCCTTGCAAGCGGGCATTGACAGGCTGCCATTAGCCGCTACAATTCGCTTCCCCAAACTCTAAACCGGTGAAAATCCATGCAGAGAACCATGTTGAAGTCGAAGCTGCACCGCGTCAGCGCCACGCACGCCGAGCTTCACTACGAAGGGTCATGCGCGATCGACGAGGATCTCCTCGATGCGGCAAACATCCGTGAATACGAGCAGATAGACGTCTGGAACGTGAACAATGGCGAGCGCTTCACGACCTACGCCCTTCGTGCCGAGCGCGGATCCGGCGTCATCTCGGTCAATGGATCGGCTGCTCGCCGCGCCGCACCGGGCGACCTCCTGATCATTGCAAGCTTCGCGGCGTATAGCGAGGTCGAACTCGCCAAACACGCCCCGCAACTGATCTACGTTGATACTCAGAACCGCATTGTGCGCATGGCTGGCCAAATCCCGACGCAGATTGCCGCCTGAGCAGAGCGCCCACGGCATTGATGAAAAAGCCGCGACACTGGTCGTGGCTTTTTTCGTTTCAGGCCGCCGTCTTGCCCGGGTGAGACCCGCCGATCAGGCAGTTTCAGTCGGTGCTTTCGGCTTGCGCGGGCGACGACTGCGGCTGGCCGGCTTCTTGGCTGCCGGGGCTTCCGCCTCGCTCCCCGTTGCGGCGGCCAGAGGCACCTCGGCCGCCAACGTCACTTCCGCCGCGGCAAGACCTTCTCCCACGTCCTCGCTGACCGGAGATTCGATGGCCACCGCGCTACCGCGGATCGCGACCGCCTCCGGCAGGGGAACGTCGCCGAAGAACGCGGCTTCCCGCGCTTGCTCGACAGACTCGAACGAATTGAGCGACTCAGCCGGCTTGGAGTCTTCGCTGACCTCTCTTACCTCTTTGACTTCCCTGACCCGTTTGACGCCTTTGTCGGCTGCTTTCCGCCTGCCCTCCCCTTTCCGACGCGCGGTCGCCGGATTGCTTGCCTCGGCGGCCACTGCGCCAGGACTCGATGGCTCCAGCGTCGCGACTTCCACCGGCTCAGTCGCTGCCTCGGCGGGCGATAGCACCCGTGCAGCAATCCCGTTCCGACGAAAGACGTAGGTACCCGATTTTTCATCGCGACCAATCTCGAGCAGCCCTCGCCCCTGCGCCTCCTCGAGCAGGTTGCCGAAGGCCCGGAAACCATAGTACGACTCGCTGAAATCGGGCTTGCGCCGCTTGATCGCCTCCTTCAGCATCGACGCCCATATCTTGCCGCTGTCGCCACGCTCGTCGACCAGCGCATCAAAGGTGGCGACGGCAAGTTCGATCGCCTTGCTCCGACGCGCCTCGAGTTCGGCTCGACGTTCCGCATCCTCTTCCGGCGAGCGCCTGACCGCTGGCTGGGTCTCCTTTGAATCCCGCCGCGCCGACCGTTGCATCTCGCGCACGAGGTCGTCATAGAAGATGAACTCATCGCAGTTACCGATCAGTAGATCAGAGGTTGACTGCTTGACCCCGACGCCGATCACGTACTTGGCGTTCTCCCTCAGCTTGGAAACCAGCGGCGAGAAATCCGAATCGCCACTGATGATCACGAAGGTATCGACATGCGACTTGGTATAGCAGAGATCGAGCGCGTCAACGACCAGCCGGATGTCGGCCGAATTCTTGCCCGACTGCCGCAAGTGCGGGATCTCGATCAGCTCAAAGCTGGCCTCGTGCATGGTCGACTTGAAGCCCTTGTATCGCTCCCAGTCACAATACGCCTTCTTGACGACAATACTGCCCTTGAGCAACAGGCGTTCAAGGACCGGCTTGATGTCGAACTTGTCGTACTTCGCGTCGCGAACGCCAAGGGCAACGTTCTCGAAGTCACAGTACAGCGCCATGATGGCGGTTTCGGGCGCTACGGCCATGATTATTGTTCTCCACAGATGATTTCGCCACGCTCAGGCTTGACGACTCGACCGCCACCCGACGAACAAGTGGTCGGCAATGTCCTTGCCGACGCAGACAGCCGCCGATCTCACCCTGGGGAACAATCCGGGAGGCGACTTTCCAACAAACCGTCAAACGCGCACAGGACTTGAAGTGCATCGCCAAGATGGTAAACAATTACCAGCAGGAAGCAAGGAAAAGTCCGGCCCGGAGAAATCCGGGCAACGCTTGACGCCACACCCAGCGGTCGAAACCCGTGCGCCGGTGCCTGCCGAAGTCGTCGAAAGCCCTGCCACTCTTGCATCGGACGGCTTTGTCGGTTATCACGAAACTCGACGGCATTTGACGCGAGCGAACTCCGTTGATCGGGCAAGCAATGGATCGCCTGCTCACGGTTGTCGAGCTTCCCGCCAGTTGACGGCAACCAGCTCGAACGCGCCTCTCGCCAACGTGCCACCGAAAAACGCGCAGCGCATTGCCTGCCGACGCGGAATTCCGGGAGACTCTTGATGCACCCGACCCTTGCCACCAGTGTATTGACGACAGCCCTGCTGCTTGCTTCTTTGCCCCTCGCGTCGGCGTGTTCCCCCTACGTTGAAGGGTCCCCGGACCCGGCCTATGCCGTGTTTCGTGCGCACGGCTCGGCCTTTGAAAGCTGCGAGGTGAGCGAGGAAACCTACCGGCGAGTTCTCGCCCAGTGGCTGCAAAGCCGCCCTCCCGAATCTGCTCGGCTTGTCTCCCTTTCCCTCGGTCGCGCCAGGGACTACCCATGGATCTCCCGCCATCTGGCCGATTCGGCGCGAGGCGGCAGCGAATGGAGCGACCACGGCAGACAGATCCCCCCGGGCAGGCAGAACACTCTGGTCGCCAAGCTGTTGTCCGACACCACGTTCCTGCAGCGCCTGGACGCGCCTTTCGTTGGGACAGCGCTCATGGTACGGGGTGTTGCCGTTGAGAAAGTCCTGCTTGGCGCGGCCAGCGACTATTCGGCGGGCGGCCAGACCGCCAAGAAGGCCAAGGTGCCGTACGATGCTCAACTGTGGTTGCGCATCGTGCCACGGGAGTAACGCACCGATGCAGCAAACCTGACTGTCGTCAGGCGTTGTGGTCACGCGCGGTGCCGGCCTGCATGAGGCATCGTCGATTGTGACAGGCCGGCAAAACAGGGTCACAATCCGACTCTCGCTTTCTTGCCATGGAAAGGAGCGAGTGCCGAGACCGTCGTCCAGTCACCCGTCCAGAGGCTGCCAATGCGAGCACAGTTGGAATTCTTATCTGCCGATTTCCCGCCATATCCCGGTGAGGACCAACAGGTCAACCCTGGCCGCTACGGCATCCGCTTGGCGGAATTCCTGTCGCAGGAACTGCCGGCGCATGGCTTCCCTGTCAGCTCGGTCAGCGTTGAAGATTGGGGCGTCAAGGTGGCTCTGGAGAATGCGGAGTACCCACTCTGGCTTGGTTGCGGCAACTATGAGGAGCACGAGAACGCCTTCCTGTGTTTCATCGAACCTTCCACGCCGTTCGTGCGCAAGTGGTTCAGGAAATTACCCAATGCGCCAACGGTGGAAAGATTGGCGACAGCCATGGAAACCATCCTGCAATCCAGCGGCAAGGTCTCCAACCTGCGCTGGTGGTCAGAAAACGAGTTGCGTCGCACCTGATTGATCCTGCCCGGCGCGGCTGGCGGCTCTCCTCCAGCCGTGCATGGCAGTGACTGGCGTGGCGATGGGCGAGTATAATCGGGACTCCCACAACCAGCAGAGAGATACGAACATGGGCCTAGATCGCGTGCCCTCCGGCAAGTCACTCCCCAACGATTTCAACGTCATCATCGAGATCCCGATGCATGCCGATCCGGTGAAGTACGAAGTGGACAAGGATAGCGGAGCGGTCTTCGTCGATCGCTTCATGTCCACCGCCATGCACTACCCGTGCAACTACGGCTACATCCCCCATACCATCGCCGGTGACGGAGATCCGGTCGATGTGCTGGTCGTCACCCAGTTCGCGCTGCCACCGGGAATCGTGGTGCGCTGCCGTCCGATCGGCCTGCTGGCGATGGAAGATGAGGCCGGGCCGGATGGCAAACTATTGGCTGTTCCGGTGGATAGCCTGACACCCATGTATCGCGACATCGAGTCGCCGCGTGATTTCCCCCAGGTCGTGCTTGATCAGATCGCACACTTCTTTGCCCACTACAAGGATCTTGAACGTGGCAAGTTCGTCAAGGTCGCCGGCTGGTTGGGCAGCGACGAAGCGAAGAAGGAAATCATGGAAGGCGTCCGAGCTTACGACGAGGCGAAAGAGAAGCCTGCCTTTTGAACGCGTTCTTCTCGTCACGCTGATCGAGGGGCGCACGAGCGCCCCTTTTGCTGGTAACCGAGCCCATGCCCCTTAAAATTGCGATCGCCCAGATCAACGCCACGGTTGGCGACTTCGTCGGCAACCGCGCGCGAATCCTCGACTTCGCTCAACGTGCGCGCGAACAGGGTGCGCATCTGCTGCTGACGCCGGAACTGGCGCTCTGCGGTTATCCGGCCGAGGACCTGCTGCTGCGCAATGACTTCCTTGCCGCCTGCGAGCGCGAGCTCGCTGCCCTGGTCGCCAGCCTGCAGGGAATCGCCGTCCTGGTTGGCCACCCCGAGAAGCGGGGTAGCTGTTGCTACAACGCAGCCACACTGATCAGCGACGGAAAGCGTGTGGCCACTTATTACAAGCAGCGGCTTCCGAGCTACGAAGTCTTCGACGAGGAGCGCTATTTCGATTCCGGTGGAGGGCCATGTGTTGTGACACTCCAGGGCGTTCGCTGTGGCATAAACATCTGCGCCGACGTCTGGGAAGCCGGCGCCGCTGACCTGGCCCGCCAGGCAGGCGCCGAGCTGCTGCTGGTGCTCAACGCCTCGCCGTATCACATCGGCAAGCGGGAGCGGCGGACCGAAGTCCTGCGCCAGCGCATCGCCGCCACCGGCCTGCCGATGGTGTATGCCAATCTCGCGGGCGGACAGGACGAACTGGTTTTTGACGGAGGCTCCTTCGCGCTCGACTCACGCGGCACGGTGTGCTGCCAGTTACCGCAGTTCGAGGAAGCGCTGGCTGTCGTCGAACTGATCGATGGCGAGTTGCAGCCGGGCACCATCGTTCCGGCGCCATGCCTGGAAGCCGAGGTCTATCAGGCCCTGGTCCTCGGAGTGCGTGACTACCTGGGCAAGAACGGCTTTCCTGGCGCGATCATCGGCCTGTCCGGCGGCATCGACTCGGCTTTGACGCTCTGCGTCGCGGTCGACGCCCTGGGCGCCGACCGGGTACGTGCGGTGATGATGCCTTCTCCTTACACGGCGGCGATCAGCCTTTCGGATTCGCGCGAGATGGTCCGACTGCTTGGCGTACGTTACGACGAAATCGCCATCGAGCCGGCGATGCTGACGCTTGATGGCATGCTTGAAGCGCAGTTTGCCGGCCTGCCGGCCGACACCACCGAAGAAAATCTGCAAGCCAGGATCCGCGGCATGATCCTGATGGCGATCTCGAACAAGACCGGTTCTCTCGTCCTGACGACCGGCAACAAGTCGGAAATGGCGGTCGGCTATTGCACACTCTATGGCGACATGGCTGGTGGCTTCGCGGTGATCAAGGACATTGCCAAAACCCTGGTCTACCGACTTTCGCGCTGGCGAAATACACGCTCGTACGCGATCCCCGAACGGATCATCAGTCGACCGCCTTCGGCCGAGTTGAAGCCGGATCAGACCGATCAGGACAGTCTTCCCCCCTACGAGATTCTCGACGCAATCGTCGAGGCCTACATGGAAAAGGATCTCAGCCCACGCGAGATCATTGCCCGGGGTTTTGCCGAAGCTGATGTGCGCCGGGTCGTCCATCTGCTCAAGATCAGCGAATACAAAAGGCGGCAGGCACCCGTCGGCATCCGCGTCACGCAGCGCGGTTTCGGGAAGGATTGGCGCTATCCGATCACCAATCGCTACCGCGACACGTACTGATCGCTTACGGGTACGTGATTTCTGATACGATTTCCTTACGATCTTCCCTGGAGCCAAGGCCATGAAAAAAATTGAAGCGATCATCAAACCGTTCAAGCTCGACGAAGTGCGTGAAGCGCTGTCGGAGATTGGCGTCACCGGCCTGACCGTGACAGAGGTCAAGGGATTTGGCCGTCAGAAGGGCCATACTGAACTCTATCGTGGGGCAGAGTACGTGGTTGATTTCCTGCCCAAGGTGAAGATCGAGATTGTCGTTACCGATGGCGCGGTCGACGGCGCCATCGACTCAATCGTCAAGGCGGCACGTACCGGCAAGATTGGCGATGGCAAGATTTTCGTCAGCACGGTCGAGCAGGTGGTGCGTATCCGAACCGGTGAACTCGACGAGTCCGCGATCTAGGCCTCTACCCACAAGAGAAGGCACGCCCACCGGCAGCTAAGAGCGGTCGCGCGCCTTGCCGCCGGCCTTCAACAAAACCCACAATGCGCCGTCACCGCCGTCGCTGGGCGGCGCGTGACAGAAAGCCAGCACGTCCTTGCAACGGCCAAGCCAGACCTTGACCAGTTGGCGCAGAATGGCTTCACGGCCGGGTGACCCGTGCCCACGGCCGTGCACGATGCGCAGGCAGCGCTTGCCGGCGGCCAGCGATTCGGCAACGAACTCCGTCACCTGCTCGTGTGCCTCATGCCGGTTCATGCCATGCAGGTCGACATGACCCTGGATGCTCCAGCGACCGCGCCGCAGGTCGCGCAACACGGTCCGTGACAATCCGCTGCGCACGAAGGAATCGGCGCCGCCGAGATCGAGCCAGTCGTCGATGGCCAGAGGTCCGTGCAGCAGCTCGCCGATCACGGCTGCTTCGTCGAGTTCCCGCTGCCGAGGCCGCGGACTGGGCTTTGGCGCATCCAGGATGACTCGATCGCGCTTGGGCAAGGGTCTGGCGCCATCCACAGCGGCGAGAAACATGGCCAGATCCTCCGCGCTGTGCTGATCTTGCTGACTCATCGCGGGCGTTGCTCCTCATGCGGGCAGCTGGCGACTACGTTGTCTGAAAACGGCCAGAATCTCAGCCGGCCAGGCCGAGACTGTCGAGGTAACGCTCGGCGTCGAGCGCCGCCATGCAGCCGCTACCCGCCGAAGTGCAGGCCTGCCGGTAAATGTGATCCTGCACATCGCCGGCGGCAAAGACACCGGCGATCGAGGTTGCCGTGGCGTTTCCCTGATGCCCGCAATGGGTCAGCAGATAGCCACCTTCCATGGCCAGCTGGCCAATGAACAAATCGGTGTTCGGCTTGTGGCCGATGGCGATGAAGACCCCCATCAGTGGCAGGACTTCTGCCTCGTTGCTCAGCTTGTCCCGGATACGGATGCCAGTGACGCCCGACTGGTCGCCGAGGACCTCGTCAAGCGTGCAGTTCCAGCGGATCGTCACCTTGCCGGCCTTTTCCTTGGCAAACAGCTTGTCCTGCAGAATTTTTTCGCTGCGGAGCTTGTCACGCCGATGCACCAGGGTCACGTGACTGGCGATGTTTGCCAGGTAAAGAGCCTCCTCGACCGCCGTGTTGCCGCCGCCGATGACTGCGACCGGTTGGTTGCGGTAGAAGAAACCGTCGCAGGTGGCGCAGGCGGAAACACCGCGCCCGGCATACGCTTCCTCGGACGGCAGGCCCAGATACTGGGCTGAAGCACCGGTGGCGATAATCAGTGCGTCGCAGGTATAGGTGGCCGAATCGCCCATCAGGGTGAACGGTTTTTCGGTCAGCCGCGCGGTGTGGATGTGGTCGAAAACGATCTCCGTCTCGAAGCGGCGCGCATGCTCTTCGAAGCGCTGCATCAGCTCGGGTCCCTGAACGCCCTGCGCATCGGCGGGCCAGTTGTCGACGTCGGTGGTCGTCGTCAGTTGGCCGCCCTGGGCCATGCCGGTGATCAGCACCGGCTTGAGGTTGGCGCGGGCAGCATAAACGGCGGCGGTATAGCCAGCGGGGCCGGATCCAAGGATCAGCAGACGGCAGTGGCGGGTTGATGTGGTCATCTTGATTTGCTCTGGTGATTGGTCACAAAAAAATTATAACCGGCAACCCTGGCCGTTCTGGCGCCAAGTTTGTCCGCGGTTTGCTTCGAAAACCTGCAACTTGCCTTATAATCATCGCGCAAGCCCTTGATAGAAATCACTTCAATTGACGAAAGAATGGCCCATGAACACTCAGGTCGAGCAGCCCAGAAGAGGACCAAGCCTGATTTTGCTCCATAGCATCCCGATATTTGCCGGCGTCCCCGATTCACAACTCGAGCAGATCGCCAAGGTTGCCTTTCATCGTCGGGTACCACGCCAGACAACGATCGTCCGCGCGGGTGACAGCACCGACTCCCTCTACGTTCTCATCAGCGGCGGTGCCAAAGTACTCAAGAGCGATGAAGAAGGAAGGGAGGTGATTTTGACCCTGCTGGGCCCTGGGGAGTTCTTCGGCGAGATGGGGCTGATCGACGGCAGTCCCCGTTCCGCCGATGTGATGGCGACCGAGACCTGCGAATTGCTGGTGATTACCAAGGCCGACTTCAAGCGCTGCCTGGCCGAAAACTTCGACCTCTGCCTCAATATCATGAAGAGTCTGGTTCAACGCCTGCGCGAGGCAGATCGCAACATCGAGAGCCTGGCGCTGATGGACGTTTACGGGCGGGTCGCCAAGTTGCTGATCGATTTTTCCGAAGAAGAGCGCGGCCAGCGCGTGATCCGGCGACGAGTGACCAAGCAGGACATCGCCAAGATGATCGGCGCTTCCCGTGAAATGGTCAGTCGGGTCATGAAGGACCTTGAGAACCGTGGCTACTTCCGGGTCGAGGAAGGCCGCATAGTCATCCTGGAAAAGCGCGTACCTGCGGCTCCTGCCCCTGCTCCCCGGCCCTGAAGCCACTTTGTCCAAGTCCAACTGATGGCTTTGCTGAACAAACTGGGCAGCAGGATTGCCTACCCGTCGAAAGCACCGAGTCCGCTGCCCGAGAAGATCGCTGCGCTCCTGCAGGAATCGCGCTGGCTGTTGCTGATCGTCATTGCCAGCTTTCTCTCGCTTGCTCTGTGGGGCTACCATCGAGCGGACCCCGGCTGGTCACACGCCGTCCACACGACGACGTTGCACAACCCGGCCGGCCGAAGCGGTGCCTGGCTGGCCGACCTGATGCTCTACGTTTTCGGTCTTTCGGCGTGGTGGTGGATCATTCTGCTGCTGATGTTCGTCTGGTGGGGCTATCGGCGTCTCGACGGCCAGCGACCTGCCGACCGGCGCCCGCTGTATATTGCCCTGGCCGGCTTTCTCGTCCTGATCGTCGCCAGCAGCGGACTTGAATCCCTGCGTTTCTATACGCTCAAGGTCACGCTGCCGGTCGGTCCTGGCGGCGCGATGGGGATTGAGATCAGTGCCTTGGCCACCCGCTATCTGGGCTATACGGGCGCAACGCTTGCTCTTTTTGCCATGCTCGTGCTTGGCTGGAGTATCTTTTCCGGCATGTCGTGGATCACTGCGGCCGAACGCGTCGGGGCATTGCTCGAAGGGGGAATCCTGGCGGTTCGCAAGCTGTTCGAACGTTGGCAGGACCGACGCATCGGACGTGAAGTTGCCCGTGAGCGCGAGGCGGTGGTCGAGGTCGAGAAGAAACGGAGCGAGCCTCACGAGCCGACCCTGAGCGAAAAGTCCCCCGCGGTCGCCCCGCCGCAGCCAAAGGCCAGCAAGCACACTGAACCCCACGAGCCAACGCTCATCAACCCGCCCGAACCGATCGCCGCTCCCCCACTGCCCGCAAAAGTCGAGAAGCGCATTGACCGCGAGCGGCAGGCCCCACTGTTCCCGGAAGCCGTCGCCGGGGGCATGTTGCCACCCCTGCATCTGCTCGAACCGGCGCCACTGCAGAGTGACCGCGTTCGCCCGGAGACGCTGGAATATACCTCGCGCCTGATCGAACGCAAACTCGCCGACTTTGGCGTCCAGGTGGCTGTGACGGCGGCCTACCCTGGCCCGGTAATCACACGCTATGAGATCGAGCCGGCTGTCGGGGTAAAGGGCTCCCAGATCCTCAACCTGGCCAAGGATCTGGCGCGTTCGCTGTCACTGGTATCGGTGCGCGTGGTCGAGACGGTACCCGGCAAATCGTCGATGGCGCTTGAACTGCCGAACCCCAAGCGGCAGATGGTCCGCCTGCTGGAAATCATCTCCAGCAAGGAATACAGCGACATGAACTCGGCGCTGACGATCACGCTCGGCAAGGATATCGGCGGTCAACCCCTGGTCGTTGATCTGGCCAAGATGCCGCATCTGCTGGTTGCCGGTACGACCGGCTCTGGCAAGTCGGTCGGTATCAACGCGATGATCCTCTCCCTGCTCTACAAGGCCGAGCCGGACCAGGTACGGCTGATTCTGGTCGATCCCAAGATGCTTGAACTGTCAATCTACGAGGGTATCCCGCATCTGCTGGCGCCGGTCGTGGTCGATATGAAGCATGCGGCGAACGCACTCAACTGGTGCGTTGGCGAAATGGAAAAGCGCTACAAACTGATGTCGGCAATGGGCGTACGCAATCTGGCCGGCCTCAATCATCGCATCCGCGATGCCGCAAAGAGTGGCGAGAAAATTCCCAACCCGGTGTCGCTCACTCCGGACACCCCTGAACCCTTGTCGATTCTGCCTTACATCGTGGTGGTCATCGACGAACTCGCTGACCTGATGATGGTGTCCGGCAAGACCGTCGAGCAACTGATTGCCCGCCTGGCCCAGAAGGCGCGCGCCTCGGGAATCCACCTGATCCTCGCGACACAGCGACCGTCGGTCGATGTCATTACCGGACTGATCAAGGCCAATATCCCGACGCGCATCTCCTTCCAGGTTTCGTCGAAGATCGACTCGCGAACCATTCTCGACCAAATGGGTGCAGAAGCCCTGCTGGGTCAGGGCGACATGCTTTACCTGGCACCAGGCACCGGCTATCCGACACGCGTCCATGGTGCTTTTGTCGCCGACGAGGAAGTGCATCGGGTGGTCGATTATCTGAAGAAGGCGGGCGCTCCGGACTACGTTGACGGCGTCCTCACGGGTTCCGCTGGCGATGACGATGGCGAAGGCGGCAGCGGCGGTGAGAATGGCGGCCTCGATACCGATGGTGAGGCTGACCCGGTCTACGATCAGGCCGTCGAAGTGGTGCTGAAGAATCGCCGCGCTTCCATTTCCCTCGTTCAGCGCCATCTGCGCATCGGCTATAACCGGTCGGCACGGCTGATCGAGGCGATGGAAAAGGCCGGTCTGGTGTCCGCCATGGACGCCCGTGGCGGTCGCGAAGTCCTCGCGCGCAAGGAAGAGGAATGATCGGGCGAGCGCTCCTCGCAGCGGCCTGCCTGCTCGCGGCGCAGGCCGCGAACGCCGGGGCCATCGACAAACTGCGTCAGTTCCTCGAATCAACCCGGACCGTACGCGCCGATTTCGCGCAAACGGTGGTGGCCAGGAACGGACGCCAGGGACAGGCATCCAGCGGCGCCATGATGTTCTCGCGACCAGGCAAGTTTCGCTGGCAGATCGACAAGCCCTATAGTCAACTGCTGGTTGGCGACGGAGAACGAGTCTGGATCCATGACCCGGACTTGCGCCAGGTCACAGTCAGGAAGGCGGGTGCCGCTCTCGGCGGAACGCCGGCCGCACTGCTCGCGGGTGACAGCGCGATCGAAAAGAGCTTCACCCTGAGCGAAGCTGGCGAGCGGGAGGGACTGGAGTGGGTAGAGGCGATTCCGAAGGCGCAGGACAGCGGATTCGAGAAGGTCCGCCTTGGCTTTGCCGGAAGTGAACTGCGGGCGATGGAGTTGTTCGACAGCCTCGGTCAGAAGACCTCGCTGGTCTTTTCACATCTCGAGCGCAACCCGCGTCTGGCGCCTTCCCTGTTTCGCTTCACCCCGCCAGCCAACACCGACGTGATTGGCGACTGAGAGCCAAGTCAGAGACGTTGGCGACGCACCCCGGACGGAGATGCTTGACTTGGCGTTGCCGCGCCGTATAATGCGCACTTCCTTGAAGTTGTGTGCAGTTCCGGCTTTGATGAAGGCGCGTAGCTCAGCTGGTTAGAGCACCACCTTGACATGGTGGGGGTCGTTGGTTCGAGTCCAATCGCGCCTACCAAGCGTATCGCCAGTGCCAGCAGGGCGCCGGGCAGACGTCCTTGGGAGAGCAGGCCAGTAGTTGCAGAGAACATGATCAAGCCGCCCGCGGGCGGTTTTTTTGTTGATGCACCTCCCTGCGACTGGTGATGACTTGCGGCTATGCCATCGACGCGCAATGCGATAACATGGCTCGACAGTGGCGAGAGCCCGGAGGGCGGTGGACCTCACCTGAGCACCTTGTCGGGACCTGCTGGCATGAGCCAGACCAACCCGCTCAAGCCACTTCCCAGTGGTCGGTGGCCCGCCAAAAAAAGTGAAGGAGTGAGAAATATGGATAAGCCCGGCGAACGAGTTGACACTGAGACCGAGGCCACCCTGCTGTCGGCCTCACCGGAGCAGTACATGTCTGCAGGCCAGTTGGCTTTCTTTCGCCGACGGCTACTCGCGGAAGAGCAGGCCCTTCTCTCGGCAGTAAAGACGACCGCAGGCCACCTGCAGGAGAGTGAAACGAGTTCCGACTGGAACGATCGTGCCAGCGCGGAAGAGGAGCACACCCTGGAGCTGCGCGTTCGGGATCGCGAGAGGAAGCTCCTGCAGAAAATCCGCGAAGCAGTGAAGCGCATCGATGACGGTAACTATGGTTGGTGCGAGGAAACCGGCGAACCGATCGGCATCGCCCGACTGCTGGCGCGGCCAACGGCGGCCCTGTGCCTCGAAGCGCAGGAACGTCGCGAACAGGTAAAGCGCCGCTTTGGTTGATGAATGGCGACCGAGGCGTCGGCTGTGGTCTTTGCGGATGACCTGCCGCGAACCGGTTGCGTGCCCGGCGACGCGTCGCCTGATCGCAGACTGACTGGTGCCGGCTTATGCTGATGGCTGACGCGGTGCCTCACGGAGAACTCGGAAGAACAAGATGAAGGCGCGCAAGCACATGTCCGCGCCGGGCGACCGGACTACAGCGCGTCAACAGGTATCGGCAACGGTGCTGTTCGCCGATATTTGCGGCAGTACCCGGTTGTTCGAAGAGTATGGCAACTGGCAGGCAAGGCAGATCGAGAGCCGCATCCTCGAATTGCTCAAGGCCGCGACCGCCGAGTTTGGCGGTACCGTGATCAAGACCATCGGCGATGAAATCATGAGCCGCTTTCCGGATGCCGAGCGGGCGATGAACGCTGCCTCTGAGATGCACACGGCGATCAAGGACGATTCGTACCTGATGGAATTCAGCATTTCCATCAAGATCGGTCTGCAGCACGGGCCCGTACTCGTCGAGCAGGACGACCTGTTCGGTGACGCAGTCAATGTGGCCGCCCGCATGGTTGCGCTGGCCAAGGCTGACCAGATCATCACCACCCGCGAGACGGTCAGCCAGTTGCCGGACGACCTTGAACAGATGACTCGTAGTCTTGGCCGCTCGTGGGTGCGCGGCAAACAGGATGAGATGGAGATCGTCGAAGTACTCTGGCAGGAACCCTCCAGCCTGACCCAGGTCGTTAGTACGGAACAGCAGGAAGAATTGCGCAGCCTCCTGGTCGCCCGGCTGATCCTCGTCTATCGCGGCGCAACCTTCGAAGTAATGCCGAGTTCCCGGATGTTTACCCTCGGACGTGGAGAGAAGAACAATCTGGTGGTAGACAACGACCGGGTGTCCCGCAGTCATGCCGACATCCAGTTCCGCCAGGGCAAGTTTATCCTCGCTGACGGCAGCACCAACGGAACCTATCTATTACTGGACAACGGTGCCCGCTTCTTTGTGCAACGGGAGGAGTTCACTCTGCACGATCGGGGAATCATCTGCCTGGGACAGGCGGTCGCCAACAACTCTCCTGACCTGATCCGCTATGAGTGCATTCAGGCCTGACCACTGTGTACCACCTGGCTACGTTCCAGAAGATCGTCAGCACCCAGCGACATCTGGCCTCGAAAAGCCGTCCGGTCGCTTTGCCAGTTCCGCCCTCCGATTCCGGCTCGATCGCCCCTTGCTTGCCCGGCGAAATTCGCTATAATGCGCAGCTTGCACAGCGCGAAGGAAGATCGCTCAGCCAAGAGCCGAGCGCCCTACCGCCAAGACCTGTGTGCAGCAACACGGAGTGGTAGTTCAGTTGGTTAGAATACCGGCCTGTCACGCCGGGGGTCGCGGGTTCGAGTCCCGTCCACTCCGCCAGCATCCATAGCAGAAAGCCCAGCCATGACTGGGCTTTCCTGTTTCTGGATCGTCACCTGACGCTGGCCGCGAGGCGACACCTCCCCGCCAGCAGCCTCTGCGCAACCGCCCGCCGCTGTAGTGACAGCCGATCTTGCTGACGCAATTGCTCTCCACCTTCTGCGCGTGTTTGTTCTATAATCATTGGCTTGCAGTCTCACCATTCGACCAGGTGATCCCACGCAGCGGGGATGAACTGGCGCCCACCCGAGAACGAGAACAGGATGTACGGATGACGCCACGAATCGCGTTTGCAGTTGCATTTGCTTTGGCCTGTGTTGCTGCTTCGGCTGACGACGTAGCGAACCAGGGTGTTCCTTTCCCCAATGTCGGTCTTGCCAAGACCGACAGCATCAATTCGGCCCAGCAGCTCGCAAGCGATGGTGCCTTGCCGGTCGTCGAACTCGTCGCGCCCGTACGGCTCGCCGAGACCATCGATCTGACCTCCGAGCCCGAGGAGTTGTTCCAGCGCATGCGGCAGGGCTTCTCGATGCCCAACATCAACAATGCGCTGGTCCTGCATCACCAGCAGTGGTATCTCAACCACCCGGAGTCCCTGCGCCGCATGGTCGAGCGCAGCAGTCGCTACCTGCATCACATTGTCGAGGAAATCGAGAAGCGTGGCATGCCGATGGAGCTTGCCCTTTTGCCCATGGTCGAAAGCGCCTACAACCCGACGGCCTACTCGCGCAGTCATGCTTCCGGCCTCTGGCAGTTCGTGCCGGCGACCGGCAAGCAATACAAGCTCGAACAGAACTGGTGGGTCGACGAGCGGCGCGACATCGTCGCCTCGACCGCAGCCGCCCTCGAATACCTGCAATACATCTACGATCTGCACGGCGACTGGCACCTCGCGCTTGCCTCCTACAACTGGGGCGAAGGCGCTGTCGGGCGAGCGATCAACAAGAACAAAGCCAATGGTCTGCCAACCGACTACCTGAGCCTGACGATGCCCGAGGAAACTCGGCATTACGTCCCCAAGCTGCAGGCCCTGAAGAACGTCTTCAGCAACCCGAACATTCTTGCCACCCTCAATATCCGCGGTGTTCCCAATCGACCCTATTTCGCGACAGTCACCAAAACAGCCAATATCGACGTGACGCTCGCCGCCAGGCTTGCAGAAATGCCTGTCAAGGAGTTCGTTGCCCTGAACCCGGCGCACAATCGCCCGGTCATCAAGTCCGAAACGCCGATGGTCATCCCGGCGCACAAGGTGGATACCTTCATCAGCAATCTTGAGGCTCACGAGGAGAGCGAAAAGCCGCTCTCCTCGTGGCAGGCCTATACGCTGCGTCCGGGCGAAAAGCTCGAAGAGGTTGCCCCGCGCTTCGGCATGACGGTCGCCAACCTGAAGGCCGTCAATGGCATCAGCGGCAGGATCAGGATGTCTCCCGGGCTCACCCTGCTGGTCGCGGGCCAGGAGGGGGCAGATCCAGCCGACGTCGCCGGACTGCCGGAGCCAAGACTCGTGGCCGAACAACCGCGGCTGCCGCAGGTGGTAGAGCCAGCGCCGGTCGCGACCGCTCACACGCACACGGTACAGAAGGGCGAAACGCTGCTCAAGGTAGCGCAGCGTTACGGCATGACGCTGACGGAGCTGAAACAAATCAACAAGCTGCGCGCCGAGCGAGCGACAGCCGGCACCAGGCTGACCGTAGCGACACCCGAGCCAGCCGTCAAACCGGCACCTGCCGGACAACGCACAACCCTTGCCAGGAGCGAGGACGGCAAGCAGGCGTCGCCACGTAGCGACGCGACAGCCATCGCGGTCACGCGCAGCCACGCCGTACGCAAGGGCGAAACGCTTTCAGAGATTGCCAGCCGATACGACATGACACTGGCCGAGCTGAAGCAGATCAACAAGCTGCGAGTCAACCAGGTCAACGCCGGTACCAGACTGGCAGTCGCAGCGCCGGAGCCAGTCAGCAAGCCACTGGCAGGCAAGTCACGCAGCGAGATGGCTGAGGTCGAAAGCCGGCAAGACAAGGCAGTCAGGAGCGGCCGTCAGGACGTGGCCAGGGTCGACGTCAAGACGGCGGAGAAAGCCGCCAACAAGGCCCGCGACGCGTCAGAGCAGACCCGGCCGGGCAGCAAGAAACAGACGAAGCTGGCGCAATACACGATTCGTCGTGGCGATACGCTGGTTTCGATCGCCAAACAGTTCCGGGTCGAGAAGGACGATATCCTGCGCTGGAATCGCATCCAGAGCAACGATCTCAAGCCTGGACAGCGGCTGACCATCCAGCTCGTACAGAATAGCTTCTAGTCTGGAGGGTTTCCCGGCCACAACTGACGCCGCCGAAAGGCGGCGTTCTGCTGCCGACCGTTACCAGGTGAAGCTAGCGGTAGAGGTGGCAGTTCACCGCATGCGTGGTTGATACGGCAGTCGTCTCGGGATAGCGCTCGCGACAAACGGCGCTGGCTTGCCGGCAGCGGGGATGAAAATGGCAACCAGTCGGCGGCCTTGGCCGGCGACGGCATCTCACCCGGCAAGTGAATGAACTCCGGCTGCGCATCCAGACGCGGGCTCGGCACGGCCGACAGCAGGGCGCGGGTGTAGGGGTGCTGCGGCGAACGCAGGACCTCATCGACCGTCCCCGTTCGACGATGCGGCCGAGGTACATCACCGCCACCTCGTGCGCGAGATGATCGACGACGGCGAAGTTGTGGGTGATGAACAGGTAGGCGAGGCCGAGATCGGCCTGCAGCGTCGCCAGCAGATTGAGAATCTGCGCCTGCACCGACACGTCGAGCGCCGAGGTCGGCTCGTCGCAGATCACCAGGTCGGGCTGCACGGCGAGCGCGCGGGCAATCGCGATGCGCTGCCGCTGACCCGCCGGAGAACTCGTGCGGATAGCGCCCGGCGCCTCCGGAGCCAGTCCCACCTGTTCCAGAACGGCGGCGATCGCCCCGTTACCCTGCCCCGTCGCATCAAACCCGAGCGCGCTCATGCCCTCGCCGATGATCTCGCCGACCGAAAGCCGCGGATTAAGCGAAGCGAAGGGGTCCTGGAAGATCATCTGCATGCGCCGACGCAGCGGCCGCTGGGCGCGGCGCGACTGGGCGCCGAGTTCCTGCCCGAGCAACTGCACGCTGCCGCCACTGGCCGGGATCAGTTGCAGGATCGCCTTGCCGACCGTCGTCTTGCCGCAACCCGACTCGCCGACCAGCGCCAGCGTGCGGCCCGCGCCAGTTCGAGCGAGACGCCATCGACCGCTCGCACGTAGCCAACGGTGCGCTGCAGGAGGCCGCGCCGGATCGGGAAATGCACGCGCAGATCCTCGACCGCAAGCAGCGCAGGCGCTTGCCCGCCGACAGCGCTGCGGCAGCGACCACAGCCGCGCCGATACCCCGCGCCCCGCGCCCTCCTGGCCATCGAGATGGCAGCGCAGGCGATGCCCGACTGCCACCTGCCGCCAGGCCGGCGCCTGTTGACGACACAGATCCCAGGCGTGCGGGCAACGCGCCGCGAAGCGACAGCCGCCGGGCATCTCTGACAGCGGTGGCACCTGCCCGGGAATCGTCTCCAGCCGCCGCCGCGGCGCGCCAGATCGGGCAAGGCGGCGAACAGCTTCTGCGTATACGGGTGGCGCGGCGATGAAAAGAAGGCTTCGCGTGGCGCTTCCTCGACGATCTCGCCGGCGTACATGACACCGACGCGGGTCGCCATCTGGGCGACGACGCCGAGGTCGTGGGTGATCAGCAGCATGCCCATCGCCCGATCGGCCTGCAAGCGACGCAGCAGGTCGAGGATCTGCGCCTGGATGGTGACGTCGAGCGCCGTCGTCGGCTCGTCGGCGATCAGCAGGCGCGGATTGCCGGCCAGCGCGACGGCGATCATCACCCGCTGCTTCATGCCGCCGGAAAGCTGGAAGGGATATTCGCCAAGCCGGCGTTCCGGGTCGGCAATGCCGACCGCCGTCAGCAGTTCGAGCGAACGTTCGCGCGCCGCCTGCCCGGCAAGCCCGAGGTGGCGTTCGAGCACCTCGCCCAGCTGGTGACCGACGGTCAGCACCGGGTTGAGGCTGGTCGCCGGCTCCTGAAAAATCATCGCCATGCCGCCGCCGCGAACGCCGCGCATCTCGGCTTCGGCAAGCACAGCAGATCGCGTCCCTCGAATGACACTTCGCCGCCGGGATCCGCCCGGCAGCCGGCAGCAGGCGCAGCAGCGCCAGCGCCGTCGCCGACTTGCCGCAACCCGACTCGCCGAGCAGCGCCAGCGTCTCGCCGGCGGCGACCTCGAAAGCCGATGCCGTCGACCGCCGGCAGCAGCGAGCGCCCGCTGACAAAAGCGATGCGCAAATCGCGCACGCACGAGCAACACGTTTGCTCGCTCAAGCTGGCCTCCCGGCTCATGCCGACCCCGCCAGACGGGGATCGAAAGCGTCGCGCACGGCATCGGCGAGCAGGTTCGCTGCCAGCACCAGCGTGAACATGAAAACGAAGGCCGCCGCCAGCGACCACCAGACCATCGGTTCGCGGGCCAGCTCCAGGCGGGCATTGTTGATCATCGTGCCGAAGCTGATCATCGTCGGATCGACGCCGATGCCGACGTAGGACAGCACCGCTTCGGCGAGCACCAGGCTCGAAAAGTCCATCACCAGCGCGATGATCACGATGTGCATCAGGTTGGGCAGGATGTGGCGCGCGATGATGCGCAGGTCGGAGACGCCGAAGGCCTGCGCCGCCTGGATGTACTCCAGTTCGCGCAGCTTCAGCGTCTCGCCGCGCAGCAGCCGGCACAGCCCGGTCCAGCTGGTCACCCCGAGGATGAAGCACAGCGCCAGCAGGCGCAGGTCGGCGCGCTCGGCGGCGGTCGCGAACCACTGCGGATGGGTGTCGATCACCACCTGCATCATCAGCACGGCGGCGGCGATCAGCAGCACGCCGGGAATCGAGCTGAGCGTCGTGTACAGGTACTGGATCAGGTCATCGACCCAGCCGCGGAAGTAGCCGGCGACGACGCCGAGCAAAATCGACAGCGGCAACATCACCAGCGTCGTCACCAGCCCGATGACCAGCGCCGTGCGCACGCTCTTGAGCACCTGATAGAGCACGTCCTGGCCGACCTTGTCGGTGCCGAAGACATGGTAATCGACCGCCAGCAGCGCCAGCGGCAGGCCGAGCAGCAGCAGCCCGGCGATCGCCGCGAGCACCGCATTCCACGCAAAATCACTCTCGTTGCGCCAGATGCGCCGCCAGGCCTCGCCGTGCGAGCAGCCGGCGCCGCGCGCCAGAGCGGCCGCCGTCGCGACCGCCAGCGCCCACCAGACGAGCAGCGCAATGCCCGTGGCGCGCAGGACGCGTTCGCCGATGTCGGCATCGCGCCGTGCCTCGTCGGCGCCGAGATGCGCGCCGCCATATTTCAGGCGCGGGTAGTCGCGGCTCTGTCGAAGCTGCCATCGGCATCGCGCACCTCGATCGATTCCTTGGCGTGCGCACGCGTCGCCAGCGGTTCCGAATAGGTCTTTTCGTTGCGCGTGCGCAGCGGCTCAGGATGCCGTCGAGCAGCGACAACACTTCGACCGCGTAAACGGCCGGCTGCTGTTCGCTGCCGGCGGCGCCCTGCCCGGCAGTGTTTCGAGGCGCGGGCGATAGTGGAGCGAATCGAGCAGGCCGACGACGACGAAGGCGATCAACACGTCGCCGACGCCATCCCCGCCCGGCTGCGGCCCACCCGCCGCCACGCCGCGCGCAGCAGCGGCTTGCGCGCCGACAGCACGCCGAGCGCGATGGCACCGACCAGCAGCAGCCAGATCAGCACATCGGACCAGAGGATGACGGGCAGGAAAGGCATCAGTTGAAACGAATCCGCGGGTCGACGAAGGTGTAGGAAAGATCGGTGAGGATCAGTCCGACGATGTAGAGTACCGAGCCGATGAACACCATCGCGCGGACGACGGCAAAGTCCTGCGCGTTGATCGCGTCGATCGTGTAGCTGCCCAGCCCCGGGATGCCGAAGAACGATTCGGTCAGCAGCGAGCCCATGAAGAGCAGCGGGATGACGACCACGACGCCGGTCAGGATCGGAATCATCGCGTTGCGCAGGACGTGCCGGAAGAGCACGGTCACCTCGGACAGCCCCTTGGCACGCGCGGTGCGCACATAGTCCTTGGAGATTTCCTCGAGGAAGATGGTGCGATACCAGCGGGTCGACGAACCGATGCCGGAAACGACGCCGATCAGCACCGGCAGGATGAGGAACTTCCAGGCGTCGAGGCCGCCGCCGTAACCCGAGATCGGCACCAGCTTCCAGATCTTGCTGACCAGATACTGGCCGCCGATGATGTAGAAAAGGCCCGAGATCGACATCATCGCCACGCAGAGGACGACGCCCCAGAAATCGAGATAGCTGGCGCGGAAAAAGGTCAGCAGCAGGGCAAACGAGACGGTCACCAGCAGGCCGAGGATGAAGGTCGGCAGGGCGATGGCCAGCGACGGCCCCATCCGGGTGGTGATCTCGCGGGCGATGTCGCGACCGTCCTCGGCCGCCCGAAATCGCCGGCGAACATGCGCGCCGACTTGGTGAAGAAAATGGTGTCGGTGAATACGCGCTGCCGGAAGCCGCCGGTTGATGAACAGCGGCTTGTCGTAGCCGCGTTCGGCCTTCCAGCGCTCGATCGCTTCCGGCGTCACGCGCTTGACGCCCAGCTGCATGCGCGCCATGTCGTCGGGCGTGTTGACCACGAAGAACAGCGCGAAAGGTGATCAGGTTGACGCCGATCAGGATCGGCAGGGCGTAGAGCAGGCGGCGGACGAGATAGCGAGCATGGTGGGCGAATATACCTCAAGCCGTGGCGCTGCGGCGCGCTCGGCAGTGGCGGCTGCGGCGCGATCGGATCGCGCGCATCAGCGGGCCGTGCTGCGCTCGCGACGGCGATAGCGCGATCGCCGCCGGCAGCAGGACAGCCCCCAGGACCACGGTCGCCGCTGCCAGCGGCCAGAGCACCGGTCGATTCCATTCCTGCCGCAAACGCTCCCGCTCGGCGACGTCGACACGCTGATACTTGAGGATGTTGTTGCCGACATCGGTCGGCTTGCGGTTGTGCAGCCAGACATGGCCCAGCGTGTAGCTCTTCGGGTGAAAGCCGTAGATCCACGGCGCATCGTGCTGCAGCAGCGCGATCGCCTGGCGGATGATCGCCAGCCGCTCGCCGCGCGCGGACCGTCGCTCTCCATGTTCTTCATCTGCTCGAACAGGCGGTCGAACTGTGGATTGGCGTAGTTGGAGGCGTTCTCGCCGCCTTTGCGACCTTGCCCTCCGGACCGGCGAGCAGGAAGAGGAAGTTCTCCGGATCGGGATAATCGGCATTCCAGCCCAGGTAATAGAGCTGCACCGCCCCCTTGCGCACCTTCTCCTGGAAGCGGTTGAAGTCGGTCGAGCGCACCACGAGCTGGATGTCGAGCTTGGCGAACTGCCGCGTCAGCCAGTCGAGTCGCGACTTTTCGCCCATGCCGCCGGTGGTCGTGTCGAGATTCAGGACCAGCGGCTCGCCGGTCGTGGCATGGCGACCATTCGGCCAGCCGGCTTCGGCGAGCAGCTTCTTCGCCACCGCCAGCGGCTTGCGCCGCGGCCGCCCGTCGACCCAGTCGTAGACCACCGGGTTGCTGCCCTCCTTGCCTTCGAGATAGCCGAAGATCCCGGGCGGCAGCGGACTGGTCGCCGCGATGCCGCGGCCGTTCATGAAGATCGAGATGAACTCCTCCTGGTCGATGGCGATCGACAGCGCCTGCCGCAGCTTCGTCGGCTGCTCGCCAGGCCACCGACGACCGGGTCGAGCATGTTGAAGCCCATGTAGAAGATCGACGCGCGCACGCTGGTCAGCAGGCGGATCCCCTTGTCGCGCATCTCGTCGGTCAACTGCACGTCGCCGCCGACGCCGAGGCGCACCGCCTGGTCGAAGCTGTCGGAGGAAATCCCGGAGGCATCGTAGTAGCCCTGCAGGAACTTGTTCCAGTAGGGAATGCTCTCCTTCTCGCGCGAAAAGATCGCCTGCTCGATGAACGGCAGCGGCTTGCCGCAGTCGGCCAGCAGGCCCGCCGCCTGGTCTTCGGGCTCGCCCTGGCAGGGATAGGTCTCGCCGTGGAAGTTCGGGTTGCGTTCGAGCACCATGCGGCTGTTGGGATCGTTCTGCGTCAGCATGAACGGGCCGGTGCCCACCGGATACCAGTCGAGCGTCAGGTTCTTCTCGGCCATCCCGGGCTGATGGTAGAAACGGTCGACCTCGCGCGGCACCGGCGCGAAGAAAGGCATCGCCAGCCAATAGACGAACTGCGGATACTTGCCGCGCAGCCTGATGCGATAGGTGTAGCGATCGACGCGCTGACGCCGGCCAGCGCAAAGCGATCGAGATCCAGCCAGGCGCCGGACGGCAGCGCCTGGCCTCTGCCTGCAGGCAGCGCCGAGCTCGCGCAGGCCGACGATGCGCTCGGCCATCATGCTGAAGATCGGCGAATGCAGGCGCGGATGCGCCAGTCGCTTGATCTGGTAGATGTAGTCGTCGGCGACAGTTCGCGCGTGCCGGTTTGCGGGAAATCGGCAATCTTCTCGATCCCGCGCAGTTGTCGCGATCGAGATCCCGATACAGCGGCTGGCCGGCGGCATCGCGGCAAAGGCCGGATGCGGCTGATAGCGGATGCCCGGGCGAATGCGAATCTCGTAGACGCTGTGCGCGATCGCCGCCGGGCGCATCGGCCGGCAGCTCGCGGCCCGCGGTCGTCGTAATAGCGCGGCACCGGCACGGCCTCGCTGGTCAGCGGAATCAGCGTGTACGGGCGCTTCAGGTAGTGGTACTGCAGCGGCGGCTCGTAGATCTGCGCCGTGAAGGTGATTTCGTCCTCGGTGTAGGACTGCACCGGGTCGAGATGCTTGGGGCGATCGGTGAACGCCGAATAGAGGATGTTCCGGCCGCGCTCGGCGCGCGGATAGGGATCGTTCTGCTCGCTGCCAGGCAGCAGGAGAGCAGGAGCAGCAACAAAGGACGACGAAGGCGCGAACGGAAAACTGGCATGGGACGGCAGTGTAGCGCGAAGTCCGCTCGATTTGGTCCGCCGGCGCAACCGGGGCCGCGGCCGGTGCCCGACTCTCGACGACGATCGCCGGCGAGCGGGTGGAATCCTTTATAATCGCGTGGTCAAGCTGATCCAGAACAAGAACCTGCCAACAAGCCAATTTCAGTTACCGGAGAACCCATGGGATTCCTCGCCGACAAGCGTATTTTGATCACCGGCGTGCTGTCGAAGCACTCGATCGCCTACGGCATCGCCAGGGCCTGCCACCGGGAAGGCGCGCAACTGGCTTTCACCTATCAGAACGAGCGCTTCAAGGATCGCCTCGCCAAGTTCGCCAAGGAATTCGACAGCACCCTGGTCTTTCCCTGTGACGTCGCCGAGGACGCCGAGATCGAACAGTTGTTCGCCGACCTCGGCCAGCACTGGGAAGGCCTCGACGGGCTGGTGCATTCGATCGCCTACGCCCCCGGCGAAGCGATCGAAGGCGATTTTCTCGACGGCATCACCCGCGACGCCTTCCGCATCGCGCATGACGTCTCGTCCTACAGCTACCCGGCGCTGGCCAAGGCCGCCCGGCCGCTGCTGCTGAAGGCCGCAACCCCGCCCTGCTCGCGCTCTCCTACCTCGGCGCCGAACGCACCCTGCCCAACTACAACACCATGGGCCTCGCCAAAGCCAGCCTCGAAGCCGCCACCCGCTATCTCGCCTTCTGCCTCGGTCCGCAGGGATCCGCGCCAACGCCATCTCGGCCGGCCCGATCAAGACCCTGGCCGCTTCCGGCATCGGCAACTTCTCGCGCCTGCTCGCCTACAACGCGCACAACGCACCGCTGCGCCGCAACATCACCATCGACGAAGTCGGCAACGCCGCCGCCTTCATGCTCTCCGATCTCGCCAGCGGCATCACCGGCGAGATCATGTACGTCGATGGCGGACTGAACACCACGGCGCTCGGGAATCCGGAACCGCTGCCGGCCTGAATCAGGCCGAGCATCAGGATGCCATTGAGCGCCTCGAGCGGGCCGAGGAGTTTCCGGTCGTTGCTCATGACCACGTCGCCATAGCCCAGCGACGTGAAATTGACGCCCGAGTGGTAGACCGCCTCGATGGAAGTCAGTGAACTCTCCGAGCCACAAGAACAGGGCGCCCCACAGCATGATCTGCAGAAAATTGCCGAGCATCATGATCACCATCGCCATCAGCAGCGGGTACCCGTGAGCAGTGCCCTGCCGGTGCCGGTTCGTCCGCGTGGCGCACCACGTAGCGGACGCTCCAGAAGGTGAACATCACCTGCACGATCAGGCACATCATCATCGTCAGCAAGCCGATTGCCAGGTTAATCAGGATCATGCCGCTCATCCTCCTTCAGCCGTGGTGGAAGAACAGGCCTCGCTTCTCGACGCGCGCCAGCGCTCGAGCAGCCAGACCGTCGCCCAGGCATAGAGCGCGACGCCGACGAACAGGCCGACACGAACGGCGGACGCCGCCAGTACACCCGTGCCGCTGGCGCTGTCCTCGATCGCCGGCCCGAGCAGGATCAGCATGGTCATCAGCGCATTGTTCCAGAACACGGGCGAGAAGCCGTGCGCCTGACCCCGAAGAGCCGTGCGCCGGCCCACAGGGCGGCCGCCATCATCCACAGCATCAGCATCCACAGGTTCGGCCACAGCGACAGGCCGAACCAGACGACCAGGGCCATCCCGCCCCCATCAGCGTCGATCCCACCAGTTCCTTGCCGGCCGAGCGGGTGTCGGTCGAACCCGCCTGCTGCCCAGAGACACGGTCTTCATGATCGCCGCCAGATAGAACGAGGGGTCGGTCAGCGCCAGGACGAACACCGGCATCACCACCAGCGTGCCGCGCAGCGCGATCCAGCTCGCCGTCTCGCGGCTGGGGGTGGTGGCCTTGGCTGCCTTCGCGGCCGCACCGGGCGCGTCGGGAAAGAAGGCGTGCGAAAGGCTGCCGACCAGGCTGCCAACGGCGATCCCGGCGGCGATCGTCACGCTGATCGACGGTCACCAGCGCCTGCTCGGCCACCCCGGCGACCGGGATCAGCGTGAAGGCCACGACCAGAATCATGGTCAGCGGGTTGCCGGTGCGGATGCCGAAGAAGAACAGCGCGTAAAGGATCGCGCCGGTCAGCAGACCGCCGGCCAGCGCGTAGTTTTCCAGCAGGGGGACCATCAGCACCCCCATCACCAGCAGGCCGGCGAGCAGCAGGGCAATGGCCGCCACCTTGAGCCGGCGGGATCGGCGGGCCCGGCTTGCACAGCACCATCATGGCCATCAGGCAGACCACGTGCGGCATCTGCAGCGCGAACCCGTAGGCGACCAGCACGGCCAGGCCGAGGCCGACCGCCAGCCGCAGAACCGCCTTGTCCGCCGGAGCGATCATCGGTCGCTCAGTAGAGGTAGGAGAGCAGGCTCATCAGCCGGATGTAGGCCGCGCCGAGCAGGTTCATGACGGAAGTTGTCGCCGGTGAAGACCATCACCTCGGCCTGGCCGCCGATGCGTACCTTGCCCAGACGCTTGGCTTCCGCAGCATCGAACTCGATCGCCACCGGGAAGCGCTGCGCCTGGCGCAGCCAGTCGCGGCTGTTCTCGATCGTCGGCAGCGTTCCCGGCGGCGCCTGCTGGCCGGAGCTGACGCCGCTGCCGACACTGCGCACGCGGCCCTTGAGCACTTCGCCGGGCAGCACGTCGAGGACGATCGCCACTTCGTCGCCGGGGTCGATATTGCCGAGGTTGTTCTCGGTCATGTCGGCGCTGATCCACAGGTCGTGGATGGCGATCAGCGTCATCGCCGGCGCCCTGCCTGGGCGAAATGGCCGACTTCGGTGCGCAGGTCGGTGACGACGGCCGCGGCCGGGGGCGACCACCTTCGTGCGCGCCAGGTCGAGCTCGGCCTTCTCGATCGCCGCGCGCGCGCTGCGCAACTGCGCGTTGTTGTCACCGCTCTCGCCGGCGGCTTCCTGCGCCTTGCGCAGGTCGGCCTCGGCGGCCTTTGCCCGGCTGCGCGCCTCGACCCCTGTCGCCTGCGCGACCTCCAGTCGGCGCACCGATATCGCGCCGGGATCCTCGGCGTAGAGCGCCTCCTGCCGCGTCGCATCCTTTTCGGCCTTGACGTGATTGGCCTGCGCCGCCTGCAGCGAGGCGCGCGCCGCCTCACGGTCGCCACCGAGGCATTGACTGAGCTGCGCACCGATTCGAAGTCCGAGCGGCTGCGTTGCAGTGCGATCCGGTATTGCTCCGGGTCGATGTCGAACAGCGGCTTGCCCGCGCCCCACGTCGTCGTTGTTCCTGACGTGCACCGCGAGCACCTTGCCCGCCACCTCGGCGGCCACCGGCACGACGAAGGCCTGCACCCGCGCCTGCGAGGTGTACGGCGTCAGCCGATCGGCGGCAAAATACCAGAGCAGGCTGCCGCCGATCAGCGCCAGCACGACCGTCGCGCCGATCCGGCTTGCCTTGCCCGGCTTGCGGCGCTTCGCTGCCGGCTACGGTCGACGGGTCCTGGCTGGGCGATTCCTGGCTCATCGTGCTTCCCTCTCTGGTGTGATCTGTGGCGGACCGGCATCGGGTGGCGGCAGAGGCACTGCCAGCATGTCCCGCCAGTCGCTGCGCTCGGCCATCGTCTCGCGCGTCGCGTCGTCGACCAGCGGCCGGCCGCGCGCCTGCTGCCAGCCACCGCCCATCGCCTTGTACAGCGTGACCAGGCTCTGTGCGACATTGCCCATGGTGTTGACCAGCCGCTCCTGCTGGCTGAACAGCGCGCGCTGCGAATCGAGCACGCGCTCGAAGCCGGCCATCCCCTCGCGGTACTGGAGGGTGGCGATAGCGAGCGAACGCCGCGCCGCCTTGACCGCCTCCTCGAGCAGGGGCACCTGGTCGCGGTTGGCGACGAAGCCGACGGCGGCGTCATCGACCTCGCGCGCCGCCGCGAGCACCGTCCCCTGGTACTGCTCGTAGAGCTGCTGGAAGCGGGCGTCCTGGACCAGCACCTCGTTGCTCAGGCGGCCGTGGTCGAAGACGTTCCAGACCAGGCTCGGGCCGATCGCCCAGTCGAACTGTCCGCGGCGCCCCGGACAGCGACGTGGCCGAGACGCCGAGCGAGCCGAGCAGCGCAATCGACGGGTAGAGGTCGGCGACGCTGACGCCGATCAGCGCCGACTGCGCCGCCAGTTGCATCTCGGCTGCGCGCACGTCAGGGCGGCGGCGCAGCATCTCGGCCGGCATGTCGGCGACGACTGCGAGTTCGGTCCGCGGAATGCGTTCCCGGCCTGCCGCCATTTCCGGCAGCGGTCCCGGCGGGCGGGCGAGCAGCACGGAGAGCGCGTTCTGCGTCTGGCGCAGGCTGCCCTCGAGTCTGCGGGATGGAGGCAAGCGTGCTCAGGTACTGCGACTTCGCCTGCTGCACGTCGAGTTCGGAGTCGTTGCCGTGCTTGAACAGCCGTTCGGTGATCTCCAGGCTGCGCTTCTGCAGCGCGGCGTTCTCGTGGGCGATCGTCAGGCGCAACTCGAGGGTGCGGATCGACGCATAGAGAGGCCGTCCTGCGCTGCCATCAGCACCTGCATGTCGTCGTACTGGGCGATGCTGGCGAAGTAGCGGCGTCGGCGGCCTCGATGCTGCGCCGGAACTTGCCCCAGAAATCGATTTCCCAGCCGACGCCGAAGCCGATGTTGTACGCCGTCAGCGCGCTGTCCGGCCCGCTGCTCGCCTCGGTTCCCGTGCGCAGTACCTTGCCGGTCACCTGCTGCTGCTGCGGATAGAGCAGGCTGCCGGCGATCGCCAGTTGCGCGCGCGCCTCCATGATGCGCATGCCGGCTGTGCGCACGTTCGGGTTGGCGCGCTGCGCCTCGGCGACCAGCGCGTCGAGTACCGGGTCGTCGAAATTGCGCCACCATTCCTCGGTCTGCGGCCGCGGACTGCCGCGCTTTTCCGCTGCCAGCGTCGTCAGCGAGCCGCCCGACCAGTCAGCCAGCCAAGGCACCTCGGGCCGCTTGAAGTCCGGCCCGACCGCGGCGCAGCCGCCGAGCAACAGCGCCGCGGCGAGGAAGGAAGGCGCGGCCGGGCGCCGGCGAAGCACGCCGCATCGGCTCAGGCGGTGGTGGAGGAGGAATCGGCAGCGGCCGGTTGCCGCGCCGTTCCGGGTTGTCAGCGACCCAGCGCATGAAGATCTGGTAGCCCAGCGCCAGCAAGCTCGGCGCCGATGAACATGCCGAGGATGCCGGTCGGTCGCCATGCCGCCGAGCGCGCCGATCAGGATCACCGGCATCGGCGCATCGACGCCGCGGCCGAGCATCAGCGGCTTCAGGACGTTGTCGGCCATGCCGGCGACGAACAGCAGACACGGAGTAGGCGGCAGCGGGGTCGGTACCGTAGTCGCCGCTCGTCCAGATCCAGCCGATCACCGGCAGCGTGACGATGGCGCTGGCAACTGCGCGATGCCGAGCACGAGGACGACCACGCGCCAGCACGCCGGCGAACGGGACGCCGGCGATCATCAGCGAGACGCCGATGATCAGCGCCTGGATGCAGGCGATGCCGATGACGCCCGAGGCGACGGCACGCACCGTCGCCGTCGACAGCTGGTGAACTCCTTGCCGCGGGCCAGCCCGGCGATACGTTCGAAGATCGCCTGCATGGCCTTGGCGCCCGATTCGCCGAAGGCCATCATGATGCCGGCGACGATGAACGAGAACATGAACATCAGCAGGCCGCCGCCGAGGCCGGCGACGATGCCCAGTGCCTTGGTCGCCAGTTCGCCGATCTTGGGCTGCATGTTCTTGACCAGTGCCGGCAGGTCGTTGTGCGCCTGCGACCAGAACGCATGCACCTTCTTGCCGACCACCGGCCAGGCAGCGACCTTGTCGGACGGCGCCGGCACCTGAGCGTGTTGTCGCGCACCCCGTTGACCACGTCATGCACCGAGTCGCCGAACTGGCTGGCCAGCATGACGGTCGGCGTGACGATCACGGCGACGGCGAGCAGCACGATCAGCGTCGACGCGAGCCCCTGCTTGCCGCCGATCCGCCCGGCGAGCATCTGGTGCAGCGGATAGAGGGTGATCGCCAGGATCAGCGCCCACAGCATCATCGTCAGGAACGGCGAGAAGATGTGGTAGCACAGCAGCACGAGCGCCAGCACCAGGCCGGCGCGGATGAAGACGTCGAGCAGGCGGCGCGACAGGCGGTCTTCCAGTTCGTGATCGGGTTCGCGGGGGGAATCATCGGGGATCTCCTTCTTCAAGTTCAATAAAGTAACCATCCCCCGGCTTTGCCGGGGGATGGTTACCTTCGTCGACGCCACTCAGCAGGCCCTGCTGCGCGCGCTCCAACGTCCCAACGTCCCGAATTCAACATCCGCGGCATCCGCCGTGCCGACCTTGTCCCCTTCTTGCGTCAGATTTCCCCGGCCGGCATCACCCGCCAGCTTTGGCGCCTGCGCCAGTTCGGTCTCTTCAAGACGGTCGTTCATGGCTATCGCTACTACCTTACCCGCCTTGGCCGCTCTACCATCGCCGCCGCTTGTCGAATCACTCAACAAAGCATCGTCCCGGCACTCGCCTACGCTACCCCGTGACATAATCTGCTCACGAAATGTGAAGACCTGAGTCATAAGAGACTAGGCTTTTCCCAAGACTACGCTTGGGAAAAGAGGTTCTCCTTCGGAGAACAGCCGAAAACTGAGTGGTCGGGATGGTGTGATGCCATGGCGTCCGTATGCGCATTGGATGACCAGCTGACGACTCTACGGTCAGGGGTAGCTCAGGGCGAACAGCCGTTCTCACGCCGGGTGAGAGGGAAAGAATCCGTTGGCGCTACAGCGGTCAAAGGATGAACGGGATTTTCCGGTGTGCGCGGAGGCTCCTCCGATGAAACAACCCGATGACCTGTCGGCGTATTACGAGGAACTTCTCGAAGGGCCGTTATGACTGCGTCGACCGCATCGTGCTCAACGGCTACTTTCCGCTTGGCCAGCAAGGTGGCGCTTTCCGTACCTGGTGGCGAGCACTGACCGGATCGGACGCCACTCGGGATGCGGACCACCTGATGCAAATGGCTGGCCGTTTCAGCCGCCGGGTTCATGCCTGGGCGAGGGAACACGGGCATTCCCCTGATCCATTGCCCGCCCGATCAGCGCAAGCACGAGTTGGCCGAGAAATACCTGCCTGTGGATCCGCAGTTTCGCGGTCTATTTCTGATCCTCGTCGCCAAGGCGCCCGCCCTGGTCTGGGAGGTAACG
>NZ_JAZKUM010000015.1:0-70991 GCF_036625085.1 Candidatus Accumulibacter necessarius | reverse complement strand
GGATCAATGGTGCTGGCGGCCAGTCGCGGCGACGGGGAAGCGAGCTCGGCATAAGCGGCGAGCGCTTCGGCGCTCGGCCGTCCGACCAAAGCCGCCAGGTCCGAGAAGCGTACTCCCTGTCGCACGAGCCAGGCGATGCAGGTGTGTCGAAGGTCCTCCGGTGTCAGGCTAGCAGCATCCGCCAGACCCGCGTCGAAGGCGGCGCAGATCACTACGGACTGGAGGTGGGCCGCGGCGATTGGTGCGCCGGCTGCATCGGCCAGCATCGGCGCCGAGCCATCGCCAGGCAGTGCCGCCCGGCAGGCCATCAGCCATGGTGGGACGTGCACGTGGCGCGGGGCATTACCGCGGACACGCAACGTTCCGGCGGCAGGATCGAAGTCTTCATGAGCGAGATGGATCGCTTCGTCGGCCGTCAAACCTAGCATCAGGAGCGCGATCAGGAAACGTTCCTCGCCGGCGGATGCCGCGAGGAGCGCCGCCACTTCCTCTTGGCTCAATTCGCGCGCCGATTGCCACTGGTTGGGAAGCAGGTCAATCGGCGGCCGAATGCCGGCCGACAGCGCGCCGGCCATGTTCCCCGCCAGCTGCCTGGCAGGATGGCTAGGCATCGGCCAGGTTTGTGGAATGACGACTGTCGTCGTCGCCGCGCCTTGGGCAGGAGGCGAACGCGTAAACAGCTCGACGAACCAGATCGCGAGCAGTCCGAGAGCGAAGGCAGCAGCCGTTACGAGCAGTGCGTCACGCAGATACTCTGGTCGAAATGGCGACTGCGGAACGCTCGCCGCCTCGACCACCTGGAGTGCCGGTAGCCGGCTGCTCTCGCTGGCACCAAGTCTGGCAAGACGCTCGAGCGCCGCACGGTGTGCTTTTTCGATCTGTGCGAGATCGTCTTCGAGCGACTTCGCCTGTGCGAAGCGTTGTGAAAAGACCTGCACGTTCGCGCGCTGGTTCCTTATCTGCGTCTGCAGGCGCTCGACCGTTGCCCGGGCGCTGGCCAGATCTTCCTCAGCCGCGGCGAACCCTGCCTCACGACCCGTCGCACGCTGGACCTCGATCTGCCGTTCCAGTTCGCTCAGGCGAATGCGCAACGCCCGCGCTTGCGGATCGAGGCTCATGAAATGCGGGGTGTAAGTCCGCTCCAGCTCGCGTATCTCCTGGCGCACCTGCGACGCGCGCTGTTCCATGCCTGCCAACGTCGGATCATCCTTCGCTGCCATCGCCCGCGCGCCACCGCCCTCGCGCAAGGCGCGCAGTCGGGACTCGGCGATCGCGGCGCGCTCGGTTGCCGTATTCAGTGCGGTGCTCAGCCCTTTCAAATGAGCGACGGCATCGTTCTCCTCGCGCTCGCCGGAAACGACGCCGCTCGTGTTGCGAAAACCTTCCAGACGCTCGCGTCGCTCGCTTACTGCCTGGCCAAGCCGCGCGACTTCCTCGCCGGCCTGCGCCAGTCCCTCGTCCGCGACCACTTCATGCGACGCCTGCATCTGATCACGATACGCGTCGACCAGCGCGTTCAGTGCGGCGGCGAGCAGATTCGGCTTTGCACCGGTTGCCTGCAGCTCGACGACAGCCGTGCCGGTCACCGGCACCGCGTGGATCATCCCCTTCAGCTGTTCGACGAGGTCACCGTCGATCGTCGACGCGTGACCGGCCGAGGCAAGCAACGCGGCCACCTTCTCCAGCAGCGGACGGCTGGTCAGCACCTCGACCTCGGTCAGCACTCCGGCTCCGGCACGCGGCGCAGACGGCTGGCCGGCCTCGCCGGCCGCTGCCGGCGTCAGCGGACGCGGCTCGTGGCTTCCGGGAGTGATCTCCACCCTGGCAGTCGCCCGGTACTCGGCCGGCCGCAGGAAATCCCAGGCCAGGCCGGGCAGCATGACGAGGAAGAAGACCACCGCAAAGACCCGTGCCCGCCGGCGATTGCTGATCCGCGTGCCCGCTGCCCCATCGGCGTCCGGGGTCACATCGAGTTCGAGGAAGGCGCGCAGCGAGGACATCACTTGCATCGTGGAATCCTCATAGTGAGGCGGCAGTTGGCAGGGCGAAATACCGGATGCGCCGCCAGCCGTCGGCAGACGCGGGAGTGCCTCAAGGATAGGAAATCCAACGGCATCAGCGAAAGTATATGGGCCCCCGTGAAGCGGCGTCAATCTCGGATTGGCTCGCAGGAACCCACGGAAGGTCATCCGAATCACGCTTCGCCGAGTGTCCGTGCCTATTCGCCCGGTCGCACGGATGACCACAGCACGAGTCCTCCCACGACAGGCAATGACAACTCGTCTTGGGTCACTATGGATCCTTGCTGATTCGGCCGGTTGCGCGCGGCGCCAGCAGCTGCTCGTCTGGCTGGCCGCTCCACACTGGAAGCAGACGCTAACGACCAAGTGTTCGGCGTCGATTTCACGCGTCCGCTGCGCAGGCTCACTAGATGAAACAGGCGGCGGAGGTCTATGTCGAACCAGCAGTTCTCATTTCAAACCCAAGCAATGCGGCTGTTGGCGTAGGTTGGCGCACGCGGATTGGCAGACTTGGGCGATGAAGATTGAGGGAAACTCCGGGTGTTTTTTAAAATAATGCTGGTAAACAGTGTGTTATAGTGTTAACCTCGAACTTGATCGAAGTATTGATGATTTTCAGGTGCCCAGCCCATTTCGACCGTTGCCCCCATCCCCCTGCCGAGCCCCGCCATCGCCTTGATCGAGAAGGTTCGGGATGCATTCCGGGCTTTGCCGGACGGGCGTAAGCAGAGCAACGCCCGGCTCTATGAGATGGAGGATGCGGCCCTGTCGGCCTTCGCCGTGTTTTTCTCGCAAAGTCCGTCCTTCCTCGATAGCCAAGTCAGGATGCAGAAGCAGTTGGGGCGGAACAATGCCTCTTCGCTGTTCGGGGTGCATGAGATTCCCTGCGATAACCAGATTCGCAATCTGCTGGACCCGGTGCCGCCGGAAACGGTGTACCCGGTCATGGCCGAGATTGGCGATGCCCTGTACCAGCAAGGCTATCTGGCGGGATTTCGCTCGCTCAACGACACCTTGCTGATTGCCCTGGACGGCACTGATTTCTTCTCGTCGGAAAAGATTTCCTGTGCCGGTTGCAGCGAGACGCGCCTGAAGAACGACAGGGTTCTCTATCGCCACCTTGCCGTGACGCCGGTGCTGGTGGCGCCGGGCTAGGCGAACGCCATCCCGTTGCCGCCGGAATTCGTGCAACCCCAGGACGGCCAGGACAAGCAGGACTGCGAATTGGCCGCCGCGGCCCGCTGGCTGGCGCGCTGGGGCGAGCACTACCGCCCGTGGCGCATCACCTACCTGGGCGACGACCTGTACTGCCATCAGTCGCATTGCCTGCGGGTGCGGGCGCAACAGGCCGACTTCCTGTTCACCTGCAAGCCCGAATCCCATGCCACGCTCTACGAGTGGGTCGGCGATTTCGAGCGCAACGAGCAACTCGGCCGCGTCGTACAGGCGCGACGCGTCGGCAAGAAGCACTTTACCGACACCTATCGCTATGCCCATCAAGTGCCATTGCGCAACACGGACGATGCCGTGATGGCCAACTGGCTGGAACTGGTCACCACCGATGCCCGCGGTGCCATCGTCTTCAAGAACGCCTGGGCCACCTCGCATGCCATCACCGACCATAACGTCGCCGCTCTGGCTTCCGCCGGGCGGGCGCGTTGGAAAATCGAGAGTGTGCCGCAGGCACACAGAAAGGAAGTTCGTAATGGACTGACGAACTGTGTAGAAGCTACACGGAAGATGAGGGTAGGTCCCTCGGGGTCGGCTTTCAGGAGCGGGCCTCAAACCACCCCAAGCTGCTGCGGTCAAGAGCCGTGGTGGTGAGCGTTGGGGTCAAAGCGTCGAGGACGTACCTCGAGCAGGTAAGGATCAGAGAGACGAACGAAAGTGAACCTTCGCTGACGCGTCGTAATCCAGAGACTTGTCGTCAAAACCAGGGGCGTTTCTATCTTCTGGGACAAGCTTGCCGGGCACCTGACTACTGGGCAAGCGGCGGCCGGCGTATAGGAGGCGTGAAGCTGATCCAGGCTTTTGTGTGGAACTGCGGGAACCAGTCGTTCCGATGTCAAGGGAGAAGCACAAGTGGCAGAAACCACGAGGCGAGAGTACCGATGCGGAGCACTGGGACGGACCGACCCGTACGAGCGATGAAGGCTGGTAATGCGGCTGGAGCAAAGGGGTCGGATCAAGCGGTTGCACTTGGCGTTCAACTGGCAACAGGAGGAAACGGATGAGTGCAACAAAACCATTTGCCATTGACAAATGGCTGGTGTACGAAGCGTATCAAGCGGTCAAAGCCAATGCGGGATCGGCAGGGGTGGATAAGGAATCGATCGGCGACTTCGAGAAGGATCTGAAGGGTAACCTGTACAAGATCTGGAACCGGATGTCGTCGGGAAGCTACTTTCCGCCGCCGGTCAAAGCGGTTGCCATTCCCAAGAAGAATGGCGGGGAGCGCATATTGGGTGTTCCAACGGTGGCAGATCGTGTGGCGCAGACGGTTGTCAAGCGGGTGATAGAGCCCGGGATTGAAGCCAAGTTTCTACCGGATTCCTACGGTTATCGGCCCGGAAGGTCGGCGCTGGATGCCGTGGGGGTAACGCGGGAACGATGCTGGAAGTATTCTTGGGTTCTAGAGTTTGATATCAAAGGCCTGTTTGACAACATCGACCATGCATTGCTGGAGAAGGCGCTCGAGAAGCACGTGGAGTGTGAATGGGCCATGCTGTATATCAGGCGCTGGCTAACTGCGCCGCTGCAACAGGCGGACGGAACCCGGGTAGAACGTACCCGGGGGACACCGCAAGGCGGCGTCGTCAGTCCGGTGTTGGCCAACCTGTTCCTTCACTACACGTTTGACGTCTGGATGACGAAACACTATCCGGACAACCCCTGGTGCCGGTATGCGGATGATGGGTTGGTCCATTGTCGGACCGAGCAGGAGGCGCAGGCCCTGATGGCGGCGCTCGATGCAAGGTTTGCGCAATGCGCCCTGCAGATGCATCCGGACAAGACCAAGATCGTGTACTGCAAAGACGGTAGTCGCAAGGGGAGGTATCCGGTCACGCAGTTTGATTTCCTCGGATATACCTTCCGGCCAAGGGTGGTGAAGAACAGCAAGCGCAACAGCCTGTTTGTGAGCTTCACCCCGGCGGTCAGCAACAAAGCGATTACGGCGATGCGGGCAACGACACGCAAACTGAGCTACCGAAATCGGACGGAGCTGAGCCTAGCCGACATTTCCCGACTGCACAATCCAGTCCTGAGGGGCTGGCTCGCGTATTACGGAAGATTCTATCGGTCGGCAATGTACCCCGTCTTCAGGCACTTCAACAAGACGTTGGTGGCTTGGGCGATGAGGAAGTACAGACGGCTGAAGGGCCACAAGATACGGGCGAGCAGGTTTCTCGAACAGCTTTCCGAGACGCAGCCGTATCTCTTCGTGCATTGGCAGAAAGGAATGGTCGGTGCGTTTGCTTGATGGGAGCGGTGTGAATCGAGAGGTTCACGCACCGTTCTGTGAGAGGCCGGGGGTGCAACTCCTCCGGCCGACTTGCCACGAGAACAACAACACCCTCAAGACCAAGGGCTACCATTTCGACCACAACTTCGGACACGGCAAGCAGTTTTTGGCCAACCTGTTCGCTACACTGATCTTGTTGGCCTTCTTGGTCCATACCGCCCTGGACTGGATGGACACCCGTTACGCCAAGGTGCGCGGCCTGCTGCCCTCCCGACGCACCTTCTTCGAACACCTGCGCGCCTTGCTACAGTACCTGCCGTTCGATGACTGGGATCACCTCATGCGCTTCATGCAGCAGCGCCTCGCTCCCAACGCCCCAGACACCGGCTGACTTACCCCATCCAACAGTCCTTACCCTCAACACCCACTACCATGGAATTTGAAATGAGAACTGCTGATGTCGAACAGTGGAATATCAAACCCCTGTTTCACAATCAGTAGCCCTTGCTCTTATGGTCCTGATCGTAGACGTAGCCGCCGATCGCGCCCGGTGGATCGGCTGGACGGCGCAGGCACGTCGCGAGAACGTGCCGCGGGTGGTGAACAACAGTCGCTTCCTGATCTTTCCCCACGTCCGGGTACCGCATCTGGCCAGCCATGTGCTCGGACAACTCGCGCGCCGCGCACGCGCTGACTGGCTCGAGCACTGGGGCTTCGAGCCCCTGCTGCTGGAGACCTTCGTCGATCCGCGTCACTATGCCGGCACCTGCTACCGTGCCGCCGGTTGGCAGTTGCTTGGGGCAACCAGCGGGCGCGGGCTGGCCCGCCCCGGCCAGTCGTATCACAGCACGCCCCGCCAGGTGTGGGTCCAACCGCTGACCTCGGATTGTCGCGACCGACTGTGCGCCGCGCCGGGGAGCCCGCGGTCATGAGCAAACCTGGCCGTCGCCCGACACGCGTTGCCATCAAGGTACTGCGCTCAACAAAGAAGCAGCAGGAAAAGGCGCTGAACTTGAAACTGAGCGCGACGGGGGCGCTGCCAAGCGCCCCCGTTCCCTTGCCCAACCGATGTTCGACTTTTACCACCGTCCCGAGGAACAAGCAGCTCGCGAGGAGGGCTTGAGCCAACAGATGCGTCTCCTGCGCAAATAGCTGCCCGCCATGCTCATGCAATTGACGACGATTCCAGACCCTAGAGACCCCAAAAAACGCTGGCACAAGCTCACTTCGCTCTTGCTCTACGGCTTGCTGATGTTCGTCTTTCAGTTCGCCTCCCGGCGCCTTGCCTCCGCCGGGTGGTAAACAAGACGGCGCTGCCGATCGGAGAGATCTAGTCGCGGTCACTGCGTGGCTGTCGGTTGCGCCCGCGCAGCTGGAAGCGGCCAGGATCGACGGCGGCGGCCAGATCTTCGGCGACGGGTAGCGGCGCGCTGGTGATCAGGCAGGCGAGCAGTTCGCCGGCCAGCAACGACCAGACGATACCGCGGGCGCCAAAGCCGTTGATCAGGTAAAGCCCCGGCAGGCGGGGCATTTCGGCGAGCGGTCGCGAAGGGCGCGCCGGATCAATCGCGGCGGCATCGGCAACAGCACCGATCATTGGCAGGCGATCCGGTGACAGCGGCCGAAAGCCGACCCGGCCACCGAGCGCTGACCGGTCGGTGGTCTTGCTGTAGCCGGGCAGGATGAAATCGAGTTTGGCGAGGTTTTCGGCATGGTCGGCCTCGCGCAGTTCAGTTTGCTCGTCATCGACCGCAAAGGTGGCGCCCGCGCAGCGCAGGCCGTCGATTGCCGGTGTCACGTAACCGAGGCGGCAGACGACGATTCCGGGCGCTGAACCGGTGGCCGCCGGCAGGTGCGAAACCTGCCCACGTGCCGCGCGTAACGGCAGGTGGGCGGCGGGGGCGAAGCGTCTGGCGTCGCTGGCGTTGGCCAGGATCAGCACCGGCGCTGCCGCGATGACTCTGCCACCGGCGTCGTACGCTTGCCAGAGATCCTCTTGACGTTCAATTTGCACCACTTCGCAGCCGTAGTGTGCGGTGATCGCCGCGGCGTGGCGTGCCAGATTAGCCCGACACAGCGAGGCCGGGTCAACCCAGCCGCCGCCGGGAAACCACCAGCCGCCATTGGCGACCGGCCAGCCGGCGAGTTGGCTGGCGCGTTCGCGGTCGACGAAACAGAAATCGCCGGCAGTGGGCTGCTGCGCCGCCGCCACCTGCTGCTGCGTCGCAGCGTGCCGGTCGTCACGCGCCAGATGCAGTACGCCGGTCGGTCCCCAGCGCAGCGGCAGACCGGCGGCGGTCAGCGCGGCGAGATGTTTGCGGGCATGGCGGAAGCCGGCAGCGGTCAGTTGCGCCAGCCGATTGTTGTCGCGTGAGGGCAGGGGGCGCAGGACGCCGGCGAGATTGCCGGATGCGCCCTGGCCGGGCGCCGGCGCACGCTCGATCAGCGTGATCGTCCAGCCACGTGCGGCCAGCCGTTCGGCGGCGCTGCTGCCGGCCAAGCCGGCACCGATGACGATCGCCTGGTTCATGCGCTGGCGGCCACGCTGGCCAGGCTTACTGCTGCGACTCTCGCCTACTCCGGTCGCATCTGCGGGAAGAGAATCACGTCGCGGATGTTCGCCGAGTCGGTGAGCAGCATCACCAGGCGGTCGATGCCGATGCCGCAGCCGGCGGTGGGCGGCAGGCCGTATTCGAGTGCCCGCACGTAATCGGCGTCGTAGTACATCGCTTCCTCGTCACCTGCCTCTTTGGCTTTCGCCTGTTCGAGGAAGCGCGCCGCCTGATCTTCGGGATCGTTGAGTTCGGAGAAACCGTTGGCGATCTCGCGGCCGGCGATGAACAGCTCGAAGCGCTCGGCGATGTCGGGGTGGCTGTCACTGCGGCGGGCCAGCGGGCTGACCTCGGCCGGGTAATCGATGATGAAGGTCGGATCCCAGAGCTCGGCTTCGGTCGTCTCTTCGAAGAGCATCAGTTGCAGCGCACCAAGACCGGCTTGCGAACTCACCTCGACCTTCATCGCCGTCAGCTTGGCGCGCAGCCAGGCGGCATCGTTCAGTTGCGCGACGGTGAAGCCGGGCTGAGACCGCCGGATCGCTTCGCTGATCGTCAAGCGGGCAAAGGGCTTGGCGAAATCCAGCGGGCGGCCCTGGTACTCGAATACTTCGCCGGCCAGCGCCTCGCGTGCGCTCTGGCGCAGCAAGCCTTCGGTGAAGTCCATCATCTGGTGGTACTCGGAGTACGCCTCGTAGAACTCCATCATCGTGAACTCGGGGTTGTGACGTGGGCTGATGCCTTCATTGCGGAAGTTGCGGTTGATCTCGAAGACCTTTTCAAGCCCGCCGACGACCAGCCGCTTGAGGTACAACTCGGGCGCGATGCGCAGAAACAGTTGCATGTCCAGTGCGTTGTGGTGGGTCGCGAAGGGCCTGGCGGCGGCGCCGCCGGGGATCGGGTGCATCATCGGCGTTTCGACTTCGAGGAAGCCGTGCGTCACCATGTAGTTGCGGATCGACTGGACGATCCCGCTGCGCACGGCAAAGGTGAAGCGTGACTGTTCGTTGGTGATCAGGTCGACGTAGCGCATGCGGTACTTCTGTTCCTGGTCGGTCAGCCCGTGGAATTTCTCGGGCAGCGGTCGCAGCGACTTGGCGAGCAGGCGGATTTCCGAGCAGTCGACGGTCAGTTCGCCGGTGCGCGTGCGAAACAGCGTGCCGACGACGCCGACGATGTCGCCCATGTCCCAGCGCTTGAACGTCGTGTAGGTTTCCTCGCCGACGTGGTCGCGGCTGACATAGGCCTGGAGGCGGCCGGAGAGATCCTGCAGGGTGACGAACGACGCCTTGCCCATGACCCGCTTGAGCATGATGCGCCCGGCGACCCGGACTTCGACTCGCACCTCGGCGAGTTCCTCCAGGGTCTTGGCGTCGTAGAGATCGTTGATCTTGCCGGCGGTATTCTCGCGCGCGAAGTCATTCGGGTAGGCGTGGCCACCCTGCCGCCATTCGGCAAGCTTGGCGCGGCGTTCGGCGATGATGTGGTTTTCGTCCTGCTGCGGCAAAGACGCATCGGGCTGGGTATCGGTCTGGGACATGATGAGTGGGCTTCTCGCGATTGGTGCCGGGGGCGGGGTGGGCAGGTGCTTGACGGGTCACACGCCCTGTTTCAGGCTGGCTTCGATGAACTGGTCGAGGTCGCCGTCGAGCACGCCCTGGGTATTGCCGACTTCGACATTGGTGCGCAGATCCTTGATCCTTGACTGGTCGAGAACGTAAGAACGGATCTGGTGGCCCCAGCCGATGTCCGACTTGGCGTCCTCGAGTTTCTGCTGCTCGGCCTGGCGCTTGCGCATTTCGGCCTGGTAGATGCGCGACTTCAGCATCGCCATCGCTTCCGCCCGGTTCCGGTGCTGCGAGCGGTCATTCTGGCACTGGACGACGATATTGGTCGGCAGGTGCGTGATGCGTACCGCCGAGTCGGTCTTGTTGATGTGCTGACCACCTGCGCCGGAAGCGCGATAGGTGTCGATGCGCAGATCGGCCGGGTTGATGTCGACCTCGAAGGAATCGTCGATCTCGGGGTAGGCCGTCACCGAGCAGAAGCTGGTGTGGCGGCGGGCGTTCGAGTCGAATGGCGACTTGCGTACCAGGCGGTGGATGCCGGTCTCCGAGCGCAGCATGCCGTAGGCGTAGTCACCGGAGAGCTTGATGCTCGCCGTCTTGATGCCGGCGACCTCGCCTTCGGATTCTTCGAGCACTTCGACCGCGTAGCCCTTGCGTTCGGCGTAGCGCAGGTACATGCGCAGCAGCATCGCCGCCCAGTCCTGCGCTTCGGTGCCACCGGCGCCGGCCTGGATGTCAACGAAGCAGTTCAGCGGGTCGGCCGGGTTGTTGAACATGCGCCGGAATTCAAGGCCGGAAACCTCCTTCTCGATGCCGTCGACATCGGCAATCACCGCCTGCAGCGTCTCGTCGTCCTCTTCCTCGCGCGCCATCTCGAACAGTTCGCCGGTATCGCGCAGGCCATCGCCAACCCGGTTCAGCGTCAGCACGACATTTTCCAGCGACCGCTTCTGGCGGCCAAGTTCCTGCGCGCGTTCGGCGTTGTCCCAGACCTTCGGGTCCTCGAGTTCGCGCTCGACGGCCTTTAACTGATCAGCTTTCTGATCGTAGTCAAAGATACCTCCGCAGCTCGGTGGCCCGCTGACCGAGGTCGACGAGCCGGTTTGCAATGATGTTGAGTTGTTCGGCTTCCATGATGAGGACTCTGCCCGCGTGATGAATGAACTCCGCATTATATACGGCCGGAGAGGCCGACCGGGTGGGCAGGCGGGAAATGCGCAGGGCAATCGCATGAATGCCATCGTCGTGAACCCTCCGAAATAATCTTTTACGCTCAACGAGTTACAAAGGGGCTGTTCACAGCCCCCTGATTTGTGTAGTTTTCTGTCTTTTTGGGGTTTTCCATGAGGGCAGAAAGCAAGTTCCGGTTGGTCGACGTCTGGGTGGGCGTGCGCGATCCGAGGCAGAGTACGAAGGTCGAGCACGACCTGATCGAGTTGCTGGTGGTTGCAGTCAGTGCGGTCCTGTCAGGGGCCGACACCTTTGTCGAAATCGAGGCTTGGGCGAAAGAGAAGCTGGAGTGGTTGCGGGAGTATCTGAAACTCGAACAGGGCATCCCCTCGCACGACACCTTTGGCCGGGTCTTTGCGGCGATTGATCCCGACGAATTCGGGGCGGCCTTCGTGCGCTGGGTGGGCCAGGTGTTGCCCGTGCTGGCAAACGGCGACGTGGTGGCCATCGACGGCAAGACCAGTCGTCGGTCGGGAAAGGTGGGCGCCACCCCCCTTCACCTGGTCAGCGCCTTTGCGGCCCAAGCGGGTGTGGTGCTGGGGCAGCGCGCGACCGCCGAGAAGTCGAACGAGAAGACCGCCATCCCTGAACTGCTGGCGACCTTGGCACTGCAAGGCAGCATCGTCACCATCGATGCGATGGGCACCCAGCCCAACATTGCGCAGGCCATTCGGGACCGCGGCGCGGACTACCTCCTGGCCGTCAAGGACAATCAGCCCAAGCTGGCCGAATCGATCGACGACTTCTTCATCGCCTTCGAGGCGGCACCAGCCAAGACGCCCCACCAGTTTCACGAAGTCATCGAGAAGGATCATGGCCGGATCGAAGTGCGTCGCTGCTACGTCTTCAACCAGCTGGACTGTCCGCACGCCCCCGAGCGCTGGCCAGACCTGAAATCGTTTGTGGTGATCACCACCGAACGGACGATCAGAGGAAAAGCGACTTCGACTGAACGGCGCGTGTATCTCAGTAGCTTGCCACCTGACGCTCAGCGCATGAATCAGAGCGTCCGCCAGCACTGGCGTGTCGAGAGTGTGCCGCAGGCACACAGAAAGGAAGTTCGTAATGGACTGACGAACTGTGTAGAAGCTACACGGAAGATGAGGGTAGGTCCCTCGGGGTCGGCTTTCAGGAGCGGGCCTCAAACCACCCCAAGCTGCTGCGGTCAAGAGCCGTGGTGGTGAGCGTTGGGGTCAAAGCGTCGAGGACGTACCTCGAGCAGGTAAGGATCAGAGAGACGAACGAAAGTGAACCTTCGCTGACGCGTCGTAATCCAGAGACTTGTCGTCAAAACCAGGGGCGTTTCTATCTTCTGGGACAAGCTTGCCGGGCACCTGACTACTGGGCAAGCGGCGGCCGGCGTATAGGAGGCGTGAAGCTGATCCAGGCTTTTGTGTGGAACTGCGGGAACCAGTCGTTCCGATGTCAAGGGAGAAGCACAAGTGGCAGAAACCACGAGGCGAGAGTACCGATGCGGAGCACTGGGACGGACCGACCCGTACGAGCGATGAAGGCTGGTAATGCGGCTGGAGCAAAGGGGTCGGATCAAGCGGTTGCACTTGGCGTTCAACTGGCAACAGGAGGAAACGGATGAGTGCAACAAAACCATTTGCCATTGACAAATGGCTGGTGTACGAAGCGTATCAAGCGGTCAAAGCCAATGCGGGATCGGCAGGGGTGGATAAGGAATCGATCGGCGACTTCGAGAAGGATCTGAAGGGTAACCTGTACAAGATCTGGAACCGGATGTCGTCGGGAAGCTACTTTCCGCCGCCGGTCAAAGCGGTTGCCATTCCCAAGAAGAATGGCGGGGAGCGCATATTGGGTGTTCCAACGGTGGCAGATCGTGTGGCGCAGACGGTTGTCAAGCGGGTGATAGAGCCCGGGATTGAAGCCAAGTTTCTACCGGATTCCTACGGTTATCGGCCCGGAAGGTCGGCGCTGGATGCCGTGGGGGTAACGCGGGAACGATGCTGGAAGTATTCTTGGGTTCTAGAGTTTGATATCAAAGGCCTGTTTGACAACATCGACCATGCATTGCTGGAGAAGGCGCTCGAGAAGCACGTGGAGTGTGAATGGGCCATGCTGTATATCAGGCGCTGGCTAACTGCGCCGCTGCAACAGGCGGACGGAACCCGGGTAGAACGTACCCGGGGGACACCGCAAGGCGGCGTCGTCAGTCCGGTGTTGGCCAACCTGTTCCTTCACTACACGTTTGACGTCTGGATGACGAAACACTATCCGGACAACCCCTGGTGCCGGTATGCGGATGATGGGTTGGTCCATTGTCGGACCGAGCAGGAGGCGCAGGCCCTGATGGCGGCGCTCGATGCAAGGTTTGCGCAATGCGCCCTGCAGATGCATCCGGACAAGACCAAGATCGTGTACTGCAAAGACGGTAGTCGCAAGGGGAGGTATCCGGTCACGCAGTTTGATTTCCTCGGATATACCTTCCGGCCAAGGGTGGTGAAGAACAGCAAGCGCAACAGCCTGTTTGTGAGCTTCACCCCGGCGGTCAGCAACAAAGCGATTACGGCGATGCGGGCAACGACACGCAAACTGAGCTACCGAAATCGGACGGAGCTGAGCCTAGCCGACATTTCCCGACTGCACAATCCAGTCCTGAGGGGCTGGCTCGCGTATTACGGAAGATTCTATCGGTCGGCAATGTACCCCGTCTTCAGGCACTTCAACAAGACGTTGGTGGCTTGGGCGATGAGGAAGTACAGACGGCTGAAGGGCCACAAGATACGGGCGAGCAGGTTTCTCGAACAGCTTTCCGAGACGCAGCCGTATCTCTTCGTGCATTGGCAGAAAGGAATGGTCGGTGCGTTTGCTTGATGGGAGCGGTGTGAATCGAGAGGTTCACGCACCGTTCTGTGAGAGGCCGGGGGTGCAACTCCTCCGGCCGACTTGCCACAGTCTGCACTGGTGCATGGACGTGGTCTTTGGCGACGACCAGATGCGGGCCCGTACCGATCATGCCGCTCACAACCTCGCTGTCGTACACCAGTTCGTCTTGAATCTCATCCGCCTCTCCCCGACCAAGCGCAAGGGCGGTCTCAAGGTTCAGCGCCTCATCGCCGCTACCTCCGATACCTTCCGCGCGGAACTGCTCGGTCTTGTATAAGATTCATGCAATTGCCCTGGGGAAATGCGGCTCTGGTGGCAGCCTTGTCACGCGTGGCGGAACGAATCGTTGATGCGCTGGACGGCTTTTGTACCTGATCGACTGGATACTTCGACCGGTTGGGGTACATCGCAGCGGACGAGTGGTTATCGGTAGCGACCTGTCAGCCCGAAAGAGGAATCACCGCGCTACCGGTGACCTTGACCTGCCGTCCGCTACAAGTTCGAGTTCACCAACTCGCTGGCGCCGTTGCGACCAACTATCGAGACAGGTTGGCCGCGTTGAGTTGGCCAAGAGTGATGCGAAGAGAAACGCCTCATCTCCGCTGGCCCAAGCCATCGATGCTTGTGATGGCTGATACTTCAATGCGGAAGAGGTGCAAATGCTCTATACGATACGGGAGGCTCTCCGGCGATGAACTCGGGATTCTTTTTGTAAAAACTGAAGCAGTTTTTCAGTTGGTTGGCCCTTGTTGAATCAAGATCCGTGAACTCAACCCCGCACAGGAATCCGTCAGCATCTTTCCTTTGCCAGGCGACCCGCGCGGTCATTCTCAATGGCTGCTGCTTCCGGTATGCGTCCAAGTCTTCGTTCGGCAAATAGAGCTGTAGCGCAAGCGGTTCATTTTGAGGCACCGCGTCAACGATCCTCAGGCGAAGGCCGTTCATCGAGAAGTCACTCGCGACAGCTTCAGTTTCGGTCGCTCCGCTTATCACTTTCACGCGCAGGCTATTTTGCGCTCGTGGCGCACGCCGTTTCTCATGCTGTCCGGCGCTGATCGTCTGCCCTCCCGTGAAGGTGAAGCCGTCCATGATGTCGTTCAGTCGGCCGGCCACGACGCGAAGATCCTCGCCAATGGCCGCCGTCGTCTGCACCTTCATCCCGTTGGCGTGCAAAATCTTGAACAGATCATCCTGCCGCGACTCCAGCAACCCGAAATGGTCCACTTGTTGTTGGCTGGCCTGGGATATTCCCTGATTTGACTTGACCGTCTCGACCGAGGTAATCGCAATGCCTTCGATGGTTTGTGCCATGGTGCGCGCCTGTTCCTGCGTGACGTCCACCTTTTCAACAACAACGTCCATCGATACCACCACTTGCTGAATTTTCCCTGACAACTGTTCGATGATCTGGCTGACTTCCGAGGCAGACTGGGTCGTACGCTCTGCGAGTTTGCGCACTTCATCCGCCACCACGGCAAATCCACGACCGGATTCTCCAGCTCTGGCCGCTTCGATGGCTGCGTTGAGTGCAAGTAAGTTGGTTTGGCCTGCAATCTCCTTGATGACGTTCACGATGCTGTGGATCATCTGGGCGAACCGTTCCAGTTCCTGGATTTCGCCCGATGCGTGGCCAACCTGGCGAGTGGTTGCCTCCATTGAAGCAATGTTCTGGCGCACGTTTTCAATCCCTTCCCTCGCCAGCTTCTCGACCTGATCCGAGCGATTCGCTGCGTCGATGGCTTGCACCTGGACGCCTGCAGATATCTGATGGACGTGGTGCATCGCCTTGCTAACCTCATCAGAACGGCATTCCTGCTGTTTGCTGACTTCGGCGATTTCATTCGATATCGCTGCCACCTGGAAAGCAGACTGTTCCATGTTGCGGCCGCAGTCATCGACCTCCTGCAGCACTGTCTGGAGTTTATGTTGCATCTTGTCAAGCGCCTGCAGCAGTTCCCCGATCTCATCACGCGATGCGACTTCGATGACGTTGTTCAGCTTGCCCTCCGCCACGAGTGCCGCAACGCCCAAAGCATCGTTGAGGGCTCGATTGATCCGCCGCACGATGAAGAACGACAACAACATCCCTGCCACCACCGCGGCAACAGCCAACAAAACGGAGAGTCGCTGCGCATGGGCAGCGGAGTTGACAACCTGCGAGCGCGATTTGGCCGCCATTGAATGCGATGACTGAATATTGTCTACGATCAGTTGCCTGATCTCGCGCCACGCCGGTGTTTCCTCCGCAATCGTCAGTTCTCTCGCAGTGGGAAGGTCTTTGGCTGCCGCAAGACTGACAATCTTCTCCTGAATCTGCCGCTGTTTCTCTCGTAGGCTCGCTATTTTTTGCAGCGATTCAGTGGATTTCGCGTTGTTTGCCGCCAAGGCTTGAGCCGTTTGAAAAGATTTTGTGAAATCAGCGGAGGCTTTCGAGAAATTGTCAAAACCTTTTTTGTTCTCCGGTTCAAGCTGTATGTTGCGTAGGGCTTGCCCCATCTGCAGACCTTGTGCGTACATCTCCGTGTACGAGAGCAGTTCCGCCTGGTCCTTATCGACGAAATTGGAAAACCGGCCTGCAGTCTCCCCAATACTCAGAATGGCAACAGCTAGCGCCACTCCAAAGAAAACGAATATCGTACCGATGAGCAGTGAGAACTGGGCGCGGATTCGCAGGTTGCAGAGAAATGAAGGTGTTTGCATGACCGCTGGATGCCCCTGTTATTGTGTATGGATTGATTCTACATTCCCGGGAGCATGAGCTTCAACAAGTGTAGGCGAGTCTTCGGGGCGCTGCCATTGCCCGTCCATGTCGGAGTACGGCCTCGGTCTCAGCCCCGCAGTCGATCAATGAGCTAGCATGGCGCGAGCAGACCACATCAGCGTGTGAAGTAGGATCAGGAAACGCGGTTTTCTGTCGTGTCGGCAGCTCGAGCCTGCGGGATTGCCTGATCGCTCAGTGGAAATGTTCTTCGGTCGAACCGGTCGGCGCGGTCACCGACGAGGTGCCGCCCTGGATGACGGTGGTGACTTCGTCGAGGCAGGCGGTACCCACTTCGTGCGGATGCGAGACGAAGCTGTCGCCACCATCGCGGGCCGCGAATTCCGGCTCCTGGACTGGCTCCTGGACCTTTTCGACGTCGGCCGTCATGCCGCGAGCAGAGAGAACTGTTCAAGCAGGTCAGGCGACGCCATTCGGTTCGAGGTCCAGGCGGCGAGGGGCTGTTGTCTCCCAAGCCAGATTCGATCAACTGTGCCTTGAGCACCGGCAGATGGTCCTGAACCCTTGTCCAGACCACTGAGGCATCGACGCGGAAATACTCGTGCGTCAGGATGATCCTCATTTCGTAGGCATTCCTGGACTGTTGCCACAGTGCTGAGTGCGCTTCCTGTAGCGACGGGTCAAGCTGCATGATCGTGTTGCCTGCCTCGCCGATGACGATCAGGCCTTCGATGACGGCTCGCTGCGTCTTGCCATCGGCCAGAAACCAATCCTTGCTCATTTCGCCAATGTCGGATTCAACATGGCTGATAGCTGAGCAGCATGTCCCGAATCCGCTCAGGCAGCCTGCGAGGTTTGCGGGTCATACGGATACAGCCTCCTGAAGCACGTTCTGTCGAAAGCGCTCGTGCAGTGCCATTGGCGTAAGCACGTCGGTCCTGACACCAAGCAGCGCTTCGACTTCTCGCTTGATTCTGACCAAGCTGATCAGCGAAGTCTTGCCGTCAATGGGGTCCACTAGCAGATCCAGGTCGCTGTCGTCAGTGTCGTCGCCATGAACCACGGACCCAAAGACACGAGGATTTCTGGCGTCGTTGGCTTCCACGATCCGGTGTAACTCGCCGCGATGCCTTTGCAGTGCTTCAGAGGGTTTCAATTGCGATTCCGCTCTCCAAGAAGTGCGCTAAAATTATTCAACCGTGTAGTGGCCGTGATCGACCCTAAGCGGAAGTAGCCCGATTGGGATAGCGGACGTTCAATGCTTCGCACGCAGCGGTGCGGCTCTGCCGCGTCCCGCTGCATGCGTTTGTTGGACGCCTCCATCCTACTGGAACTCCCTCAAAGCGGCCATCAACGCATCGACATCCTCCGGCTCGGCTCGGAAGCTAGTAACACAGGCGCGCAGCGAGGGTTTACGCCTACTGAGGCGAACCTCGGAGATCCATACGCCTTTGGCCTGGACCCCAGCGACTACTGCCGCTGCGCTCAGGCGCCCTGCTTCGAGAGCTGGTCCGGTGAAGCAAACAACAGGCAGGGGCGTATCGTTGACGATCCGCCAGCGCGCGGACAAGAGACGCTCGCGGATCATATCCCCGATATAAGCCTGATGCTCGATTGCGGCCCGATAGCCTTTCTCACCCAATTCCGCCAGTGCCATGAAGAGCTTGAGACCGATGAAGCGACGAGACCATAGGATGCCTGACACATACAGTTCTTTCACACCTGATGTTGATGGGGGCATGTAGCTGGGGTCCACCGCAAAGGCTGCGGCCACCGCGTCCCGGTGTCGACAGAAGAACATCCCCGCACCCATGGGTACTGAAAGCCATTTGTGGGCATCCCACGTGATCGAGTCGGCCCGCTCGATACCTGCAATGGCTGTCTTCAGACGCGGCGATAGACAAGCCGCGCCCCCCCAGGCTGCATCTACGTGGAGCCAGAGGGATTGCTCTCTGCTAAGGTCGGCAATAGAGGACAGAGGATCGACGACGCCAGCGCCAGTAGTCCCCGCCGTAGCGACCACCATCAAGGGTCGCCTGCCCGCTGCACGATCCGCTGCAATCGCTTCAGCCAATGCATCTACATCCATGCGCAGGGTTTCGTCCACAGGAATGACGCGCAGGGCATCACGCCCGATTCCTGCCCCATGGGCGATTTTCTCAAAGGAGTGATGGCTCTCGGCCGACAGGTAGATCGTTGGGCGCGACAGTCCGGCCGTCAGCCCGGAGCGCGCGAAATCCGGGAGGTCCCGTGTCATCGCCACGATGACGGCGCTCTGGTTGGCTTCTGAGCCCCCGCTAGTGAAGCTGGCGAACCATGCATCGGGATCGCCGCCTAGCTTACGGGTCAGAAAGCGCAGCGTGTGCCGTTCGATCTCGTTAGCGCCTGGCGCGTGTGAATAGACGCATATCTGAGGATTGGTCACAGCGACCAGAGCATCGGCCACAACGGCTCCTGGTTGGACACTGGGATTGAAGAGCCCGAAGTATCGCGGGTGCGTGGGCTGCACCTGCCACTCGGACAGCATGCGCATTACATCGTCCTGTAACGCCTCCGCCGACATCGGGACGGCGAACTCTCCGTAACGCTCTGCTAGATGAGCCCGGATCTCGGGCGTACTCACGCTTGGGCTCACCGGACGCTCCCCGACACTCTGGTAGAAGTCCGCAACAGCAGCCGCCATATGATTCCAGCGATCAATCATTGTTACTCTCCTCCAATCGCTCTATTTGCGTCCAACGTAGAGCTAAGCCGCCTGCGGAGGCAGACGCCGCTTGGCCGCGGAAGGCATGATGCCACCAGCGCCTGGAGCGGCCAAGCGACGGCTGTCGTAGCGAGTCAGCTTGAGCGCGGGGCTGGGCCTCGCTGCGCGGCCACGTAGGCCCGATGGCGCGAGTAGGCTTAGGCTTGGCCTGGGCCGGGCAATGCGTCATAATGGGGTGCCTAGCAATTGTTCGGCTTCGGCCGAATCGGGTTGCGGGTCGCAACCCGCCTTGCATTTTTGCCCATCTGGCGATGGAGTCCGCTTCGGATACCTGCCAGTCGGCAGGTATCCGAAGCGGACTCCATCGACGCTCAAGTAGGCATGCTGATACGCGCCATCAAGCACGAGAACAGCGCGATCGGCGCTCGGGTTAGAAAGTTCGGGCTGGCCATCGCGGCCAGCCCACCTCTTTTGGGCCGTTCGAATCAGCTCATGTTCTTGTGCGGCGCGAACAGAGCCGCTGGCGTGCCGTCGGCTCGACGGGAAGCGATCAAGCGATTTGTCGAGAAGCTTTCGCCCGACTACCGGGTGATCTACGCCGAAGGTGTGTTCAGTGAGCTGACAAAGATTGGTCACTCTAAGAACGTTTTGGACCTTGAGCATGAGATCTCTGACATCGCGGATAAGATTCTTATCGTCTTAGAAAGCCCAAGTGCATTCTGCGAGCTTGGTGCTTTTGCGCATCAGAGCTTTCGCAAGAAGCTCGTAATCGTAAACAACTCGGACTTTAGAAGTCAAAGCTCCTTCATAAACACCGGACCAATAGCCGCCGCAGAGGAGGCCAAAGCGCCAGTGCTCTGGTACCCGATGGCGCCGGACGGAGTTCACAGTGTCGATGGGATCGGGGCGACGTTTAAGCAGTTGAAGGAGGCGATTGAGGTTAAGTCTTCGGGCCGAGGAATCCGGGTGTCAGGCGATATCTCTAGGTTGGAGGCAAATAAGGTCAGTCTTTACTTTGTTCACGATCTCGTTCTGTTCACGGGGCCTGTCAGCCATGAGGAACTAGTTGAGTTCCTAGTTGCCGCCTTCGGAAAGAAGAGTTACGACATACTGAAAAGACTGCTTGGAGTGTTACGTTCGGCCGAACTAGTTCGTAGTTTCGACGCCGATGGCACTTGGGTTTATGAGTCGACAGTCGGGGCACCTTTTCTTAGTTTTGGCTTTAGGGTCAGCGCGCTGATAGCTGCATTTCGAGGCTTTCATTTTCGCAGTCAGCCATCAAGATTTGCCCGATGATTGACTTTGCCAAGCTCGTCGGGGAGCAGATGAAGGTGCATGCGGACCTTGTCAAGGACGCGCTCGCATTTGCTCATGTCCGCTACAGGAAGATCCGCATTAAGAAGCGGTCAGGTGGCGAGCGAGTCTTGGTTCAGCCCGCAGCAGAGTTGAAGATGGTGCTTGCGTGGCTTGATGCCGAGGTAATTTCAAGGCTCCCGATCAGTTCGGTTGCGACGGCATTTCGGCCTGGAGCGTCGATTGTTAAGAATGCGACCGAGCACCGGAATTCGCTTTACTCGGTAAGGGTCGACATCAAGGACTTCTTCCCTTCGGTTCGCACGAATGATCTGATGATTGTCGTGCGCAAGAACCTTCGCACGTTGCCATCGTTTGTTGGGGATTCCGGATTCGAGGAATTTGTTCGTAGAGGATGCTTTGATCGAGATGGAAGGCTGCCCATAGGGTATCCGACGTCTCCTGCGATTGCGAATGCTGTCATGTATGGTATCGACAGTGCGCTGTTGAAACTGGTCGCAGGCGATCCCACCAAGTTTGGCCAGGCGCGTTTGACGAGATACGCAGACGACTTCGTGTTCTCAACAGACAAAGCTGGGGCCTGTAGTGCGTTCGTGCATGACTTTCAGCAGCTCTTGGCAAAGACCATAAGTCCGCTACTCAGAATGAACACAAGCAAGACGCGCTTTATGAGTCGAGCAGGCGGCTCAACTCTCATAACGGGGTTGCGCATCAATCAGAGCGGTTTGGTTCGAGTGCATCCGACTTATAGAGATCACGTGCGTTTGCTGATGAAACACCTTTCCGCGGGTACGCTGAACGGGGATGACGTTCCTCGACTGATAGGTCACCTTGCTTTCGTGGAGCACGCAGACCCTCGTCTTTTCACTCGGCTCTCCTTTCGCTACTTCGAAGAGATTGCGAAGCTGAGAGGTAGGTGAGGCGGCAGGAGTGAGTCGCGAGGCCTAACCTTGTTATCGGGAGCAATTTTGCTGCAAAACTCCGGCGCCTGCTCCCTAACTCGGCGTCGCCCAGGGCATGAAAAGCCCCTCCACGACAGGCTTTGCGGCATTTTAGCGAGGGGTTTTACAGTACCAAAAACCGGCACCTTGAAATATAGAGTCCCAGCATACACCGATAAGGCATAAACGGCCGCTTTATGGCATCGTCGCCATCGGCTCCTTCTGGCCGGCTGCGGCCATTGCTCTTTCATGTCTGAGCTCTCATGGTCGCAGCAGGCAACGCCAGCGTCTGAACAGCATCATGAAACACGGCTTGTCATCATGTCGTCACCTCAGACCAGCGGGTTTTATCGATGACGAAAAAACGATCGCCAAAAAAAAGCCGCGCCAGAGCGCGGCTTTCCGGAATTGCCTGATCGCTCAGTGGAACTGTTCTTCTTCGGTCGAACCGGTCAGCGCGGTCACCGACGAGTGGCCGCCCTGGATGACGGTGGTGACTTCGTCGAAGTAGCCGGTACCGACTTCCTGCTGGTGCGAGACGAAGGTGTAACCACGGTCGCGCGCCGCGAATTCCGGCTCCTGGACTTTCTCGACGTAGGCGGTCATGCCGCGGGCGACGTAGTCCTGCGCCAGGTCGAACATGTGGTACCACATGTTGTGGATGCCGGCGAGAGTGATGAACTGGTACTTGTAGCCCATCGCGCCGAGTTCCTTCTGGAACCTGGCGATCGTCGCGTCGTCGAGGTTCTTCTTCCAGTTGAACGACGGCGAGCAGTTGTAGGCGAGCATCTTGCCGGGGTGCTTGGCGCGCACGGCCTCGGCAAATTGACGCGCGAATTCGAGATCCGGCGTGCCGGTTTCGCACCAGACGAGGTCGGCGTACTCGGCGTAGGCGACGGCGCGTGAGATCGCCTGCTGCAGACCCTTGCGTGTCTTGTAGAAGCCTTCGGAGGTCCGCTCGCCGGTGACGAAAGGCGTGTCATTGGAGTCGCAGTCGGAGGTCAGCAGGTCGGCGGCTTCGGCGTCGGTGCGGGCGATGACCAGCGTCGGCACACCGCAGACATCGGCAGCGAAGCGGGCGGCGATCAGCTTCTGGACGGCTTCCTGCGTTGGCACCAGAACCTTGCCACCCATATGGCCGCACTTCTTGACCGAAGCCAATTGGTCTTCCCAGTGCACCCCGGCGGCGCCGGCGCGGATCATTGCCTTCATCAGTTCGAAAGCGTTCAGCACGCCACCGAAACCAGCTTCGGCGTCAGCCACGATCGGCGCGAAGTAGTCGATGTAGCCCTTGTCGCCCGGATTGATGTCCTTCGAGTACTGGATTTCGTCGGCGCGACGGAACGAGTTGTTGATGCGCTCGACCACCTTGGGTACCGAATCGACCGGATACAGCGACTGGTCGGGGTACATCGCGGCGTACGAGTTGTTGTCGGCAGCGACCTGCCAGCCCGACAGATAGATTGCCTTGACGCCGGCCTTGACCTGCTGCATCGCCTGGCCGCCGGTCAGCGCACCGAGGCAGTTGACGTAGGGTTCGTTATTGACCAGATTCCAGAGCTTTTCGGCGCCGCGGCGGGCGACGGTGTATTCGATCGGGAACGAGCCGCGCAGGCGGACGACATCGGCAGCCGAATAGCCGCGCTTGATTCCCTTCCAGCGGGGGTTTTCGGCCCAGTCTTTTTCCAGTTCGGCGATCTGTTGCTCTTTAGTGCTCATGTTTTTCCTCACGAAAAATTATGAAGTGCGGTTGGGACCATGGTGACACCGGCGAGTCGAATTCGGAAGCATTGCAGGCACCAACTCGGGGCGACCAATGGCATGAAGTATAGAGGGCTTTTGTCTTGTAGGCAACAGTCTTATATAAGACATAAGATGTATTTTTTAGTCTGGCGAAACAGCGGGTTGCCGATTTCTTTCCGCATTGTGAAAAGAAATTCTCTTGCGTGAAATGCCTACTGCCTATGCCCGACGTATTGCCGGCGCGAAGACCAGTTCCGGCAGGACGACTTCCCAGCGCTGGCAGCGAACGCGGGCGAGGTATTCCGGTTCACTGTCTGCCCGGTCGCGGACGATGATCGCCGCCACGCGTGCCGCAACGCAGTCCATGCCAGCCGGCGGCGTGTAGCTGGCGGCGAGTTGGCCGACCGGATTGCCCTGCCCATCGCGCAGCAGCCAGCGCCGACCTGCCTGCTGCAGATGCAGCACCGTGCCGGGCGCCAGCGCGGCGATGGCCCGATGCACCGGTTGTGCCGGCGCCTGCCGGCCGGCAAAGCCGATGTCCACCTCGCCGGGGTTCAGTTGCCGGTAGCACCACGATAGTTCGGGGGTCGGTGGCGGCAGTTCGCTCGCCGTACGGCGCAGCAGGGAGGGCACTGCCGGTAGCTGATCGAGGAGGCGGTGTCCGCGATCGAATCGCGCCAGCAGCAAGGTCAGCCGGGCGCGGGTCATCGCCACGTAGTACAGCCGGCGCTCGGCGTCGGCGTCGGCGCCGCCGTCCTGACGATCGCGACCGGTCAGCCAGCCACCGTCGAGCACGGCGACATGGTCGAATTCAAGTCCTTTGGCGCGGTGCGCGGTGAGCAGCAGCAAGCCGCTTTGCCGGCGGCGCGCTTCGCGTCCCCATTCGGCCAGCCACTCGATGAAGTGCTGCCGGGGCAGGTCGGCGCCGCCGGTTTCGCGGGTGTACTCGGCGGCCGCTTCGTCGAGCATGGCGCGCACCGGGCTGGCCGGCTGGCCGGCCAGCCCGGCAGCGATCGCGGGACCGTTGACCAGGCTGCGCGCGTCGTCATGCAGCCAGTCGAGCAGCCATTGCGTGTCGCGCTGGCGCCAGAACTGCGCGCTTTCTTCCCGCGCCATCTGCACCGGGATGCCGTGCAGTTCGCAGAAGCTGCGCAGCGGCTGCAGCCATTGCCATTCGCGGGCAATCACCGCACAGTGCGCCCAATCCCAGTCCGTGCTCAGGCCGGCCAGGCGCTGCAACTCGCCGAGCACGGCCACCGCCTGCGTGCGCGCGTCATGGCCGACCGGCAGGATCTGGACGCGGCCCTTCGCCAGCGGGTCGATCTTCGTCCATGCGCCGCCGGGCGGCAGTTGCCGGCGGGCACGATCGATGCGGATCGGTTCCGCCGCCTTCATGCGGCCTGCCGCCGGCGCGATCAGCCGGTTAGCGGCATCGATCAGGTGCGCCGTCGCGCGGTAGTTGTCGACCAGATGCACGGCGCGGGCGGCATAGTCGGCCTCAAAGCGGCGGATGAACTCGACCGAAGCGCCGCTGAAGGCGTAGATGTTCTGGTCATCGTCGCCCACCGCGAAGAGATTCAGGCGCGTGTCCTCGTCGGTCCGGCTGCGTCCGGCGAGGGCGCCGATCAGTTCGTACTGCTGCGGCCCGATGTCCTGGTACTCGTCGACCAGAATCCAGCGGAAGCCGCCCAGCAGGCGGTCGCGCTGTTCATCGGCCTGCTCTGGCGGCAATTGATCGCCACGCAGCAGCGCGATCGCCTGCCGGCGGATTTCGTCCAGCGCGGCTGCGAAGCTCTCGTTGGTCAGCAGCCTGTCGCGGCCAACGAAGCTCGCGCCGACCAGCCGCATGGCCAGGGCATCGCAGGTGAGGACGCTGACCGCACGGGCGTCGTCGCCGATCAGATCGCCGAGGCGCTGGCGAATCTGCGCCGCGGCATGCTGGTTGTAGGCCAGCGCGACGATGCCGCGCGGGTTCTCGCGGCGCACCCGCACCAGGTAGGCGATGCGGTGCACCAGGACGCGCGTCTTGCCCGAGCCGGGGCCGGCGAGGACCAGCACGTTGCTGTTCTCGCGATCGTCGGCGACGATACTCTGCTGCACCGGGTTGGCCAGCGCCTCCACGATCCGGCGCCACGATTCCGGCGTCGTCTGCCGCGCGAGTTCCTGCTCGCGGTCGGGTAACCAGCGCTGCATGAAGGCGTCACGCGGCAAGCGGAAGTAGTCGAGCGTCAGGCGCAGGGCATCGGCCATCGCCTGTAGGCCGCGCTGCACGTACTCGGCCATGACGTGAATCTGCACCACCTGTTCGTCGTAATGCAGCTTCAGAGGTGCGAAGTCGGGTTGCCGGAACTGCCGCTTCCAGTCGGCGTCGAGGCGGATGGTCATCGCCGGGCGGAAGACCGCCAGTCCCTTGTTGAGGCGGATCACTTCCTGTTCGTGCAGCCAGAGCAGCGCGCGGTCAAGCAACCGCGAGGTCTCCCTGACCTCCGACTTGAGAAGCAGGTCGGCGTCGACCGCGGCGAGCAGGCGGCCAAGCGTCGTTTCGGCGAGCAGGTCGGTGCCGCGCGCTCCCGCCGGCAGGCAGGCGAGCAGGTGGCCGAGCAGATGCGAGGCAGCGGTGCGCCGCAATTGCGCGGTCCTGGCCAGCGCCGACCAGTCGCGCTGCAGGCGGAGCGAAACCGTTTCGGCATCGATCCGCCGCAGGGCAATGCTGCCGAGGCCGCCTTCGTCAGTGCGGCCATCGCCGGCGAGGCTGGCGAGCAACTGGCGCAGCCGTACCGGCAGAGCGCCGGCGTGGCCGGCGTCCTGCAGGCCCTGGCTCAGCCGCCGCAGGTGCAGCAGCGAGCTCTCGCCACGCGCCAGGTCGGGCGCGTGCTCGCGCAGCAGGTCGATCAGCGCGACTTCGAGCTGCGCGCTTCGTTCGAGGCGCTGTGCCGACGAGTTTTCGACGCCGACCTGCAAATAAGCGGTCAACGCCGTGTCGTTGCTCGCTATCCCCAGGCGCTCGAGATCGTGCAGGGCTGTCCGCAGCTTTTCCGAGCCCAGTCCGGTGACGCCCATCAGCTCGTCGGTCGACAGCCCCTCGTCGGCCGGTGCGCCGATCAGCGCCCCGACCAGCGCCAGCAACTGCCGCTGGTAATCGCCCTGCAGCGACGCGCGCGCCAGTCGCTGGCGCGCCTCGTCGAGCGAACCGACGCGCAGCGATGAGGGGAAAACCTGTACCTGATTCTCTTCGCGGCTCAGCAGGCGTGCTTCCTCGAGCCAGCAGACGGCGGTTCGCACGCGCGTATCATCGGTGGCGCTGTCGCGTTCGAAGCCGCCTTCTTCGTCTTCGGCGAGGATTTCGCCGGGCGTCGCGATCACCTCGCCGTCCTTGCGCTTCTTGCGGTCGAGCTGGCGCAGCGAGCGCAGGATCGCCTGGATTTCCTTGCGGCTGAGCCGCGAGCGTGCCGACATGCCGAACTGGCGTTCGACGTCCTCCGGCGAGTAGAGCAGAATACAGCGCGCGGCCTGCTGGTCGCGGCCCGCGCGGCCGGCTTCCTGCAGGTAATTCTCGAGCGAGCCGGGAATGTCGGCATGGATCACCAGGCGCACGTCGGGCTTGTCGATCCCCATGCCGAAGGCGTTGGTCGCGGCAATCACCCGCAGGTCCCCGCGGATGAACGCCTCCTGCACGTTCTTCTTGCTTTCCGGTGGCAGCCGGGCATGGAAGTACGCCGCGAGCAGGCCGTTCTGCGTCAGGAACGCCGACACCTCCTCGCTGTTTCGGCGCGTCGCACAATAGACGATGGCGCCGCCCGGTCCGTCAGCCGGCAGTTCGGCCGCCAGCAGCTGGTGGATGTGCGCCAGCTTTTCCGCCGGCGTCGTCGGCAACACCGCGAAGTCGAGGTTGCTGCGGCTCGCGCCGCCGTCGAAGCAGCGCAGGTCGACGCCGACCTTTTCGGCAAAGTGGGCGACGATGTCGGCGACCACGTCGGGTTTGGCGGTCGCCGTCAGGCACAGCACCGGCGGCACCGGACCGTCGCCGGCTTTCTCGCGGATGAAGCGCCCGACATAGCGGTAGTCGGGACGGAAATCGTGTCCCCACTTCGACAGGCAATGCGCCTCGTCGAGCACCCAGGCGCCGATCTCGCGCTGGGCGAGCACCTTGCGCAGCGTCGGATTGCGCAGCTGCTCGGGCGAGATGATCAGGATGCCGGCGTCGCCGAGGCGGACGCGGTCGAGCGCGTCGGCTCGCTCGGGCATCGACAGCAGGCCGTTGATCGCCAGGCAGCTGTCGATGCCACGTGCCCGCAGCCCTGCCACCTGGTCGGCCATCAGGGCGACCAGCGGCGAGATGACGACGGTCAGGGCGCCGGTCTTTTCAAAGCGTGACAGCGCCGGGATCTGGTAGCACAGCGACTTGCCGGTGCCGGTCGGCAGGATGGCCAGCAGGTGTTCGCCGCGCAGCGCCGCTTCGACGATGCTCTGCTGCAGCGGGCGGCCGTCGGCGCCAGCCGGTTCCGGGCGGAAACCGGTGAAGCCGAACCAGCGGGTCAGTTCCCGGCTCGCGTCGTGGTGCTCGCTGCACCAGGCGCAATCGGGCCGGCCGCAGGCCTGGTCGCGCAGGCGCCGGATCAGCACGCCGGCGCCGGGGAACCGATGCCGCACCCACGGCGGCAGCACCGAGTTGCCGCCGGCGACCGACAGCCAGGCGAGCGCGTAAGCCAGCGACCAGTTGCTCTGCGCCGCATCGTCCACGACCTGCATCGCCTGCGTCCGGCAGCCCTTGCCGTCGAGCAGGCGGGCGATCGCCTGGCGCGCCGCGGCATCGCTCGGGCGGAGCTGGCGCCGCAGGGTCGTGAAGCAGCTGTTCAGTCCGGCAACCCGCTCGTCGAGCGTGGTCAGCCAGTGCCAGGCGAGCAGCAGTTCGGGCGCTTCCTGTTGCCTCTGCTGCAGCGCCTGGTACTGGTCGTGGAACAGATCGAGCGTCAGCTGCGCGTCGAGCAGCGGGTCGTTGAGCTGCCCGCGCCTCAGCCCTCCGTCCTGGTAATGCTTGACCAGGTGGTGGTAAGGGTGGCGCGGGAAGGCCAGCGGGTTGAGCCACAGCGTATCGATCACTGGCAACGCCAGGAGACGCAGCCCAGGCTGGGCCGCGGCAAGGTGTGGCCGGTCGAAGTGGATGAAATTGTGCCCGAGCACGAAGCTGCAGCCATCGGCCAGCGCATCGAGACGGCCGAGCGCGCTGGCCAGGTCGCCACCGTCGAACCGCAGGCTCTCGCCGCTGTCGCCGCGCAGCGCCGCCAGTTGCCGGATACGCCCACTGCGCAGGCCGACTTCGAGGTCGATCGACAGGCAGCGCGGCTGGAAGGGGAGGGCGTCTGGCGTGATCTCGGGCGAATCGCTCATCGGCGTCATCATACCCGGCGACCCGCGTTGCCGGCGCGCCGGCGCCTGCCATGCCCAGTCCAGGATCCCTGCCCGCCCGGCCGGAAGTCGTCGTCAGGTGGCTTGGCTGTGTATCAGAGGCGTGGTGTCAGGCCGTCAGCCAGTGACAGCCGGTAAGCGCGGTAGCCGGGTACCAGGCTGGCGAGCAGGCCAACAGCGACGACCGCGCCGAGCAAGCGCAGTTCATCGGCGGAAACCCCACTTGCCCGAAACGCCAGCCCGAAATGTGCCTGCGCCAGCGGCGCCAGCAGCGCCGTCAGCAGTGCGAGCAACGCCACGCCCAGCACTGCGCCCAGCACGGTGATGAAGAGTCCCTCCGCGCTCAGCAGCAGGAACACTTCGCCAGGTCGTGCGCCGACCGAGCGCAGGATCGCCAGTTCGCGACGTCGTTCGCCGAGGCTGGCGAGAACCACCGCCACCAGACCGGCGAGACCGACGGCCACGACCATCGCCGAAACCGCCAGCAGGGTGCGTTCGGCAAACCCGACGACTTGCCAGAGCTGGTCGAGAGCAACGCCCGGCAGCACCGCCAGCAGGGGTTCCGTGGCGTCGTTGTTGATCTGGCGCTGCACCTTGAAGACTGCGGCGCGGCTTTTCAGCCCGACCAGGACGGCGGTGATCTCTTTCGGCGTCAGGTCGAACTTGCGCACGTACTCGGCCGGAATCGACAGGCCGGGCAGCGGCGCGCCGCCCTGCCAGTCGAGGTGGATCGCCTCCATCGCTTCGAGGCTGACGTGCACCGTGCGGTCCACCGGCGTGCCGGTGCGGGCGAGGATGCCGATCACCTTGAAGGGCTTGTCGGCGTGCTCGGCGAGGCTGACGTCGCCCATGCCGTGATTGAGGACGATCGCGTCGCCCACCCGGTAGCCAAGCCGCTGCGCGACTTCGGCACCGAGCACGGCGTCGAACAGTTCGGCAAATGGCTTACCCGCTGCCAAGGTCAGCGCCTGCGAGTCGGCGTAACGGAAGTGCTCGAAGTAGGCGGCGGTAGTGCCAAGGACGGGAAAGCCGTGATGGGAATCGCCCAGCGACAGCGGAATCGACCAGGCGACGGCGGGATTTTCGGCGATGGCGCGGTAGCTTTGCCAACGGATGTTGTTGGTCGCTTCGCCGATGCGGAAGACGGCGTAGAGCATCAGTTGCACCGGGCTGCTGCGGGCGCCGACGACGAGGTCGGTTCCCGACACGGATTGCGCGAAACTGTTGCGGGCTTCCAGGCGGACACGCTCGACGGCGAGCAGCAGGGTGACGCTGAGGGCGACGGCGATCAGCGTCATGCCGAGAGTCAGTCGTCTGTTCCAGGCGCTGCGAGCCGCCAGGAGGAGCAGGAATTTCATGCCGCCTGCCGGTCGACGCCGGTCTGGCTGATCGACGCCAGCGACAGCTCGCGGTCGAAGCCTGCGGCCAGCCGCCGGTCATGGCTGACGAAGAGCAGTGTGCTGCCCGCGGCGGCGCACTCGCGCGCCAGCAGATCAAGGAAAGCACCCTGCCGTTCGGCATCGAGCGCCGAGGTCGGTTCGTCAGCAATGACGATCTCGGGGCGCCCGATCAGCGCCCGCGCCGCCGCGACCCGCTGCTGCTGGCCGACGCTCAGGCGGGTGACTTGCCGTTGGTGCAGCGATTCCTCCAGATCGAGGTGCGTCAGCAAACGCCGGGCCTCGTCATGCAGTGATGTGCCGGCTGCCGTCGCCCGCGAGGACCGCCGGCCCGAGAAGCGGCAGGACAGGAGCACATTGTCGATCACCGGGAGGTAGGGGATGAGGTTGAACTGCTGAAAGAGGAAACCGACGTGGTCGGCACGAAAGCGGTCGCGGACCGAGGGCTTCAGTCGGGGCAACTCGCTGCCGAGCAGCCGGAGCCGGCCGCATTCTGGCACCAGCACGCCGCCGAGGAGCCCGAGCAGCGTGCTCTTGCCGCTACCACTCGGGCCGTACAGGAATACCCGCTCGCCGGCGCGCGCCGTGAAGGCGGGAATGTCGAGGCAGAAATCGCTGTCGACCGCCCAGCGGAAGCGCAGCTTCTCGATCTCGATGACCGCTTCCGTCATGGTCGGCGGCTACCAGGCAAGGCGCTTCTGTTGCGGCGACAGCCTGGCGGCCGATTGTCCGCGCGGCCCGGCTACCTGGACGTCGAGCCGGCGCAGCTTCGGGAAGTGCTGGAAAAGTCCCACTTCCAGCTCACGCAGGGCCGCAGGGTTTTCGCAGCGGAAGACGTATTCGCCGTCGAGATCGGCATGCCCATCGCCGGCAGCCTTTTGTCCCGGTTTCAGTGCCGCCGAGTCCAGCGCCACCGATACCGACGTGCAACGCGCCGCAGGCGAGGGCGAAAACAGCTCTCCAGGCTGGTTCAGACGCTCGCTCATTGCGCGCACTGCGGCCTTCTGCTTGTCGGTGCGCGGGGCATGTTCGAAGCCCAGCAGGTTTTCGAGCGGCGTCTCGAGATTCAGCGTCAGCGTCTGACCGTCGATCGCGACCTGGAGGCTGGCTGTGCCATGCACATGGGCGCCGCCCTTGCCGGCAAGAGCCGGCAGCGGCAGCAGACAGGCGGCGGTGAGGCAGCAGAGCAAGGGCGAGTGCTTCATTGAGTTGGCTCCTGGAATCGTCGTTGCTGAATCAGCCGAGGCAGGGCAGGGGAATGGCGATCAATGGCGATCAATCGCTCTCGCGGCCGCCTGGAAGCTGAATGGGGATGATTTCCTGCGCGCAGATCTGAACACAACGGAATTGTAACTGCAACAGGGTTGCGTTTGAAAGTTCCCGACGCCATTGCCCGGATGTCAGCTGTTGGTCCGGTCAAAGCCTTGTGCCCGATGCCCGGTCAGGCCGTGCGGCGGCGAGGTCAGTCTGCTTCCGGACCAGCGGTCATCGTATTGGGGGTGCTACGGCGGAGATTGCCTGGTCCGGTCATGGTAGGCGATCAATTCGCTCGCCGGCAGCGGACGCGAGAAGTGATAACCCTGCCCCATCTGCACCCCGGCCGCCTGCAAGGCCTTGAACTGGGCGTCGGTCTCGATCCCTTCGGCAACCACCGTCAGGTCCATCGACGACAACAGGCCGGCGAGGCCACGCAGCCAGTTGGGGTCGGGGCCGTTCGGGTCCATGCCGGCGATCAGCGAGCGGTCGATCTTGATGATGTCGAAGTCACAGCGTGCAATAAAGGCCAGATTGGTCCCGTTCATCGTCACGTCGTCAAGGGCAACGCGGACGCCGCGCCGGCTCATCCCGTGCAATGCCATCATTCCCAGCGAGTCGGGGATGCCACGTTCGGTGACCTCGATGATGATCTGCGAACTCAGGCTGCGCAGCCCGGATTTGACGGCAGCGTATTCGAGGCCACCCCGGCCGAGGATTTCGGGTGGAACATTGAGGCTCAGATGCGCCTCGGGGTGGGCGCCCAGCCACTCACCGAGTTCACTGGCGACCGTGTCGATGACCCAGTAGGTGAGCAGACCGGAGAGCGGCGTATTCTCGATCAGCGGGATGAACTCCCCGGGGGGAACGACTCCCGTCGGCCGCCGCCAGCGGATCAGCGCTTCCGCTCCGAGACAGCGTTGATCGCTGAGGGAGATCGTTGGCAGATACTCGAGGAAGAATTCTCCTCTGTGCAGACCATCATGTATTTCGTCAAGCTCAGTCAAGGCAGGGTCTTTCGCATTCGCGCACCGTCGCGCAGGCGTTGCAGGCAGGTCCGGGCAGTGCGGCGAGACCGGCGGAGCCGGTCAACGCCGCCGGCGGCCATAGAGTCTTGCCATTTCTGCGAGTTGCCTGGCGTGTCCTGCGTCGACCTGCTGCCAGCTGAACCGCCACTCCCAGGATCCCTCGCTGCGGCTGGGTTCGTTCATGCGGTGCGAGGCGTCGAGACCGAGCACGTCCTGCATCGGGATGACGCAGAGCGAGGCGACGGAGGCACAGGCCAGGCGGATCAGACGCCAGGGCAGGCCTTCGTCCACCGCCTCGTCGACGCCGAGGTAGGCGCGCACATAATCCCTTTCCGGATTGGCGAGCGACTCCCACCAGCCACGCGTCGTGTCGTTGTCGTGGGTACCGGTGTAGACAACGGTGTTGGCGTCGTAGTTGTGGGGCAGGTAAGGGTTCTTGGCGTCGCCATCGAAAGCAAACTGCAGGATGCGCATCCCGGGCAGGCCGATCGCCTGGCGCAGGGCATTGACCTCCGGGGTGATGATGCCGAGATCCTCGGCGATGATCCTCAGTCGGCCTTGCGCGTCGCCCAACTCGCGGCGCATGGCGTCGAAAACGGCTTCCCCCGGCCCCGGCCGCCATTGTCCGTCGATGGCCGTCTCCGCCTCGGCGGGGATTTCCCAGAACGACTCGAAGCCACGAAAATGATCGATTCGCACGACATCGCAGAGCTTCATCGTTTGTCGCATCCGCTCGACCCACCAGCGATAGCTCTCGGCGGCGTGTGCCGGCCAGCGGTAGAGCGGATTGCCCCAGCGCTGTCCGGTGGCACTGAAGTAGTCCGGCGGCACGCCGGCGACCACGCGCGGGCGCCCGTGTGGATCGAGATCGAACAGCTTGGGATTCGACCACACGTCGGCACTGTGCGCGGCGACGAAAATCGGCAGGTCGCCGACGATTTCGATGTGGCGGGCATTGGCATAGTGCTTCAGCGCTGCCCATTGCTCGTGGAAGCGCCATTGGCAGAACTTCCAGAAACTGATTTCCTCGCCCTGCCGGTCGCGCGCTTCGCGCAGTGCGTCCGGCTGGCGGTGCGCCAGCTCTGCCGGCCAGTCCTGCCACATCCTGCCGTCGCCACCGTGCGTCATGTCCAGTGCCATGAACAACGCGTAGTCGTCAAGCCAGGCGTGGGCATTGGCGCAGAAGGCTTCAAAGGCGGATCGCTGAGGAACCTTCTTGGCGCCAAAGAAGCGCTTGGCAGCACGTCGCAGGTGGGTCATCCTGAAGCGCCGGACCGCGTCGTAATCGACCCGGTTGGCCGGGAAAGCAGGCACTGACTTGAGGTCGGCATCGCTCAACCAGCCGGCGTCACGGAGCTGGCCGAGGTCGATCAGCAGTTCGCTGCCGGCAAAGGCCGAGGGGCTGATGTATGGCGAGTTGCCGGGTCCGACGCTGCCGAGTGGCAGTACCTGCCAGAGCGACTGGCCGGCGCCAACCAGCCAGTCGACGAAGTGGTAGGCGGCGGGGCCCAGATCGCCGGAACCGTGCGGGCCGGGTAGCGAGGTCGGGTGAAGGAGGATGCCGTTGTGGCGGGGAAGGGATTTCATGCCGGTCCTCTTGCTTGATGCGGATGTCTGGGCGTGGTCGGGCCGCCGCGCAGGCGTCATCCTAACCTGCTTTGGCCGGATCCGTCACTTTCGGGGGTAGCCCTTGACCACCGCCGGCGACCTCCACAGCACGAAGGGCTAGGTCATCCCGCTCAGCCGGGCCTTTCGCTCACGCTCGACGCGGGTGATGTAGCGCTGCAGCATGGTCATCCGTGCCCCTGGCAGGGCAACGAACTGGCAGCCGACGCGAACGTAACGGGCGCCTCCCCTGGTTGCGACGTCAAGCTTGTTGCGGACGCACAGGCTGGCGACCAGCAGGCCCTCGTCAGGCAGGGTCATCTTGCAGTCGTTCAGCAGGTCGCTGCGCTGCAGGAGGGCGGCGAGATTGGGTGGTGCCATCAAACCGATGCCGCCACCGCTGATATCCAGCAAGGATGCCTCGGCGAGCAGGGCGCTGCCATCCGTTCGCCTGATGGTGGCAACGAACTTGACTGGTTTGGTGAGCGGCGTCGACAGGCGATAATACTCGCGCCGCTGCAGTCTCAGGATCTGGCCGGGCAGCGCGGCGCTGAAGGCCGGCAAACCGCCGCTCTGGGTCTCCGAGAGCTTGCCCAGGGTGAACTGGACCTTCACCTTGTCGACCGTGGTGGTCAGAAGCACTTGCTCGGCGAGCAAGGCCAGGCGGTTGACCTTTTCCTCGCGACCCCAGTCGAGGACCAGTTCACCGGCTTCCAGGTCGAGCCCCAGCAGCGAGGTTAGCAGAAAGGATTGGCCCTGGTCGAAGTAGGCGCTGATCAGGGATCGCCGCTGGATCAGCGAGCGAAGCACCGCCGCAATCTCGGCTCTGGAATGCAGGAGGTACTGACCGTAATCCTCGGGTCGCTCGATTTCGAATCGGACCGCTGCCTTTTCTGCTTGTGCCTGAACGTCCGTTTCTTCCACTGGCTTTCCTGGAATCGGCTGGAGTAGCCAGTTTAAAGCAAAAGTGGGACCGCGGTAAGCTGCGGCGCCGCCGTCATCAGGGTGGCGGCTGTTCAGCGCTGGCCGGGAAGAGGGGGGCCGTCGACGCCTCCAGGCCATTCTCGAGCCGATAGAGCCAGGCCAGCAGTTCAGCCACGGCGAGATAAAGCTGCGGCGGGATATGCTGATCCAGATCGACCTGCATCAGGAGCGAGACCAGTTCCGCCGATTCATGGACATACACGCCGTGCTCATGCGCCCGGGCGATGATCTGCTCGGCCAGCAGGCCGCGCCCTTTGGCGACGACACGCGGCGCCCCGTCGGCCTGGCTGTAGGCCAGGGCGACGGCGTTCTTCAGCGGGTTATCGGGGGCTTTGGCCATGCGCCTGTTGCTCGTGCAAGCAGACCGCGAGATCTCTGCGGAGGCTCATCTCGAGCCGTCACGAAGGCTCCGGCGGCGCCTGAGCTTCGGGCGGCGCGGCGATGCCCAGGGAAGCAAGGTCCAGCCCTGCCTGTTCGAGTTGGCCGCGTAGGCTGGCTACGTCGCTGCGTAGCAGCGCGCGCGTCTCGACGTCGTTGGCGACAACCGACAGTGAGATCTGCCGGTCGTGGATGTGCAGCCGCGCATCGACCTCGCCGAGATGGGGGAGTGTCAGCCGCAGCCGCGTCTGCCATTTTTCGCCATCGCTGCCGACATTGCTGTCCTCGCGATCGCCGCGCGCTCGCTCGTGCTCGATCTCCCAGTCCATTTGTTGACCTGGCCAGACCTGGCCTTGCCAGGCAAAATTCTGGGTGGCGAAGGCTTCGAGCTGCTGCTGGACCAGCGCCAGGGCCTGTGGGGCGACCGTGGGCGCCGCCGGCGCCGGCTGTCCAGTTGCAGCCTGCGTCGTTTGGAGAGTGCCGATGAGCGAGTCGGTTGATCGCGTCGGCAGTGGTCCGGCGACGTCGGCGGCTACGCGTCCGCTGCTGGCGGATTCGCTGGCGTGCAGTGATTCCGGGCGGGCTGCCGTCAGCGGTGCCAGTTTCCCCTGCGGCTCCTGCAGAAGCTGGGCCTTACTGACGCGGCCCTCGACCCATTCCGCCTGATGCGATTCGTAGAACATGCCGCTTTCGCTGATCGCCTGCCTGAGCAGCGGCAGCAGGTCCTGTGCCTTGCCCGTTGGGCTGGCCGCAATCGGCTGGTTGCCGTTGAGCGGCAATGCCACCGGGCCGCTCCTGGCGTCGCGCGCGCCGCCAAGCAGATGGCTGATCAGCACGCCGGTGCGGCTCAGGCTGGTCGCGGCCGAGTCGCCGTCACCCTGGCCGCCCTCCGATGCCGCTTTCGAGACAACCGCCAGGGTCAGTTTGCCATCACTTTCGGCGACTTCCAGCTCGATCGCGTCGCCGGTCTTGGCGGCAAAGGGCAGCGCGAGCGTCACGCTGCGCTGGTTGATCAGCGCACGGTAGGTGCCGTTGGGCATCAGGGACTGGATCTCTGCCAGCAGTCGTTGTCCGGCGACGAGTCCGGCGAGCTTGTCGGTGATTTCCTGCGCGGGCAGCGCCGGTCGCAGCGCCAGGTCGGCCGCCGGCTGCAGCCGGTTGGCGACGTCGGCGCGGATCATGGCGCTTGCGCGCCGGCTTGCATGCCTGCTTTCGTACCCGCTCGCGCTGCGCGCAGAACGACGCGCAGTTCGCTCAGGCGCGCGTCGACCAGCGGCCGGACGCTGGCATCACAGCGCTGGCAAGCCTCGATCAGCGTGCGCGCCTTCGCCTGCATGGCAGTCGGGAGACTGGCCGACAGACTGGCAGGCAGGCTGTCGGCGAGCGCGCGCCGTGCGGCCTCGTGGGCGGCCAGCGTCGCCCAGTCGCCGCTTTCGGCAGCGCCTAGCATCGCCTCGGAGAGTGCCAGCAGTTGCTTCAGCGCAGCCAGCGAGGAGGTCATGCCACGGCTTGTTGCAGGGCGCTGGGCGAGATCTCCCGCCAGGCACCATGGATTTCTTCAAGCAGGCCGGCGACTTCCTCGAGCGCCGACAGGTCGTTGTCCAGGTTGGCGCGCAGCAGCCGCAGCACCAGGTAATCGTACAGCGCGTCAAGCTGCCCGGCGATCTCACCCCCCTGTTCGAGGTCCAGGCTGACCTTGAGGCCGTTGCTGATGATATCGACCGCTTTGGAAATCGCTTCGCCCTTGGCTGCGATTTGCTGTTGTTTCATCGCGGCGCGCGCGTTGCCGATCGCGGCCTTTGCACCGGCGAAAAGCAGCAGGATCAGCCGGTGCGGGTCGGCGACTTCGATCGCGGCGTCGACGCCCACCTTCTGGTAGGCTGAAATCGCGTTACGTGCACTGCCGAACATTCGGGGCTCCTAGTTGTTGTTGTAGGTGGGCAGGTTGGCGAGTTGCTGAGCCAGGAAGTTGCTGGTCTTGGTCATCCCTGAAATGGCCGTATCGAGCGCCGTGAACTGTCTGCGATAACGCGCTTCGATCTGCGCCAGCCGGCTGGAGATTGCTTCGGATTGTTTGCCAAGGCCCTTGATCGAGGCGTTGAGTCCTTCGGTACGGGCAGCGAGGCTGCCGTTCGTACCCACCAGCGCATCCGTGGCGCCCTTGAAGATGCTGCCATAGGCGGCAACGAGATTGGCCACGCCGGCCAGATTGTCGCTGATCGCTTTTGTCAGCTTGCTGGAATCGACCGCCAGGGAGCCGTCCTTCTGCAAGCTGACACCAATATCCGACAGGCGCTGCAGGGTGGCGCCCGTTACCTCGGAGGGGATGTTACCGACCAGCGAGCGGACGGTGCCCTGTACCGAACGCAATGTGCTATCGCCATTGAGTGCGCCGGCCTGCTTGGTCGTGGCATTGTAGCTACCGAGGTCGGTGGTGGTCTTGTTCAGGTCGTTATAGGCCTTGACAAAGGCATTGACGCCGGCCGTCAGGCTCGAGGTGTCACGCGCGACGGTCAGGGTGGTGGATACGCCGGCAGCACTCTGCTTGGTCAGCGTCAGCGTGATGCCGTCTATGGCGGTGCTGACGGTGTTGCTGCTTGCGGCGACCGCGATGCCGTTCAGTTTGAACGTCGAACCCTGCGCCGCCTGCAACTGCGCAAACTCGTCGGCATCCCCGCCGACGCCGTCGTACGACAAGCCAGCCACGCCGGCGAGCTTGATGAACTGATCATTCCCCGGCTTGTCGCCGACCAGGACCAGTTGTTTGCCATCGACGCCATTGATGACCGTCGCGGAAACGCCGGCATCGGCGGTGTTGATGGCATCGCGAATAGCTTCGGGCGTCGCGCCGTCGGCAATGGTGACGTTGGTTGTCTTGTTCGGACTCACACCGCCGTCGGTGTCGAGCGAGATGGTCAGCGTGCCACCGCCACCCAGTAGCTGGCTATTGGCGTCAAACGGACTGGCGATACCCGTTGCTGTAGCAACGCGGTGCTCCTGGGCGAGCTGGGTGACTTCCAGGCTGTAGGTGCCGGCGACCGCGCTCGAAGTGGTCGTCGCCGAGGCAATGGCGGTATCGGCAACCGTACTCTTGAAAACGCTGAACTTCTCCAATGCGCTGCTGCCGGTGGCCGGGACCAGTGCAGAGGCGGCGGTCTGCAGGGCCGAAAGGGCGCCCTTCAATGAACCGAGGGCCGAGATCTTGCCCTGGAAAACCGCTTCCTTTCGGGCCAGCGCGGTCAACGGGCGCTGTTCCAGCGACATCAGCTGGCTGATGATGCTGTTCACATCGAGGTTCGAGCCCAGGCCCGGGGACGAAATCGCCATGTTCTTCTCCTGCTGCCATTCGCTGCAATAGTGCGACTATCAGGCCGTTTGCTTGACAAACAGGCCCTTGATGCTATCCAGCGCCTTGGCAAGTGCCAGCATTTCCTCCGACGGCATCTGGCGAATCACTTCCTTGGTACTGCGGTCGATGATCCTGACGACCAGTTGCCCGGTATCGTCGTTCACGCTGAATTCCAGATTGCTGTTGATTGGCTGGACAAACTCACGAACGCTCCTGGCGGCCGCTTCGACGGTGTCCCGATCGGGCTGTTGGACGCGCAGTGGCGACTGAAGTGCGTCGGAGATCGGGCTGGCTTTTTCGTTACTGGGTGTTCTGAGTTCTCGCGTCGTATTGCTGACCGCCAGGTTGCCCTGCGGCGGCAGAGAAACGACCGTGGGTTGGATGTTCATCGCACGCTCCTTGGTGAAGAGACGCCAGGGCGCGACCACGTTGCCGCGATCGCGCCCCTGATGTTACCGCTATTCAAACGGGTCTGCCTATCCGCGTAACAGCGAGAGAACGTTCTGCGGCAGTGAGTTAGCCTGCGCCAGCATCGCCGTGCCAGCCTGCTGCAGGATCTGGTTGCGGGTCAGATTGGCGGTTTCCGCCGCGAAGTCGGCATCCTGAATGCGGCTGCGGGAGGCGGAGAGGTTCTCCGACGTCGTCTGGAGATTGGAGATGGCCGAACTGAAGCGGTTCTGGTAGGCACCCAGGTCACCACGAGACGCATTGATCTGCGCCAATGCTTGATCAAGGGCCCCGATTGCCGCTTGAGCTCCAGTTGCGGTTGACAAATTCAGCGCGGCGACGGACTGGAAGGCGCTGTTATTCACACCGGCGGCGGCGAAGACGTCGGCATTAGCAGTAGCAGTAGCAATTGGCCCTCGCGTGCTCGACAGCGAAACGGTTCCTGTAACGACGGCGTTGGCCGTTGCGGCTGCTCCATCCGTCAGCAGGGAGCCACCGAAAACAACCGTATCACCTGCTGCGCCTGCAGTGTTGTTAAAGGTGTCGATACCGATGTTGCGGCCATCCGTCGTGCTTAGCGTAATGGATGCCTTGCTGCCGGTGGTTGTGAAGGCTGCTGTGATCCCGGTGGTGCCCTGCACTCCGTTGATCGCCGAAACGAGATTACTCAGGTCGTTCTGGTCGGCAATTACCGCGGTTACTAACGCACCTTGGCTGGCGGAGGTCGCGCCACCAAACAACGTAAACGAGACGGTGCCCGCGGCGCTCAAGCTGGCCAATGTGGTGCTATTGGCGGCGGTGGCGGTTACCCCGATGCCGGAGGCAGCATTGTTGATGGCGGTGGCTATGGTTGCGGCCGTGGAGTTTGCGGCGTAGGAAATTGGACTCGTTGTGCCGGCATCCGTTTGGAGGGTTAGGTTGGCCTCGACTGTGACGGCGTTCCCGGTCGATGCCGCCGTAGCACCTACCAACGTGCTCCCTGTGGCGGTCCCGTCTGCCACGAGGACGTGGCTGCCGAGTGCGGAAGCACGCGCATCGGCAATCCGGGAAATGTCAATGGTCTGGTTGGCGTCGGCGCCGACCTGAAACTTCTGATTCTGGAAAGTGCTGTCGAGCAGCTTCAGGCCGTTGAAAGAAGTTTGTTCGGCAACGCGCGTGATTTCCGCCGTCAGCTGACTGGCCTCCGCTTGCAGCGAAGCGCGATCGCTGGCGCTGTTGGTGCTGTTGGCGGACTGCACTGCTAGTTCTCGCAGGCGTTGCAGATTGTTGCCGATCTCGCCCAGTGCGCCTTCGGCCGTCTGCGCCAGCGAAATGCCATCATTGGCATTGCGCGCGGCCTGGTTCAGGCCACGAATCTGAGATGTCATACGCTCGGAGATGGCCAGGCCGGCGGCGTCGTCCTTGGCGCTGTTGATGCGCAGGCCCGAGGAAAGGCGCTGCAGCGAAGTGGCCAGCGAGGTCTGCGACATGTTGAGGCTGCGTTGCGAGTTCAGCGACGCGACGTTGGTGTTGATGACTTGGGGCATTTTCCTTCTCCTATCACTATCAAGTTGACCTCTGGTTTCCGGTGACCTGCCTGGAGGGGCATTGGCCGGTCCATCCTTTGTGGCAATTGCTTTGCTGACGTTTTTTCTAACGACCTGCTGGCGAGGAACTTTAGTGATTTTCTTCCGGCCGGCCGTGTAAGTTCTCTATCGGCAGTCGGGTAGCGAAGTTGAGGGTTCCGATACCAGGGGGAAACCCGTATGCGCAGAGATAACAGGGGTGAGGTGGTGCGATGCTCGTCGATACCGATGGGTTGATCCGGTGCCTGCGCGGCGATCACCATGTGGCGCGGTTTCTGAGACGCTGTCTCGCTACGAGGCCGATCCGGTCACCGTGCGGGCACTGCGGCAGCTGAGGGGAGGCCGGGTATTGACTTCGTTCTGATTCGGCGGCGGAGGCGGTTATAATCGAGCACCCTGCCTGGCAGGATCATGGCGGCTGAGTTGGGTGGCAGCTGGGTGTGTGACGAGGTACTTCGGCATTGGTGGATGGACTATGCGGATCCTGCTCTGTAACGATGACGGCTACTTCGCTCCGGGGATCGAGCTGCTGGCGCGTGCGCTGTCGGAGATCGCGGAGATTACCGTGGTGGCGCCCGAGCGCGACCGCAGCGGGGCCAGCAATTCCCTGACGCTCGATCGTCCGCTGTCGCTCAAACGGGCGGCGAACGGTTTCTACCACGTCAACGGCACGCCGACCGACTGTGTTCACCTCGCCGTCACCGGCATGCTCGAAGGGCTGCCGGACATGGTGGTGTCGGGGATCAACATCGGCGCCAACATGGGCGACGACACCATTTATTCGGGGACCGTCGCGGCCGCCACCGAGGGTTTCCTGCTCGGCGTTCCGTCGCTGGCGATTTCGTTGTGCAGCAAGGAGGGGGCGCACTTCGCAACCGCCGCGCGGGTCGCCCGCGAACTGGTCGAGCTGTTGCAGAAACAGGCGCTCAGCGAGCCGGTGCTGCTCAACGTCAATGTGCCCGACGTCCCCTGGGGGCAACTTCGCGGCACCGTCGTCACCCGTCTTGGCAAGCGCCACAAGGCCGAGCCGGTGGTGCGCACGCTGTCGCCGCGCAACGAGACGGTGTTCTGGATCGGCGCTGCCGGCGAGGCTCAGGACGCCGGCGAGGGCACCGATTTCCACGCGGTGCAGAACCATCAGGTCTCGGTGACACCGCTGCAGATCGACCTCACGCATAATGCGCAACTGCCCCTGATGCGCGAGTGGCTGGCGCGATGAGCGGCGCCGTCTCCGGGTTTGGCATGACCTCGCAGCGGACGCGGACGCGAATGATCGAGCGCCTGCGTGAGCAGGGCATTGTTGACGAAGAGGTGCTGGCGGCGATCGCAGCCGTGCCACGCCACGTTTTTGTCGAAGAGGCGCTGGCCTCACGGGCTTACGAGGACACGGCGCTGCCCTTGGGTTTCTCGCAGACGATCTCGCAGCCCTATGTCGTGGCACGGATGATCGAGGCGCTGCTGGCTGGCCGCGACGACCTTGGCAAGACGCTGGAGATCGGCGCCGGCTGTGGCTACCAGGCGGCCGTACTGGCGCAGTTGACCGACGAGGTCTATGCGGTCGAGCGAATCGCGCCGTTGCTCGCCAAGGCCAAGGCCAACCTGCGCGCCATCCGGCAACTCAAGGTGCGCCTGAAGCATGCCGACGGCCAGCTCGGCCTGCCGGAGGCGGCGCCGTTTGATACGATCATCGTCGCGGCGGCAGCGGCGCGTGTGCCGCGCGCCCTGTTGCAACAACTGGCACCCAACGGCAGGCTGATCCTGCCGCTGGGCGCGGCAAGCCAGCAGCTCGTGCTGATCGAACGACGGGCCGAGGGTTTTGTCGAAACCCGCCTGGAAGCCGTGCGTTTTGTTCCGTTACTGTCGGGAGTCGAATGAAGGACCAAGGGTTTTTTTCTCGCCACCCGGGCGCTCTGATCTTGTCGGCATTGCTCGTTCTGGCGGGCTGCGCCAGCAAGTCGCCGGCGCCGGCCGGCGACCGTGGGGGTCAGGCGGCGACTGCCGGTGCGTCGGTTGCCAGCAAGGATCTGTACACCGTCAAACGGGGCGACACGCTGTATTCCATCGCTCTCGATCATGGGCTCGACTACCGGGAGCTGGTGGCCTGGAACAACATCGACAATCCGAATCGCATCCTGGTCGGACAGTCGCTGCGGGTCAGGGCTCCCGGTGCCGCAGCGGCGACCGAGGCGGTCGTGGTGCGGCCGATCAACACCGGCACGGTGGTCGAACAGCGTTCCCTTGGCAGCAGTAGTCCGGCTGATCTCCTGAAGCGTGAGCCGAGGGCGGGCAAGGAACCCTACTCCGAGCAGGCGCTGGCGCGTGCGCAGGCGCAGGCGGTTGATCCGGTGACGGTGACGCCTGTCGTCGCAAGGCCTGAAGCAAAGCCGGAGGTCAGCCCGGCAGCGCGGGTCGAAGCAAAGTCCGAAGCCAGGCCGGAAAGCCGGCCGGATGCGTCGGCGGGCGATGCGGCGTCGGGGAGCGAGGACGTCGCCTGGATCTGGCCGGCCAATGGCAAGCTGATTGGCACGTTCAGCGAGGGCGGCAACAAGGGCATCGACATCAGCGGCAAGGCCGGCGATAGCGTGCTGGCCGCCGGCGGCGGCAAGGTCGTCTATAGCGGTACCGGCCTGCGCGGCTATGGCAAGCTGGTGATCGTCAAGCACAACAATACCTATCTCACGGCCTACGCGCACAACCAGAATGTGCTGGTCAAGGAAGGTCAGAGCGTCGGCAAGGGGCAGAAGATAGCCGAAATGGGCAATACCGACGCCGACCAGGTCAAGCTGCACTTCGAGATTCGCCGTCAGGGCAAGCCGGTCGACCCGCTCAAGCATCTGCCGCAGCGCTGACCATGTCGGGTGCTTTCGATCCGGATGCCGATTCCTGCGAAGACGATCTTGAGCAGCCGGAACTGTCATTTTTCGATGCGCTCCCGAGGCTGGAGCCGGCGGACCTGGTGCCGTCGCCCGAGGCGGAACTGCTCAATGACGTCACGCAGCATTACCTGAACGAAATCGGCGCCAAGCCGCTGTTTTCGCCGACCGAGGAGGCTGCCTGGGCACGGCGCGCGCGCGCAGGAGAGTTCCTGGCCCGGCAGAAGATGATCGAGCACAACCTGCGGCTGGTGGTGAATATCGCCAAGCACTACCTCAACCGCGGACTGCCCTTGCTCGACATGATCGAGGAGGGAAATCTCGGTCTCATCCACGCGATCGAAAAGTTCGATCCCGAGCGCGGATTCCGTTTCTCGACCTATGCCACCTGGTGGATCCGGCAAAGCATCGAGCGGGCAATCATGAATCAGTCGCGGACGATCCGCCTGCCGGTGCATGTGGTCAAGGAAATCAACCTCGTCCTGCGCGCCATCCGCCATCTGGAGTCGGCCAACGGGCGGGAGATCTGTGTCGACCAGATTGCCCATCTGATCGATCGGCCAAGTGCCGATGTCCGGCGGGTGATGAACCTTAACGAGCGCATTGCGTCACTTGATGCGCCTCTGCAGGTAGACCCCAGCCGCTCGATTGGCGATGTCATCCCCGACGATAGCCTGATCGATCCGGATGAGCTGCTGCAGTCAAGCGAGATCGGGGTCTTGTTGAACCGGTGGGTGGGGCAGCTCGGCGACAAGCAGCAGGAGGTCCTGCAACGTCGTTACGGTCTTGGCGGCACAGAGTCGTGCACCCTCGAGGAAATCGCCCTCGACCTGAATCTGACCCGTGAGCGGGTTCGCCAGATTCAGATCGAAGCGCTCGATCACCTTCGCCGCATCATCCGGCGCGGTGGCGGGACCGCCGACAACCTGCTCTAGGATTGGCTCTACAATTGGCTGCGCCCGGCGCGCAGGGCTTCTGCCAACTGGAAGACCGCCATCGCGTAAAAGCTTGAGCGGTTGTAGCGGGTGATGACGTAGAAGTTGTCGAAGCCAAGCCAGTACTCGGTTGCTGCCCCCGGCGTGACCAGGTCGATCAGGGCCGCCGCCTGCTCGCTGGCTGCGGGCGCCACGACACCCAGACCGGCCATCTCTCCGACAGTCAGCGAGGGCTTGATGCCGGCGGCGATCAATGCGGCCGGATCGCCATTGACGTTTGCCGGCACGGCGACCGGCGCGCCTTTCTGCCAGCCATGCTGCTGCAGGAAGCGGGCGACGCTGCCGATGGCGTCGGTGTTGCTGTGGCGCAGGTCGATGCGGTCGTCGCCGTCGAAGTCAACGGCAAAGCGGCGCTGGCTGCTGGGCATGAACTGCGGGATGCCCATCGCGCCGGCGTAAGAACCCTTGATTTCGAGTGGGCTGACGCCGTTTTCGCGCGCCAGGAGCAGAAACTGCTCGAGTTCGCCGCGGAAGAACTCGGCCCGTGGCGGGTAATTGAAGGCCAGTGAGGCGAGCGCCTCGAGGACGCCAAAACTGCCCATGTTCTGACCGTAGATGGTCTCGACGCCGATGATGGCGACGATGATCTCGGGCGGGACGCCGTAGATCGCCTCGGCGCGCTGCAGCGTGGCCGCATGCTGCTGCCAGAAGGACAGGCCGCCGGCGATGCGTTGACCGTTTACAAAGCGCTCGCGGTAGCGTTCCCATGAGCGCTGCTTTTCGGGGACGGAAGGCGGACGGATGGCGCGCAGCACGGTGGCGTTGGGCCGGATGGCGGCGAACTGCCGCGTCAGGTGGGCAACGTCAAAGCCGTGCTGTTCGTGCATGCTGAGGATGAAGGCCCTGACTTCCGGGTCCTGGCTGAAGCCGGCGCCCTGCTGGCTGTGGGCGGGCAGCGCCAGGACGCTGCCGAGCAGGCCGAAGAGGAGGGTGACGCATTGTTTTTTCAAGTTTTTCTTCTCCTTTGCGGGGGTAGTCGCTGCACGCATTGTTGCAGCCGACGCAGTGGTTCGCCGTCGCTATCGCCGTCACCGTAGCGCAGCTCGGCATAGTGCCGGGCGGCTTCGCTGGTGAGCGTGGCCAGCTCGGGTTTTTCGCGTGCCACACGTTGCGCGAAATCGAGCGGGCCTTCCCAGTCGGCGCGAATGATGCCGCGGCGCCCGAGTTGCGCGCAGTATGCCTGCCAGGCACGCTGGACCGGATCGTCGCGGCGGCGTCCTGGCAGCGTCCACAGCGCGACGACCAGCAGCGCCAGCCCGCAGAGCACGGCCAGCGAGGCGGTCATGCTCTGCCAGTCGGGGTCGGGCCAACCGAGCCGCGACAGGACTTCGCGCTGGCGCTGCGGATTGTAACCGAGCACCCACTGATTCCAGGTATTGTTTGCCGCCTCCCAGCGGTTGCGCAGGTCGCGCATCCAGTCGGCGTCGAGGCGGATGATGCCGGGCAGGGGCTCACCGGCCGGCAGCGCGGCGACGATGCCTTGCTCGATGCGTGACGGGGCGACTGCGGCTGTCGGGTCAATGCGCAGCCAACCTTCGTCGGCGAGCCAGATCTCGGCCCAGGCGTGGGCATCGGACTGGCGCACGGTGAGATAGCCATCAACCGGATTCAGCTCGCCGCCCTGGTAGCCGGCAACCACGCGCGCCGGCACGCCGGCCGCACGCATCAGGAAGACGAAGGCCGAAGCGTAGTGCTCGCAGAAGCCACGCCGACTGTCGAACAGGAATTCGTCGATGGCGTCCGCACCGAGCAGCGGTGGGCGCAGGGTGTAGTGGAAGTCTTCCTGGCGAAACATCGCCAGAGCCGCCTCGGCGATCCTTGCTGGTGGTCGCGACTGCCACTCGCTGGCGAGGGCACGCGTGCGCGGATTACCTTGCGGCGGCAGGGTCAGCGCCTGTTGCAGGCTGGCCGGCGCTTCCATGCGGTTGGCGCGATAGTCGAGCACCGAGCTGAAGGAAAAACGGGAGCGGATGCGCAGCGGTTCGCGAGACTGTGCTTCGAGCGTTGCTGCCAGCGAACTGTCGGGGGGCAGGCGGGTCGGTACGTCGAGTGCCAGCAGCCAGCGCTGGTTGTGGGCTTCGAGGATGCTGCTGTAGTCATGCGCGGGGCCACGCGCCTCGATCACCGGCGCCGGCGCTGGTGATCTGCCGTGCTGCCGGCTGGCACGCCAGGTGACGCCGTCGTACTCGTCGAACACCGGGCCACGCCAGTAGAGGTCGGCCTGCTCCGGAATCTCGCCGGCGAAGCGGCTGCGAAAGGCGATCGCGCCGGACAGCGTGAGGTTGCTGATCGACCCCGGCGACATCTGGCTGGGCAAGCCGCTGAGCCCGGCATGGGCATCCTGTGGCAACCCCCAGAGCGGACCCGTGACGCGCGGGAACAGGAGATAGAGCAGCAGCATGAAAGGCAGCGCCTGCAGGAGCAGGAGGCCGGCCTGCCGGGCAATGGCGATGACCGGCTGGGCGCCGCCATGGAGCCTGAGCAGGGCACCGGTCAGCAGCGTGCAGGCGGCCAGCAGCCAGAGGCCGGTGGGGATGCTCTGCGAGTAGAAATAGTGGGTCAGCAGGAGAAAGTAGCCGAGCATGATGACCACCAGCGCGTCGCGCCGGCTGTGCATTTCGAGTGGCTTGAGGGCCATGAACAGGACCAGCATGGCGACGCCCGCGTCTTTCCCGAACAGGCTGCCGAACTGCCAGCCGATCGCTGCGACGGCGGCGATCACCAGCAGGGCGAGCGACCAGCGCGGCGGCATTCGCCGCTGTTGATGCCATAGCCAGGTGCGCCAGAGCAGGGCGGCGGCAACCAGCAGCGTCAGCCAGGCTGGCAGGTGCTCGGCGTGCGGGCCGGCGGTCGCCAGGGCAACCACCAGCAGCCATGGCACGGCGTCGTGTTCGAGCGCCGCCGGCGGTCTAGCGCGCATCCCGCGCTTCGGTTTCACCGTACAACGCCAAGGCCTGCAGGCAGCTGGCACGATGCGCATCGCCCTGGGCCGGGGCGATCTGCTGGCCCGGCAGCCGCAGCCCGTAGCACGCCTGTTGTTCGTCAGCCGCCATGATCCAGCCCGCGAGTATCGACAGGCGATCCTCGTCGCCACGCTCGCCCGGGGTCAGCCACCAGTCGAGCCAGAGTTCATCCATGGCTCCGCCGGCGAACTGCTTGACCAGCAGCGCCTGCTCGTCGGAGCGGCGGGCCACCGCTTTCCACGCGATGTGCCGGGTCGGATCGCTGATCTGGCGCGGTCGGAGACCGGCGAAGTCTTCCTGGCCGCTGTCACCCTGGCGGTGATCGGCATGCGCTCCAAGCGAGGCTCCCGGCAGTGGTGTGCGCAGCGGCTTTGGATAGACGACGCAGGAAAAGGGTGGATAGGGGTAGCTCCAGGCGCGGAAGAGGCCCAGCGGATAGCGTGTGGTGAGCGTGACGCGACCCGGGTCAAGGCGTCCTCGCTGGTGTGTGACGAAGGGAACGGCAATCGTCGCGCGGCCCTGCGGTGAAAGGTCAGCCGTGACCACCGGCTGGTCCTTGAAGGAAAACTCGAGGGCGCGGCGCGGCTGCCGGCGGGGGTTTTCCAGAGCCAGCGGGAAGCGTGCCAGGTCGCCGGCGAAGGCGGGTTCTGCGCGCCCCGGCGTCAGGCGCATGCCGAACAGATTGTGGAAGGTATGCACCATGGCGACCAGCCCGAGTCCGGCGAGCAGAAAGGTCAGGGCATGGCCGAGGCTGAGGTTGTAATTGATGGCGCCGATCAGCATCACGGCCAGAACAACGGCGAACAGAAGCCCACCGGACGTCGGCACGATGAAGATGCGGCGTTGCGTGAGGACGATCGGCACCCGGTCGTCACGGGCAAGGTGGAACAACCAGCGCTGGAATCTCTCGCGTCGGCGCATCAGGCCAGCGGCACGGAGCGAATCAGGAGGGCGATATCCTCGGCGTCGGCATGGCTGCCGCTGACCAGCCGTAGCCGGTGGCGGGCAACAGCCGGCAGCACCGCCTGCACGTCTTCCGGCAGGACCATGGCGCGGCCGCCGGTGAATGCCCAGGCGCGGGCAGCGGCAAGCAACGACAAGGCGGCCCGTGGACTCAGACCGTGTACGAAACGCTGCTCCTTGCGCGTTGCTTCGACCAGCAGTTGCAGGTAGTCGAGCAGGGCTGGCGAGACGTGCACCGCCGCCGCCTGCCGTTGCAGCAGGGCGAACTCGCCGGCGCCGAGGCGGGCGGCGAGTGTCGGCAACTGCTCCCGCCGGCCACCGCTTTCGAGCAGTGAGCGCTCGGCGTCGTGGTCGGGGTAACCCAGGTCGATGCGCAGCAGAAAGCGATCCAGTTGTGACTCCGGCAAGGGGAAGGTTCCGATCTGGCTGGAGGGGTTCTGGGTGGCAATGACGAAAAACGGCTCCGGCAGCGGTCGGGTTTCGCCTTCGGTGGTCACCTGGCCTTCTTCCATGGCTTCGAGCAGGGCGCTTTGCGTCTTTGGGGTGGCCCGGTTGATTTCGTCGGCCAGCAGCACCTGCGCGAATACCGGTCCGGGCAGGAACCTGAAACTGCTCTGGTCGCGGTCAAAGACCGAGACGCCGAGGATGTCCGCCGGCAGCATGTCGCTGGTGAACTGGACGCGCGAGAACTGGAATCCGAGCAGGCGGGCCAGGGTGTGCGCCAGAGTCGTCTTGCCGACGCCGGGCAGATCTTCAATCAGCAAATGGCCTCTTGCCAGCAGACAGCACAGGGCGAGTCGGGTTTGCGTGCTCTTGCCGAGGATCACCGCATTGGCGGCGGCGAGGATTTCGCGGACTGGGGAGGGTCTGGTCGTGGGCGGCATGGCTTGTCGTGGTGGCGCAATTGGGATGATAATAAACCATCAGCCAATAACTCGATTTATCGGAGATCGCCGCGTTCATTGCGGCGCCCATCTGCGGCAGAAAGGCCATAGTGACGAGCACTGCATTCATCACCCATCGCGATTGCCAACTGCACGACATGGGTTCCTACCACCCCGAGACCCCTGAGCGCCTGAATGCCATCAGCGATCACCTGATCGCTCAAGGACTGGATTCGTACTTTTCCTATCACGACGCGCCGCAGGCCAGCTTCCAGCAGCTCAAGCGCGTGCATGCTGCGGCGCATCTCGAGCGCCTGAAGCGCGCCTCGCCGGAGTTGGGCATCGTTCATCTCGATCCGGACACGGCCATGAACCGGCACACCTGGCAGGCTGCGCTGCGGGCTGCCGGGGCGGGCGTACTGGCGGTTGATCTGGTGATGGCGGGTGAGGTCGAGAACGCTTTCTGCGCCGTCCGCCCGCCGGGTCATCATGCCGAGCGCTCGTCGGCGATGGGTTTCTGCTTCTTCAACAACATCGCGGTGGCTGCGGCGCATGCGCTGGCGGCACACCGGTTGTCGCGAGTGGCGGTGGTCGATTTTGACGTACACCACGGGAACGGTACCGAGGACTGCTTCAAGGGCGACTCGCGGGTGTTGATGGTCAGCATCTTCCAGCATCCGTTCTACCCTTACAGCGGTACCGAGCGCCCGGCGGCCAACATGCTCAATGTGCCCCTTGGCAGGGGCGCCGACGGTGAGGAATTCCGTCGCGTGGTGAGCGATCTCTGGCTGCCTCGTCTGCGCGAGTTCAAGCCGGAGATGCTGTTCATCTCGGCGGGTTTCGACGCCCACTACGAGGACGAGATGGGCGGTCTGAGGCTGCTCGAGAAGGACTACGCCTGGGTGACCGAGCAGATGAAGCAGATCGCCGACGAGTTTGCGCAGGGGCGCATCGTGTCGATGCTCGAAGGGGGTTATTCGCTGTCGGCGCTGGCGCGCAGCGTGGCCGCCCATCTGCGGGTGCTGGCCGAGCTCTGATCCTTGCCTGGCTGCCAGCCGCCAGGGTTCTCCTGGCGGCGACGTTTTTCATCGCAGCCCGCTTGCTTTCGGTTAGAATTCAGTGTTCTGATTTCCTAGGCGAAACCCTCCCGGCGAAGCTGCCGGGCGCCCACCCAAGACCATGATTACTGGATCGATCGTAGCGATTGTCACTCCCATGCACGAGGATGGCAGCCTTGACTTGCCCGGCCTGCGCCGGCTGGTCGATTTCCACGTGCAGGAAGGTACCGACGCGATCGTCATCGTCGGCACCACCGGCGAGTCGCCGACCGTCAATCTGGAAGAACACTGCGAGCTGATCCGCCTCGCCGTTGATCAGGCAGCCGGCCGGATCCCGGTGATTGCCGGCACAGGCGCCAATTCGACCGCGGAAGCGATCGCCCTGGCTCGCTTTGCCAGGCAGGCGGGCGCCGACGCGGCGCTGTCGGTCGTGCCGTATTACAACAAGCCGGCACAGGAGGGTCTCTACCGCCATTTCCGGGCAATCGCCGAAGCCGTAGATATCCCGCTGATCCTGTACAACGTGCCGGGTCGCACGGTGGCCGACCTGAGCAACGAGACAGCGCTGCGTCTGGCCGAAATACCCAACATTGTCGGCATCAAGGATGCCACTGGCGGTATGGATCGCGGGATTGAGCTGATCGCCCGTGCGCCCGCGGGTTTCGCCGTCTATAGCGGTGATGATGCCAGCGCCTGTGCCCTGATTCTGATGGGTGCCAGCGGCGATATTTCGGTGGTCGCCAACGTCGCACCGCGTCTGATGCACGACATGTGTGCCGCAGCGCTGGCTGGCGACGTGGTCAGGGCGCGTCAGTTGAATGCTCGTTTGCTTGGCTTGCATCGTCAGTTGTTCTGTGAGGCCAACCCGATCCCGGTCAAGTGGGCATGCAGGGAACTCGGCCTCATCGATGGTGGGCTGCGGCTACCGCTGACACCCCTGTCGCCCGACTATCACGAGCGGGTTCGTGCGGCCATGCGTCAGGCCGGCGTGCTCGTCTAGAACCAGGGTTTTCCAATGAGTTTTGTCGTTTCGCGCTTCCGGTTTGCCTTCCTGCTCCTGCTCCTGCTGCTTGCCGGTTGCACGGGTTCGCTGCTTGAACCCAAGAGAATCGAATACAAGTCGGCATCCGGCAGCAGTGTGCCACCGCTCGAAGTGCCCCCCGACCTGACCTCGCCCACCCGTGATGACCGTTATGCTGTTCCGGACACCGCCGGCAAGGGAACGGCCACTTTCTCGGCGTACGCGGCCGAGCGTTCGCCGCAGGCACGGGCTCAGCAGAAGAGTGAAGTCCTGCCGGAGGTGGATCAGGCCCGCATCGAGCGTTCGGGAACCCAACGCTGGCTGGTCGCCACTGGCTCGCCTGACAAGCTTTGGGGAACGGTCAAGGAGTTCTGGCAGGAGACCGGCTTTCTGATCAAGCTGGAGTTGCCAGATGCCGGGGTAATGGAAACCGACTGGGCGGAGAACCGCGCCAAGATCCCGCAGGATTTCATCCGGAACGTTCTTGGCAAGGTCATCGATTCCGTCTATTCGACCGCCGAACGGGACAAGTTTCGCACCCGTCTGGAACCCGGGACCACTCCGGGGACCACCGACATCTTCATCAGCCATCGCGGTATGTACGAGATTTTCGTTTCCGAGGGCAAGGATCAGACCAAGTGGCAACCACGCCCGGCCGACCCGGAACTGGAGGCGGAGATGCTGCGCCGTCTGATGATTCGCCTGGGCAGCGAGGAAAAGCGCGCCACGGCGGCCATCCAGGCAGCACAGGAGAAGCCCCTGGAGCGCGCCAGACTGTCGCGAGGCGCTGACGGTGCCGGGACGCTGGAGGTCGAGGAAACCTTCGATCGCGCCTGGCGTCGAGTGGGCCTGGCGCTGGACCGCGTCGGCTTCACCGTCGAAGACCGGGATCGCTCGCGGGGCCTGTACTTCGTTCGCTATGTCGATCCGGAAACCGACAACGAGAAGAAGGAGGACAGCTTTCTGTCGAAGCTCAACCCCTTCAAGGGGAGCTCTGCCGGCAAGACACAGATCCAGTACCGTATATTCGTCCGCGAGGCGGGGGGCAAGTCGACGGTCCAGGTGCTGTCGCTTGAGGGGGGTGTTGACCAATCGGAGACGTCGAAGAGGATTCTCAACCTGCTTTACGATCAGTTGAAGTGATCCGCTTCGCCTCGTTGGGCAGCGGCAGTCAGGGAAACGCGCTGATTGTCGATGCCGGCGAGACCAGGGTGCTGCTGGATTGTGGTTTCTCGAGCCGTGAGGCAGCAGCGAGGCTGGCCAGACTCGGTATGGCGCCCGATGAGTTGACCGCGATCGTGGTGACGCACGAGCACGGTGATCACGTCGGCGGTGTTTTCGCCTTTGCCCGTCGTCATCGGCTGACGGTCTATCTCACGCACGGCACGCATGCCGCCGCTCCGCGCGGAAGTGCTCCCTTGCCCGAGTGCCGTCTGATCGAAGGACACACGCCTTTTGCGATTGGCAGCCTTCAGGTGCAGCCGTTTCCAGTGCCCCACGACGCCCGCGAACCGGTACAGTTTGCGTTCAGCGACGGCGTGCGCCGGCTTGGCGTGCTCACCGATACCGGCACAATCACGCCGCACATTGTCGATACTCTGCGCGTCTGCGATGGCCTGGTTCTGGAGTGCAACCACGATCACGCGCTGCTCGCGGCGTCGCGCTATCCGGCATCACTCAGACGACGGATCGGTGGGCGCTTTGGCCATCTGGAGAACGAGCAGGCGGCGGCATTGTTGCGACAGATCGACACCGGGCGGCTACAGCATGTCCTTGCCGCACATCTGAGCCAGGAGAACAACCGGCCGGAGCTGGCGGCAAGGGCTCTCGCATCGGCATTGGGCTGCAGCGAGGACTGGATCGGGGTTGCCGACCAGGACGGCGGGTTCGACTGGCGGCAGTTGCGTTGATCCTTCGCCCACAAAAAAAAGCCGGCGCGAGCCGGCTTTTTTTTGTGATTCCTGGAAAAAGATTACTTCTTCATTGCGTCCTTGGCGGCGTCAGCAGCCGTACTGGCAGCCTTCGCGGCATCGGTAGCGGCGCCAGCAGCTTCCTTGGCCTTGTCAGCTGCAGTGGCGGCGGCTTCTGCCGGCTTGGCGGCATCCTTGGCGGCATCGGCAGCCGTGCCAGCGGCCTTCTCGGACGCCTTGGCGGCATCGGTGGCAGCAGCAGCAGCGGCCGGAGCGGCAGCAGCAGCAGCAGCGGCCGGAGCGGCAGCAGGAGCAGCAGCGGCCGGCGCAGCGGCTGGCTTGGCTTCTTCCTTCTTGCCACAGGCGGTAACAGCAAGGGCGATCAGCGCAGCAACGAGGAGGGAGTTCTTCATGATGGGGTTCCTTATCGACAATAAAAATGAGTACAACGAGCCAATAGCTAAATGGTTGACCGGCTGGTACGTCGATCAACTATAAATTTTACCATCAATCCGCCCGAAATTGCCCGATGATCTGGAGAACTCCCCGATCACGTGGACTGATCGCTGCTGGCTCGGCATGCCGCAGGCGTGCAGGATGCGGCGTGCCAGTCGCCGGGGCGGTGATCACTTCCCGGCAAGCGCGCGCTCGGCAGGTGCTACACTGAACTACCGTGCGCGCCTACTTCCTTCTTGCTGCTGCCTACGCCTGCATCGCCCTTGAGGCCACTGCAGCGAGCTATGTTGTCGGTGGCGAGGTGGTCGTCGGCCCGTGGTTCGCTCCCTACGGTACGGTGGTGCCGCCTTGGACCATCTACGATTCGTTCGGTCCTTGCCTTTCCCCCCGCAATTGCTCGGACTACGAACAGATGCGACGTTTTCTCGATCGCTACGAGCGCAACTACGGCGCGCGCTTTGCCCCGGACAAGCCGGCGTTCGCTGCGCCGGTCCAGCCGCGCGACGTTCCGCCCACGCCTGAAGCAGACATCCAGCCGGGCTATCAGGGCGCCAGTCAAATCCGGCCAGAGTTCGAGCGGGTGGGGAAGCCGGTCGACCGGCGCTCCCGGATGGGCAAGTAGACTCTGGCAGAGACCCATCAACGGTTGCCGTGCGGCTGACTGATGAACGGACCGCAAGAATGAGTGAAGCCCCCGGCGAGGCTGGTGCCATGGCCGTTGTATTCGCTGGGTTTGTGGAGACCGGAAAGTGAATCCGCTTCTGCAGGCCGTCGTCGGCTACCTCTTGCTTCTTGGCCTTGCGTGGACGCTCTCGTCCAGACGCCGCGCCATCCCCTGGCGTACGGTCCTTGGCGGGATCGGTCTGCAGTTGGCGCTGGCGCTGCTGATCTTCCGCTTGCCCGGCGCACGCGAGCTCTTTGCCGCAGGTAACGACGCACTGCTGGCGATTGCCGCAGCGACCCGCGAAGGCACCACACTGGTGTTCGGCTTCCTCGGCGGGGCGTCGCTGCCCTACGCAGAAACCGTTCCTGGAAGCAGTTTTGTCCTCGCCTTTCAGGCCCTGCCGGTGGTGCTGGTGATGAGTGCGCTGTCGGCGGTGCTTTATCACTGGCGTGTCTTGCCCTGGCTGGTCAGGGGCTTCTCGGTGTTGCTCGAGAGAACGCTTGGCGTCGGTGGCGCGGTTGGCATGTCAACCGCGGCCAATGTGTTCGTCGGCATGGTGGAAGCGCCCTTGCTGATCCGTCCCTACCTGGCGAGCGTCAGTCGTGGCGAGATGTTCATCATCCTCAGCGGTGGCATGGCTGGCGTCGCAGGCACGGTGATGGCTTTGTACGGCAGCATTCTCGGCCCGGTGGTGCCCGATGCGCTGGGTCACATCCTCGCAGCCTCGTTCATCAGCGCGCCCGCGGCGATCGTATTTGCCGTCATTCTGGTCCCCCCCGAAGGTCAGGCGACCGGGCAGCACCTGCAGCTGCCACCGACCGATCACAGCACCATGGAGGCCATTACCCGTGGAACCGGCGAAGGCGCCACCCTGTTGATCAACATCGCCGCCATGCTGATTGTCCTGGTGGCGATGGTCAGCCTGACGAATCAGGTGCTTGGCCTGTTGCCGACGGTAGACGCTGTCCCCTTGTCCCTGCAGCGCCTGCTGGGCTGGCTGATGGCGCCCTTTGCCTGGATGGCCGGCATTCCCTGGGCCGAATCCGCTGTTGCTGGCTCGCTGCTGGGGACCAAAACAGTCCTCAACGAGTTGATCGCTTACCTCGACATGGCGCGGCTTTCCGAGGACGTGCTGACGCCGCGCAGCAAGGTCATCATGACCTATGCCCTGTGCGGTTTCGCGAATCTCGGAAGTCTCGGCATTCTTCTCGGCGGCATGTGCGCCATCGCGCCGGAACGTCGGCGCGAAATCGTCCAGCTCGGCCCTTGGACGCTGGCTTCAGGCACCCTGGCGACGCTCTCCTGCGGCAGTGTCGTGGCCATGCTACTGTGACGCAAACGTCCGGTATGAACGCTGCCCACAGGTTTTCCTGACTATCCGCCGATAGCGCAAGCCCAGGTCAGCGCCGCTTTTTCCGCCGGGCGAGCAGGGTCGGCTTGATGCCCGCAGGAAGCAAGCAACTGTCAATAAATCTTACGGATGTAGGGCGCCTGGCATTGGCGAGGTGCGCGGGTGACTCCCGGTAAATTCTCTAACAATCTGTAAGATTGAGACTTTTTTCCTGTTCTCCAGGGATTGGCATCAATTATGCTTATTCCGGTCAGGGTAGCCTAATCGTCGTGTGACCCGCCGGGCGCTTGCCTCGTGGTTGTGTCAAGCGCCGTTTCGGTCCCTGCCTCTTTGTCCAATTCCTCAGGAGAACATGAAATGAACTACCAGAAACAATCCCGTCGTGGGACAAGCCTGCTGCCGGTCCTGGCGCTCTTGGGCCTTGGTTGCAGCGCTTCGGCCATGGCCGCCGACGTGACGCTGACCGGGACGATTCGCGATTTCTGTGCGCCGGGCATCGCCAACAGTTGTACGCAATTGTCGGACTTCGAAGGAGCCATCCCTGGCGTGGTCACTGGCATGGTGGCGTCAACCCTCAGCGGAGGCTTGCCGACCGCTGGTGCGAACATCGTCGCCGGTGCCTCTACGGCAGCGAACTTTGCCAAGTGGTACGTCGACACCCCGGGGTTCAATCTCTCGAAGCCGACCTCGCTTCTCCTGACCGAGGGGCCGGCGGGAACCTATACCTACAGCAACAACGCTTTCTTCCCGATCGACGGCCAGCTATACGGCGATCAGGGCCGCTCGCACAACTACCACTTCACCATGCAGCTCGAAGGACAGCTGGCGTTCAGCGATCCTGCCTTGGGACCGAACAAGAGCTTTACCTTTACCGGTGACGATGACCTCTGGGTGTTTGTCGACGGCAAGCTGGTCCTGGACCTTGGCGGCGTTCACGGTGCGGCAACCAAGAGCTTCACTGCGCAAGACTTGAAGAACCTGGGCCTGGTGGCCGGCACCCCTTACGACCTCGACATCTTCTTCGCCGAGCGGCACACCTCGCAGTCGAACTTCGCCATCACGACCACCCTGGATATCACGCCGCCGCCTGAGTTGCCCGAGCCGGGAACCTTGCTGCTTGCATTACCCGCCCTGGCCGCTCTCGTTGCCCGTCGTCGGCGCGTCGCGTAATCTGGCTGCGCAGTCGTCGCGATGTGCTCGCGGGGAGCGGGGAATGCTGTCCTCTTCCGTCAGTTGTGCCGCCGGATCCTGGGTCACGCCGCGCGGGGTGACCCAGGGTCTGTCTACTCCACGACGACAGCCGTGCCGCTCGCCGAAACCATGAGCATGCCGTTCTTCTCGCCGAGAACCTCGTAGTCGAGGTCCACGCCAACCACTGCGTTCGCTCCGAGTTCCTGCGCCCGTTCCTCGAGTTCCTTGAGCGCGATGTCGCGCGCGCGCTGCAGTTCCTTTTCGTAGGTGCCTGACCTGCCACCGACGAGATCGCGAATGCCGGCGAACATGTCCTTGAAGACATTGGCGCCGAGAATCGCCTCGCCGGCGACGAGGCCGTAATAGCGCGTGATGCGCTTGCCTTCGATGTTGGCAGTGGTGGTGATCAGCATGTCTGCTCCTTTGGGGTGGTGATGGGAAGAGTCGCGAAGGCTGCCTGAAAAACGATCCGGGCAAGGGTTCGCGGTAGCTGTTCAGGACTGGCTGCTGACGCCGGCTGACTCGAAGCTGGCCATCTCGTTGAGGAAAGCGGCAGCGGCGCGCACTAGCGGCCAAGCGAGAGCGGCGCCGGTTCCCTCGCCGAGGCGCAAGCCGAGATCGAGCAGCGGTTCGGCATTCAGTGCGCGCAGTTGGGCCAGATGGCCGGGTTCGGCAGAGCGATGGCAGAAGACGCAGTAGTCGCAAATCGCGGGTGCGAGACGGGCGGCGACGAGCAGCGCCGAGGTGACGATGAAGCCATCGATCAGCAGCAGCAGGCCCCGCTCGGCAGCGGCGAGCATGGCGCCGCTCATCATCGCGATTTCGAAGCCGCCGAATTCGGCGAGTACGCTCAAGGCATCTGCATCGGGCGCAAGCGCCGCTCGCCGCGCCGCTTGCGCCAGCAGTGCCTGCTTGCGCGCCAGTCCGGCATCGTCGAGGCCGGTCCCTCGTCCGACGCAGTCCACCAATGGCGTGCCGGTCAGGCAATGGGTCAGCAGCGAGGCGGCGGCGGTATTCCCGATCCCCATCTCGCCAAAGCCGATCACCCGGCAGCCCTGTTCGGCCAGGGCGTGAACGATGGCCGCGCCACGGACCAGGGCGGCGTCGCGCTCGGCGCTGCTCATCGCTGCCTGTTCGAGGTAGCTGCGCGTCCCGAAAGCGATCTTGGCGTCGACGAGACCCTGGCGGGCGCCGAAGTCGTGCGCCACGCCGGCGTCGATCACCTGCAGTTCGAGGCCGTTCAGGCGGGCGAAGACGTTGATTGCCGCGCCACCGGAGAGGAAGTTCTCGACCATCTGCCAGGTCACCTCCTGTGGATAGGCCGAAACGCCGGCGCGGGCGGCACCGTGGTCGCCGGCGAAGACCAGCAGCCGAGGACGGTCGAGGCTTGGCGTCAGCGACTGCTGCACTTGGCCGACCTGCAGTGCCAGGCGTTCAAGCTGGCCGAGCGAACCGGGCGGCTTGGTCTTGCCGTCGATCCGGGCCTGCAGGCCGGGGACGGTAGCAGTTGGCGCGATGGAAAAGTGCATGCGGTGGCCTGTCGGGGACAAAGGCGCCGATTATACCCATCGCCGGCCATGCTAAGCTTCGCGGCATGCGAGAACTCATCATTGGCGGCGCCCGTTCGGGCAAGAGCCTGCTGGCTGAGCGCCGGGCGAGCGAGAGCGGACTGAACGTCGTTTATGTGGCGACCGCACAGGCGCTCGACGCCGAGATGTCAAGACGCATCGAACACCATCAGGCGAGGCGCTGTCGGGAGTGGGGACTGGTCGTCGAGCCGCTCGATCTGGCCGCGGCCTTGCGTCGACATGCAGCGCCCGAGGTCTGTCTGCTGGTTGACTGCCTGACGCTGTGGTTGTCGAATCTTCTGTTTGCCGGCGAAGCGGTCAGCCAGGCCGAAGCCGGGGAGCCGTTGCGCTGCCCGCGGCTGGCCGGTGCGACGCAGGCATTGATCGACCTCCTGCCGCAACTGCCCGGGCGGGTCATCCTGGTCTCGAACGAGGTCGGTTGGGGTATCGTGCCGATGGCGGCGGTCGCGCGGCTGTTTGCCGATGAGCAGGGGCGGCTGAACCAAAGGGTGGCGGCGGTGTGCGAACGGGTGACGCTGGTGGCAGCGGGTCTGCCGCTTACGCTCAAGTAGTGTCGAGGTGCTCGGGGGTGGGCGATGAGTGCTATTCTTGCGGTTGTCTGACAACTTTGCCGAACGAGGATCAGAGAACTATGTACAAGCGAATCATGGTTGCCGTTGATGAGAGCTTCATGACCAGCCAGGTGATGAAGGCAGCGGTCGAACTCGCCAGGAGTACCGGTGCGCAAATGGCGATCTGCCATGCGGTCGACGAGACGATTCTGGCGCAGCGCGAAGTGGCGATGATGCTGCCGAACAGCGTCGGCAAGACCGAGGCCCGCATGCGCCTGGGTGCGCAGGGCCTTCTCGGCCGCCTGGCGGAAACGGCGCGCGCGGCCGGGATCGAGGTCGAAATCAGGCTCGTTGAATCGGAGCAGAAGCATGTCTCGGACATGCTGATCGATGCGGCGACAGAATGGCAGGCCGATCTGCTGATTGTCGGCACGCATGGGCGACGGGGCATCGAGCGTTTCTTTGTCGGCAGCGTCGCCGAGCGCCTGGTCCGCAAGAGCCAGGTTTCGCTGCTGCTGGTGCGCGGCCAAGAGCCGGACGAATGAGCGATCGGCGGTTCCCCAGGTCAGTGCGGTCGCTGGCTGGGTCAGGAGCGCCGGCATTGCTGAAGAAGTGCTGAATCGATCATCAGGCGATCGCGTGCGCAGGCAGCCAGGCGGCCAGTGGGCGCAGATCGAGGTTCGCCTCGACGGCGTCGGCGAGTCGCTCGATATCCTGCTCGCGGCGCAGGCGCGCGTCGAAGGGCTGCGTCGGTCGGTGTCCGGCCCAGGCCAGCAAGGCCGACAGCGCTGACGGTGAATCGAACAGGCCATGGCAGTAGGTGGCGAGAATCTGGCCATCGTCGGACAGCGCGCCGTCCGCCTCGCCGGCGAGGATGGCCGCCGGCTTCAGCAGGGCCGCGCCGCGGGTGACGCCCATGTGGATGCGGTAACCGGAGACCGCCGGCGCTTCCGGCAGCAGCAGTTCACCGCTGACATTCTCCAGTCTTTTTTCGGTCGCCAGCTGCGTTTCATAGTCCAGCCAGCCCAATCCCGGTGTGCTGCCTGCAGGCCCTTCCAGCCCCAGCCGATCGTGCAGCTGGCGGCCGAGCATCTGCAGGCCGCCGCAGATGCCGATCAGCTTGCCACCGTAGCGCAGGTGGCGGCGGATGGCTTCCTCCCAGCCCTGAGCGCGTAGCCAGGCGAGATCGGCTTGCACCGCCTTTGATCCGGGCAGCACGATCAGATCACAGGGCGGTGGCCGGTCGGCTGGGCCGATGAAGCGAAAGTCGACTTCCGGGTGGAAACGCAGCGGGTCGAGATCGTTGTGATTCGAGATTCGCGGGTAGGCCGGCGCGATGACCCGCAGGCTGGTCGTCGCCTTTTCCTCCGCCTTGCGCGGCAGGGCGTCCTCGGCATCCAGATAGAGACCGTGCAGATAGGGCAGCACGCCCAGCACCGGCTTGCCGGTGCGCTCTTCCAGCCAGCGCAGGCCACTCTCGAGGAGAGCGATGTCGCCGCGAAAGCGGTTGATCACGAAGCCCTTGACGCGCGCCTGTTCGGAAGGCGAGAGGAGGTCGAGCGTGCCGCAAAAATGCGCGAAGACCCCGCCACGATCAATGTCGGCGATCAGGATGACCGGGCAATCAACCGCCTCGGCAAAACCCATGTTGGCGATGTCGCGGTCGCGCAGATTGATTTCGGCGGGGCTGCCGGCGCCTTCGACGAGCAGGCATTCGTACTGCGCGCAGAGGCGCTGCCACGATTCGAGCACGGCCTTCATCGCGCGCGGCTTGTAGGCGTGGTAGTCGCAGGCATCGAGGTCGCGCAGCGCCTGGCCGTGAATGATCACCTGCGCCCGTCGGTCGGTTGCCGGTTTCAGCAGTACCGGATTGAAATCGGAGTGCGCCGGCAGCCCGGCGGCGAGCGCCTGCAGTGCCTGCGCGCGGCCGATCTCGCCACCATCGACGGTGACCGCCGAATTGAGCGCCATGTTCTGCGGCTTGAAGGGCGCAACGCGCACGCCGCGGCGGCGCAGGATGCGGCATAGTGCGGTCACCAGGATGCTCTTGCCAGCATCGGAAGTGCAGCCCTGGACCATCAGGCTGGGGGTGGGGGGCTCGTTCATCGTAGAATCCGGATTCATTCAACCCGATTGTCGCATGCCTACTGTGCTTTCTTCACTCCCACTCGCTGCCGAAACGTCGACTGCGCTGATTCTGTCGCTGGCGGCGGTGACCGGTGCCGGCCTTGACCGGCTGCTCGGCGAGCCGCGGTGCTGGCATCCTCTGGTCGGTTTCGGTGTCCTTGCCGAGGCCTGCGAGCGGATACTCAACACCGGTCAGCAGGGTCGCCTGTGCGGTTTGCTGGCCTGGTCGCTGCTCATCCTGCCCTGGCTGGCACTGGCGCTCTGGGCGATCCCACCGGGTCTGCCCGGCGGGATCATCGACGCCATCCTGCTCTATCTGGCGCTGGGTGGGCGCAGCCTGGGCGAGCACGCCCGGCGCGTCGCCGACGATCTGGCACGCGGTGATCTGTTTGCGGCGCGCCAGCACGTCGGCTGGATGGTCTCGCGCCAGACCGAAGACCTCGATGCCGCCGGTGTCGCTGGCGCCTGCATCGAATCGACGCTGGAGAACGGCAACGATGCCATCTTCGGTGCGCTCTTCTGGTTCGCGCTGCTCGGCGGACCGGGCGCGGTTCTATTCCGGCTGGCCAACACGCTCGACGCGATGTGGGGTTACCGCAACCAGCGCTTTGCCGACTTTGGCTGGGCTGCGGCGCGCCTCGACGACCTGCTGAATCTTGTCCCGGCCCGTCTCACCGCGCTGTCCTACGGCCTGTGCGGCAGCACGCGCACGGCGCTGCGCTGTTGGCGGCAGCAGGCGCCGCGCTGGAAGAGCCCGAACGCCGGTCCGGTGATGTCGGCCGGGGCCGGCAGCCTTGGCCTAGCCCTCGGTGGAACCGCGGTTTACCACGGCCGCAGCGAGCTGCGCCCGCTGCTCGGCGAAGGGCGACCGGCGTCTGGCGAGGACATCGGGCGCGCGCTGACGCTCGTTCGCCGCAGCCTGTGGCTGTGGCTCTCGGCATTGCTCTGCTGGGGACTACTCCGTGCCTGACGAACAGCTCGCCGGCTGCGCGCTGCCCAACCCGCAGTTTTCGGCGCACAGTCTGCCCGTCAGGCCGGCTACGCGGCGGTGCCTCAACGCACCGGCGAAGCGGATTCCCTGACATGCATTGCTCGCTCTTCAGGCAACTCCTCGTCGTCTGCTTGCTGGCTGCCGGCCAGCCGGTGCACGCCGATGTCAGCGTCACCGACGATACCGGTGCGACGATCCGCCTCGTGCAACCGGCGAAACGCATCGTTAGCCTGGCGCCGCACCTGACCGAGACGCTGTTCGCTGCCGGCGCCGGCGAGCGCATCATCGGCACCGTCGAGTACAGCGAGTACCCCCCGGCGGCGAGCCGGATCATGCGTGTCGGGGGCTACTCGCGGATCGACCTCGAGCGAGTCACGGCACTGCGGCCAGACCTGATCGTTGCCTGGCAGAGCGGCAACGCCGCTGCTCACCTCGACCGCTTGCGCGGCCTGGGGATTCCGATCTACCTTTCGCAGCCCAATCAGCTCGCCGACGTGGCTGGCGAGATCGAGCGCCTCGGCGTGCTGGCCGGCAGCGCAGCAGTCGCCAGGAGCACCGCCGAAAGGTTTCGCCAGCGCCTGGCCGGCCTGCAGAAGCGCTACGGTAGCCGGCCACCGGTGCGCACTTTTTACCAGATCTGGAAACAGCCACTGATGACCGTCGGCGGCAGGCAGATCATCTCCGACGTCATCCACCTGTGCGGCGGCAACAACGTTTTCGGCCAGTTATCGACGATGGCGCCGACGGTGACGGTCGAAGCGGTCATTGCCGCCAACCCTGAGGCCATCGTCGCCAGCGGCATGGACGAGGCGCGCCCCGAGTGGCTCGATGACTGGCGGCGTTGGAGCTCGATCACTGCCGTCGCCCGCGGCAACCTCTTCTTTGTGCCGCCCGATCTGATCCAGCGCCACACGCCGCGGCTGCTCGAAGGCGCCGAGCGCCTCTGCCAGCACCTCGAAACGGCGCGTAGCCGCCGGCCCGCAGAATGACCCCGGGTTGACCACGCTCTACGATGTACTATGGGGAAAAACTTAACGCGTGGACGCATCTGGTGGGGGCCGTTCTCGCCGTCGCCGGCTCGATCGTCCTGGTGGTGCTCGCGGCGCAGGGTGGCGACCCGTGGAAGATCATCAGCGTCTCGATCTACGGTACCACGCTGGTGTTGCTTTACAGCTTTTCCGCCCTGTACCACAGCTTTCGCGGGCGCGCCAAGGACATCCTGCGCAAGCTTGACCACCAGAGCATCTACCTGCTGATTGCCGGCAGCTACACGCCGTTTTGCCTGGTCACTTTGCGCGGTCCCTGGGGCTGGTCCCTGTTGGCGGTAGTGTGGGGGCTGGCCCTGGTCGGCGGCCTGCAGGAGTTGTGGCTGAAGAGCGAGGCGCGAGTCCTGTCGGTGGTCATTTACGTCGTGATGGGCTGGGCGGTGGTGGTGGCCATGGTTCCGCTGCTGCAGGCACTGGGCACGGCAGGGTTCGCCTGGCTCGCCGTTGGCGGCGTGTTCTACACGACCGGGATCATCTTCTTTGTTCTTGACACCCGGCTCAGACACGCGCATGGTGTGTGGCACCTGTTCGTGCTGGCCGGTAGTGCTGCCCACTACTTCGCGATCCTGTTCCACGTCCTTTGACGCGCTGCCCTTCGGGCCGCAGCCGTCTCGGCCGGTTGCGGGAGACATCGCGCTGATCTGCGCCAGGGCTGCTACTATCCGACGGACCGGGCGAAATGCCGGATCCGATGCGAGCGGCGCAATACTTGACAGTGGAGATTGAGTTGGACGGCCAGTGGTTAGTCGAGTCCAAGATCGAGTTGGACAGTCCGTGGTTCTTCGAGTCCATTGCCGCGGATGGGTCTCATGTCACCTACAACATCACCCACCTGCCGTTCCGCGTCGGGCGCGACAAAAGCAACGATCTGACGGTGGCCTCGTCCGACCTCAGCCGGCACCACGCCGTGCTCACGGCCGACATCAGCGGCCGCATCCGTCTGACCGACCTGAACAGCACCAACGGCAGCTCGGTAAACCGCGAGCGCGTCGAAGGCTCGTGCCTGCTCAACGAGAACGACATCGTGCATTTTGGCCCCGTCGAGTTTCGCGTGGGTATCCGCCGAGTGGAGCTTGCCCGCGTCGACGAGGCGCGCACCATGCTGGCTCCCCAGGGTCTGGCTCTCTCGGAGCTTTTCGTGCCGAACGAGTCCCAGTTCTACGAACTGCTTGCCGGCCAGGGAATGTCCGGCGCAGCTCAGCCCATCGTCGAGGCAGCCGGTGGCCGGATCGTCGCCTACGAATTGCTCGGCAGGGCCAGTCACCCCGGGCTGCCCGGTTCCCCGGCTCGCCTTTTTCAGATGGCCAGAGCCCTGGGGCGCGAAGAGGAGCTCAGCGAGGCTTTCCGCAACTTCAGCATCGACGCGCTGGCGCCTCGCCTGGAAGGCTTCACGCTGTTCGCCAACACGCATCCGAACGAAACGTTCAGTGAGGCATTCCTTGCCTCGCTCGCCGATCTGCGGCGACGGATGCCGGGACTGGATCTGGTGATCGAGATCCACGAAACCGCGGTGACCGAGAGCAGACGCCTCGTCGAGTTTGCTGCGCGGTTGCGCGACATCGGCGTGCGCTTCGCCTACGACGATTTCGGTGCCGGGCAGGCACGCTTGAGTGAACTCGGCGAGGCGCCGGCCCATTTCGTCAAGTTCGACATGGGCCTGGTGCACGACCTTCACCTGGCTAGCGAACGCAAGCGCCACGTCGTCCGCGACCTGGTCAAGCTGGTCCTGGAGCTTGGCTCGGTGCCGCTGGCCGAAGGGATCGAAAAGGAAGCCGAAGCGCAGATTTGCCGCGAGATGGGCTTCCAGCTCATCCAGGGCTTCCTGACCGGCAAGCCACTGCCACTAGATCAGCTCCCGGCATAGCCTAGCCGGGACCTGGGCCGCCTCATCTGGCCCGCTCCGGCCGCAGAGAAGTCCCTGCCGCCGGGAGGCGTCTGGAATTGGCCGCAAAAACCCGCCAGCGATCAATCGGCCAGCCGGGTGATCTTGTTGCCCTGCAGGCCAATGCCGGCCATCAGGCCCTTCTGGCTGAAGATGAAGGCGTAGATGTCGTCCTTGGCGGTCGTCGTGGTCAGCGACTTGCCCATGCCCTGGTCCACCACTACCACGCTGGGACCAACACCGACTTCGAAGCCATCATTCTGATTCAGAGCATTCAATGACTTCTCATTCATGAAGAACATGGCATAACCGAATTGCTGGGCACCGGCCTGCAGTCCGTACGAAGCGCCGGCGGTGTTGTAGTAGCCGGCGGCCTGACCGCCCCTGAAGAGCACGCCGTCTCCGTACTGGCCGCCGACGACGAGACCGGCCTTGGTGATCTTTGGAAACACGAGGACGGCGACCGCATCCCTGGACAAGGCTTTTGCCCCACTGACGCGGGTGATCAGCTTCTGATAGGCACTGTGCGCATCCCGTTCGAGCGCTGCACGGTCCGCCGCGATGGCGTTTGCCGAGCCCACCAGGGCTGCGATGACGGCAAGCAGGAACAGCCGGGATGCTTGAGCAACTTGCGAAAAGACGGTCTTGTGCATGTGGTCACCTGTGAATGGTTGTTATCAGGGAAGGGTCAAGCTGCTTGGACAAGCAAGCCATGATAAGCCAAAACCTGCCGGGTCGGGAGCCACCCCGCCCGGTCACGGGATGCCCGTTTTAGGTAGGGCTATTTGCCGGTTCCGACGACACAGGCGACGCTATAATGATGCGCGGCACGTGCGACGAGCGATCCGTGGCCGGTCAAGAACCATCACCATCATCCCAGTGAGCAGATCATGAGATCAGAAACCCTCCAGAATCGTTGCTTCGCCGAAATCAGCATCGGCGACAGCGCAAGCATCACCCATACCCTGACCTTGCGTGACGTGCAGCTCTTCGCGGCTGTTTCGGGCGACATCAGTCCGACCCAGCTCGACAGCGAACTTGACAGACAGCTTGGTCCGTCCGACCTCGGCGCACAGAGCATGTGGCTCGGCGCCCAGGTTTCAGGACTGCTCGGCAACCAGCTTCCCGGTCCGGGAACGGTACACTCGGGGCAGGATCTGGAGTTCCTGGCACCGGTGCCGATCGGCGACAAGGTCACGATCTCGATCACCGCCACCGCCAAGGATGTGGCAAGCCACCGGGTCACTTTCGACTGCCGCGGCGTCAATGCCCGCGGCGAGACGATCATGACCGGCACGGCACGAGTCATCGCGCCACAGGTCAAGATCACGATGGAACGGCCGGAGGCAGCCAAGGTGGCGATCCAGAGTCACGACAACTTCGCCCGCTTCGTCGAACGCTGCCAGCAACTGCCGCCGGTGCCGGTAGCGGTGGCGCATCCCTGCGACGAGTCGTCGCTTGGCGCTGCACTGCAGGCGAGGCGCGAAGGGCTGATCGAGCCGATCCTGGTCGGACCGCTGGCCAGGCTGCAGTCAGTCGCCGAACAGGCTGGCCTCGACCTCGCCGGCGTACAGATCGAGGACGTGCCGCACAGTCATGCCGCCGCTTTCCGGGCCGTCGAACTGGTTCGCCTGGGCAAGGCGACGGCGTTGATGAAGGGCAGCCTGCACACCGACGAACTGATGGCCGAAGTCGTCAGCCGTGACACCGGGCTGCGCACCGAGCGGCGGATCACGCACGCCTTCCTGATGGACGTGCCGACCTATCACAAGCCGCTGATCGTGACCGACGCCGCGATCAACATCGCCCCCGACCTCGACACCAAGCGCGACATCTGCCAGAACGCGATCGATCTGGCACACGTGCTGGGCATCGAACGACCGAAAGTGGCGATCATCTGCGCCGTCGAGTCGATCAATTCGCGCATGGTCTGCACCACCGACGCCGCCTCGCTGTGCAAGATGGCAGACCGTGGCCAGATCACCGGCGCGATCCTCGATGGCCCGCTGGCCCTCGACAACGCGATCAGCAAGGAGGCGGCACGCATCAAGAAGATCGACTCGGCGGTCGCCGGTGATCCGGATATCGTCGTTGTTCCCGACCTCGCCGCTGGCAACATCCTTGCCAAGCAACTGACTTTCATGAGCAATGCCGATGGCGCCGGCGTTGTCCTCGGTGCGCGGGTGCCGATCATCCTCACCAGCCGCGCCGACAACCGGCGCACCAAGCTCGCCTCGTGTGCGGTCGCCGTCCTGATGGCCACCGCCGCGGCGGCCCAATCCCCGATCAAGGCAGGGGCGTGAAATGGAAAAGCTGATTCTGGTCCTCAATGCCGGCTCGTCGAGCCTCAAGTTCTCGCTGTTTGCAGTGCCTGCGGCGGGGGAGATGCGCGCCGTCGCGGTCGGCCAGATCGAGGGGCTCGGTACCGCGCCGCGTCTCAAGGTCAAGGATGGTGCCGGCGAGCGGATTGCCGACGAGCAGTGGGATAAGAGCGAGGTCAGCGGCCATGCGCAGGCACTGCAGCGGATCGCAGGACTGTTGCGCTCGCGTTTCCAGGGCAGCGTGCTGGCTGGTGTCGGTCACCGCGTCGTGCATGGCGGCCCGGACTATGCTGCCCCCCTGCTGGTGACGCCGGAGGCGATGCTCCGCCTCGAGGACTTCATACCCCTGGCGCCACTGCATCAGCCGCACAACCTGGCGGCAATCCGTGCGGTGCAGGAGGTGCAACCGGAGCTGCCGCAGGTCGCCTGTTTCGATACCGCCTTCCATCAGACGCAGGAGCGGGTCGCGCAGTTCTACGGTCTGCCTTACGAATATTTCGAGCGGGGCGTGCGCCGCTACGGCTTCCACGGACTCTCGTACGAGTACATCGCCGCCGCCCTGCCAGGTGTCGCGCCAGCCGTGGCGGGCGGGCGGGTGGTCGTCGCCCACCTCGGTAGCGGCGCCAGCATGTGCGCGATGCATGCGGGTCGCAGCGTCGGCAGCTCGATGGGCTTTACCGCGCTCGACGGCCTGCTGATGGGGACCCGCCCGGGCAACATGGATCCTGGCATCGTCCTCTACCTGCTGCAGCAGGAGGGTCTGAGCGCCGAAGCAGATCGAGGATCTGCTCTACAAGCGCTCCGGCCTGCTCGGCCTGTCCGGCATCGGCAACGACATGCGGGTGCTGCTGGCCAGCGAGGAACCACGCGCCCGGCTGGCGATCGACCACTTCGTGTACCGCATCAGCCGTGAACTCGGCGCGCTCGCCGCCGTGCTCGGCGGCCTTGATGCGCTGGTATTCACCGCCGGGATTGGCGAAAACAGCGCGCGTATCCGGCAACTCGTTTGCGAGAAGGCGCGCTGGCTCGGCATCGAGATCGACGAGGTGGCCAACGAACTGGCCGGCCCGCGCATCAGCAGCGCCGGCAGCCGGACCTCGGCGTGGGTGGTGCCGACCAACGAAGAGCTGATGATCGCCCGCCATACCCGCCAGCTGCTGGCCCTGTAAGTTCCGCGCCTGGCGGGAAGTCGCTTCAGCCGACGACGTGGTAGCCGCCGTCGATGTGCATCGTCTGGCCGGTGATGAGCTTCGCGTAGTCGGAAGCGAGGAAGGCGGTCGCCATGCCGACATCCTCGATGGTGGCCAGCATGTGGCTCGGGGCGCGCTTCGCGGCGATGTCCATCAACTCGTCGAAGCGATCGATGCCGCTGGCGGCGCGGGTCCTGATCGGGCCAGGCGAGATCGGGTGCACCCGAATCCCTTTCGCTCCCAGTTCGGCGGCGAGGTAACGTGCCGACGCCTCGAGTGCGGCCTTGACCGGGCCCATGAGGTTGTAGCGATCGACCACCTTCTCGGCGCCGTAGTAGCTCATGGTGAACAACGAGCCGCCATCCTTCATCAGTGGCTCGGCAAGTTTGGCCATGCGGATGAACGAGTGGCAAGAGACGTCCATGGCCATCAGGAAGCCGTCGCGCGAACAGTCGGTGACGCGGCCGTGCAGATCGTCGCGTGGCGCGAAGGCGATCGAGTGCAGGGCGATGTCGAGGTGGCCCCAGGTTTTCTCGATCGCTGCGAAAACCGCTTCGAGCTGTCCGGGGATGCGTACGTCGCAGGGGAGATACAGCGCCGGGTCGACGCCCAGGTGGTCGGCGAGTGCCTGGGTGTACGGCTTGCTCTTTTCGTTGAGGTAGGTCATCGCGACGCTCGCGCCGAGCGCGCGGAACGCGAGCGCGCAGCCGTAGGCGATGGACTGGCTGTTGGCGATTCCAATCACCAGCGCCTTCTTGCCGTCGAGCGCGCCGGCCGGACCTTTCACCTTCTCCGCGAGGTCGCGAAAGAAGGCCTCGGTTGGGCTGAGTTGTCTTGTGTCGAGTGCGGTCATGTGTTGCTTCCCTCATCAGGTGGTCGGATTCAGTTGATCGGATCGGGCGGTGGCTGCCGGACGATGCGTCACGGCCGATCGTTGCGTTTGCGCATCGCAACCCTGCCTGAAGGCTGTCCTGGCGTGCCACCCGTTTGCTCTTCCTCGGCCAGGAAACGCTCGTTCGCCGTCCAAGCATTGTACAGCAGGCGCCCAGAGCCCAGCTTGTCGGCCAGCCGCGAGCGTCGCACCCCTTCGAGCACGCCCGGGTTGAGCCCGACCAGCCACAGCGCCGGCGTCGGTTCGCTGGCGCGGTTCTCCCACTCCAAGAGCAGTTGCCGTGCCGACAACCCGATATCGGTATCCTCACCTTGCAGGCGCCTGGACTCGCGGGTAGAGTGAGAACTACGTTGCGAGGGCGGCCCGTGTCCATTTCGCCAGGATCAATTCGTATCGAGTTTGCGGAGATCTCCAGGATGAAGATTGCCATTGTTGGCGGGGCTCGAGGCTAGATCCACGATTCGCAGAAGCCGAAGGAACAGCCTACGAGAAAGGCGTTCAGGCAGGTCAGTCGCAGCGGAAGAAGCAGTCGCGCCGGTGCGGTGGCGATTGATCTGCTGAACGATAAGGTGCTCGGCAAGCGACATGATCGGCTGCGCGTCGTTCTCCCACAGGACTGGCCGCCGGCGGTGAGTGGCTTTACCATGAGGTGGCCAGTACCTTCCATTGGAGGAAGAGGAAATGGGTATTCTCGACTGGTTCAAGAACCGCGCTGGTCAATTCGACCCTGATCGCGCCTCTGACGAATTGGTTCGCTGGGCGGTCGAAAAGGCGATCACGCTGACCAATCCAAGGCTCAAGCTGCTTTCAAACTGCCACAAACGCCTGACACCTGCGGTCGAGACCACGATCGCCTTCCTGCGCGCGCAGGTCCAGGCACTGCCGCCCGTGCGACCGGTCTCGTCGACAGTCTGGTCTTCCGACCCGGCCTTGCGGGCATTTTTCGTCGCACCGTCGGATATCCCCACGGTCCTTGGCCGCTCGGACAATCTGCGCACGCTGTTCGACAGGTTCCCGGAAATTGACGAGGCTTACCTGGTCCTGGGCATGGCGTTCAACGAGCAGCGTGTTTTCGGCATGGCGCTGCACGGGAACATGGTACAGCGCGATGTGGCCCAGACGAGTGTCAGTTTCTCGGACCACAAAGCGCGCATTTGCGACCGCGATCAGGTGCTGTTGCGCCGTGTCATTGGTGTCGAGGTTTTCGAATATCTGGTCGCCCACGCCTTGGCCGAGATGGGCGCCGAGCGTGTGGAACGGCAGGAACTGGAGGGGAATCGTTCGCTGATTCGGGCGCGTCTGCGCTTGCTGCAACAACACGGACCAGGCCTTGGGTCAATGTTCGGCGAGGCCCCGGCGGCGCCAAGCGAACAGGCCAGACTGGAGGCTGCGCTGCTGGAAAACGAGCGACAGCTGGAAGCGATCGGGGGTGGTGAGTCGGTGCTGGAGGCGGAACTCGAATGTCTGCAGGAGATCCTCGCGAACCCGCACCGTTATCTGCGCATCGAGCCGAGGCAATTGCGGCTCAGCCCGATGAACCTTGTGCTTGACG
>NZ_JAZKUM010000014.1:0-109968 GCF_036625085.1 Candidatus Accumulibacter necessarius | reverse complement strand
CCAGGTTTCATTGCTGCTTCGTCGTCCGCCGGGACGTGAAGCCTACCCCGGCGACGTGTTCTACCTGCATTCGCGCCTGCTTGAGCGTGCAGCCCGCGTTTCCGCAGAATGGGTCGAGAAATTTACCAACGGCGAAGTCAAAGGCAAGACCGGCTCGCTGACGGCCCTGCCGATCATCGAGACACAAGCGGGTGACGTCTCCGCGTTTGTTCCGACCAACGTCATCTCGATTACCGACGGTCAGATCTTCCTCGATACCGACCTCTTCAATGCCGGCGTTCGTCCGGCCATGGATGCCGGTATCTCCGTTTCACGCGTCGGTGGCGCTGCCCAGACCAAAGTCATCAAGAAGCTCGGCGGTGGCGTCCGTCTGGCGCTTGCCCAGTACCGAGAGCTTGCCGCCTTTTCGCAGTTCGCGTCAGACCTCGACGAAGCGACGCGCAAACAGCTTGATCGTGGACGTCTGGTGACCGAGCTGATGAAGCAGCCGCAATACTCGCCAATGTCCATCTCCGAAATGGCGATCACCCTGCTGGCGCTCAACAAGGGTCTCCTGGATGATGTGGATGTGAAGAAGGCACTGGCCGTCGAGAAGCAGATGCATGGCTTCATCAAGCAGAAATACGCCGACCTCATCAGCAAGATCGAAACAACCAAGGATCTCGACGCTGACGGTGAGCAAAAGCTCACCAAGGCGATTGAGGAGTTCAAGGCCACACTGGCCTGATGATCGATCGAGGAGATTGCCATGCCTAGCGGCAAGGAAATCCGCAACAAGATCAAGAGCGTCGAGAGCACGGCCAAAATCACCAAGGCCATGCAGATGGTTGCCGCATCGAAGATGCGCAAGGCGCAGGACAGGATGCGAGCTGCCCGTCCTTATGGCGAGAAGATACGCCTGGTCGCTGGCAACCTTTCGCACGCCCTGACTGATTACCGCCATCCTTTCCTGACGGTACGTGAACAGGTGAAAGCCATCGGCTTGATCACCGTGACGTCTGACAAAGGACTGTGTGGCGGCCTGAACACCAACGTTCTGCGTCTCGCGCTGGCGAAGATGAAAGAGTGGGATGCCGAAGGCAAGAAGCTGCGGGTAACGGCAATCGGCAACAAGAGTTTGGGTTTCATGCAGCGCTCCGGTGCCAACATCGTATCGCAACTGACTGGAATAGGCGACACGCCGCACCTTGAAAAACTCATCGGCCCGGTCAAGGTTCAACTTGACGCCTACATCAAGGGCGAGATCGACGTTCTCTACATCGCCTTCACCCGTTTCATCAACACGATGAAGCAGGAGCCGACGCTTTATCAGTTGCTGCCGCTGTCCGGAGACCTCGTCGGGGGTGGGGAAAACCGCTGGGACTACCTCTACGAGCCTGATGCCAAGACGGTGATCGATGACCTGCTGGTGCGCTATGTAGAGGCGATGATCTACCAGTCGGTTGCCGAGAACATGGCTTCCGAGCAGAGTGCACGCATGGTCGCCATGAAATCGGCTTCGGACAACGCCAAGAATGTGATCGGCGAGCTCAAACTGATCTACAACAAGGCTCGCCAGGCCGCGATTACCCAAGAGATTTCAGAGATCGTCAGCGGCGCAGCGGCTGTCTGACCACGGCATAGTTTGTTTATTGATTAGGGATACGACGATGAGTCAAGGAAACATTGTTCAGTGTATCGGCGCCGTGGTGGACATCCAGTTCCCGCGTGACGCAATGCCCAACATCTACAACGCACTCCAGCTCGACAAGGCTGAAGAGTCGGACATGTGCGAAGCCGAGTTGATATTCGAAGTCCAGCAGCAGCTGGGTGACGGCGTCGTGCGCACGATCGCCATGGGGTCTTCCGATGGCCTCCGGCGCGGCATGAAAGTCAACGATACCGGTGCCGGCATCTCGGTACCGGTCGGTAATGCAACCGTTGGCCGCATCATGAATGTGCTGGGGCGACCGATCGATGAAGCCGGACCGATTGCGACCGACGAGCGTCGCGAGATTCACCAGCTGGCGCCGAAGTTCGATGAGCTGATGCCATCGGTAGACCTTCTGGAAACCGGAATCAAGGTTATCGACCTCGTCTGTCCTTTCGCCCGGGGCGGCAAGGTCGGTCTGTTCGGCGGCGCCGGCGTTGGCAAGACCGTCGCCATGATGGAGCTGATCAACAATATTGCCAAGCAACACTCGGGTCTTTCGGTCTTTGCCGGCGTCGGGGAGCGGACTCGCGAGGGCAACGACTTCTACCACGAAATGAAAGAGTCGAACGTCCTCGACAAGGTGGCGATGGTGTTTGGGCAGATGAACGAGCCGCCAGGCAATCGCCTGCGCGTTGCCCTGACCGGTTTGACGATGGCTGAACGTTTCCGTGACGATGGCCGTGACATTCTCTTCTTCGTAGACAACATCTATCGCTACACGCTGGCCGGTACCGAGGTCTCGGCGCTGCTTGGCCGGATGCCGTCGGCCGTGGGTTACCAGCCGACGCTGGCAGAAGAAATGGGCCGTCTCCAGGAACGGATCGCCTCTACCAAGGTGGGTTCGATCACGTCCATCCAGGCCGTTTATGTGCCCGCCGACGACCTGACCGACCCGTCGCCGGCAACCACCTTCCAGCACCTCGATTCGACCGTCGTGTTGTCGCGTGACATCGCATCGCTCGGTATCTATCCGGCCGTTGATCCGCTGGACTCGACCTCGCGCCAGCTCGACCCGCAGGTCGTTGGTGAGGAGCACTATCAGGTCGCCCGTGCGGTCCAGATGACCCTCCAGAAGTACAAGGAGTTACGCGACATCATCGCCATTCTGGGGATGGACGAGCTGTCGCCGGAAGACAAGCTTGCGGTCTATCGCGCGCGCAAGATCCAGCGCTTCCTTTCGCAGCCATTCAATGTGGCTGAAGTGTTCACCAACTCGCCGGGCAAGTACGTTCCGCTCAAGGAGACCATCAAGGGCTTCAAGATGATCGTCGATGGCGAATGTGACAATATCCCCGAACAGGCGTTCTACATGGTTGGCGGGATCGAAGAGGTATTCGAAAAGGCCAAGACACTCTAAAGCGGGATCAGGGAACGTCGAGTCCAACTGCCCGTCGGGCACGGGACTCGACCCAGCAAGGAAAACACCATGGCAATCAGAGTACATGTTGACGTCGTCAGCGCCGAAGAGCTCATCTTTTCCGGGCAGACGGACTTCGCCGTATTTCCAGGCGAGGCCGGTGAGCTCGGAATCTATCCGAGGCATACGCCGCTCCTGACGCGCATCAAACCGGGCACCATTCGTCTGAAGGTGCCCGATAGCGATGAGTACGAGTTGGTCTACGTCTCGGGTGGGATGTTGGAGGTGCAGCCGGCGCTGATTACCGTTCTGGCCGATACGGCAATCCGCGCACACGATCTGGATGAGGCCAAGGCAAGTGAAGCCAAGCGTCGTGCCGAAGAAGCGCTCAGAAATCGTACTTCAGACCTTAACCTGGCAACGGCAGAAGCCGAACTGGCGCAGGCAGTGGCCCAGCTGCAGGCGATCAAGAAGCTGCGCAACCGCCATTAGCCGATACCTGTTCCGATCGGACAACAAGAAAGGCAGCCCGCAAGGCTGCCTTTTCTTCTCACAAGGCTTTTTCTCAGCCCAATCTGACCCGTTCCAGCCTCTTTTCGCAGCGCGCAAGATCGTCGCGCAAAGCGTCGACCTCGGCGCAGAATCGCTCGATATCCTGTCGGCGAGCGATGGCAGGCGCTTCTTCGGTGAGGTACTCGGTCACAGACAGCGCAAAATTCCTCGCGCCCGACACCTGCCATCGTGCCAGGCGACCCATCAACTGTACGGCGCGGCGAGCGACAATATCGCCAACAACCTGCGACAAATCTTCTTCGATATCCCAGCGCAAGTTGCGATAGAGAAAGCCCAGTGTTTCCGCCAGATCGGCGGAGCCAGAAATCGTCGCTGCAGAAAGCAGGGAAGCGCTGTCGGTCAGCGCTCGCACAGGCGAATCCGCGGGGAGAATGATGCTGACCGTTGGGGGAGTATTCGCGTCAGCAACTTCGAGGAGACCCGACTCACTTATCCTGACAAGAAAAACGATGCCGCTACCCAACTGCAGGCGCGCCGTTTTGCCCGCAAAAGGCACGAGCTTGCAGCGCGCCCAATCTTCGCTCGCCAGGAGGTGATTGAGGACAGCGAGTGCGGGTTTTTCAAGCATTCCAGTCAGAACTTGAAACCGCGATGCAGAGCAACCACCCCGAGCGCCAGATTGAAATACTCGACCTGCTCCAGTCCCGCCTGTTCCATCAACGACTTCAGTGCATCCTGGTCCGGATGAACCCGGATCGACTCCGCTAGATAGCGGTAGCTCGCCTCGTCCTGCGTGATGAGCTGGCCAAGATGCGGGATCACCTTGAATGAATAGAAATCGTAGGCCGGGGCCAGGGGTTTCCAGATCTGTGAGAACTCCAGCACCAGCAGGCGCCCACCCGGTCTGAGTACGCGTTGCATCTCGGCCAGTGCCAGGTGCTTGTGGGTCATGTTTCGCAGACCGAAGGCAACCGTAACACAATCGAAGTAATCGTCGGGGAACGGGAGCTTCTCCGCGTCACACTGGGCAACGGGAACGATGAAGCCCCTGTCGCAAAGCCGGTCTCGTCCGCGGGCCAGCATCGCATGGTTGATGTCCGTCAGCCAGACTTGTCCTCGGCTTCCCAGTTTCCTGGCGAAGGCCAATGCCAGGTCGCCGGTACCTCCGGCGACGTCAAGCACGCGCCAACCCTCTCGCACATCGCTCTTGGCGATCGCAAATGCCTTCCACAGGCGGTGGAGTCCGCCCGACATCAGATCGTTCATCAGGTCGTAGCGCTGTGCGACGGAATCGAAAACCTCGGCGACGTGGCGCGCCTTCTCCGCCTCAGCCACTTCCTGATAGCCAAAGTGGGTCGTGTTTCTTTCTTTCATCAGTCAGTGCACGGGAATGGATCGGGCTGGATCAATGCTTGCGACAGGCGCCATGCGCGCCTGCGGAGGCGACGGCAGGGTGGTCGGCTGAATCGCGGCTGGCGTGCGCCTTCTCCAGACGGTCCAGATAGGTCTGCCAAAGCTGGTCGCGATTGAGCCCCAGATTGTAGAGCAGATCCCAGGAGTAGAGTCCGCTGTCGTGACCATCCGAAAAGACCGGCCTGATGGCGTAGTTCCCGACGGCTTCAACACGGTCGATGGCGACGTCTCGCTTGCCGACCTGCAGGACTTCCTGCCCCGGTCCATGGCCGCGCGCTTCAGCAGAAGGCGTAAAGACGCGCAGGAACTCGTAGCTCAACTCGAAACGCTCGCCACCCTCGAAGCTGACTTCAAGGATGCGGGACTTCTGGTGCAGCTTGATCTCGGTCGGGATCTTCGTGCTCTCGTCCAGGCCAGCCATGGCTCTCTCTGCGCAAAATTCGACGGACCATGATAGCGCAAATCAGCTGGCTTCTGCCGTTCTATACGCGGCCTGACGGCAGACGCCGTCCTCAGTCAACGACGAAGGTCGCGCGTTCAAATTCCGGACCGGCAGCGACGAGACGCTGCAGCCTCACGCGCATCAGGCTGTCCGTGTAAACCTCCAGAACGCGCTGCGGTCGGTACCAGCCTGCGGGAATGACCAGTGTCTGTTCCGCAGCGATGGCAGGAACGGCCGGGAGGATGAACGCCCGACCATAGAGACCAGAGAGCCCGGGTTCCGGCAGCAGAGGACGGGCTGCAGCGGCCTGCGGGCGACCAGGCAGGGCGGCGACCCCCGCGACCAGGTTGCCGCCTTGTTCCTGCAGCAGCCAGACGACCTGGGCCAGCAGTCGCGAGTTGCCGTCATGCGGGCAAATGGATAGCAGCTGCCCGGGCTCGACCTTCTTGCCGGCGACCGATCTCAGCAGACGAAAGCCATTGGCGCACTGGTCAAGTACTTCCCAGCTATCAAGGCCGACGCCAAGCTGTACCTGCCGGATTTCAAGCATTTGCGTCGGGTCAACCGTATGGCGAAAAGCAAACAGGTTGTCGAACTCCTGGCGCGAGTAGATGCGGGCGCTCTCGGGTTGGTTGAATTCCTCGCCGGAAATGTGGAAGTGCATGCCGACAAATCCAGAACACACTTTTGAGGTTCCCGATGCAACGTGGCGGCGGAACTTGCGTGTGGCGCGCAACATGCACCAAGGTCTGGAAAGCCGATTGAGCAGCTGGTGGCATTGCGCAGCCGTGCAGTCTTCGCCGAGGCCGATCTGCGCTGGCGACATTCTCTCCTGCAACTGCTTCCTGGCCTGGCTCATCTGCATGGCCAGGCGAGACGTGTCCAGGCGACGCAGTTGCTCGGTTTGCAGGCACTCACTTGCCGCACGCAGGCCGCAATCCTGCATCAGGTCGACGACAAATGGCGGCAGAGGCTCGTTCGGCACCGTCGGATGGATGCTGACCAGGGGTGACCAGTTGTGTGCCCAGCGCCGAACCAGACCCAACTGTTGCACCGAAAGGCTGTAGGGCCCCGCAAGGTCCGCCAGTAGCAGGCTGACAATGGCTGCCGTGCAATGCGTGCTGCGACCATGAGAATCAAGCGAGTCCGGAACGGGGACTGTTGCCACGCCCCATTCTTCGGCGCTGGCGTAATATCCGTGCAGGTTCAACCAGAGGCCGGGTGGCAGTTCCCGGCGAGCGCGATAGTGCTCGACTATCGCCATTCCCGTATAGTAGATGCAACGGTGCAGGATCAAGGCGATTCGCTCGCCATGGGCGGCACTGTCTGTTGGCGACTGCAACTGCGCACAATGCGCATAGGCGCGCGCCGCTTTCAGCCAGGTACCAACGACTTGCCGGAACGTGCGTTCCTCGGTGTCTCCGATCGGCAGCGGCTTGTTGGTGTAGCGCCGGGCCAGTTCTTCCTCGATGAAGCAGAGCGAAATCCGCGTCTGTTCGAGCAATTGCAGGTAGACATCCCCTTCTGGAGGCGCCTCCAGAAGGCTATCCAGGAAACGGTTTATTTCAATCTCGGCCTGTTCCGAATTGGCCAGCGGCAGGCGCGAAAGAATATGGAAACCGGCTTCCAGGTTGGAAATCTTCGTTGTTGCCGGGACTTTGGCAAGCACTGCGCTCATGATGCTCTCTCCTCTCTCCACCGTTGCGGACTATTTGGTACGTAGGGCGGTGATGATCTGATCACCCAACTGCCGCCCGTCGACCCGGCGTCGGCACGGGGACTCCGGCCGCTGCGGTTCTGCCCAGACGGGATTGGGAAAATGGCGGTCGTCGCGCCAGCGTGGAATCAGGTGCCAATGGACATGCGGCGTCATGTTGCCCAGGCTCGCAAGATTGACCTTGTCGGGCTGGTACAGGGTACGGATGGCGGTTTCCACGGCAAAGATCACGGTCATTAGCTGTATCCTCTCCTTCTGAGACAGGTCGGTCATCTCGCGCAGGTGCTGGTTGACGATGATTCGGCAGTAGCCGGGATAATCACGATCGCCGACCATGACCACGCGACACAAGTCGCTTTCCCACACCACCTCGCCACCTGGCGAGTCGCATAGATCACAATCCTCCAAAACCCGCTCACCCACTTCCTGACTCCTTGCTGAATTCTGGCCACCGATGCGCCGTCTTGAAGCGAACGATACGCAAGCGGGGCGTCGAGCGCTAGGAACTAGGTCACGGATCGGGCGATGTCGCGGTGAAGCGGAACGGGGCATGCGAGAAGGCACTTGCGATGTTCTGCCGGTCGTCGAGGGGTGATTGCCGATGCCGTCTCCGGCGTTCGCGGACGTCCGCCCGGCGCTGGCGATTGGTGTTGACATCGCCTTGGAATCCCAGGAAAGTGAAGACGTGCCGATACGCGAGAATGGTGGGATCGATCCGACAGACTATGCCGAGCGCGTCGCTGACCGCGATGGAGCCGCCGGTCACTTTTCATTGCCAACGCTCGGCTACCACTGCTGGCGGGACCTGGATTACCTTCCCGCAACCCGCGACATGCTGCCAGTGGCGCTGGCTGCACATGTTCGTGCCGGACAGCGTGCGCTCGATGTTGGCTGCCATCAGGGGGCGACCGCTTTTTACCTGGCGGCCCTGGGGCTGCGGGTTCTCGGCGTGGACATCAATCCACGGGCGATCGAGGCGGCTCGCCAGCGGCAGCCCGATGCCCCATCACTCTGTCGTCCCGAGTTCGTCGTCGCTGATTTTCTGCGGGATCGTGTGGCCGCCGCCGGAAGTCTCGATGTGGTCGTATTGAACCGCTTCCTCACCTGCCTGCCCGCAGTCGAGGACTGGCAAGACGCTTTGAGCCGCGCCCTCGAACTGTTGACGGAAGGAGGACTGATCTATGTCGGGGATTTCCTGCTGATGCCCGCCTGTCCGCACAATCGCAACCGCTATCGGCAGGCTCTCGCCAACGGTGGCCGCTGGGGCAACTTCGCTGTGCTCGACGATCACGGCAGGCCAAGCTTCGTCGCTCACCACCACAGTGCGCTGGAATTACGGCGCATTGCGTCACCGTATCGAGTGCTCTGTTTCAGGCGTTTCTCGACCCGCTCGCGGCACGGACACGCGAGCCGGATGTTTGAACTGATCGGCGTCAATGAGCGTTGCCCGGCCTGAAGGGGGTGGGTTGCCCGAGCCGGAGGCTTCCTTGGCCACTGCCAGCCGCGTCATTCTCGGCCTGTATCAGGGCTACAACGCCAACGCCTGCCTGCTGGTCGAGGGCGAACCGACGGTCATCGTGGAAAACGAGCGCCACACCCGGGTGAGGCACGCGTACGGCCCGTCTGCCGAGTGCGTCGAGGCCTGTTTGCGCGGCGCCGGCATGACCATCGGCGACGTAGACCGCGTCGCTTTTTGCGGGGCGTCGGATCTCGATACCGACTACGCTTACGACATTCCCGCCTCAGGCAAGGACGGCAACTGCTTTCCTGCGCTCGCCGGGACACGGCTGCTGTCTGCCGACTGCTTTCGCGAGACGCCGATTCGCGTTCTCGGACGAACGCTGCCCGGGGTGATTGTCGAGCATCACGTCGCGCATGCTGCCTCGGCCTTCTATACCTCGGGTTTTCAGCAGAGCGTGATTCTGGCGTTCGACGGGCTGGGTGATTTCGGGCGCTCTTGCCTGATCCTGCGCGGCAGCGGGACGCGGATCGACTGCCTTGAGTCGGTCCCGCTGCGCATTGGTCTGGCGTTCAAGAAGGCGGGAACGCACCTGTATCGGCTGGCCGGGACGGGCTTCGACGCGGCCGGCAAGCTGATGGCCCTGGCGGCGCTTGGCGAGCCGCGTTATCTGGGCGCTGCGCGCCTCTTCCTCGATCATGTGGACGTCTCTACCGGCACGCGCGAGTGGCTCCTGCCGGAACTCGGGAAGCTGCGGCAAGGGGCGCTGAGCGATCTGGACAGCAGTCCGGCGAGGGATTTTGCCGCGTCGCTGCAGGCGGTTTCGAGCGCTGCGACCCTGAATCTGCTGCGGCGATATCTACGACCGGGCGATCGCCTGTGTCTGGCCGGCGGTTGCGCGTTGAACGTCATCATCAACCGCGACCTGCTACGGGAATTGCCAATCGCTGCCCTCTACATTCCACCGTGCCCGCACGACGGCGGTCTGGGACTCGGCGCCAGCCTTTATCTGCGAAACCACATCGAGGGCGCCAGCAGCCGAAGCAACGGGCTCGATCCCTATCGTGGCCTGACCAACCTCGACGGAGTAGGTTCCAAGGCAATGCCCTGCCTCGGGGGCCCCAACGGTGGGCCGATCGGTGTCGCCGAGCGCGGCGCGGAAGAGCAGGTCGACGCAGCGGTTCGCCTGCTGGCGCAGGGCGAGGTGATAGGCTGGTGCCATGGTCGCTCGGAGGTCGGCCCGCGGGCGCTTGGCAACCGCAGTTTGCTGGCCGATCCTGCTCGCGACTGGATGGCCTCTCACCTCAACCGCCGCGTGAAGCATCGGGAATCGTTTCGCCCCTACGGCCTCTCGCTGCGCGAGGAGAACGTCGGGCGCGTCTTCGGCACGGACGCCGTGCGCTCACCCTACATGATGCTCGCCGCGACGATGACAGGAAACTGGTGCCAAGCGCTGCCGGCGGTGGTGCATGTGGACGGCAGCACCCGTTATCACACCGTGTCGCAGCAGGCCAATCCCCTCTTTTGGCAGCTGCTGGCGGCTTTCGAAGCGGCGACCGGCGTCCCCGGTCTGCTCAACACGTCCTACAATCTGCCCGGCGAGCCGATTGCCGAGAGCGCGGCCGATTGCCTGGCGGTCTTCCACGACACCGCGATCAATCACCTGTTCATTGGCAGACTACATCTTAGCAAAGGCTGACATGAGCCACGAGAATGCCGTCTTCGTCAGCTATGCGCATGGCGACGAACCCTGGAAGGACCTCCTGCTCGTTCAGTTGCGGGCGCTCGGGCAGGCGGTGCCGCTGGACGTATGGGACGACCGCCGCATCAAACAGGGCGATGACTGGTATCAGGCGATCAAGGAAGCGATGGCACGGGCGCGTTTCGCCATCTGTCTGATCAGCGGCCGTTTCCTTGGATCTTCCTTCTGCATGGAGGAAGAGATTCCGGATCTCCTGCGCAAGCGACAGGCGCAGGGCCTGGACCTGCTGCCGATCCTGATCGAGGACTGCCCGTGGGAAGCGCACCTGTGGCTGAAACGGCTGCAGATGCTGCCGCGCGATGGCAAGACGGTAAAGGTGGACTATCGGGACCACCCCGAGACTGTCTTCAGTGCCGTCGCCAGGCGCATCTACGAGGTCGTCAAGGCGCCGGCGGCGGCGAACGAAATCCGGCCGGCCCTACCGACCTCGGGCCTGGTTGACACGCACCGCTTGCCGCAAGCGGCATCTGCCTTGTTGGGGCGTCGCGACGAGATTCGCATTCTGATCGATGCGCTGACCGAGCCGCCATGGCGCCTGGTCGTGTTTCACGGCTGGGGGGGCGTGGGCAAATCGACGCTGCTTCGGGCCTGGGCCGATTCCCTCGGCGAGCAGGCCGGAGCCCTCTCGAGACCAGTGTATGCTTGGTCGTTTGCCAATCAATCGGCGTCCAGTCGTGAAACCTCGGCCGACGGCCTGGCGATCGCGGCGCTGCGCTTTTTCGGCGATGGTGCGCCAAGCCAGGGATTGCCGTGGGAAAAGGGCGAGCGGTTGGCCGGCCTCGTCGGCGCCCGCAACGCGATCCTTCTGCTCGATGGGCTCGAGCCGTTGCAGGACAGCGACGGCCGCCTGCGCGACCCGATCGTGCTCAGCTTCCTGCGTCAATTGATGCGCCAGGGCGCCGGGTTGTGCGTCGTCACCAGCCGCATCGAGTTGGCCGACTTCGCTGGCGAGGCCGACGCTGCCCGCGTCCAGCAACACGATGTAGAAGAAGTCTCGCCGTCTCTTGGTCGCGCGCTGCTGCGCAGCCGAGGGGTCGATGGAAAGGACGAGGAACTGGAGTCGACGGTACAAGACCTCGGCGGGCACGCGCTGGCAATCGATCTCTGGGCTTCGCTGTACAGTATCGGCGGGGCCAGCTTGCCGGCGCCGGCGAGCAAAGTCCCGGTCCGCACTCGCAGCGAGCATGTCCGTAGCGTCCTGGGCAAGCTCGCCGAGCAGTTGGGAAGCGGCGCCGAGGTCGGCCTGTTGCGCACCCTCGCGCTATTCGACCGGTCGGTCGCCATGCCGGAACTCGATACACTGCTGGCACCGCCCGCCCTCCCGGGAGCAACCGAATTCCTCGACGCTAGCCACGGCGCCCTGCTGTTTCAGCTGATCCAGCGGCTACGGAGACTCCATCTGATCACGGTCAGCGAGCGCGATCCGGTGACCATCGACATGCATCCGCTGGTTCGTCGGTACTTCATCGACGATTGGTCGCGTGCTGCGCCGCAGGCTTTTGTCACTGGCCATCAACGCCTCTATCACCTGTACCGGGGCCGGGTCCCGGCCGAGCCGAAAAGCGTCGACGAGTTCGAGAGACTTTTTCGCGCCATTGACCGAGGCTGCCAGGGCGGCCTCCATCAGGAGGCCTATCGCCTGTACCAGCAGGCAGCCAGGGCGCGCGGCCAGTCGTTGCTGCCTGCGGAGCACGGTCTGATCGGACTGGAACTGTCGGCACTGGCCGGCTTCTTCACACGGCGTTGGTCCGAAGTGGTGCCCGAGTTGCCGCTTGACGCCCGAATGGACCTCCTCCATCGGGTGTCGGAGTGTCTGCAGGCGCAGGGACGCGTGGCCGAGGCCGAAGCGCCGCTGCTACGATGTCTCGAGCAGGAGGCTGTTGCCGCTGCCGATCATTCGGCGGCGGAGACGGCGCAAAGTCTGAGCACCGTCAATCTGGTCCTCGGCGACCTGTCCCAGGCGAGGGTTTACTCGCAGCGTAGCGTCGAGTACGCAGCAGACCAGCCGGCCGACGAGCGGACCGTGTATTTCCTGGCTCGCCACGGCGACATCCTGCAGCTTATCGGCGAAATGGACGAGGCCGAGCCGATCCTGCAGCGCGCCGAGGCGCTCAACGCACAGCTCGATCCCGCGCATCCGCAGCTCCACGGTGTACCAAGCTTCTGGATCTGCGACTGGATGCTCGCTCAGGCCGAGCGATTGCTTGCCGCGTCAGGCCGCACGCCCGAGGGGATTGCCACCTATTGCCAGCGGCTCGACGAAGTTCAGCGGCGGGCGATGACGGCAGCGGCCCATGACCTGGGTGATTCCTTCGCGGTGTCCCTGCATGAGCTGTGTATCGGGAGAGCGATGATGCTCCAGGCGTTGGTCGACCCACACCGCCGCCTGGCCGATGCCGCCGAGCCGCTCGACCGCTGCATCAATGGCCTGCGACAGTCGGGACGGCAACACTGGTTGCCGCGCGGGCTGCTGGCACGCGCTGCCCTGCGTCGCGAGTCGGGCTGGCTGGTCGAGGCCGAAAGGGATATTGCGGAAGCCCTGGAGATCGCACAGCAGCAGCGCATCACCCCGATGCGGCTGCACATTGCCGATTGCCTGATCGAGCAGGCGCGGCTCGATCTCGCCGGCCGTCGCTTCGCTGCTGCCAGTGCGCGTTGTCGAGAGGCGCGCACGCTGGTGGACCGCATGCAGTATCACAGTCGTGACCACTTGCTGACAAGGCTGGAGGGCGAACTGTCGCCATGGTTGCACCCGCCTTCCGGTGACCGTTGACGAGCTGCCGGCTGTCGGGTTGGCGGGCACCGGCCGCTGCCGGTGGCCCTGGTTCCCGTCGAACGCGCTCTTCCCAGAGGGGGGGCCCTACAGAAGCACGCGCTCGATACCGCCGTTGTTGGCCCGGTGGACGTATTGTGTTAGCCACTGCTCACCGAGCAGACGCTTGACCATTTCGACGACGATGTAGTCGGCCTGCGTGCCAGCGTCGTCGTTGTAGCGGGACAATCCCTGCAGGCACGATGGGCAGGAAGTGAGCAGCTTGATCTCGCCCTGAAAGCCATCGGAGCGCAGTCTGCCGGCGCCTTTCTCGATCTCTTCCTGCTTGCGGAAGCGCACCTGGGTCGATACGTCGGGACGCGTGACGGCCAGAGTGCCCGACTCGCCACAGCAGCGCTCGGAAAGCTCGACCCGTTGCCCCAGCAGCTGGTTCACCACCTTGATCGCCGACATCGTCCGCATCGGGGCGTGACAGGGGTCGTGGTAGAGGTAACGGCTGCCGCTGACGCCATCTAGCCTGACCCCCTTCTCCAGCAGGTATTCGTGGATGTCCAGCAGACGACAGCCGGGAAAGATCTGCTCGAAATGGTATTTTTCGAGCTGGTCCATACAGGTGCCGCAGGAGACGATGACCGTCTTGATGTCGAGGTAGTTGAGCGTGTTGGCCACGCGGTGGAAGAGCACCCGGTTGTCGGTGGTGATCCGCAGGCCCTGGTCAGCCTCGCCGGCCGCCGTCTGCGGGTAGCCGCAGCACAGGTACCCCGGGGGCAGCACGGTTTGCGCACCGATTTCGTAGAGGATCGCCTGCGTCGCCAGCGAGACCTGCGAGAACAGGCGCTCGGATCCGCAGCCCGGGAAGTAAAAAACAGCGTCGCCATCGTAATCCGGTGCGCTGACCCGCTTCGGGTCGCGAATCACCGGGACAATCTTGTCATCCTCGATATCGAGCAGGGCGCGGGCCGTACGCCGCGGCAGCCCGGCCGGCATCGGCTTGTTGATGAAATGAATGATCTGCGAGCCGAGGGACGGTGCACCAAGGGTTGCCGGGGGTTGCCGGGTCTGCCCCTGAACCAGGTGAAAGGAACGGGCCAGCCGGTAGGCGAGCCGCTGCGCCCGGTAGCCCCAGTCGATCATCAGCTTGCGAACCAGCTTGATCGTCGCCGGATCCTTGATCGTCAGAAAGGCCATCGCCGCGGCTTTTGCCGGAACAAACTTCTTCCGGCCCTGCTCCCGCAGCAGATTGCGCATCCTGATCGACACATTGCCGAAGTCGATATCGACCGGACAGGGGGTAACACATTTGTGGCAGATGGTGCAGTGATCGGCGACGTCATTGAACTCGTCGAAATGCCTCAGCGATACGCCGCGTCGGGTCTGCTCCTCGTAGAGGAAAGCTTCGATCAGCAGGGACGTCGCGAGGATTTTGTTGCGCGGTGAATAGAGCAGGTTGGCGCGCGGCACATGCGTCGAGCAGGCCGGCTTGCATTTGCCGCAACGCAGGCAGTCCTTGACCATCGTCGAGATGTTGCCGATCTCCGACTGCTCCATGATCAGCGACTCGGTGCCGAGCAGGGAGAACGAGGGCGTGTAGGCGTTGGTCAGGTCGCCTCCGGGCAGCAGCTTGCCCTTGTTGAAGCGGCCTTCGGGGTCGACGCGGGCCTTGTAGTCACGGAACGGCTGGATTTCCTCCTCGGTGAGGAATTCAAGCTTGGTAATGCCGATGCCGTGTTCACCGGAGACGACCCCGTCAAGCCCGCGGGCCAGTGCCATGATGCGTTCGACGACGCCGTAGGCGGCCTGCAGCATCTCGTAATGGTCCGAGTTGACCGGGATGTTGGTGTGTACGTTGCCGTCGCCGGCGTGCATGTGCAGCGCCACAAACAGCCGGCTGCGCAGGGTCTCCTGGTGGATGGCCGCGATACGCTCGACCACCGGTCGGTAGACGATGCCGTTGAAGAGGTCCTCGAGCTGCGGCTTGAGTTCGCTTTTCCACGAGACGCGCAGCGAATAGTCCTGCAGGCGATGGAACAGCGTCGGCGACGAGGCGCGATTCCTCAGCTCATCCGCCTTGACACCGAACGTGGCAAACTGCGCTTCGGCCTCGGCCAGAGGCAGGTCGAGGTTGTCGAGCAGCCACTGCCAGCGTGCCTGGACGCCGGCGACGACCTCCAGCGCTGCCGGTCGACGCTCGCCGATCAGCAGCTCCTTGTCGAGGTCGGCGTCGCCGCGATGCAGCGGCAGGTCGCCCTTCAGGAATTCGGCCAGGGACTCACACAGCGACAGCTTGTTGCGGATCGACAGCTCGATATTGATGCGCTCGATGCCATCGCAGTACTCGCCCATGCGTGGCAGCGGAATCACCACATCCTCGTTCAACTTGAAGGCGTTGGTGTGGCGAGAGATGGCGGCGGTGCGCGAGCGATCCAGCCAGAATTTCCGGCGCGTCTCGGCGTCGACAGCGATGAAGCCTTCGGCACTGCGCAGGTTGCACATGCGCACCACCTCCGAGGCAGCGCTCATCACCGCCGCCTCGTCGTGCCCTACGATATCGCCGATCAGCACCATTTTCGGCCGGCCGGCGGTTTCCGCCCGGCGCTTGGCCTTGGTCGCGTAGCCGACGGCTCGCAGGTAGCGCTCGTCTAGGTGCTCGAGGCCGGCGAGGAGAACGCCCGTTTGCCGGCCGGCGCCGCCGGGCTTGAAGTAATCAGTGATTTCGACTATTGCCGGTACCGCCTCACGGACCTGCCCGAAGAACTCGAGGCAGACCGTCCGCGTATGTTCCGGCATGCGGTGGAGGACCCAGCGCGCGGCGACGATCAGGCCATCGGTCCCTTCCTTCTGGACGCCCGGCAGACCGGCCAGGAACTTGTCGGTGACGTCCTTGCCCAGGCCCGTCTTGCGAAATCGCGCGCCCGGGATCTCCAGGATTTCCGGTTGCCCGTACGCGGTTCTCCCATCCCGGCGAAAGCGCCTGATCTCGAAGCGCGCCGTCTCCTGTTCGTGAATCTTGCCGAAGTTGTGGTTGAGGCGCGTGACTTCCAGCTCGTGGCCACTCGGGTCGACCATCTTCCACCACGCCAGATTGTCGAGGGCCGTTCCCCAGAGCACCGCTTTCTTGCCGCCGGCGTTCATCGCGATGTTGCCGCCGATGCACGAGGCGTCAGCCGAGGTCGGGTCGACGGCAAAGACGCGGCCGGCTGCCGCTGCGGCCTCCGCGACCCGGGCGGTGACCACGCCGGCGCCGGTACGGATGGTCGCGCAAGGCCGCTCACAGGCCGGCAGCAGCACTTCTTCGACGGCACCGATGGTCATCAGCTTCTCGGTGTTGATCACTGCCGACAGCGCGGTCAGGGGAATGGCGCCGCCGGTATAACCGGTACCGCCACCACGCGGAATGATGGTCAGCCCGAGTTCGATGCAGCCGCGCACTAGCGGCGCGATTTCGTCCTCGCTGTCCGGGTGGAGAACGACGAAGGGGTATTCGATCCGCCAGTCGGTCGCGTCGGTCACGTGCGAGACGCGGGCCAGACCGTCGAAGGCGATGTTGTCGCGCCGGGTGGACCTGGCCAGAGTTCTGCTCACCCTGGTGCGCAGTCTGGCTGTGTCGTCGAAATGCTGTTCAAAGGCATTCACCGCCGCCTGCGTGGCGGTGATCAGCGGCGAGACCCGGTCGTTCCCTTGCCGACGTTTGTCGATTTCCCGCAAGCGGTGGCGCAGCGCTTCGACCAGGGCCTGGCGTCGCTGACTGTTGGCGAGCAGGTCGTCCTCCAGATACGGATTCCGCTGCACCACCCAGATGTCCCCGAGCACCTCATAAAGCATCCGCGCGGAGCGGCCCGTGACCCGTTGTGCACGCAGCTCGTCAAGCAGCGCCCACATCCCCGGTCCGAGCAGGCGGATGACGATCTCGCGGTCGGAAAACGAGGTGTAGTTGTACGGAATCTCGCGCAGACGTGCGTTCATCACTGCTCCCCGCGACTGCCAAAGATCGAATTCTAACTTACCGCAGTGCAGCATCACAGCCCGCTACTGTCCCGGGCGGCGGGCTCAGGGCATTGCCACATCGCCTGCGCGGCACGGTGGATCATCCTGGAGATGCGACATCAGGCGCCGCCGGCGTCCGACGCTGCCTCGCTCTTTGGGCCAGCAGGGTCGCTTCTGCTGCTAGAATCGAGCGCCTCGCCAAACGAACGCCCTTCTGCTGCCATGCCCGTGGATTACCTCGAAAGAATTCTCAGAGCACGTGTCTACGATGTCGCGATTGAGACCCCGCTTGATCCGGCGCCGGCGCTTTCGGCGCGTATCGGCAACCGGGTGCTCCTCAAGCGCGAAGACCTGCAGCCGGTGTTCTCCTTCAAGCTCCGCGGCGCTTACAACAAGATCGTCCATCTTTCGGCCGAAAAGCTCAGACGCGGCGTGATCTGTGCCTCAGCCGGCAACCACGCCCAGGGCGTCGCGCTGGCTGCGGCCAGGGTTGGCTGTCGGGCGGTGATCGTGATGCCGACGACCACCCCGCAGATCAAGGTACAGGCCGTCCAGGCGAGGGGCAGTGAAGTGGTGCTCGCAGGCGAGTCCTATGATGACGCCTACACGCATGCTCTCGAACTCGAGAAGAGCGAGAAGTTGTGCTTCGTGCACCCTTTCGACGACCCCGAAGTGATCGCCGGGCAGGGCACCATTGGCATGGAGATCCTGCGCCAGCATGCCAGGCCGATTCATGCCGTGTTCTGCTGTGTGGGCGGCGGCGGGCTGATTTCGGGTGTCGCTGCCTACATCAAGCGGGTCAGGCCGGAGACCAGGATCATTGGTGTGGAAGCCGTCGACGCCGATGCCATGGCGCGCTCGCTGCAGGCCGGCCGGCGCGTCCGGCTTGATCACGTCGGCCTGTTCGCCGATGGTGCGGCCGTCAAGTATGTCGGCGAGGAAACCTTCCGCCTCTGTCAGATGTATGTCGATGAAATGGTTCTGGTCGATACCGACGCGATCTGTGCGGCCATCAAGGATGTCTTCGAGGACACGCGGGCGGTGCTCGAACCGGCCGGGGCGCTGGCGGTTGCCGGCGCCAAGGAATACGTCAGCCAGCACAAGCTGACGGACCAGACGCTGGTCGCGACGGCGTCCGGCGCCAACATCAACTTTGACCGTCTGCGCTTCGTCGCCGAGCGGGCAGAGATCGGCGAGCAGCGCGAAGCCGTCTTTGCCGTCACGCTGCCGGAGCGTCCCGGCGCCTACAAGCAGTTCTTGTCGCTGATCGGGTCGCGCAACATCACCGAGTTCAACTACCGCTACAACGATCAGCGCGATGCGCATGTCTTTGTCGGCGTGCAGGTTGCTTCGCGTGCCGAATCGGTGCGGCTGCTGGGGCACCTGCGCAAGCACGATTACCCGACGCTCGATCTGACCGACGACGAGGTGGCCAAGGGCCATATTCGTCACCTGGTCGGTGGGCACTCGCCCAGGATCAACAACGAGATCGTCTACCGTTTCGAGTTTCCCGAGCGTCCCGGGGCGCTGATGAACTTCCTCAACCGCATGAGCGCCGGCTGGAACATCAGTCTTTTCCACTACCGCAACCACGGTGCCGACTATGGCCGGGTACTGGTCGGCATGCAGGTACCAGCGGGCGAGATGGGCGACTTCGAGGACTTCCTGAAGAAGCTCGGCTACGCGCACTGGAACGAGAGCAACAATCCGGCCTACAAGCTGTTCCTCGGTTAGCCATCAGGCAACAGCAAGTAGGTCGCAGCGAAAGGGGGGTTGGTCGGCCGGCATCGGCGATCGACCGAATTCAGACACGGTTTCCCGCTGGCCAAGAAACAACGGCCTTTCGGGGCCGACGCCACTTCTGGCGAGCAGAGCTGTCCAATCACGATCACTTCAAAGGAGGCCTTCGGATGCCCATGAATATCGCCAATAACGTCACCGACCTGATCGGCAACACGCCGCTCGTCCGACTCAACCGTCTCAGTGCCGGGATCGACGGCACCCTCTGCGTCAAGCTGGAGTTCTACAATCCGGCACACAGCGTCAAGGACCGGATCGCGGCGGCGATGATCGATGCCGCGCAGGTCGCCGGCAGGATCGGCGCTGAAACGGTGGTGCTCGAACCGACTTCAGGCAACACCGGCATTGGCCTGGCGATGGTCTGTGCCGCGCGTGGCATCAAGTGCTGCTTCGTGATGCCGGAAACCATGAGCCGCGAACGTCGCCTGCTGCTCAAGGCCTACGGCGCCGAACTGGTACTGACGCCCGGGCCGGACGGCATGGGTGGCGCCATCCGCCGTGCCGAGGAGATGGCGGCGACCGATTCCCGCTATTTCATCCCGCAGCAATTCGAGAATCCGGCCAATCCGGCCATCCATCGCAGCACAACCGCCGAGGAGATCTGGCGCGATACCGATGGGCAGATCGACATCTTCGTCTCCGGCATCGGCACCGGCGGCACGATCACCGGCGTCGGCGAGGTCCTCAAGGCCAGGAAGCCTGCGGTGCAGGTGATCGCCGTTGAACCCGATGCCTCGCCGGTGTTGTCGGGCGGCGTCAAGGGGCCGCATCCGATTCAGGGCATCGGCGCCGGCTTCGTGCCCAAGGTGCTGAACACGGAAATCTACGACGAAGTCCAGCGCGTCACGGCTGACGACGCCTTTGCCATCGCGCGCCGGATGGCGACCGAAGAAGGCCTGCTGGTCGGCATCTCGTCAGGGGCGGCCGTCTGGGCGGCGCTGGAAGTGGCGCGCCGGCCGGAGAATGCCGGCAAGCTGACGGTGGTGATCATTCCTTCGTTCGGTGAGCGCTATCTGTCGACCGCGCTCTACGCGCACCTCGACGTGTGAGTGGCTTCGACTTCGATCGCGTCATCGACCGCAGCGGCGGCGATTCGCTCAAATGGAACAAGTACGCCGGTCGCGACGTGCTTCCCTTGTGGGTGGCCGACATGGATTTTGCCGCGCCGCCGGCGATCATTGCCGCGCTCGAAAGGCGGGTCGCGCAGGGTTGTTTCGGCTACGCTCAGGAATGGCCCTCGCTCTACGAGGCCGTGCTGGACAACCTGCAGCGCGAGTACGGGTGGCAGGTTGAGGCGGACTGGCTGGTCTGGTTGCCGGGCCTGGTCACGGGGCTGAATGTCGCCTGCCGGGCTGTCGATGGCGACGTGCTGACGGCGACGCCGGTCTATCCGCCTTTCCTCTCGGCGCCGCGCCTGTCCGGCCGGCAGCTATCGACCGCCGCGCTGTGTCAGGCTGACGGCCGCTGGGGCTGGGATTTTGCCGCCATGGAGGCGGCGCTGATGCCGGGCAGCCGCCTGCTGCTGCTTTGCCACCCCCACAACCCGGTCGGGCGGGCCTGGGATGAGGACGAACTGAACGCAGTCGCCGCTTTTTGCAAGCGCCATGACCTGATCGTCTGCTCCGACGAAATCCACTGCGGTCTGTTGCTCGACGAGCACCGGCAGCATCTGCCGCTGGCGATGATCGACGCCGGCGCTGCCCGGCGCAGCATCACGCTGATGGCGCCGTCGAAAACCTGGAATATCCCCGGCCTGGGCTGCGCTTTTGCGGTGATTCCCGATGCCGCGCTTCGCCGCCGGTTTGGCGGTGCCATGCGCGGCATCGTCCCGCACGTCAATGTTCTCGGGCTGGCGGCAACCGAGGCCGCCTACCGCGACTGCGACGACTGGCGCCAGGTGCTGCTCAGGGTCCTGCGCGGCAATCGCGACCGCGTCGAAGCCGCCATTGCCGGTCTGCCCGGCCTCGCCATGAGCCATGTCGAGGCGACCTACCTGGCGTGGATCGACGCGCGTGGCCTTGGCGTCGCCGACCCGGCGGCCTTCTTCGAGGCGGCCGGCGTCGGCCTTTCCAGCGGTGTTGATTTCGGTCTGCCCGGCTGGGTCAGGCTCAATTTCGGCTGCCCACCGGCCACGCTTGCCGTCGCGCTTGAACGCATGACGGCGGCCCTGGCGGGCCGAACTCTCGACGCTTAGCGTTGCCGCCTGCGCCGGCGGCAGGCACCGGTGGTCGAATTGCCGTGGAAGGGAAATGGGGTAGAGTATTCACAACATGGAGAGGCAAGCACCCTGCCGCTGCGAGCGGCTTCCGATCAATGGGCTCACCTACCACGTCCGCCACTGGGGGCCGGACGATGCGCCGCTGCTCCTGATGCTGCATGGCTGGATGGATTCCTCGGCCAGCTTCCAGTTCACCGTCGATGCACTCCAGCGGTCGTGGCATGTGGTGGCGCCAGACTGGCGTGGTTACGGGCAGAGCGAGTGGCTGAACCGCCGCTACTGGTTCGCCGATTACTACGCCGACCTCGATTACCTGCTCGACCGCTACAGCCCTGGCGTGCCGGCACGCATCGTCGGCCACAGCATGGGCGGCGCGGTCGCCAGCATCTACGGCGGCGTCCGGCCCGAGCGGATTGCCGGTCTGTTGATGGTCGACTTCCTTGGCCTGCTGCCGAACGAAGCCCGGGAAGCGCCCGGCCGCATTCGCGACTGGCTCGACCGCTCGCGCGCGACGCCGAAACTGCGCGCCTACGCCAGCCGCGAACAGCTTGCGGCGCGCCTGTTGCAGTTCAATAAACGGCTCCTGCCCGAACGCGCCGCGTTTCTGGCGACGCACTGTGCAAGCCAGTTGCCCGACGGTCAGTGGGTGGTTGCCTGTGACCCCTGGCACAAGGTTACTTCGCCCCACCTCTACCGGATCGAGGAAGTCATGGCCTGCTGGCGCGCGATGACTGCGCCGGTCATGCTGGTGACGGCCGACGAAGGCTACGTCATGCAACGCTTCGGTCAGCATGCCGAAGAACTGCAGCGACGAATGGACTGCTTTGTCCACGGTCACATCACCCGCATCGACGACTGTGGCCACAACGTGCAGCACGATCGGCCGGAAAAGCTCGCCGAGCTGATCGAGTCCTTCTTCTGCTACCCGGAGAAGCCATGACCCAGAAAACGTTGCCGCTCGCCTGGCTGGGCCGCGCGCGCGCGCCGCGAGCGTCGGGCTCCCGAACCCTGGCGCGTCGCACCGCATGAAAACCATCGGCCTGCTCGGCGGCATGAGCTGGGAATCGACGCTCACCTACTATCGCCGGACCAACGAACTGGTGCGGCAGCGCCTGGGCGGCCTGCACTCGGCCCGGATCGTCCTCCACAGCGTTGACTTCGCCGACATCGAGGAACTGCAGCGCTGCGGTCAATGGGATGCAGCCGGCAGCCTGCTTGCCGCCGCTGCGCGCACTCTTGAAGCCGCTGGCGCGGATTTCCTGCTGCTGTGCACGAACACCATGCACAAGGTCGCGCCGGCCATCGAGGCGGCGGTGTCGATTCCCCTGCTGCACATCGCCGACCCCACCGCTGCCGCAATCCGTCAGGCGGGTCTGAGCACGGTCGGCCTTCTGGGAACGCGCTTCACGATGGAACAGGATTTCTATCGTTGCCGACTGGAAGCCCATCATGGTATCCAGGTCGTCGTCCCCGACGCGGACGACCGCGAACGCGTGCATCGCGTGATCTACGACGAACTCTGTCTCGGCGTGGTTTCGGAAGGGTCCCGCAACGCCTACCGTGAAGTCATCGCCGCGCTGGCCGGGCGCGGCGCGCAGGGAATCATTCTCGGCTGCACCGAAATTGCCCTGCTGATCTCGCCAGCCGACGCGTCGGTGCCGCTGTTCGATACCACCGAGCTGCATGCCGAAGGTGCGGTGGACCTGGCCTTGAACGGGCGATGACCGATCGACATCATCGGTTCCGGTTGTCGCCGGATCGCACGACCATGGCTGCGCCGACCACGAACATCGCAGCGAACAGCGCCAGCCAGGACCATGTGCCAACAGCGTTCCAGTCGACGCGTTTCACGCTCGCGTCGACCCAGACGAGTCCGAAGATCGGCAGCAGCCCCCAGCCGGCCTGCGTCAGGCCCAGCGTCAGCCACTCGCAGCGCGCCGCGCCGCGCAGCAGGACCCAGGCGCCCAGCGCCGGTGTCAGGAAGGTGACGCTGTAGAGCTGCGCGTGGAAGGTGTCGAGCTTCCACGGCCAGAACGACGACGCGGCAGCGGGCGCGACGAGCAGCGCGAGGCCGTAAGCGCCGAGCAGCAGGACCTCGATCGACAGCAACACGCGCAGCACGCCCTGCGGCCGAGTGGGGTCTGGCGGCGGCAGTTGGCGGTAAAGCCAGAGATGAACGCCGGCGTTGATGCAGACGCCGACGTAAAGGACAAACCAGATCCACGCCTCGACGCGGTGCAGGTCGAAGCGCTCGAGATGGGCGAAAGAAAAGATCGTCACGACCAGCGTGAAGACGAAGATCATCGGCATCACCACGCGCGCCGGCGACCAGCGCCCCGACCATGCCTGCAGGAGCGCGGCGACCAGCGCCGCGGTATACAGCGCTCCCAGATAACGCAGATTGAAGGGTGCCAGCGGCCAGGGCCAGAAGGGCGCCATGATCGGCGGGTAGAAGAGGAGTCCGCCACCCGCCCAGGCGAGAATCGCGACTTCCAGCCAGGTCACCGCGCGCAGCACGACGCTGATGCGTGGATTGGTCTTGGTGTGCATGTGGCGCTCCCGGTGGCTGCTGCGCAGGTGTTATGAATGATGGCCGCAGCAGCAGTCAGTCCAGCGCGTCGGGTCGCCCGACGTGCTGCCAATGGCCGCCGGCTTGATCAGCTAGCGGCCGCCCTTGCTGCCGCCCTTGTCCCAGCCATAACGCGCCGTCCGCTGCCAGCGGGTTTCCGGCTGGCGTCTGCCGGTGGCTGGTGGCGGCACGGGTGGCTTGGCCGGAGCTTTGCTGGCTGATCTGGATCGAGGGGTGGGTTTGCCGGTCATCGCGGTGGGCTCCGAGGGGGTGTCTGGCGCAATGGCAGACTCGGCGCCAATTCTAACGCGGTCGGCTGGCCGATCGGTGGCAAATCCCCCAGGGCTGGCCAGCGGTGATCGCAGGCACCGAGGGCGCCGAGATTCCGTTGGCTGTTCAGGAGCACACGAGCCCGAATCTGAAATTGACGCTGCTTGCTGGGGGCTCATATACTGCCTGCAGTGATCGCTGGATTGTCGGGCTTTATCCGTCCAACCCCATTCTTCCCGAACACATGGAAACCCTGCCCTCAACCAATCACTTCGACGCCAGCGCCAGAACCTGGGACTGCGATCCCGTCAAACAGGCTCGGGCCCTGGCGGTCGCCGAAGGCATCCGAAGCCTGGTACCCATTGCGCCCCACATGCACGCGCTGGAATATGGCTGTGGTACGGGTCTGCTGAGCTTTGCCCTGCAGCCACATCTCGAACACATTTCGCTGGCCGATAGCTCGGAAGGAATGCTGGCGGTGCTCGACGAGAAGATCACCGCCAACCGTATCACGAACATGCATCCCCGCCAGTTGGACCTCGTCACCGACCCCCTGCCAGCGGAGCGCTATGATTTGATCTATACCCTGATGACCTGCCATCACATCCAGGACACCACCGGCCTGCTCAGGAATCTCCACACGCTGCTGGCTTCTTCAGGCCATCTCTGTCTCGCCGATCTCGATGCCGAGGACGGATCCTTTCACGGGCAGGGATTTTCTGGTCACAACGGCTTTGATCGCGGCGCGCTCGGCGCCATCGCCGAATCCGTCGGGTTCCGGGATATCCGCTTCGCGACCGTATTTCGCATGACCAAGGGCGAGGGTCCGGATGCGAAGGAATACCCAATCTTCCTGATGGTTGCCCGGAAGTGATTGGCCAGCGCGGTAGTTCTTCCCTGATTAACCGAGTCCATTCAACACAGCGCCGCATGCCTCGCATGCTCGCCCAACTCAGCTCAGGAGCAGGTCAATGCGCTGGCCGTCATCCCCGCGAAAGCGGGGATCCACCGTTCGGCCCAATGCAGGACAGACGCTGGACTGGATTCCCGATTGCGCGGGAATGACGGAACTCCTGGAGGTTTTGGGATGGCAATTCCTGGAATCTGCCTAACGGTCATTGCGGTTGCCGCCGCCCCGGATGATGAAAGAAGATACGGGTTGGGAAGCGGCGGGTAGAGGTCGCGCAATATTTTGGCGGCTTGACCCCGCAAGCTAACGTGACCCGCTGAACCGACTCGTACCCCGGATTGCTGCCATCGAGCGCACACATTAAAAGGGCCGTTGGCGACCCGTCGCCTTCAGGCAATATCGGTTCTGGCACCCACCGCCTCCCGCCTTCAAGTTTATGGCGAAAGGAGACGGTATGGAACTGGTTCCGATCCACAAGCGGGTCATTGGGCTGGATATTCATCAGGCCCAGGTCACGGCGTGCGCGATCATCGAGGAATCGGGTGGCGAGACACGAATCGAGCAGCGGCAATTTGGCGCGTTCAAACGCGACCGGCGGGAGCTGGCGGTCTGGGCGGCGGCGCTTGATCCGGACGAAGTCGTCATGGAAAGCACGGGCATCTACTGGAAGAGTCCGTATGCGGCGCTGGAGGCGGTCGGTATCCGGGCGACGGTGGTCAATGCCCGTCACGTCAAGCAGGTGCCGGGACGCAAGACGGATGTCGGAGATGCCCAGTGGCTGGCCACCCTGGCGCGAGCCGGTCTGCTCCGAGGGTCTTTCGTGCCGCCGGCCCAACTGCGCGAACTGCGTCTGATCGCCCGGCAACGGCAGAAGCTGGTCGGGTTGCTCTCGTCCGAGAAGAACCGCATGCACAAAGTGCTGACCGATGCCGGCATCCGGCTGGGCGTGGTGGTCAGCGATATCCATGGTCAGTCGGCACGCGCGATGATCAAGGGGATTCTCCGGGGGCAGGCTCCGCATGAGGTTCTTCAACTCGCCAGTCGACGTCTCAAAGCCAGCCGCGAGGAATTGCACGATGCCCTGCAGGGCGAATTGACCGCGAGTCACGTGTTCGTTCTAGACGAACTGTTGCGGCATATCGAGGAACTCGAAGCGCGCATCGCCCGTTTCGACGCCCGCCTGCTCGCCGAATTGGCGAGCGAGCACAATGCGCTCGCCCTGTTGCAAACCTTGCCTGGCGTCGATCTCATCGGCGCCGCCATGCTGCTGGTGGAGATCGGCAGCGACATGAGCGTCTTCGGCACCTCGGACCGCTTGGCCTCCTGGGTTGGCCTCTGTCCGGGCAACAACGAGTCGGCCGGGAAGCGCAAATCGGGACGCGTCCGCAAGGGCAATCCCTACGTCCGCCGACTCCTCTGTGAGTTCGCTCACGCCGCCAGCCGCACAAAATCGGCGTTCCAGGCCAAGTTCCAGTCGCTGATCGTTCGTCGTGGTCACAAACGCGCCATCGTCGCTTTGGCTCACAAGATCTTGCGCACTTTTTTTTCATGCTCAAGCGTGGCGAACATTACCGGGATTCCGCCACCAACTATGAGCAGCTCTCCGTGCACCGCAACGCTTCTCGCTGGATCAAGGCTCTCACTCGCTTCGGCTTCATCCCCGTAGCCGCCTGATTCACGACAACCAATCTCCATGACCGCTCGCGGTCAGGTACTCGCGCGCTTGGAGACTGGGTTCTTTCACATTAAGGGTTAGCCGCGCTATTGTCAGTAGCCCGACCACTCACTTCTTCGATATCTCCAACTTGTAGACCTTTTCGGTTCCCGTCTTGTCAGACTTCGTTCCGTAGTAGTCGCTCCCGGCACGGATGATGTAGCGACACCACTCCTCCGTTTCCACAGTCTTCCACTCGATCAGTACGCAGTAGCGACCGTCATCCGAGATATTCCACTTCCCTCGCGCTGTGGAGGACCCTTTGCCTCGATCCTTGTTGTCCGAGGAGATAACGAAGGTTCCGTCAGAATCATTCGTCCAGAAGTGCGTGTTGCCCTTCGCGCTAACACGACTCATGCTTGCCCCAGGAAGCAACTGCCCAAGTTCTTCCTTCGACAGAGTGACCCTGCCGGCCGCGTCAAGATCACGAAGGACCGCCGGCGCCTGTGCAAGTGCCGTTGTGCACGCGACGGCGGTGAGGGCAAGAAGAACGTGAGTGACAGGCTTCATGGGTACTCCCAGTGATGTGTGAGGCGGCTAGCCTTGTAAGTTAACGTCCTGACGCTAACGATCGTGTGCAGCTGTGTCTAACGTGAGGAAGCATATCACCATAACAGTGTCCTTGCGGATAGTCAGGGTGCCCCACCCCGGGGGTTACATACAGCAGGCCCGCTCGCTTGAACAAGCCCACCACCCCTCACATCCGCTCAGCCGAGTGTACAACGGAGTGTACAATCCCCCGGGTGAATTCAAGGGAGGCCACCATGCATGTCACGCTCGTCCACGTCCGCGTCAGACCTGAGGATGTCGATGCCTTCATCGCCGCAACGCGGATCAATCACCAGGCGTCGGTCAGGGAGCCGGGCAACCGGCGCTTCGACGTTCTTCAGGCGCCCGATGACCCTGCGCGCTTCATTCTCTACGAGGCCTACGCTTCGGCTGCCGACGCAGCCGCGCACAAGGAGACCGCGCACTACCTCGCCTGGCGCGACGCCGTTGCCGGCATGATGGCCGAGCCGCGTCGCGGCGAGCCGATGAACGGACTCCTGCCCGCATGAACAACGACTTCGCCCCTTTTTCGATCGCCCGCCTGCCGCGCATTGAATTCGGCAGCGGCGCCCTCGACAAGCTCCCCGACATCGCTGCCGGTTACGGCCGTCATCTGCTGCTCGTCACCGGCGCGCGTTCGTTTGTCGAATCGGAAGCCGGGGCGCGGCTGTTCGCGGATCTCCGTGCGCACCACCTCTCCTGGGAGCAGGTCAGCGTCGCCGGCGAACCGTCGCCGGCGTTCATCGATGCGACCGTCGCCGCCTTGCAGGCCTCACGATTTGACGCCGTGGTCGGCATCGGCGGCGGCAGCGCCCTCGATGCAGCCAAAGCGATCGCCGGGCTGCTGCGGCCGGGTAACCCGGTGATGGACCATCTTGAGGGCGTTGGCCCGGAACTGCCCTATCGCGGACCGACGACGCCGTTCATCGCCGTGCCGAGTACCGCCGGCACTGGCTCGGAGTCGACGAAGAATGCCGTGCTGTCGGCACCCGGTGGCTTCAAGAAGTCGTTTCGCGACGACAAGCTGGTTGCCGAATGGGCGATCGTCGATCCGGATTTGCTCGCCACCTGCCCGCCAGCGCTGATCGCTGCCGACGGACTGGACGCCTTTACGCAGCTCCTCGAATCCTTCGTCTCGACGCGCGCCAACCCGATGACCGATGCGCTCGCCCGCTCGGGGATGATGGCCGCGCGCGATGCCCTGCCGGCTCTCCATCGCCAGCAGTCGGCTGCGGCGCGCTCACAGATGGCCTACGCCTCGCTGATGTCGGGCATCTGTCTGGCACAGGCTGGGCTCGGTGCGGTGCATGGCCTGGCCTCTCCGCTCGGCGCTTTCTTCCCGATTCCGCATGGCGTTGTCTGCGGCACGCTGGTGGCGAGCGCCACGGCCTGCAACGTCGCTGCGCTCGAAGCACGCGACCCTGGCAACGCGGCGCTGGCGAAATACGCCGAGGTTGGCCGCCGCTTCGCCATGCAGAAGGGCCTCAACGGAGTGGACGCGCGCCGTTTTCTCGTAGACACCCTGCGGCGCTGGGAAGCCGAACTCGACCTGCCGCGCCTCTCGGCCTACGGCATCGGGGAGGACGATCTGGCGCGCATCGTCGCCGCCAGTCGCGGCGGCAGCATGAAGACCAATCCGATCGCGCTCAGCGACGCGGAACTGACGCATATCCTCGCTTCCCGGTTCTGAGATCCACGCCAACCGGGTCGCGCGCAACCAACGTCCGGTGCGCCTTTCGAGCGTTTCTGTCCCGTCTTCGCTTCGCCTCAGTTGCCGCGCATCAAGGCCGCAGATCGTCGGTCGATGGCCGCCGCCAGGTCGAGGTAGTGGCGACCAGTGGCCCCGGGTGCGTATGGCGCTGTGGTAGACTCGCCGCCAATTCCAATGCTCAAGAGGCTGCCATGTCCGGCAACACCATCGGCACCCTGTTTGCCGTGACGTCATTTGGCGAGTCACACGGGTCGGCGATCGGCTGCGTGGTCGATGGCTGCCCTCCCGGACTGGCCATCAGCGCCGCTGATATTCAGGCCGAACTCGACCGTCGCAAGCCTGGTACTTCGCGCCACGTGACGCAGCGGCGCGAGCCTGATGAAGTCGAGATCCTCTCCGGGGTGTTCGCCGGCCGGACGACGGGGGCTCCAATTGCACTGCTGATTCGCAATCAGGATCAGCGCAGCAAGGATTACGGCAATATTGCCGAGACCTTCCGGCCTGGGCATGCCGACTACGTTTATACCCGGAAGTACGGGTTTCGCGATCACCGCGGCGGCGGCCGTTCCTCGGCGCGCGAGACAGCAGTGCGCGTCGCCGCCGGGGCGATCGCCCGCAAGTGGCTGGCCGAGCGTTACGGTGTCAGCATCCGCGGCTGGATGAGCCAGCTCGGGCCGATCGAGATTCCCTTTGTTGCCGCTGCCGAGATCGACGGCAATCCCTTCTTTGCTCCGAATGCGGCCATCGTGCCGGAACTCGAGTGTTTCATGGACCAATTGCGCAAGTCCGGGGATTCGGTCGGGGCGAAGATCACGGTGACGGCCAGCGGCGTACCTCCGGGCTGGGGCGAACCGGTTTATGACCGGCTCGACGCCGAGATCGCCTACGCGATGATGAGCATCAACGCGGTCAAGGGAGTCGAGATCGGCGCCGGTTTTGCGAGCGTCGTCCAGAAGGGCAGCGAGCATGGCGACGAGATGACACCCCGGGGTTTCCTCAGCAACCATGCTGGCGGTGTGCTGGGAGGAATTTCCACGGGCCAGGACTTGATCGTCAACCTGGCCGTCAAGCCGACCTCGAGCATTCGCCTGCCCCGCCGCTCGGTGACTCTGGCCGGCCAGCCGGTGCTGGTCGAGACGCACGGTCGACACGACCCCTGCGTGGGTATCCGGGCAACGCCGATTGCCGAGGCCATGCTCGCCCTGGTGCTGATCGATCAGGCCCTGCGTCATCGCGCCCAGTGCGCCGACGTGGTGTGTTCCACGCCACTCATTCCGGGTAGTCCGGTGGGGTGACGGGCAGCTGTGGCAATGGTTATAATCGCGTTGTCTGGTCGCGCATGGGGCGGGCCAGGATCAGCAAGAGGCGATGACCATGCTAGTTGAGCACCACGACCTTCACCATGAGTTTCCCGAGTATCTGGATCATATTCACTCATTGAAAACCTCGAGCGAGCAGTTCGGCCACCTGTACGATGAGTACCATCACCTGACCAGGGAGGTCGAACGCCTCGAAGAAGAGGACCTGCCGGTCGACGATTTCACCATCGAGAACATGAAAAAGCAGCGCGTCTGGCTCAAGGACCAGATGTACCGAATGCTGGTTGCCTGCAAGAACGGCGACTGATCGTATTCGCGCCAGGATCCCCGGGTGCATTCGGTAAAATTGCCGGATGCATACCTTGCCCTATTGGCGCCTTTCAGGCTACTACTTCTTCTATTTCGCCTTCATCGGCGCGTTTTCGCCGTATTTCGGGCTTTACCTCCAGTCATTGTCGTTTTCGGCCTGGGATATCGGTCTGCTGATGTCCCAGATGCAGTTGATGCGCCTGTCTGCGCCTTTTATCTGTGGCGTGCTCGCCGATCGCATGGCGCAGCGGATCGTGGTTGTGCGCCTGGCAGCCCTGCTCAGCCTGCTGGGTTTCCTGGCCTTTTTTACCGTTCGCAGCTTCGAGGCCATGCTGATCGCCATGGCACTGCTGGCGTTTTTCTGGAGCGCCGCGCTGCCGCTGGTCGAAACGGTGACTTTCGATCATCTGCGCGAGGATCCGGCGCGGTACAGCCGGATCAGGCTATGGGGCTCGATCGGCTTCATCGTCGCCGTGATGGGCACCGGTGCCGTGCTCGACAGCCTGCCCCTGCCAAGCCTGCTGTGGGTGATCGTCGGCACCCTGATCGGCATTCTGATCTACGCGCTGGCAGTTCCCGAGGCGCCTTCGCAGCATTTGGCCCGCGAGCACCTGCCGGTGGCAACGATCTTGCGCCAGACGCGTGTCAGGGCGTTGTTTGCTGCCTGCTTCGCGATGTCGGCGGCGCACGGTGCGCTGTATGTGTTCTACTCGATCCACCTCGCGGATCACCACTACAGCACGTTTCTGGTCGGTAGCCTGTGGTCGCTCGGCGTCCTGACCGAGATCGTGGTTTTCTTCTTCATGGGTGGCCTGTTAAGCCGCTTCGGCCTGCGCGCGATTCTGCTGGTCAGTTTTGCCGCGGCGGTGGTGCGATTCCTGATGATTGGCTGGGGGGTTGCGTGGCTGTCGGTGATTGTGCTTGCCCAACTGTTGCATGGGCTGACTTTTGGTGCCTACCATGCGGCGGCGATTGCTGCGATCAATCGCTGGTTTCCGGGTCGCTGCCAAGCGCGCGGACAGGCGTTGTATTCGAGTGTCTCGTTTGGCGCCGGTGGCCTGGTGGGCAGTCTGCTCAGCGGCTGGACCTGGGAGCGCTGGGGAGCAGGGCCGACCTATGCCCTGAGTTCGGCCTTTGCGCTGGTCGGCTTGCTTTTCGTCGCGCGGTGGGTCAAGCGGACGGATCTCGACGAAGTCAGCGAGAAAGAACCCCTGCGCGTTGCTGATGGTTCACACCCGTAGGGAGTCCGTGCATGCGGCATTCACTCGACATCAGATGCTTGTGGTACGTGGCGCTGGCCGCCATGCTCACGGTTGGCTGTGCGACGACCCGTACGACCGCTGGCGGCAAGGTGGGCGTGGAACGTGAGCAGACGATGCTGGTGTCGTCGGCCGAGGTCAATCGCGCTGCCGCCAAGGCTTATCAGGAAACCTTGCGCGAGGCGCAGGGCAAGAACGTGCTCAATCGCGATCTGCGACAAGTGGCTCGGGTGCGGCAGATTGCCGTTCGGCTGATTCCGGCCACTGCCGTGTTCCGCAGCGATGCCCCGAGCTGGCGATGGGAAGTCAACGTCATCAGTTCCCGGGAACTCAACGCCTGGTGCATGCCAGGCGGCAAGGTCGCGGTGTATACCGGACTGATCGAACAACTGCAGCTCACCGACGACGAACTTGCCGCGGTGATGGCGCACGAGATTGCTCACGCCCTGCGTGAGCACGGACGCGAAAAGGCCGGTCAGGCGGCCGGCGTCAGCGCCGCCGCGGCCATCGGCGGGGCCCTGCTTGGCGCCTATTTCGGGGTCGATGCGGGTCTCGGGCAGAGCATGGTCGGCACTGTCGGCGATTTTGCCTTCATGCGACCGAACTCGCGCCAGATGGAGCAGGAGGCTGACCGTATTGGCGTCGAACTGGCCGCGCGCGGCGGCTACGACCCCAGCGCCGCGGTCACGCTGTGGGAGAAGATGGGCCGTACGGTGAGCGGACAGCCGCCGCAATGGCTGTCTACTCATCCCTCGCACGAGTCGCGTATCGCCGACTTGCGGGTCTATGCCGAGCGCGTGCAACCCCTGTTTGTTGGCGCCCGCGCATCGCCCTGACGCGCCGAGCACCCGCCGCCGACAGTCGCCGACAGTCGCTGCCACGCTGACAGCGGCGACGGCGCTGTGACATAATCCCGTTCTTCCGGTTACCCATGGGGGCCGGACCTCGCCGGATAGACAAGCCATGCCGCAGACCGTGTACGAAAAGAAAAGATCTGGCCAGACCATGTCGTTCCTCAGGAAGCTGACGGCAGGGCACTGGCGGATGGACACACCTGGTCGGTCCGGAAATGGCTGCCGCGGCGGCGATTTCCGGGCATTTCTGTGATGTCGGGCAGAGGCTGGATGTGAGGAAGCAGGCATGAACAGGCTGGCGTTGATTGTAATGGCGATCGCTATGGCGGCTTCGCTGACTGCGTGCAACACCGTGCAGGGTATCGGCAAGGACATTGAAAAAGGCGGTCAGGCGATAGGCAAGGCGGCCAGATGAGCCGCTCTTGGCAGAAGGAATATGGACAGGTTTGTTCGCCTTGAGGGATTGCAGGCCATGGGTGACGCAGTTCTGGTGGTGCTTTGAGTGCGCGTACGGGAAAGAGGTGGAGAAATGAAGAAGCTTGGTCTGGTTGGTTGGCGCGGCATGGTGGGCTCGGTCCTGATGCAGCGGATGCTGGAAGAGGGGGATTTCGAGCATGTCGAGCCGCTCTATTTCTCGACTTCCGCGGTCGGTGAAAGGGCGCCGGTCCTCGCCGGCAAGGAAGCCGGGATGCTGCACGACGCGATGTCAATCGAGACCCTGGGCGGGATGGATATCATCATCACCTGCCAGGGTGGCGATTACACCAAGGCGGTTTTCGCCCGGCTGCGTGCAGCGGGCTGGAAGGGTCACTGGATCGACGCTGCGTCTACACTGCGGATGCACGATGACGCGGTGATCATTCTCGATCCGGTGAACCTCGATGTGATCAAGGGAGCGCTGGCCAGGGGCGGTCGCAACTGGATTGGCGGCAACTGCACGGTTTCTCTCATGTTGATGGGCCTTGGCGGGCTGTTCAGGCATGACCTCGTCGAGTGGATCAGCGCCATGACCTACCAGGCGGCTTCGGGCGCCGGGGCGCAGAACATGCGCGAACTGCTGCTCCAGATGGGCGCTCTGCATGAAGCGGTGAAGGGGCAGCTCGCGAACCCGGCTTCGGCAATTCTCGATGTTGATCGCCAGGTTGCCGCAACCATGCGCTCGCCAGACTTTCCAACCGCTCATTTTCGTCAGACGGCGCTGGCCGGAAGCGTGATCCCGTGGATCGACGTACCGGTTGAGGGCGGTCAGTCTAAGGAAGAGTGGAAGGGCGGAGCGGAGTGCAACAAGATCCTCGGTCGCCCGGCGTTCCGCACGCCGGGCAGCATTCCGGTGGATGGCCTGTGCGTGCGCGTTGGTGCCATGCGCTGCCATTCGCAGGCACTGACCATCAAGCTCAAGCGCAACGCGCCTCTGGATGAACTGGCGGACATCATCGGGCAGGCCAACCCCTGGGTACAGGTGGTTGCCAATGAACGCGAGCTGACCGAGCGGGATCTGACGCCGGCGGCCGTTACTGGTACCCTGGCTATCCCAGTCGGCCGTCTGCACAAACTGGCGATGGGGCCCGAGTATCTCGCTGCCTTCACGGTGGGTGATCAGTTGCTGTGGGGGGCGGCTGAGCCACTCCGCCGGATGCTCCGCATTCTGCTCGAAGATTGATGGCAGGATCATCAGGAAACCGGGTCCGAGGCCCGGGCTCCGGGTGCTGGCGCGAGCCTCGGAGTCAGAAGAATGTTTAGCTTGCATGGCTAACTTCATGATGTTATTTTAATAATTCCGATTTCGACGCTCAGGGTCGCGACGTGGCCAAAAAAACACATCACACATCAATGAACCTTAGACTGCGGAGCTCGGTTTGGGCCGTCGCATCCTCTTTGGCGCTTGCAGCCTGGCCTTTGACGACTGAAGCTGCCGGGCTAGGCAAGGTCAATGTCTTTTCGGCTCTCGGGCAACCTCTGCGGGCTGAACTGGAAATCTTTGCGACTCGCGAAGAGCTGTCAGGAATGAAGGCGCAGCTCGCTTCTCCGGAGGCCTTCAGGCAGGCTGGCGTGGACTACACTGCGACGCTGTCGGGCATCACGCTGAGTATCGACAAGCGACCGAATGGTCAACCGATCATCAGGTTGAGTTCAGCCAAGCCAATCAACGATCCGTTTGTGGATCTGCTGCTTGAACTCAACTGGCCAACAGGTCGCTTGCTTCGCGAGTACACTTTCCTGCTTGATCCGCCGGAGTTTTCGGCGAAAGCCGCAGCTGGCGCGGGACCGGCCATCGTCAGGCCCGTCACGGCCGCCAGGCAGCCTGCCGAAGCGCGACCGCTCACGGACAGGCCGATACGGGCGCCCAAGCCGCGGGCGAGCGAGCCGCAGCCGATGCCGTCAGGCGGTGGTGGCACCCATGAGGTCAAGCGCGGTGAAACGCTGAGCAGTATCGCAACGGATCTCCGGCCTGAGGGCGTGTCACTTGACCAGATGCTGCTGGCGCTTTTTCGAGCCAATCCGGATGCCTTCGACCGAGGCAACATCAACCGGCTGAAGGCCGGCAAGATTCTTTCGGTGCCGGACAAGGCCGCCCTCGAGGCGATCCCGAAGGGTGAGGCGCGGACTGTCATCGTCGCGCAGTCTTCGGACTGGGGCAATTACCGTCGAAAACTCGCTGCCGTTGCAGGCGATGCCCCCAGTAAGGACGAGGGGGCAAAGCAGCAGGCGGTCGGCAAGATCACGACCAAGGTGGAAGACAAGGCAGGAACTGCTGCCGAGCCCAAGGATCAATTGAAGGTCTCGAAGACCGAGCTTCCCGGCGCCAAGCAAGTGCCAGCGACTGGTCGCTCCGATGAGGAACTGATTGCCAAGGAGAAGGCGCTCAAGGATGCCAACGAGCGCCTAGCGACTCTTGAGCGGAGTGTGGCCGAACTGCAGAGGCTGGTTGAACTCAAGAGCCAGAGTCTGGCCGATCTGGAAAGACAGTCTGCCGGCAAGTCAGCATCCGCTCTCGACGCGAAGAAGCCCCAGGACGAAGCCAGAACGACGGCGGCTGTGTCAGCAGGGGCGCAGCCCGCATCCGGGCCCGCTACCGCCCCTCCTCCCACCGGAGTGGCGCCCGTTGCTCCGATCCCAGGGGTGTCTTCGGCGCCTTCCGAGGCCGCCCCTGGTCAGCCAGCAGAGGGCAGACCGGCGGAACCGGCTGGCCAGGTCGTTGCCGCACCGGCGGAAGCAAAGACAGAGATCAAGGCGGAGGCGCCAAAGCCGGTCGAAGCGCCAAAACCCGCAGCTGTTGCACCACCACCTCCACCAGAAGAGCCCGGCTTTTTCGAAGAGCTGCTCGGTAGCCCGGCTGCCTTGGCCGGTGGCGGTGCAATTGCAGCCCTTCTCGCTGCTTACTGGGTCGTTAAACGTCGTCGCGAGAGTACCGGCGAGACGCCGCTTGCTGAGAGTAGTACGCTGGCACCCGCAATTGACAGCGTGGCAGCCAAGTCCGTATTCCGCAGCACGGGGGGACAGAGTGTCGATACCTCGAACTCGCTCGGGCAAACCGATTTCAGCCAGGCGGGCCCCGGCAGCATCGATACTGATGAGGTGGATCCGGTTGCTGAAGCAGACGTCTACATGGCCTATGGCCGTGACGCACAGGCTGAAGAGATTCTCCTCGAGGCCAAGCAGAAGGACCCCAGGCGTTTTGCCATTCATCTCAAGCTGCTTGAGATTTACCTGAGCCGCAAGGACGTCAAACCGTTTGATCTGCTGGCAACGGAACTCTTCAAGGGTACCGGGGGATTCGGTCCCGAGTGGGAAAAAGCGGTGGCTATGGGCCTGCAGCTTGATCCCAGGAATCCGCTCTTTGCTTCTGGCCAGCAAGCTGCGCCGGAGTCTCGCGGTCCTCAAGAGACGATCATCGAGACATCGGCTGCACCAAGTGACGCCTTTGCCAGGCCCGGTCAACCGTCTCAGATGACGGTGGCCGCGCGTGCAGAGCCGGTGCGGCCGGGCCTTGCCAGCGAGACGCTGGCCGAGGCGAAGCCCGAGCCGGTTGATCTTGCCGATCTTGATTTCGATCTCGGCAGCAGGGACGCTCAGCCCAGCGAAGCTGGCGACGGTTACCTTGAAACCACACTGGCTTTCCCGAATACTGCGCAAGGGGATGCGCTGGATTTCGATCTGGCGACTTCCTTGCCGGAGGCCGTGGCACCGACTCCAGATTCGGCCACGGATGGTGTGCGACTGGTGGAGGACGCCAGTTCTCTTGAGGAAACGATGCTGGTGGCGCCGGAGACGCAGAGCAGTTCCTCGCGGGCTGATGCCGGTCTCGACTTTGAGTTTGACCTCGGACCGGAGCCCCCTACTGATTCGACCTGGGAGGCGGAGACGCTGACGCGGGGCGAAGCCACCGAGGTGCTTGACGTGGGATCGGCGGCGGCTGAGGCGCTGGAGTTCGACGTCAGTCTGACCGAGTCGACCGTCCTTGGTGATGCAATGCAGCATCCAGCGTTTGACATGTCGTCGATCAGCCTAGACTTGGCCGAGGCCGATAGGGAGAGTGTTGCCCCGCTGCCAACGGCCGGCGCTTCACTGGACTTCACTTTCGAGGCTGAGCAGGAGGATACGCTGGTCAACCCGAATTTTTCGATCGAGCAGACGGATACCGAACTCAATACACAGTTCGGTGCTGCCACTGAGTTGGCTACGCAGACCGAAATCAGTTCCAGCGAAGAGGTGGCCACCAAGCTCGACCTGGCCAAGGCCTATCAGGAAATGGGTGACCTGGAGGGGGCCCGGGAGCTTCTGCAGGAGGTCGTCAATGAAGGTGACGCCGCCCAGCGGGAGGCCGCGCTCAACCTCCTTTCTGGACTACGCGAGTAGTCGCACGGTTGAACACACGGCCGTAGCGCCTTCGGGCCTACGGCCTTTTTGTTATCGCCTTCTGGACTCGAGAAGCTGCCGTGCATCCAAGTGCCCGACTTGTCGTATGGCTCCTGATGTTGCTGCTTAGCCAAGGCATGGATGATAGACTGCTGATGGCTGCCATTCTGCTTCTGCCGCTGTTCGGCAGGTCGGTCCTGAGTCGCTTTTGGCAACTCGCCTGGGGTGCGCGCTGGCTCTTCCTGTCGCTGTTTGTCATCCTCGCGTGGGGGGGAATCGGTGAGGCTGCCTGGAATGGACCCATGGCGCCGAGTCGGGAAGGGTTACTTGACGCATCGGCGCATGTGGGACGTCTGCTGATGGCCTTGCTGGCGGTGGCGGTATTACGTGAGTGGATGTCTACAACGGACCTGCTGACCGGCATTCACCGGCTGCTGGAGCCGATGCGGCGCTGCGGCCTGGATTCCGATCGAGGCCTTGTGCGGCTGTTATTGGTCTTGAACTACATCGAGACCATGCCGAAGCCGCGCGACTGGCGCATGCTGCTCGATGTCCCTGCAAGCAGCAATTCTGAGGTGTTCCAACTAGTTGATCAGCCACTTGCCGTTCGGGACTACCTGATCATCGCTTTGGCGCTGGTCGGTGCCGTGCCGCTCCTCTATCTTGTCCAGGGGTGAGGGATGAGGATCGCTCTGGCTGTCGAGTACGACGGCAGTGGCTTTCGTGGCTGGCAGAAGCAGCCGGGTGGCGGGACCGTGCAGGATGCTCTGCAGGACGCGTTGCAGCAGTTTGCCGGGGTCCCGGTGCATGTCATCTGCGCCGGTCGGACCGATGCCGGCGTCCATGCCATCGGGCAGGTGGTGCATTTTGACACCACCATCGAGCGCTCAATGTTCGCCTGGGTGCGTGGTCTCAATACCTTCCTGCCGCCCGCCGTCGCGGTCCGTTGGGCGCAGGTGGTCGCGGACAACTTCCATGCCAGGTCTTCGGCCTATTCTCGGCGCTATCGCTATCTCCTGCTCAACCGGCCACACCGACCGGGTGCATGGCAGGGACGGGTGGGTTGGCATCATCATCCACTCGATCTGCCGAGGATGCAGTCGGCCGCGGGATACCTGCTTGGCGAGCGCGATTTTTCCGCCTTTCGGGCGGCCGAGTGTCAGGCCAGTTCGCCTGTGAAAATCATGCGCCGGGCCGACATCGGGTGTTCTGGCGATCTCGTGATCTTCGATTTCGAGGCCTCCGCTTTCCTTCACCACATGGTGCGCAACCTGGTTGGCAGTCTGGTTGCTGTCGGTCAGGGCAAGCATCCACCGGAATGGATTGCCGAGTTGCTGGCCAAGGGCGACCGCCGCCTGGCGGCGCCGACATTTGCTGCCGCTGGTCTGTATCTGCTGGTTGTCAGATACCCTCCGCAGTGGGGTTTGCCGGTTGCCGACGAGACGGTATATCTGCCTTTTGCTGCCGACCTCTGCAGCGCAGTCCAGGCTGGCCGATGAAGCCGCGCATCAAGATTTGTGGGTTGACGCGCATCGAGGACCTGCAGCAGGCCGTGCAGGCCGGAGCTGATGCGATTGGCCTAGTGTTCTACCCGCCGAGCAGGCGCTGCGTTGATCTGCTGACGGCAGCGCGGCTGGCACGCGGGGTGCCGCCCTTTGTCAGCATTGTCGGGCTTTTCGTCAACGCGGATCCGGCTACGGTACGGGCGACTCTGGCCGCAGTACCGATTCACCTGCTGCAGTTGCACGGCGACGAAGATGAGGCCTACTGTCGTCAGTTCGATCGACCTTACATCAAGGCGGCGCGCGTCAGGCCGGGCATGGATTTGGTACAATACGCGGCCGCCTTCCCGTCGGCGCAGGCGATCCTTCTCGATGCCTTCGTGGACGGATACGGCGGCGGGGGCAGGATGTTCGACTGGTCGTTGGTGCCTCCCTCGCTGGGCAAGCCCTTGGTTCTCTCGGGTGGGCTGACTGCAGATAATGTCGGCGAGGCGGTGCGTCGCTTTCGCCCCGAGGCGGTTGATGTCTCGTCGGGTGTCGAGGTCCGCAAGGGAATCAAGGATGCCGACAAGATCCGTGCCTTCGTGGCCGCAGTCCGGGCGAGCGAATTCTGAGCAACGTTTGATGCGGAATGTATTCACGGGATTGATCATGCGCAGGAACTCTGGCGGTCTGACGCGAACCTGCTGGCGACACCACTTGGCCAAGCACACCTGAGGCGGCATCTGGCGTTGTCTACCGGATGCTGTGAAAACATTTTGTCGCAACAGGTTGCAAGGAGGTTGGGCCGTGCATGATCATGATTTACCTGACGCTAGTGGCCATTTTGGCCCTTACGGTGGCGTCTTCGTCGCTGAAACCCTGATCGCTGCGCTGGATGAACTGAAAGAGGCGTATGCGGCTGCCCAGCGCGATCCGGAGTTCATCGCCGAAATCGATTATGAACTCAAGCATTATGTCGGTCGGCCAAGTCCGATCTATCACGCCAGGCACTTGTCGGACGTGCTCGGCGGAGCACAGATCTACCTGAAGCGCGAGGATCTGAACCATACGGGTGCACACAAGATCAATAATTGCATCGGTCAGGCCTTGCTTGCCCGGCGTATGCGCAAGCCGCGGGTCATCGCCGAGACCGGTGCCGGCCAGCATGGTGTGGCGACGGCGACGGTGGCCGCGCGCTACGGCATGGAATGTGTGGTTTACATGGGTTCGGAAGACATTCGGCGGCAGGCTGCCAATGTCTACCGCATGAAGCTGCTGGGAGCGAGCGTGGTGCCCGTGGAGAGTGGTTCGAGGACACTCAAGGATGCCTTGAATGAAGCCATGCGCGACTGGGTGACCAACGTCGCCGAAACTTTCTACATCATCGGGACGGTGGCCGGTCCGCATCCCTATCCGATGATGGTGCGTGATTTCCAGTCCGTCATTGGTCGTGAGTCGATCACTCAGATGCAGGAACAGTGTGGTCGTCAGCCTGATGCCGTAATTGCCTGCGTGGGCGGCGGTTCCAATGCCATGGGAATTTTCTATCCCTACATCCCGGTCGCTGGTGTGCGTCTGATTGGTGTCGAGGCGGCGGGTGAGGGGATTGAGACAGGACGTCACGCCGCCTCATTGACGGCTGGTCGGCCAGGCGTGCTGCACGGCAACCGGACCTATCTGCTTCAGGACGACAATGGGCAGATCATCGAGACGCACTCGATCTCGGCCGGCCTCGACTATCCGGGTGTTGGCCCTGAGCACGCGTGGCTGAAAGACAGCGGTCGTGCCGAGTACGTCAGCGTCAGCGATGTTGAGGCGCTTGCTGCGTTTCATGACCTGTGCCGTCTCGAAGGCATCATCCCGGCGCTCGAATCGAGCCATGCCCTGGCCTACGCAGCGAGGCTGGCGCCGACCCTGCCCAAGGACAAGCTCTTGCTGGTCAACCTCTCCGGCCGTGGTGACAAGGATATGCACACCGTAGCCGAAAAATCAGGTATCAAATTCTGACCATGGCGAGAATAAAGGCTGTATTCGAGCGCCTGCAGGCGCAGGGGCGAAAGGCGCTGATTCCGTTCATCACGGCGGGCGATCCGGATCCGAGACTGACCGTGCCTCTGCTGCATGCGCTGGTCCGTGCCGGGGCTGACATCATCGAGTTGGGTGTGCCCTTCTCTGATCCGATGGCCGACGGACCAACCATCCAGAGGGCTTCCGAGCGAGCCCTGGCGAAAGGGGTCAGCCTGCGCCAGGTGCTCATGCAGGTGACCGATTTTCGCGCCGACAACCAGCAGACGCCGATTGTCCTCATGGGCTATGCCAATCCGATTGAGGCCATGGGCGTCGAAGCCTTTGCCGCTGCTGCCTGCGCGGCCGGGGTGGACGGGGTCCTGGTGGTCGACTATCCACCCGAGGAAGGTGTCGAGTTTGCACAGACCCTACGCCGTTACGCGCTCGATCCAATTTTTCTGCTGGCCCCGACTTCGAGCGATGCCCGTATTGCCCAGGTTGGCGCTCTGGCCAGTGGCTATATTTATTACGTTTCGCTGAAGGGGGTTACCGGCTCGGCGTCTCTTGACGTCGCTGCCGTGGCCGCCCGCATTCCGGAAATCCGGGCGCGTACCGGGGTCCCGGTGGGGGTCGGTTTTGGTATCCGCGACGCGGCGACTGCCGCTGCCGTGGCTGAGATTGCCGATGCGGTTGTCGTTGGCAGCCGGATCATCGAAGAAATCGAGCGGTCCGCATCGGACAAGGCGTGTGCCAACGTGATCACCCTGGTGGCAGACATCCGTCGTGGCATGGATGGTGTAGCAGAGGCTTAGAGAGGAACAACATGGGCTGGCTGAACAAACTGCTGCCGCCAAAAATCAAGCGCAACGACAGTGGTGTGGCGCGAAAATCGTCGCTGCCGGAGGGCTTGTGGAGCAAGTGCCCGGCGTGCGAAGCGGTCCTCTATGCGACCGATTTGGCGAAAAACTGCAACGTCTGTCCCAAGTGCGGTCATCACCAGCGCCTGGAATCGCGCGCCCGCATCGATCTGCTGCTGGATGCGGAGGGACGTTGCGAGATTGCTTCGGAGGTGCTGCCGGTCGATTCGCTCTCGTTCAAGGACAGCCGCCGCTATCCGGAGCGCTTGCGGGACGCCACCAAGGCGACCGGCGAAACCGACGCGCTGGTGGTGGTGCGGGGCTCGATCAGGACCTTGCCGGTGGTCATCGCTGTTTTCGAGTTCGACTTCATGGGCGGCTCAATGGGGTCCGTGCTTGGCGAGCGCTTCGTGCGCGGGGTGCAGGCCGCGGTCGCGCACGGCCTGCCGTTTATCTGTGTCACCGCGTCGGGCGGTGCGCGCATGCAGGAGGGTCTGTTCTCACTGATGCAGATGGCCAAGACGACGGCGATATTGACCCGTCTTTCGCAAGCGAAGCTCCCGTTCATCTCGATTCTTACTGACCCAACGATGGGTGGCGTGTCGGCGTCCTTTGCTTTCATCGGCGATGTGGTGATTGCCGAACCGGGTGCCTTGATCGGCTTTGCTGGCCCGCGGGTCATCGAACAGACCGTTCGCGAGACCCTGCCGGAGGGTTTCCAGCGTTCCGAATTCCTGCTCGACAAAGGAGCAATCGACATGATCGTGGATCGTCGAGAAATGAGGGACCGGGTTGCTCGGTTGCTCACTTTGCTTCAGAAGCGGCCCGTAACGCAGTGATGAGCAGCGCGTGAGTGATGACCAGGGCCGAGCGCAGCCTCCAGCAGATCCGCTAGCGCTCTCCGACGCCAGCCTGACGTCCTGGCTGGCACATCTGGAGAGCCTCCACCCGAGCGGGCAGTGTGGCATCGAACTGGGTCTGGAGCGAGTCCTTCGCGTCAAGGATGTGTTGTCTCAGGATCTGCAATGTCCGGTGATCACGGTTGGTGGTACCAACGGCAAGGGTTCGACCTGCGCTTACCTGGAAGCCATGTACAGCTTTGCCGGTTACCGAGTAGGCTGCTACACCTCGCCGCATCTGCTCGAATACAACGAGCGGGTGCGGATTGGCCGGCTGCCGGTAGACGACAGTGGTCTGTGCGAGGCCTTTGCCCGGGTTGAGGCGGCGAGGCAGGCTGCCGGTGGCATAGCCCTGACCTACTTCGAGTTCGGTACACTTGCTGCCATCGAGGTCTTTTCCAGTCGTCAGGTCGAAGTCCTCATCCTCGAAGTCGGGCTGGGTGGGCGCCTGGACGCGGTCAATGCCTACGACGCCGATTGCGCGGTGATAACCGGTATTGCGCTGGATCATACCAACTGGCTGGGGCCGACACGCGAATCGATTGCTTTCGAGAAGGCAGGCATCTTTCGTGCTGGTAGGCCGGCAATCTGTGCCGATCCCGATCCGCCACAGTCGCTCCTCGACCAGGCGCGGGCAATCGGCGCCGATGTCCACTTGCTCGGCCGCGATTTCGGCTATTTTGGCGACCAGTTACAGTGGACCTTCTGGGCCCGCAGGGGTCTGCGGCGCAGTGGCCTGGCAAATCCAGCCTTGCGGGGGGCGGGCCAGTTGCGTAATGCCTCTGCTGCGCTCGACGCCATCGAGTTGCTCAGGGAGCCGCTGCCAGTCCCGATGCAGGCGATAAGGCGGGGGCTGATCGAGCTGGATTTGCCGGGGCGCTTTCAGGTTATCCCTGGGCGTCCGGTCGTTGTCCTCGATGTGGCGCACAATCCGCAGGCTTTAGCAGGTCTCGCCGCCAGGCTCGGCGAAATGCCTTTTTGCGCGAGGACGATGGCCGTCGTCGGCATGCTCGGTGACAAGGACATAGCGGGCTCGTTGGCGCCACTGGCGGGCAAGGTTGACCTGTGGCTGCTGGCTGACCTCAAGGTGCCACGGGGTACGTCGTCGGAAGTTCTCGAGGCGGTGGTGAAAGGGACTGGCCTGGGTGGCTGCGTCGAGCGCTTCGCTTCGCCAGACGAAGCCTTCGCGCGTTCTGCCGAGCTGGCCGGTGAAAATGATAGAATTGTCGTCTTTGGATCGTTCTACACGGTCGCGGCCGTCATGCGCAGCATGCAGAATGGTCGCTGATTGAAGCGATGCGAGTGGATCCCCGATACCGATGAGTGAATCACCTGACCCGCAGCTGCAGTTGAAGAAACGGGCGCGTCGCCGCCTCGTCGGGGCGGTGGCGTTTGCCGCACTGGCGGCCGTGGTCCTGCCCATGGTTATGGACGAGGAACCAAAGCGACCGATCCAGGACGTCCAGATACGAATTCCCGGCCAGGACCAAGTGCCGTTCCGGCCGAAGGAACTGGCCGAAAGAGCGACACCTTCCCTGCCCGCTGCAGCGAGTGAGGCGGGAGGCGAGAAACACAGCGCACTGGCCTCCTCATCCGGCGAAGCCCCAGCGGCGCTGGCGGAAAAGGCTGCGGTCATTGCGGCGGTCCGGTCAGGCGAGAAGACAGACGAGAAGGCGAGCGAAAAGAAATCTGCCAAGTCGGCTGATAAGCCCCCAGAAAAGGCGGACAAGAAAGGCATCAAGTCGGCTGAGAAGATGCAGGAAAAGCCGGCTGAAAAGAAAGTCAGCAAGCCCGCCGAGAAGGCGCCTGAAAAGGCGGTGGAGAAGCCTGTCGCGAAAGTCACGGACAAGGTGCCGGAAAAGCCACCCGTAAAGAAGGCCGACAAGCCGGCTGAGAAGCCACCCGAGACGGGTGCAGACGAGGTGGGCAAACCACCTGCTGACGACCTCCAACGTTCCGCTACGGTCCCCGCCGGCAAGCCGTCCGAAGCCGCGCCGGCAAGATCGGGCGCTGGTGGGCCGGCGGTGATTCTCATCGGAGCCTTTGCCAATCCCGAGAACGCCAAACAGTTACAGGGAAAAATCAACGGCGCCGGTGTCAGTACCTATACAGAAATTCTCGATACGCCGGACGGCAAGAAAACACGCGTGCGCGCCGGACCCTTCCCCAATCGAGAGACTGCCGAGAAGGCGCTCGAGAAGTTGAAAAAGATTGGCGTCAGCGGGGTCGTCGCCGGTAGGCAATGACTGTCTTTGATTACCTTGTGCTGTGTATCGTCGTCGTCTCGCTCCTGCTGGGGATGTGGCGGGGTGTGGTGGGTGAGATCATCGCTCTGGCGGCCTGGGTGCTCGCTTTCTTCGCAGCCAAGTGGTGGGGCGAACAGTTTGCTCAATGGTTCGTAGGCATTGCCGACCCGGCCCTCCGCCTCGTCGCCGCCTGGGTGACGGTGTTCGTGGCCGTGCTGTTTGCCATGGCGCTGCTTCGCCTGGCAGTGCGCGGCTTGCTCAAGGCATTGGGCATGACCTTGAGCGATCGCCTGTTGGGGATCATCTTCGGGGTCGCCAGGGGCTTGTTGATCGTTATGGTCCTCGTTGCTGTTGGTGGGATGACGGCGCTGCCGAAGGAAAAGTGGTGGAGTGAGGCGTATTTTTCCGCTCCCCTTGAAACAGCCGTTCTGGCAAGCAAGCCTTGGCTGCCAACCGACGTGGCTAGACGAATCAGGTTTGGGTAGGTAAAGATTATGTGCGGAATTCTTGGGGTTGTCGCAACCACGCCGGTCAATCAGCTGCTCTATGATGGCTTGATGGTCTTGCAGCATCGAGGGCAGGACGCGGCCGGCATCGTGACAGTCGAGGACGATGCCTTTCACATGCACAAGGGGTCGGGACTGGTGCGCGACGTGTTTCGGACGCGCAACATGCGGGCTTTGCCGGGTAACATGGGGATCGCCCATTGCCGTTACCCGACTGCCGGTTCGGCGTTCGACGCGGCCCTCTCGCAGCCCTTCTATGTCAACTCCCCGTTCGGCATCGTTCTCGGACACAACGGCAACCTGACCAATGCCGAGCAACTCAAGCAGGAGATGTTCCTTCAGGATCTGCGACACATCAACACCGGATCTGATTCCGAGGTTCTGCTCAACACGCTGGCACATGAACTGCAGACCACAGCCAGCGGGTGTCGGCTGGATCTCGATACGATTTTTGCCGCAGTTTCTGCAGTGCATCGACGCTGTCGGGGGGCTTACGCAGTGGTGGCGATGATCGCTGGTCACGGCATGCTTGCCTTCCGTGATCCCTTCGGGATTCGACCCCTGATCTTCGGTATCAACGAGACGTCCGCAGGTCCCGAGTACCTGTTTGCTTCCGAGTCGGTGGCGCTGGATACCCTGGGTTTTCAGGTGCTGCGCGATGTCGCACCGGGTGAGGCGGTCTTCATCGATCTCGAGCACCGTCTGCACCAACGTCAATGTGCGACGAATGCGGCCCTGTCTCCCTGTATTTTTGAGTTTGTCTATCTCGCCCGGCCGGACTCGGTGATCGACGGCGTATCGGTCTACGAAGCACGTTTGCGTATGGGTGAGCATCTGGCCGACAAACTCGTGAAGCACATTCCTGTTGAGCAGATTGATGTCGTCATCCCGATCCCCGATTCGAGTCGTCCGTCGGCGATGCAGCTGGCGCAGCGCATCGGCGTCCCGTATCGTGAAGGCTTTGTCAAGAACCGCTACATCGGTCGCACCTTCATAATGCCCGGTCAGGCGACGCGCGCGCGGTCGGTTCGCCAGAAGCTCAACACCGTGGCACAGGAGTTCAGGGGCAAGCGTGTCCTGCTCGTCGACGATTCGATCGTGCGCGGCACGACCAGCCGCGAGATTGTCGAGATGGCCCGTGCTGCCGGTGCACTAATGGTTTACTTTGCTTCTGCTTCGCCGCCCGTGCGCTACCCCAATGTCTATGGCATCGACATGCCGACGCGTGCGGAACTGATTGCCACCGGTCGTACTGGCGAGGAGATAGGCGTCGAAATTGGTGCCGACGCTCTGGTCTATCAGGACCTGGAAGCGTTGAAGGCTTCGGTTCGTGACCTCAAACCCTCGCTGTGTCACTTCGATACCTCGTGCTTTGATGGCTCTTACGTAACCGGCGATGTCAGCCCGGAGTACCTGATGGCCATCGAGATGGCCAGAGAAGGTCACCGTACAACGACCAAGGAAGAGCGCCGGGCGTCGCGGCAGTTGCAGTTGAACCTGATGTCTGCAGGCTGAAGGAGATGGACACCAGCCCAAAATACGCCCTGGAGACGCTGGCAGTGCGTGCCGGGCAGGAACGGAGCCAGTTCAACGAGCACAGTGAAGCGTTGTATCTGACGTCGAGTTTTGTCTTTACCACTGCGGCGCAGGCCGCCGCTCGTTTCTCGGGCGAGGAAGAAGGCAATGTGTACTCGCGTTTCACCAATCCGACGGTCTCCGCCTTCCAGCATCGTCTGGCCGCCCTGGAAGGTGCGGAGGCTTGCGTTGCCACCGCTTCCGGAATGTCGGCCATTCTCTCGCTGGTGATGGCGCTATGCAGCAGCGGCGATCACATCGTCGCCTCGACAGGTTTGTTCGGCGCAACCCAGCAGTTGCTCGGCACCATCCTGCCGCGTTTCGGAATCGGGACCAGCTTCGTCGCCCAAACCGACGTCGCTGCGTGGCAAGCCGCGATGCGGCCGGAAACCAAGCTCTTCTTTCTTGAAACGCCGTCGAATCCTCTGACCGAAATCGCCGACATCGGCGCTCTGGTGACAGTTGCACACGCGCAGGGGGTGTTGCTGGCGGTTGACAACTGCTTCTGCACGCCGATCTTGCAGCGACCACTTGATCTTGGTGCTGATCTGGTTGTCCATTCGGCGACCAAGTTCCTCGATGGGCAGGGGCGCGTCCTCGGCGGCGCCGTCGCCGGGCCAAAAAGGTTGACCGACGAGGTCTTCAAGTTCTTGCGCACCGCCGGGCCGACGCTCTCCGCTTTCAACGCCTGGGTCTTGCTGAAAGGGCTGGAGACACTTCAGATTCGCCTCGAAGCGCAGTCGTCAAGAGCACTGCAGCTTGCGCTGTGGCTGGAGAAACATCCCCGGGTCAGGCGGGTCTACTACCCTGGCTTGCCGTCTCACCCGCAGTTCGACCTTGCGCGTCGCCAGCAGAAAAGCGGCGGCGCGATTGTCTCCTTCGTCGTCGACGGCGCGCGGGCCGAAGCCTGGAAGGTGGTGGACAGCTGTCGTTTGCTGTCGATCACGGCCAATCTCGGGGACACCAAGACCACTCTGACGCATCCGGCCTCAACCACGCATGCTCGCATCACCCCGGAGCAGCGCGCGGCGGCCGGCATCGGCGAGGACTTGCTGCGGATCGCGGTTGGACTCGAAGCCGTGGTGGATCTGCAGAACGACCTCGACTCCGGCTTGTCGTCGATCTAGCTGCTGCCGGCGGGTTCCCGGCGCTTGGGTCGGGCCAAGTCTTCGCGCTCGCTGGCGGCTTTCCTGAGCGCCTCCTTGGCGACGCTCGGCATCATGAAGTAAGTCATCAGGCTCGAGCAAATGCAGACCAGCCAGAAGAGAAAGAAGCCAGTAGAGTAGGTGGCCGTCGCCGACCATTCGACACGTTCTCCGAACAGGTATAGCTGCGCCGGATCGATCATCGTGAAGAAAAGCACTTCTGCGATTCCCGCCGCGATGAACGCCGGCCACAGTACCCAGATCACGTGCTTCATGTCTTCTCCCTGTTGCTGATGTTGGAAAGGAGGCTGGTTCCGCAAAACCGCCTGCCACGGCAGGCCGGAGCCGTATGACCGATCATGGCTGGAGGTTCAACGAGGTCGAGCTGTCCTTGGTGTCCGAAATGTCGCACAGAGCGCGCCCTCTTTCAAGAAGGAAATTCGTTCTACGATGCGGGAGGCAGACGCTCGGGGCTGGATTGGCAGCCACGGGGGCGTTCGCCTGGTAACCAATACCCCGGATCAGCGTGTCTTGGCTGGCCTGGAGACAAACAGCTCCGGATCGACCATGGTGCCGTTTAGAATCACGCTCCAGTGGAGGTGTGGGCCGGTCGCGCGGCCGGTCATCCCCACCAGTCCGAGCCGCTGTCCCTTGCTGACCGCCTCCCCGGGCTGTACATCGATGCGGTCGAGATGGCAGTACATGCTGATCAGACCATTGCCGTGATCGACGAACACGGTCTTGCCGTTGAAGAAATAGTCATCGCTGGCCAGCACGATACCCGGCGCATTGGCCTTGACGGGCGACCCGCGCGCGGCAGCGATGTCGAAGCCGGCATGCGGCGAACGTGGCTCGCCGTTGAAGAACCGGCGCACGCCGAACCGCCCGGTCAGCCGTCCGTCCGCTGGCAGGACGAAACTCGTGTCAGCATCTTCTGTGCCGCGCCAATGACGCTTGAGTTTCCGGATGGCGGCGATCTCGCCCTCCACGCGCTCCAGGTCGGTGGGCGAAAGTTGCACCTTGCCGGTATCCTTGAGCGTGATCCGCTGTTCCGGATAGTTCTTCGCGGCAACACTGAAGGCGATGCTGCGCGTTTCGCGCTCTCCCGTTGCGACCCGCAGTTCGTGTTCGCCTGGCTCGGTATCGAGCGCCAGTCCGACCACGGCGAACCACTGACCGGCCTCCGCAGCAACCAGAACAGGCTGCTCGCCAAGCCAGGCGCGCGGCTGGCCCACCTCAGCGAAAACCGGGCCGAGCGAAACCAGGGCCACCCCGCCGGGGACGCTGGCCGCCCGGGGCAAGGCCGCGCGCGCGGGCGGCGGCAGGAAGAGCAACAGGCTCAAGCAAATAGCAGCGACCCCGCAGCGGGCGAGCATGGTCGGTTCGGATTCCCGCTGGCTAAAGCGACGCCGCATTGAACGTATCGCACTGCCGCACGTCACCCGACTCCATTCCTCGTTTGAACCAGCGCACGCGTTGCTCGGAAGTGCCGTGGGTGAACGACTCGGGGACGATCTGGCCCTGCGTCTGCCTTTGCAGGCGATCGTCACCGATTGCCGAGGCGGCCGTGAGCGCCTGCTCGGTTTCGCCTGGTTCAAGGATCTTCTGCATGCTGTCGGCGCGATGTCCCCAGACGCCGGCGAAGCAGTCCGCCTGCAGTTCGAGCCGCACCGACAACTCATTCGCCGCGGCCTTGTTGCCACTGCGCTGCTGTGCCGCGTGGACCTTGTCGGAAATACCGAGCAGGTTCTGCACATGGTGACCGACCTCGTGCGCGATCACGTAGGCCTGGGCAAACTCGCCAGGGGCGTGAAAGCGCTCCCTGAGGTCGCGGTAGAACGCCAGGTCGATGTAGACCTTCTGATCGGCGGGGCAGTAGAACGGGCCCATCGCCGACTTTCCCGTGCCACATGCCGTCGGCGTGGAGCCGGTAAACAGCACCAGCTTTGGTTCCCGGTAGCGACGCCCGGCCTCACTGAAAACCATCTGCCAGGTGGTCTCGGTGCTGCCGAGCACCTTGGCAACAAAGGTGGCCATCTCGTCGCTGGCCGGCGGTTTCTGTGCGGGTCGTATTGCTGGCGTGGAGGGACCAGGGCTCGATGCCAATCCGAGGATCACCGCCGGATCGATGCCAAAAAAATAGCCGGCAGCGAGCGCTATGACCAGCGTGCCGATACCGACGCTTCCCCGTCCGATACCCCCTCCGCCACCCCTTCTGTCCTCGACGTTCTGACTCGCCTGCTGGTCATCCAGACGCATGATCTTTCCCTGAGTGCGTTTCGATCGGGCTTAATTCTACTTTGTCAGATTCGTATTCGCCTTCCTGTGATCTGCGTTTGTCATGTGCTAGAATGCCATACGTCGTGATTGTTTAATCTATTCATGGAGTTGTAAATGACAATGTCAACTCCATTACGTCGATAGCATATCTTCGCTGGTCGCTTCGGCACTCGAGCACTTCGATTCGCACTTCGCGCCCTATCTCCATTGCTTTCGAAGCCGGACCCGTTCGGTAGAAGACACCGCGCGCCGGTATCTGCACGGGCTGTTCCAGAGTTCGCGCCGTAACCTGGAGTGCATGGCGGAAACCGTATCCGACAGCCGCTATCAGCCACTGCATCATATGCTTAGCGAATCCAATTGGGATCGGCGCGCGGTGCGTCGGCAACTGGTGGTCGATGCCAACGCCCACTTCGGCTATCCCAGCGCTCTACTCCTGGACGAGAGCGCGTTCGGGAAGAAGGGAAACATGTCCGCGGGCGTGGCGCGGCAGTGGAACGGTCGCTTGGGGAAGGTCGATAACTGTCAGGTGGGCGTCTTCGCGGCGGTGACGCGCGATGGCGTAGCAAGCGTGGTGGATGCCGACTTGTATCTGCCGGAGAAGTGGGCCAAAGATACGACACGTTGCGAGGCGGTGGGGGTGCCTGAGGAGGCGCAGACGTTCCGCACCAAGGGCGAGATCGCTCTGGACATGGTAATTCGCCTGAGGCGGGAAGGCTTGCACTTCTCTTTCGTCGCCTTTGATGGCGGCTACGGGCACTTGCCCTGGCTGCTCGGGGAACTGGATGTCGAGGGAGAGATCTTCTTCGCTGAGGTGCATTCGGATCAGGCGATCTATCTCCAGGATCCCGCACCCGCGGTGGCGGCTCGTCGTTCGTCGAAGGGTCGAGCGCCCCGTCGGCTGCGGACCACGGCGGTGCCCATGACGGTGGCCGCGTGGGCAGCCACGCAGTCGGCATCCGCCTGGGGGCGTCTGTCGATCCGTGACGGCGAGAAGGGCGAGGTGATGGCCGACTATCTCACCCAGCGGGTGTGGGTCTGGGACGGCGAGGCGCCGTCGGCGAGCCGTTGGCATCTCCTGGTACGACGGGAACTCGATGGGACGAAACTCAAATTCGGCCTGTCCAATGCCAAGCCCAGGGCGTCTTTGCGCCGCTTGGCGGAAATGCAGGGAGCGCGCCATTTCGTCGAGCAGTCCTTCCGAGAGGCCAAGAGCGCCTGCGGCATGGCCGAGTATCAGGTCCGCCGCTGGCAGGCGTGGCACCATCACATGGCCCTGGTCATGATCGCCACCATGTTCCTGGCCAAGGAGCGCCTGGCCCATCGCGAGACGGCTGAACTGCTCTCCTGCCGTGACTTGATAGAGATCATGCGCCATCGGCTGCCTACCAAGATCGTCACCGACGAAGACCTCGCGGCATCCATCATCGATAGGCATCGACGGCGGCACAAAGCCATGGAATCCGCCTACAGAAAGCAAGCCGCCATGCTCTCAGCATTAGATTGAAAGACAATCTGACAAAGTAGAATTAATGTTAGCAGAATGGTGGGCAAAGGACCGAGCTCCTGCCAATGCATGATTCATCCTCCGCATGTGATTCCGCCGTCGGCATCATGAACAAAATGTGGACAAAGCTCGATTTTCGTGCGTAATCCGCGCACTTTTTACAAGAAGCGGGCCGACGAGGCACGTTCACAGGAAGGGTGCGTATGGATACTCTATTTTGGCTTGCCGTAGCGACCGTTATCATCGTGTTGTTCTTCGATTACACCAACGGCTTTCACGATGCCGCGAACATCGTGGCGACCATCATCGCTTCGCGGGCAATGACGCCGGCACAGGCGGTCATGGTTGTCGGGGTTTTCGAATTCCTCGGACCACTGCTCGGGGGGACGGCGGTAGCCAACACGATTGGCAAGTTCGTCGATCTGTCGACCGTTGACGCCCACCTGGCGGTGCTGATCCTCTTCTGCGGCTTGCTCGGTGCCATTGTCTGGAATCTCGCGACCTGGTGGTTCGGCATTCCATCATCGTCATCGCATGCGTTGGTTGGTGGCCTTGCGGGTGCCGTGGTGGCGGCCGTCGGCTCCGAGTACGTGATCTGGGGCTGGTCGCCTCTGATGCAGGACGGCAAGCTTATCGGCGTGATGAAGGTGCTGGTGTCGCTGTTCCTCTCGCCGCTGCTCGGCTTCTGGGTCGGATTCCTGGTTTTCCGTATCGGGCGGAAGCTGATGGCCGGCGCCAGGCCGACCGCCAACAACACTCTGCGCAAGCTGCAGTTCCTCAGCGCGGCGACCCTGGCCTTCTCGCACGGCGCCAACGACGCGCAGAAAAGCATGGGCATGCTGACGCTGGTGCTGCTGCTCGGCGGTTTCATCCCGAAATTCGAGGTACCGTTCTGGGTGGTCCTGGCATGCGCCACAGCGATCACCCTCGGCATCCTGTCCGGCGGCTGGCGGATTGTGCGGACGCTCGGCTTTGCCATCTACCGTGTACGACCGCTGCACGCCTTGTCTTCGCAGCTCACTTCCGGGCTGCTGATTCTCTCCGCCTCGGTGGTCGGGGCACCGGTATCGACGACGCACGTGGTCGCCACCTCGATCATGGGCATCGGCTATTCCGAGCGCCCACGCGCCGTGCGCTGGAAAAAGGCGGTTGACATTGCCAAGACCTGGGTGATCACCATCCCGGCTTCAGCACTGACTGCCATTGTTTGCTACGCCCTGGCCAGAATCATACTTGGCCAACACTAACTGAGGAGATGAACCATGGACGACAATCAAACCGAAGACAACAAGCCCATTTTCCGCCGTCTCTATGAGCGCGTCTTCCCAACCGTTGCCGACTTCTTCGGCATGCTCGCCGAGCAGAGCGCGAACGCGGCGGAGACCACCCGCCTGCTGGTCGAGTTCATGGAAACCGGCGACGTTTCGGTCAGCCAGAGGGTCCGCGACGACGAGCACGAAGCCGACCGGATCAAGGCCGCGAACCTCAGTGTCCTGAGCGACGCCTTCTCGACACCGGTCGACCGTGAAGACCTCTTCCGGGCGATCACGACGCTTGACGACATCGTCAATTACTGCAAGTCGACGGTTGTCGAGATGGACATGCTGAACCTTCAACCGGACAAGCACAGCCTGCAGATGGCACTGCACATCCGCGAAGGCGCCGATGCTCTGGCCAAGGGTTTTGCCCGCTTGGCAACCGACCCGGCTGCCGCTGGCATCGACGCCAACGCCGCCAGGAAAGCCGAACGGACTTCCGAAAAAGCCTATCGGCGAGCGATTGTCGAGCTCTTCCAGGGTGACGATTACCTCAACATGTTCAAGCGTCGTGAGACCTATCGCCACATGTCGAATGCCGCTGACCGCGTCGCCGATGCCGCGCGCGCGCTGAACAACATCGTCGTCAAGTTGTGCTGATAAGGCACTGCAGCGGTTGGGGTTGTGTTTGGCAAGCGATAGGGCTAGAGTGAGGACGCCAATGTCGGCAGCAACAAGGAGAAGCGTATGGGGAAACTGACCGCCGGCGTGTTGGCCCTGGGGCTGGCGCTATCGAGTGCATATGCTGTCGCCTGCTCGTCTGAGAAAGCCAAGGACGGGCAAACCGAGATGAGCACTCCGGCAAAACCCAAGAGCTGACCTGTCGGTGTTTGCAATACGCGCGGCGCGTGCCTCTGGTATCGCGCCGCGTTTGCTTTCTTGGCTGTGTTGCCGGCATAGCGGCCTTCGGGTCCGAGCAGATTGATCCCTGGCATACACTGCGCTGCTCGAAACACATTACCGTCCGGTCGCCAGGCCGGGCGCGGGATATTCAGCATGGCCCAACTCGTTCTTCTCCCCGGCAAGGATCGCTCGCTTGCTCGCCGTCACCCCTGGATTTTCGCTGCTGCAGTCGAAAGGCTCAGTGGCCGCGTACGGCCCGGTGATACGGTCGAGGTCTTGGCTGCCAACGGACGGCCCCTGGCGAAGGCGGCATGGAGCCCGCAGTCGAAAATCCGAGCCAGGGTGTGGACCTTTGATCCGGAGGAGATCGTTGACAATGCCTTCTTCAAGCGCTGCATTTACGCCGCCGTCGAACGTCGCCGGTTGACCCCCGAGCTGCATCGGCAGGAAGGTTTGCGGCTGATTCACGGTGAGTCCGACGGCTTGCCTGGCCTGATTGCGGATCGTTATGGCGACACCGTCGTCCTGCAACTGACGGCTGCCGGCCCGGAGAAATGGCGCCAGGCGATCGTTGGCGCACTGCAGCAGGCGAGCGGCTGTACGCGCATCTACGAGCGATCGGACTCAAACGTTCGTCGGCTCGAGGGGCTTGAACCAGTGACTGGCTGGGTGCTCGGCGAGGCGCCGAAAGAAGCGCTGACCATCCTCGAAAACGGCGTCCGCATGCAGGTCGACGTCGTGACTGGCCACAAGACCGGATTCTATCTGGACCAGCGCGATAATCGCCTGCTGACGCGTGAACTTGCCAAGGATCGCGCGACGCTAAACTGCTTCTGCTATACGGGCGGTTTTTCGCTACAGGCTCTCGCCGGCGGTGCCAGCCGGGTGTTGTCGATCGACTCCTCTGGACCTGCATTGGCGACGGCCATGGCCAACTTGGCGCTCAACCCGCAACTCGATGAGAGTCGTGCGGAATGGAGAGAGGCTGACGTGTTCAACGAGCTGCGCGTACTTCGGAAGGAGGGGCAGCGCTTTGACCTGGTGATTCTTGATCCGCCAAAATTCGCCCCTTCAGCCGCGCATGCCGAGCGCGCGGCGCGCGCCTACCGGGACATCAACGCGTTCGGCTTTCGCCTGCTCAATCCCGGTGGCCTGCTGATGACCTACTCGTGTTCTGGTGGCATTCGCAGCGAGCACTTCCAGCAGATCGTTGCCGATGCGGCGGTCGACGCAGGATGCGAGGGACGCATCCTGCGCCGCCTTGCCGCGCCGCCAGACCATCCGGTGGCGCTCCACTTCAGTGAGGGTGAGTATCTCAAGGGCCTGCTTTGCCAGGTCGACTGAAAACGCTCAACCACCCCCCCAGATCTGTTTCAGTCGCGCATCGCGGCCACACGACAGGCGATAGTAGGCATAGCGGACCGAGTTCTTCTTGTAGTAGTCCTGGTGATACTCCTCGGCCGGGTAGAAGGTTGAGGCGGCAATGATCTCGGTCTCGATACGTGCCACCTTGCCGCTCGCCCGCAGCGCGTCGCGACTGGCTTCGGCAGCCTGGCGTTCGCCTTCGTTCTGCCAGTAGATGCCGCTACGGTACTGCGTGCCGATGTCGCAGAACTGCCGGTTCTTGACCGTCGGGTCGATGCTCCGCCAGAAGTGGTCGAGCAGTTGCGGATAGCTGACCTTTCGCGGATCGTAGCTGACGCGGATGGCTTCGGTGTGACCGGTGCCGCCTGCGCTGACCTGCTCGTAGGTCGGGTTGACCGTTCTGCCTGCGGTATAGCCGGATTCGGCGGCAATAACTCCCGGTAGCTTCTCGAAGTCCGCCTCGCTGCACCAGAAGCAGCCGCCAGCGAAAATCGCTGTCTTGGTCTCGGGTGTCTTGCCGGTACCCGGGTCGGCTGCACCGGTGCGACCGGCGATCACGAGCAGCAATAGCGTGGCAAGAAACAGGCGTGTCCTCATGTCCGCAATTCCGGCAGCTTCTCAGCTCGCGGCACGAACTCCAGCGCCACGCCGTTGTTGCAGTAGCGCTTGCCCGTTGGTTTGGGACCGTCATTGAAAACGTGGCCCTGATGCCCGCCGCAGCGGCTGCAGTGGTACTCGGTACGGGGATAGATCAGCTTGAAGTCGGTTCGAGTCGCGACCGCTCCCGGTAGGTGCTGCCAGAAGCTCGGCCAGCCGGTGCCGCTTTCGTATTTTGTCGAGCTGTCGAAAAGCGGCAGGTAGCAGGCGGCACAAACGAAGGTGCCGTCGCGTTTCTCGTGATTCAGGGGGCTGCTGCCGGCGCGTTCGGTGTCCTCCTCAAAGAGGACGCGATAGGCTGGCAGTGGCAACAGGGTTGCCCATTCGGCTTTGGACTTCTGCAGTTTGCTGCCAGCGCTGTCGCCAGCCCAACTGGGGCCGGGAGCGGCTACGGGCAGGGCGAAGGCGGATATCCCACCCAGCCATTTCAGTGATTGACGACGATCCATGACTCTCTCCATAAGAAGCGTATTTGTCCCGGCCAGACGCTCAGCCTCGTCTGGCGTTCGCAATGAGACTTGACTCGGGGCAAGCTGATCCACCGTTTCCCGGTCATCCGCGCGCCATGCCAGCCTTACCCCCTTTCGGCCGAAAAGCACCGGGACAGTTCCCCAAGTCGGTACGCTTTCCGGCGGAGAACGGAGGCTCGACGAATGGTCGTCTGCAGGGGAGGAAACCTTACGCCTTTCTTCCGATCGCAAGGATTCGACCTTTCGGTAACGCCGGATAGCTGCAACTGCGTTGCATGTGCTTGTGGGCTGTGCTTAAATTCGCAGTCATGATGACTGTCCTGAACCCGTCTGTCGACTCGCCTGCAGAAGCTGAAGCCGCTGCGCTGCTGATTCGCCGGACTGGCGCGCGCGCTACGCCGGCGCGGGTCCGTGTCCTGCGGCTGCTGCATGCTGCGCCGGCGGCGTTGACTCATCACGACATCGAGCAGGCGCTCGGCGATTTGGCTCTCGATCGCGTCACCTTGTATCGGGTGCTCGACTGGCTGGTCGAGAGCGGGCTGGCGCACCGCAATACCGATGCACAAAGGGTGTTCCGCTTTTCGGCCGCTGCCATCGGCGAGCATGCGGCGCATACGCACTTCCGCTGCGAGGATTGTGGGCGTGTTTTCTGTCTCGAGGCTGCCCCGCCAACGCCACCGAGTCTGCCGGAAGGCTTTTCGCTGTCACGCATCGAGCTCGATCTGCGGGGACGTTGCGCCAGGTGTACCGGAGGGCACCCATGAGCAGAGCGACAACGATTGAGGCGGTCCGCTTCGGCGAGCAAGCTCGTGGGCGAACTCTCGTGCAGGCCCGCAAGCAATGCCTGCGCTAGACCAGCAGCGGGCAATCCCGGTGACCGTCCTGACCGGGTTTCTCGGGGCCGGGAAGACGACGCTGCTCAACCGTCTTTTGCGGCAGCCGGCGCTGGCCAACGCCGCAGTGCTGATCAACGAGTTTGGCGATGTCGCGGTCGACCACCATCTGGTCGACAAGGTTGACGAAAGCATCGTCGTTCTCCCGTCCGGATGCCTTTGCTGCAGCGTGCGGGGTGAGTTGGCGCGTAGTCTGCGCGAGCTGTTCATGCGCCGCCTGCGGCGCGAGATTCCTGCTTTCTCGCGCGTGCTGCTTGAGACCAGCGGCCTCGCTGATCCGGCACCGGTACTCTACACGCTGCTCGAGGATTTCTTCATTGCCGAGCGCTTTCGCATCGACGGGGTGGTTACGGCGGTTGACGTCACCCACGCCAATCGTCAGCTCGGGCGCCAGTTCGAGGCGGTTCGGCAGGTGGCGATGGCCGACCGGCTGTTGCTTACCAAATGTGACCTGTCGACGCCCGACGAGATTGCCGGCGTCGCCCGTCGTCTGGCCCACATCAACCCCGGTGCGCTGCAGATCGAGGTGCGAATGGGGGCCATCGGCGCCGAGCAGTTGATGGGCTGCGGGCTTTATGATCCGGCCAGCAAGACCGCCGACGTGCGTCGCTGGCTGGCCGACGAAAGAGTGGCGGCGGCACGTCGCAGCGACCCGGTGACGCACGTACATGACGTCAACCGCCACGATGCCCTGGTGCATGCTTTCGTATTGCGCTTCGAGCAGCCGTTTGCCTGGCCGGAGTTTGCTGAAGCGATCGACGTCCTGCTCGCTACCTGCGGTGAGCGCATCCTGCGCGTCAAGGGCCTGATCAGTGTCGAAGGCGAGCCCGGACCGCGGGTCGTGCAATGCGTCCAGCACATGCGTTACCCGGAATCGACGCTGCCCAGCTGGCCGGATGATCACCATCAGAGCCGTCTGGTGTTCATCGTCCGGGCGCTGGCACGGGACATTGTCGAACAGGCCTTCGTCATGTTCTGTGACGCTGCTGCGCTGGCTGAAGCCGAGTGAAATGGTCGCGGTCGACGTGTCTCGAGGTCGCGGTTTTCCTTGCTCCGGTCCCGGTTGAGGCTTGCGCTCGCGGCACAAGTGTGTCGTAGCCGACAAAGCCCGGCGGTGGCACTGCTGAAGACGCTAGAATTCGGCATTTCTCCCGCTCTCACACCGCCGCCCAATGTTTCCGACCGAATTCGCTCTGAACCTGCTTCGCCACCCGGCAACCCCCGCCCCGGTCGTGCGCTCGATCGAAGTGCACGCTGCGCGCACCGTTGGCGGTGGCCTTGCGTTTGCCTATTGCCTGCGCGGGGACATGGCGCGTCTGCTGATTCCAGCGCCGCAGAAAGCGGGCTGTGCGGATGGACTCTGGGAACACAGCTGTTTCGAGGCCTTTGTGGGTATCCTCGGCGAAGCAGCCTATCACGAGTTCAACTTCTCTCCGTCGGGTCAATGGGCCGCCTACGCTTTTTCCGGTTACCGCCAGCGCGACGAAGCACTGCGCCTCCTCGTGCCGCCACAGATCACCGCCAGGCTGTCAGTGGGCCGGCTTGAACTGGTAGCAGAGATTTCGGCTGGCGTTTTGCGGCCGATGGCAGGCTCTGCGACGCTGCAGGTTGGACTTGCTGCGGTCGTCGAAGCCGTCGATACCATCGACGGTAGCCACAGTTACTGGGCGCTGCGCCACCCGGCCGCTTTGCCCGATTTCCACCATCGCGCCAGCTTTGCCATCGAACTGGCTCCGCCGCGCGAACTTGCCTGAAGGAACCAACGATGCCAGCGCTGGAATTCGGACTCGATCGTCTGCTCACCGACCCGCAGCTGCGCGAGCCTCTGCATGGCCGACGAGTGGCCCTGCTGGCTCACCCAGCCTCGGTCAGCCGCGACCTGACGCACACCCTTGACGCCCTTGCCGCGTTGCCAGATCTCCGGATGGCCGCTGCCTTTGGCCCGCAGCATGGCTTGCGCGGCGACAAACAGGACAACATGGTCGAGTCACCCGAGTTTCTCGATCCGGTGCACCACATCCCGGTATTCAGCCTATATGGCACGGTGCGGCGCCCGACGGCCGAGATGATGGCTACGTTCGATGTGTTGCTGATCGATCTGCAGGACCTTGGTTGCCGCATCTACACTTTTATCACCACCCTGCGCTACGTGCTCGAAGCCGCGGCCATGTACGGTAAGGCGGTCTGGATACTCGATCGTCCCAACCCGGCAGGACGCCCGGTGGAAGGATTGTTGCTGCGTCCCGGCTGGGAGAGTTTCGTCGGTGCCGGGCCCTTACCGATGCGCCACGGTTTGACGATGGGCGAGCTAGCGTGCTGGTTCATCAGCACCCTTGATCTCGATATCGACTGCACGGTGATCAAGATGCACGGTTGGGCACCCAGTGCGGCGCCCGGTTACGGCTGGCCGCTCGGCGAGCGAAGCTGGATCAATCCCAGTCCGAACGCGCCGAACCTGTCGATGGCGCGCAGCTACGCCGGCACGGTCCTGCTCGAAGGGAGCACGCTTTCCGAAGGCCGCGGTACGACCCGGCCGCTGGAGCTCTTTGGCGCGCCGGATCTCGACGCGCGCCGCTTGCTTACTGCAATGTACGCCCTTGCTCCGAACTGGATGCTCGGCTGTCGACTGCGCGAATGCTGGTTCGAGCCAACGTTTCACAAGCACGCCGGCAAGCTGTGCCACGGCGTGCAGATTCATGTCGAGGATGGCGCCTACGATCATGCAGCATTCCGCCCCTGGCGCCTGCAAAGCCTGGCCTTCAAGGCGTTGCGGCAGCTACGGCCAGATTACCCTCTGTGGCGCGATTTTGCCTACGAGTATGAATTCGACCGTCTGGCCATCGACCTGATCAATGGCTCGCTACTGCTGCGTGAGTGGGTGGATGACCCGGTGGCAATGCCAGGCGACCTCGATGCTCTGAGTCGGGTGGACGAACGAGAGTGGGAACGGGCGCGAAGCGAGTTCCTGCTGTACTGATGTCAGCCAACTCCACGCAAACCGCAATGGCGCCTGCTGTGGACTGCTGCTCGCTCACCTGTGGGTCATGAGGAGACTGCCTCGCGCACGGCGGCTGCAAGTTTTTCTGCTGCCAGAGTGACGGTCGACGAGTCCTGGCCCTCTACCATCACGCGGAGCAACGGTTCAGTCCCGGAAGCACGCAGGAGTACGCGCCCACAGCCGTTGAGTTCACTTTCGACCTCGCTCTTCGTGGCACCGATCAACGGGTGCTCTTTCCAGGGGAAGCCCTTGCTCAGCGCGACGTTGATCAGCTTCTGCGGATAGAGCTTCAGACTGCCCAACAGTTGCTGCAGATCACCGCCTTCTTCCCGCAGTGCAGAAAGCACCTGCAGGGCGGAGACGATGCCATCACCGGTGGTGTGCCTGTCGAGGCAGAGAATGTGGCCGGAGTTTTCCCCGCCAAAGAGCCAGCGCTTCTGCCGGAGCAAGTCCATGACGTAGCGGTCGCCGACGGCCGCACGCACGAAAGGCACCTTGAGTTCAGCCAGCGCGTGCTCGAGAGCGAGATTGCTCATCAAGGTGCCAACTACACCTGCCACGGCGCCTTGGCGGAGACGGCTGCGGACCACCGCGAACAGCAGTTGATCCCCGTCGTAAACATTGCCGAGCGCGTCGACCATGATCAAGCGGTCACCGTCGCCGTCAAGCGCGATGCCGAGGTCGGCTCCCTGCGCCACGACAGCTTCGCGCAAGGCAGCGGGTGCCGTAGCGCCGACATCCTGATTGATGTTAAGGCCGTTTGGTTCGGTGCCGATACTGGTGACCTCGGCGCCCAACTCGTGAAAGACATGTGGAGCAATATGGTAAGCGGCTCCGTTGGCGCAGTCGACGACGATCTTCAGGCCCCGCAAATCCATCTCGAACGGAAACGTGCCCTTGCAGAACTCGATGTAACGACCGTCGGCGTCATCGATTCGTCGCGCGCGGCCAAGGCCTGCCGAGGGAACACAGGTCAGCGGCTCGTCAAGTGCTTCTTCAATCTCGGACTCCAGGTCGTCCGGCAGCTTGGTTCCTCCTGCCGAGAAGAACTTTATTCCGTTATCGTAGTATGGATTGTGCGACGCGGAAATGACGATACCGGCCTGCAAGCGCAAGGCGCGGGTCAGATAAGCGATGGCCGGGGTTGGCATTGGACCGACCAGACAGACATCGACGCCGGCGGCCGAAAAGCCCGCTTCCAGTGCAGCTTCCATCATATAGCCCGAGATGCGGGTATCCTTGCCGATCAGAACCGCCGGTCGTTCTCCTGCCTTGATACGGCAGCGGGCAGTGTCGCGGGCGGCAAGAACTCGGCCTGTCGCATATCCGAGGCGCATGACGAAATCGGGCGTGATCGGGATTTCCCCCACCCGCCCACGCACGCCATCTGTACCAAAATACTTTCTTGTCACGATTTTCTCTCCCCAGGCCTGCAGACGCATGGTTGTCTGTCAATGATGCCTATTCTACGCAAACAATGGGGAGGCCGCTGCCAAGTAGAACACGAACCAGTCATTGAGACTCGACGGCATGCCAGATAGCGAGGGCGTCGCGCGTCGGGGCGACGTCGTGAACGCGCAGAATGCTTGCGCCGCGTTGTGCAGCCAGCAAGGCGGCGGCGATGCTGGCGGCCAATCGGTCTCCGACTGGGCGGGCAGTGACGGCGCCAAGCATGGACTTCCGTGAGATCCCAGCCAGCAGGGGGCGTCCTGCAAGTGATAGCTCATCCATACGGCGCAGAAGTTCGAGATTATGGTTCAGTGTTTTGCCAAAGCCAAAACCCGGATCGAGTAGGAGACGATCACTCGCGATGCCGGCATCCCTGGCGATTGTCAGACGGTTGCGCAGGAAGCCCTGTACTTCCGCGACGACATCGATGTAGTGGGGCTGTTCCTGCATGGTCAGGGGCTCGCCCTGCATGTGCATCAGGCAGATCGCACAGTCGCTGTCAGCGACTGCCGCCAGTGCGCCCGGCATGCGCAGCGCGTAGATGTCATTGATCATCGAAGCGCCGTGCCGAAGGGCAGCCCGCATCACCTCGGGCTTGTAGGTGTCGACAGAAATCGGAACACCGCAGCTGGCAAGTTCTTCAAGCACCGGAATGAGGCGCCGCAACTCCTCTTCGACCGAGGTAGGAAACGCACCTGGACGAGAAGACTCGCCACCAATATCAAGCAGATCGGCTCCCGCTTCGATCTGCCGGTGAGCGTGCGCGATTGCCTTGGCGGTGTCGCTTACCCCGTCACCCGAGAATGAGTCCGGTGTCAGGTTCACGATACCCATCACCAATGGGCGAGCAAACTCGAGTGTGAAAGTGGCGCAGCGCAACATCAGGAAGTCGAGCCCGCGCACCGCTGTGGCAGGAAAGGCCTTGGAGGCCGGTCCGCCACAGCGATCAGCTTACCGCTACCGCACGCTCAGGCTGGCGCGGCTGCACTGGGGGCGGCATCAGGGGTGTTGTGGTCCGGCTTGTTCGGTGACGGCACCTGCGGTTGTTTCGGCGGGCGCGGAGGCTTGCCTTCCATGATGTCATTGATCTGGTCGGCATCTATCGTTTCAAGCTCAAGCAGTGCTGCGGCCATTGCCTCAACCTTGTCGCGGTTATCCTCGAGCATGCGGCGCGCCAGAGCATATTGCTCGTCGATGATTCGACGTATTTCCGCGTCGACCTTCTCCATCGTCGCTTCGGACATGTTCTTGTGCGTGGTGACCGAGCGCCCGAGGAAAACCTCTCCTTCATTTTCGCCATAAACCATCGGGCCAAGCGCATCGGACATGCCGTAGCGGGTCACCATGTCACGAGCCATCTGCGTTGCTCGCTCGAAGTCATTGGATGCACCGGTCGTCATCTGGTTCATGAACAGTTCTTCAGCAATACGACCACCAAAGAGGACCGCAATGCGACTCATCAGATAGATGCGGTCATAGGCGTAGCGATCCTCTTCGGGAAGCTGCATCGTCAAGCCGAGCGCACGACCGCGCGGGATGATGGTCACCTTATGCACTGGATCAGATTTCGGCATCAGCTTGGCGACCACCGCGTGCCCAGACTCGTGGTAGGCAGTATTGCGCCTCTCGTCCTCGTTCATGACCATGCTGCGGCGCTCGGCACCCATCATGATCTTGTCCTTGGCTTTCTCGAAATCCTCCATGTCGACCAGGCGCTTGTTGCCGCGTGCGGCGAACAACGCCGCTTCATTTACCAGATTGGCGAGGTCGGCGCCCGAGAATCCGGGCGTTCCACGCGCGATGATGTCGGCCTTGACGTCGGGTGACAACGGCACCTTGCGCATATGGACGACCAGAATCTGCTCGCGACCACGAATGTCTGGCAGCGGCACGACGACCTGGCGGTCGAAACGACCCGGACGCATCAGAGCCGGGTCCAGCACGTCGGGACGGTTGGTTGCCGCGATCACGATGACGCCAACGCTGCCTTCGAAGCCATCCATCTCGACCAGCATCTGGTTGAGCGTCTGTTCGCGTTCGTCGTTGCCGCCACCCAGGCCGGCACCGCGTTGGCGACCGACAGCATCCAGTTCATCGATGAAGATGATGCAGGGGGCATGCTTCTTGGCGTTTTCGAACATGTCGCGAACGCGGGCCGCACCGACTCCGACGAACATCTCGACGAAGTCGGAGCCGGAGATCGAAAAGAAAGGTACCTTGGCCTCACCGGCAATTGCCTTGGCGAGCAGTGTCTTGCCGGTGCCCGGGTTACCCACCAGGAGTACCCCCTTCGGGATGCGGCCACCCAGTTTCTGGAACTTCGATGGATCGCGCAGGAAGTCAACGAGTTCCGACACTTCCTCCTTTGCCTCGTCGCAACCGGCAACGTCAGCAAAAGTGATGGTATTTGTTGATTCGTCGAGTAGCCGCGCCTTGCTCTTCCCGAACGAGAAAGCGCCTCCGCGACCGCCGCCCTGCATCTGGCGCATGAAGAAAACCCATACGCCGATCAGGAGCAACATCGGAAACCAGCTGACGAAGATGCTCATCAGGAAAGACTGCTCTTCCTCGGGCTTGGCCTCGATCTTGACTCCGTGTTTCAGCAGATCGGAAACCATCCACAGATCAGGTGGCGCGTAGCTGGTGAGCTTTCGCCCATCGGTGGTGGTTGCCTTGAGCACACGGCCCTCGATGACGACCTTGGCAATCGTTCCCTTGCCCACTTCTTCGATGAACTGTGAGTACTCCATCGACGACTGGGTTACCTGGCGATTGTTGAACTGGTTGAACACCGTCATCAGGACGAGACCAATGACCAGCCAGACTGCCAGATTCTTGAACATGTTATTCAATGCTTCACCTCTTCCAAGTTGCCCCGCCCGGGATGCTTCCAGAAACCTTGCCATTCCATAGAATTGCATTCTAAACCGATTAATGCACGCTGAGCCAAACAGTAGGTCGACGATCCGAGATCAGGGCCTCGGGGACCGACCCAGCAGATACATTTCCGGGCTACGATCACGCGAGGCTTCCGGCTTTCGCGAATGCACCTCCTTGAATGTCTGACGCATCTCCAGCAGAAAATCGGCAAAGCCGTAACCCTGGAAAACTTTGACCAGAAAAGCCCCGTCTGGTTTCAGCCAATTGCGGGCGAAGTCCAGAGCCAGTTCGGCCAAATGTGTGCCGCGGGCCTGGTCGCTCACCGAGATGCCCGAGATATTGGGGGACATATCGGAAAGAACAAGACCTGCCTTTTCGCCAGCGAGCAGATGTTCGAGGCGTTGAAGGACTTCCTGCTCGCGAAAGTCGCCGTGCAGGAAGGTAACACCAGGCAGCGGAGCCAGCTCCAGCAGGTCGACGGCGATTATGCGACCCTTGCCCTGCATTCTGGTGGCCGCAACCTGTGACCAGCCTCCGGGGCTCGCTCCGAGGTCGACCACTACCTCACCAGTGCGTATCAGATGGTCCTTGTCGTCCATTTCCATCAGTTTGTATGAGGCGCGCGAGCGATAGCCATCAGCCCTGGCCCGTTGCACATAGGTGTCGGTTACATGCTCGCGTAACCAGGCATTGCTCGATCGACTTCGATTCATTGGCCGAAACCCGCTAAAATGCACCCTTCAAAAAAGGTATCCTGCATGCTCAATATCAGCTCCAACGAGCGCCGCGTTCTGCGTGCCCGCGCCCATTCCCTGAATCCCGTGGTCTCAATCAGCCAGAACGGCCTCTCCGAATCCGTCGTGAAGGAGATCAACGCAAGCCTCACCAGTCACGAACTGATCAAGATCCGCGTTTACAGCGACGAGCGGGAACTACGCGAACAGTTTCTGGCCACGATTTGCCAGCAACTGAATGCGGCACCGATACAGCATATCGGAAAACTGCTGGTTCTCTGGCGTCCGCAACCGGATACGCCTGCAACACCGGCCAAACCCCGACCGATGCGCCCTGGGCCGCGCCAGAGCAAACGCAGCTTTCAGGGTAGTTCCGGCGGCTGACGGAGTTGCCGGCGAGGTGTCCCCGGATGGACCTGCATCCCGGCCTAGCGCGGGCCGCGCCCGGCACTTGCCACCAGCAGCAAGCCGAGCAGGCTCTGAACGAGGTAGAGAATGCTCGAAACACCATGCCACGTGGCAAACCGGTTGCGCAATACGCTCTCCATGACTTCTCTCGGCAAGGCGTCTGCCTTGATCTGGGCCAACAGCGGCTGTATACCAAACAGGCTGACCAGGGTAAGCAACAACATCACCAAGAGGAGCCAGACTGTCCTGCGCCGCCAGGCGGCGGTACCCATGCGCAGCAATTCGAACAGCAGCAGGTAGCTGGCGCAGGCCAGGCCAATCCAGCCGATCAACTCGAACAGCTTGCCAGCGAGCACGCCCGCCAATGGACGGTCGCCACCCAGTATGGCGAACAGGGTCGGTGCAACCAGATAGCCTATTGCCCACAAGCCACCAACCCATAGCGTCAGCGCGATGTTGTACAGGGCATCTGCCAGGCGCCGCATGGTCAGGCCCTAGTCGTAGCGGACGTCGATGACTTCGTATTCGCGAACTCCGCCGGGGGCTTGAACCTCGGCGATATCGCCCGCAAACTTTCCAATCAGCGCACGCGCTATTGGCGAGTTGATCGAGATCTTGCCTGCCTTGATATCGGCCTCATCCTCGCCAACGATCTGATAGCTTACGCGGCCACCCGATTCCTGATCCTCGAGATCGAGCGTTGCACCGAAGACGCAACGCCCGTCAGCGTCGAGCAGCTGCGGGTCGATGATCTGGGCGTTTGCCAGTTTACTTTCCACTTCCTTGATGCGGCCTTCGACAAATGCTTGCCTTTCCTTGGCGGCATCATACTCGGCGTTCTCCGAGAGATCGCCGTGCGAGCGCGCCTCGGCAATCGCTGAGATGGCGCGTGGCCGCTCGACGGTTTTCAGATGATGCAGTTCGGCACGCAGTTTTTCGGCGCCGTTAACGGTTACAGGTACCTTGGTCATATCATTCGCTGCCGACGAAAAACCGCCGATACTCCCAACACACGGGCGGATCAAACGATTCTATGGGTTAACTAGTCAGTTGTGCGTGTAAATCCTGTATCGGGTAGACGATCAACTCCCCGCGATTCCTGATGCCAGCCGTTGCCGCTTCCGCACCCCAGATCGTCGTATAGATGGTTACCCGTGCCGCCAGGCCAGAAGTTCGGATCGAGCGCGAGTCGCTGATAGCCTTACGTTTTTCGTCCACCGTGTTGATGATCAGCACAATCTCGTTATTCTTGATCATGTCGACTACATGCGGCCGACCCTCAGTCACCTTGTTTACCGCGGTTACGGCAATCCCTACTGAAGAGATCGCGGCGGCGGTGCCGCGCGTGGCAAGAATCGTGAAGCCTGCCGATTCCAGTTCCCGGGCGATCTTGACTGCCTTGGGCTTGTCTGATTCCTTGACGCTGATGAACACCTGGCCGGAACTGGGCAGGCGTACGCTTGCAGCCAGCTGGCTCTTGACGAAGGCCTCGGAAAAGCTTAAGCCAACCCCCATCACCTCGCCGGTCGATTTCATTTCCGGACCGAGAATGGTATCGACGCCACGGAACTTGATGAACGGGAAAACGGCTTCCTTGACCGAGAAGTAGTCCGGAATCACTTCCTTGGTGACTCCCTGGCTGGCGAGCGACTGTCCGACCATACAGCGCGCCGCGATTTTCGCCAGCTGCAGGCCGGTTGCCTTCGAAACAAAGGGTACCGTACGCGATGCCCGCGGATTCACTTCCAGGACGAAGACCACGCCCTTCTGGATGGCGAACTGGACGTTCATCAGACCGCAGACATTCAGGGCCTTGGCCATCAACCGCGTCTGCCGGCGCAGTTCGTCCTGCAGCTCTGCCGATAGTGAATACGGTGGCAGAGAGCATGCGGAGTCGCCTGAATGCACCCCGGCTTGCTCGATATGCTCCATTACACCCCCGATGAACACGTCCTGGCCATCGCAAAGCGCGTCCACGTCAACCTCACTGGCGTCGTTCAGGAAACGATCGAGCAACACTGGCGAGTCGTTTGAAACCTTGACGGCTTCACGCATGTAGCGCTCGAGGTCGCGCTCCTCATGGACGATCTCCATCGCCCGACCTCCGAGCACGTAGGACGGGCGAACCACCAGGGGATAGCCGATTTCGGCCGCCATGCGCAATGCCTCGGTTTCGGTGCGCGCAGTGCGGTTAGACGGTTGTTTGAGGCCAAGATTCTGGAGGAGCTTCTGGAATCGCTCACGGTCCTCCGCTGCGTCAATCATGTCCGGGCTGGTGCCGATAATCGGCACGCCATTGGCCTCGAGGTCGCGAGCGAGTTTGAGCGGTGTCTGGCCGCCATATTGGACAATAACGCCAAGCGGCTGTTCGACGGCGACGATTTCCAGTACGTCCTCAAGCGTCAGCGGCTCGAAGTAGAGCCGATCCGAGGTGTCATAGTCGGTCGACACGGTTTCCGGATTACAATTGACCATGATTGTCTCGTAACCGTCTTCACGCATCGCCAGTGCAGCATGCACGCAACAGTAGTCGAATTCGATCCCCTGGCCAATCCGATTGGGGCCGCCGCCAAGGACCATGATCTTCTTCCGGTCGCTGGGATTTGCCTCGCACTCTTCCTCGTAGGTCGAGTACATGTAAGCCGTATCGGTAGCGAATTCGGCCGCGCAGGTGTCGACTCGTTTGTACACCGGGCGCACCTGCATTTCGTGGCGCCGCTGACGGACGGCGGTTTGCGTCGTTCGCAGCAGCGTCGCCAGACGCTTGTCGGAGAAGCCGGCGCGCTTCAGATGCCACAACTCGTCACGTGACAGGGAGTCGAGTAGCCTGCCGCGGACGCTTTCAGCCTTGACGTGAAGATCTTCGATCTGCGCCAGGAACCAGCGGTCGATGGCAGTCAGTCGATGGATCTCGGCCAGAGTCAGGCCGATGCGGAAGGCGTCGGCAAGATACCAGATGCGCTCCGGGCGGGCTTCGCTGAGCGCCATCTCGATTTCCTCGCGGTCTGCACTCTTTTCGTCGAAGCCGTCGACGCCGACTTCGAGGCCCCGCAAGGCCTTCTGCAAGGACTCTTGAAAGGTGCGTCCGATGGCCATGACTTCCCCCACCGATTTCATCTGGGTCGTCAGCCGCGAATCGGCTTCGGGAAATTTTTCGAACGCGAAGCGCGGCACCTTGGTGACCACGTAGTCGATCGACGGCTCGAATGAAGCAGGGGTTCTGCCACCAGTGATTTCATTGGCGAGTTCATCGAGCGTATACCCCACAGCCAGTTTTGCCGCCACCTTGGCAATCGGGAAGCCGGTTGCCTTCGAGGCTAGTGCCGAGGAACGCGAGACGCGCGGGTTCATTTCGATCACGATCATCCGCCCGTCTTGTGGGCAGATGGCGAACTGGACGTTCGAACCGCCGGTATCGACGCCGATCTCGCGCAATACCGCCACCGAAGCATCACGCATGATCTGGTATTCCTTGTCGGTCAGCGTCTGGGCTGGCGCGACGGTAATCGAGTCACCAGTGTGAACGCCCATCGGGTCCAGGTTTTCGATCGAACAAACGATGATGCAGTTGTCTTTCCGGTCGCGAACAACCTCCATTTCGAACTCTTTCCAGCCGATCAGCGATTCCTCGATCAGGAGTTCTCTGGTCGGACTGGCCTCCAGACCACGTTTGCAGATTTCGACGAACTCTTCCTGGTTGTAGGCAATGCCGCCACCTGATCCCCCCATGGTAAATGACGGCCGGATGATGGCCGGATAGCCGATCATTGCCTGCACCTGCAGTGCCTCCTCCATCGAGTGCGCCGCTGCGGAACGAGCCGATCCCAGACCGATCCTGGTCATCGCCGCTTTGAACTTCTCCCGGTCCTCGGCCATGTCGATCGCCTGTTTGGTCGCGCCGATCATCTCGACCCCATACTGCTCAAGCACGCCATGTCTCGCCAGATCAAGCGCACAGTTGAGCGCTGTCTGTCCCCCCATGGTCGGCAGGATAGCGTCAGGGCGCTCCTTGCTGATGATCTTTTCGACGACTTTCCAGGTGATCGGCTCGATATAGGTCACGTCGGCCATGTCTGGATCGGTCATGATGGTGGCCGGATTGGAGTTCACCAGGATCACCCGGTAGCCCTCCTCGCGTAGCGCCTTGCAGGCTTGCGCGCCAGAGTAATCGAACTCGCAGGCCTGACCGATGACGATCGGGCCGGCGCCGATGATCAGGATGCTCTTGATGTCAGTGCGCTTGGGCATTTGGCGCCTTTTGGTCTTGCATCATCTTGACAAAGCGGTCGAACAGGTAGGCGATGTCGTGGGGTCCCGGGCTTGCTTCAGGGTGGCCTTGAAAGGAAAAAGCCGGCACGTCGCTGCGGGCGATGCCTTGCAGGGACCCGTCGAATAGCGATGCGTGTGTCGGTCGCAGATTCGCAGGCAGGCTGTCGGCGTCGACCGCAAAGCCGTGGTTCTGGCTGGTGATCAGGACTTGCCTGGTCTGGAGATCCTTGACCGGGTGGTTGGCCCCATGGTGGCCAAACTTCATCTTCAGGGTCCTGGCGCCTGAAGCCAGTGCCAGGAGCTGGTGACCGAGGCAGATGCCGAAGGTCGGCACACCTCTGGCCAGTACTTCGCGAATGGCTGTGATGGCGTAGTCGCAGGGCTCTGGATCCCCGGGGCCATTGGAGAGAAATATGCCATCCGGCCGGTGCTGGAGTGCCGCGGCGGCGGATGTCTGCGCTGGAACTACCGTCACCTTGCAGCCGCGGGCGGCCAGCATACGCAGGATGTTGTGCTTGACACCAAAATCGTAGGCAACGACATGCAAATGCGGTGCGGGTGCAGCTCGATAGCCGCGCAGGCTCCATTCACCCCCGGTCCACTCGTAGGGCGCATCGACGCTCACTACCTTCGCCAGGTCCATACCGGCGAGCCCCGGGAATGCGCGCGCTTCGGCGATCGCCTGCTGCTCATCAATCCTGGTGGCCATGATGCAGCCGGCCTGGGCGCCTCTTTCGCGCAGAATGCGCGTGAGCCTTCGCGTATCAATGCCGCTGATGGCGACGATGCCATATTTGTTCAGGTACGCGGGCAGCGTTTCCTGTAGCCGCCAGCTCTCGGCGCGAACCGGCAGGTCACGAATGACAAGGCCCGCAGCATGGTTGGCGCGCGATTCGAAGTCCTCGGCATTGCATCCGACGTTACCGATGTGCGGATAGGTGAGGGTGACAAGCTGACGACAGTAGGAGGGATCGGTCAGTATTTCCTGGTAGCCGGTCATTGCCGTATTGAATACTACTTCACCGCTGGTACTGCCTGCGGCGCCGATAGCCATGCCACGGAAAATAGTCCCATCAGCCAGTGCGAGTATCGCGGGCGGAAGAGTGGGTAACAAGGACACGAAAGACTCCTGTTGAAGCTGCTGTTGATTGTGCTGCTTGTGCGAGCTGTAGATACGCAAAAGCGGGACGAGCACACAGCCCTCCCGCTCGGTTCCTTGCAAACCGATCAATTATACCGGAATGCGCCACGTCTGGGGCTATTCGACGCAGCACAGCGACCTAGTGACAAGCGGTGCGCAACGGCAGAACATGGGCGACGCGCTGGTTGAGCTGACGAGACCTTACCGCAGGCCGAGTACGTCTTGCATGTCAAACAGGCCCGATTTCCTGTTGGCGAGAAAGTGGGCTGCGCGTAGGCTGCCCAGCGCGTATGGCATACGACTGCTCGCCCTATGGCCGATCTCGACGCGCTCCCCGAGGCCGCAGAACATCACCTGGTGATCGCCGACGATGTCACCCCCGCGGATAGTGGCAAAGCCGATGGTCGACCGGTGTCGCTCCCCTGTGACTCCCTGACGCCCATAGACAGCGCATTCGTCAAGGTCCCGGCCGAGCGCTTTCGCCACGACCTCGCCCATGCGGAGCGCCGTTCCGGATGGCGCATCAATCTTGTGCCGGTGGTGCGCCTCGACGATCTCGACGTCGTAACCTTCTCCGAGAATCCGCGAAGCGACGTCAAGCAACTTGAAGACAACGTTGACGCCGACGCTCATGTTCGGCGCGAAGACTACCGGGATGTGTTGCGCCGTAGCAGCAATCACTTCCTTTTCGGCAACGTCAAAGCCGGTGGTGCCGATGACCATTGCCACACCGTGTCGCCGACAGATTTCCAGGTGACTGAGGGTGGCTTCGGGGCGCGTGAAATCAATCAGGCAGGTAGCCTGGGCAATGGCTCCAGCGCAGTCGCTGCTGACCAGGACGCCGCAAGGCGTACCGACCATCTCGCCGGCATCCTTCCCCTGCGCCGCCGCGCCAGGCTGATCGATCGCCGCTACCAACGTTGCGTCGGCGTCTTGTAGGGTCGCTTCGATCAACATACGTCCCATGCGGCCACCAGCGCCGGCGATCGCGATCCTCAAATCGTTCATTTCAGAAGCCCACACTTTCCATCATCTTGCCGAAAAGACCCCGCTCGTCAGGAAGTGGCATGATCGTGCTGCCATCCGCCGGTAATGAGCCCAAGTCTATTTCGCGGTTGCGAGTCTCCGAAACGGCCGTCGTGTCAGTCGGTTGCGCCGGGGCAACATCGCCACTGACTCTGATCAGCTTACCATCAGCATCAAAAAAGACTGAAAACCGGCGCGTTTCGACCTCTCCGGAACGTCCCTTCTGCAGCGAATAGAAGTAATCCCAACGGTTGACGTGAAACATGTCCATCAACACCGGCGTCCCAAGGATGAAGCGAACCTGATCTCTTGAAAGCCCAGGGCGCAATTGTGAGACCATTTCCTGCGTCAGGACGTTTCCCTGCTGAACATCGATACGGTACTCCTTGACGATCCGTGGTACCGTCGAGCAGGCAGAGAACGCGCAGAGGGCAATGGTTGCAATGGCAAATCGCGGAAAGATCATGTTGTGGTCAGATGGTGTCAAGTAGTCAATTGCACGCAAGCTGAATGCGGAGGCTGCGATGGTGAGCGATCGACCGACGGCCCAACAGAAGGCGGTCACCGGTGCATCAAGGTGGCGTCGAAGGTATATCATAACCGAAAACCTTCTCTCGCTTCGTAGCCAACCATGGTAAGCCGATGAGCAACTCTGACGACCTCAAGAGCATGGGGCTGAAAGCCACCATTCCTCGCCTCAAGATCCTTGCCTTGTTCGAGAAATCCGATGTTCGCCATCTCACGGCGGAGGACGTCTACCGATTATTACTCGCCGAAAATCTGGACGTCGGCCTGGCTACCGTGTATCGCGTCCTTACCCAGTTCGAGCAGGCGGGCTTGCTTGAGCGCCATTATTTTGAATCGGGCAAGGCCGTGTTTGAGTTGAGTCCCGGTCAGCACCATGATCACCTGGTTTGTACGGACTGCGGGCGCGTCGAAGAGTTCTACGATGCCGAGATCGAGCGCCGGCAAACCAAAATTGCGAAAGAACGCGGGTTTGTCATTCGGGAGCACGCCCTGTACCTCTATGCTGAATGTGCGAACCCCGAATGCCCTCATCGAGGACGTTCCGCAAGAGTTCTCGGCGAGCGCAACAAGACGCCGTCCTGAACCATGGGCGACAGCGCGGTACGAATGACGTGGCGCGGTGGCGGTCGGGGCCATAACCGATTGGCTGGCGTGCGCCTTGGTGTGGGTTAGCGGGAACATCTCTCGACTCGACCTATCAGGTTGCTAGAATTCCCGGATCAGCATTCCTCCGGGCGGCGGCGTTCCCCGCTCGACTCGCACGGGGAGGATGCCAATGGTTCTCCCGTCCTGAGTTGAGACGATGAATCGCCAGTCGCCAGGCTGTGGGTTCAGTACCCACGAGTAGCCGCGAAAGCCACGTTCTCTGCCACCAGTACTATGAAACCGGTTCCGGTAAACGTGCCGCCAGCTGCCGTCTTCGCGAACCTCCCAGCGGTGTTCAAGGGCCGCCGTGACGCCTAGTGGAGCGAACACTGCCGAAACACCGTACAGATTCTCTCCCGGCATAAGGTGGACAACGGGTGCCTGATCCCGCCAGCACTGCCAGGATGGCGCGCTCTCCACCTTTAGAGCATATCGGCCTCCGTCTTGCAGGAAATCGTGTCCTATCGCCATGTCCTGCCTGACCAGAGGTACCGGTGCGATCATGTCGAGGCTCCAGGCCAGCAACAGTACACCGGCCAATCCCCAAGCGGGGAAGATCATTCCAGGCTTTCCCGGCGCAAGCCGCCACAGACCATGGGTCAATACGACGCCTGAACCAGTGGAAACATAAAACCAGAGGGGATCGAGGCTGCCGATGGCATGCGGCAAGGCAAAATTGAAGAGCAGGATTGCGTTGAGCGCGAACAAAGCCCAAATCAGGGTGAAACGTTGGCCAAGGTGTTTTCCGGCAAATTCGTTGGCGACCAGGAGAATGCCCAGAAACACGGCCATCAGCCAGGTGCCGAGGTGACCTGAGCTCTTGAAGTAGAGAATGAAGAGAGCCGAAAAGATGCCGCCAAAGAAGAACTGGAGCAGCAGATAGGGGGCCTGCCATCTGAACCTGACGAGGTGCCCTCGCCAGCCCTTTTCGGCTGGCGGGGCAGTGAGTTCCCGAGCTTGGCGATGGGCCAACCAGACGGCAAGCACGGCGGCTCCGAGCAGAAAAGCGCCAAGGCGCCAGAAGTCCATGGCTCTTACTCGCTGGCCGATGGTCAGGACATCCCAGACCACACCGGCGAGGAACGCGGCCAGGGGGAGAAGCCGCTGCAGAAAGGTCAATCTGTCGATCAATGCCGCTTGGCGTGTGACGTGTGCATCGATCGACAAGCGAACGGCAAGGGGCTGTCAGAACAGGCAATACGAAAAGCCAAGCTGGCAAAGCCGGCTTGGCTTCTTGTGTGATTGGTCGGGGCGCCGGGATTCGAACTCGGGACCCCTTGCACCCCATGCAAGTGCGCTACCAGGCTGCGCCACGCCCCGACAACGGCGCAATTATAACTGAAAACGGGGCCTCATGGCCGCAGCGTTTCTGCGATGCTCAACAGCTCCACGCGCAGCATCGCCGGAGTCAAGGCCGACGAATTTGCGGCCACCTCTGGCACGGCATCGTCGAGACGGTTGCGAGCGCCGCTGATCGTGAAACCCTGACTGTAAAGAAGCTCCCGGATACGGCGCACCAGCAGAACTTCATGGTGCTGGTAATAACGGCGATTCCCCCGACGTTTGACTGGCCTTAGCTGGGAGAATTCCTGCTCCCAATAGCGCAGGACGTGCGGTTTAACGCCACATAGCTCGCTGACCTCACCAATCGTGAAGTAGCGCTTGGCGGGAATGGCCGGCAAAGGCTCCTGGCCCGGTTCTTTATGACTGACTTCCATCATAAGCGTGCTCCACCTCGGCCTTCAATTTCTGGCTGGCATGAAAAGTAACTACTCGTCGCGCGGTGATCGGTATTTCTTCCCCTGTCTTGGGATTGCGGCCTGGCCGCTGTGGCTTGTCACGCAACTGAAAGTTGCCGAATCCAGAGAGCTTCACGCCGTCACCACGTTCCAGCGCGTTGCGGATTTCTTCGAAAAAGGCCTCGACCATGTCCTTGGCCTCACGCTTGTTGAGACCGACCTTCTCAAACAGCAAGTCCGCAAGTTCTGCTTTGGTCAGCGTCATTTTCCCCCCTCAGACGCGCAGTTTCGCTGCGAATGCCTGCTGTAAGTAAGCCACCAATTGTTGCATGGCGGCGTCGACTTCGGCTTCAAGCAGTGTTTTTTGAGTATCTTGCATCACTATCCGGAAGGCAAGGCTTTTCTTGCCGGCCTCAACCCCGTGCCCGACATAGACGTCAAACAGTCGGATGTCGCGAACGATAGCGGGACAATGAGCGGCAAGTGCATCCAGTAATGGCTTCAGTTCCAGGGCATGATCGACAACGATGGCCAGATCTCGAATGACCGTTGGCTGGCGCGAAACTTCGGTGTAGTGCGGCAGCCTGGCCATGGATACGGGATCAAGGTCGAGTTCGAAAAGAACGGGGGCCAATGGCAATTCATATTTCTGCTGCCACTGTGGATGCAATTCGCCAACAAAGCCAATGGCCTTGCCAGCAACCAGAACCCGCGCACTGCGGCCAGGATGCAGTGCTGGATGTACGGCCTTTACAAAAGTCGCGGCAAGCGGCAGGAGCAGCCGCTCCAGATCACCCTTGACGTCAAAAAAGTCAACGTGACGTGCGGAGCAGCCCCACTGCTCGGGCAGAGCAGTACCGTAGGCGAGAGCGGTGACTTTCCACGGTTGGTGAAATCCGGCCACCGGGCCGCTTTGCGCATCACGGAAGAAGCAACGTCCGGTCTCGAACAGGCGAATACGGTTCTGCTTGCGTCTGAGGTTGCTTGCGACGTTGGCAACCAGGCCTCCGATCAGGGTCGAGCGCATGACGCTCAACTGGCTCGCAATCGGATTGGCGAGCCGGATCGGCCGCTCGTTGCCCGCGAAGTCAGCTTCCCAGGCTTCCTCGACGAAGGCGAAGTTAATCACTTCCTGATAATCGCATTCAGCCAGCAGGTGCCGAATGCGGGACACTGGCCGTGTCTCCTCGGTCTGCGGCAACATCGAAAGTATGGCCCGCGGTGCTGGTGAAGGAACGTTTTCGTAACCATGCAGCCGGACGATTTCCTCGATCAGATCTTCCTCGATTTCGATGTCGAAGCGGTAGCTAGGTGGGGTAACAATGAAGTCCTCCCCTTCACGGAAAAATGGCAGGCCGAGGCGGATGAACAGTTCACCGATGCGTTCGGCGGTCAGCTGCAAACCGAGGATCCTGGAGACGCGGGCGGGACGCACACGAACCGGCCGACGCTCGGGCAGGTTTGACAAGGCCTCGCTCACCGGACCAGCTCGACCGCCACAAATATCAAGGACCAAGCGTGTGGCGCGTTCAAGCGCACGCCGCGTACCGCCGAAGTCGACCCCGCGTTCAAAGCGATGCGACGCGTCCGACACGAAGCCGTACCGACGGGTGCGCCCAGCAATCGCCTTTGGCGCAAAGAAGGCCGACTCAAGGAATACCTCGGTCGTTGCAAGCGTGATACCACTGGCCTCGTCACCCATGATGCCGGCCATCGCGACCGGGCGCTGATCGTCGGCAATCAACAGGACGTCGGTCTGCACTTCCACGGTCTGCTCATTGAGCAGGGTGATCTTTTCCGCTGGCCGGGCCATTCTGGCGTGGACAGCACCTTCGAGCCGGCTATTGTCAAAAGCATGCAGTGGCTGTCCCACTTCAAGCATCACGTAGTTGGTGATATCAACCAGGGCCGAAATCGGGCGGATGCCGCTGCGCGCGAGGCGGCGCTGCATCCAGGCCGGAGTCGTCGCTCTGGCATCAACCCCGGCGATCACCCGGCCACAGTAGCGTGGGCAGGCCTCTGGGGCGTCCAGAACAACTGCTCGCTGGGTGGAAATGGTGACCGCAGCGTCCTCGACATCCAGAAGCCGTGCCGGCGTACCGGTCAACGCAGCGACTTCGCGGGCAACCCCTTCAAGCGAGAGGCAGTCCGCCCGGTTTGGCGTCAGCTTGAGCGTCAACAGACGATCATCGAGGTCGAGATGGCGGCGGATATCCTCACCGACTGGTGCATCAGCCGTCAGCAGGAGCAGACCATCCGAATCTTCCGCAATGCCGAGCTCCCGTGCCGAACAAAGCATCCCAAAAGACTCGACGCCACGGACCTTGCTCACTTTAATCTTGAAGCCGCCGGGCAACTCGGCACCGGGTAGCGCGCACGGGACCTTGATACCGGCTGCGGCATTGGGAGCGCCGCAGACGATCGTCAACGCCTTGCCGGAGCCGACATCCACCCGGCAGACCCTGACGCGATCGGCGTCCGGATGTTTGTCGACGGCGAGCACGTGACCCACGACCACTTTGCTGAAGGCTGGAGCGACCGCTTGCTCCTCCTCCACTTCAAGGCCGGCCATGGTCAAGAGATGCGAGAAGTCACGACCCGAGCAGACGGGATCGACGAAGCTGCGAAGCCAGGATTCAGAGAATTTCATGACCGATCAATGTCAGAGGACAGCACTTTCATGCGAACTGCCGCAGGAAGCGCAGATCACCATCGAAGAACAGGCGCAAGTCATTGACTCCATAACGCAGCATTGTGAGCCGGTCCGGGCCCATGCCAAAGGCGAAGCCGCTGTACTTCTCGGGGTCAATGTGTACATGGCGCAGGACGTTCGGATGAACCATGCCGCAGCCGGCAATCTCGAGCCAGCGACCCTTCAGGGCGCCGCTCGTGAAAGCCATGTCGATCTCGGCCGAGGGTTCCGTAAATGGAAAGAATGACGGACGGAAACGTACCTGCAGGTCATCGCTCTCGAAAAAGCGGCGGAGGAAATCTCCGATCACGCCCTTGAGGTCGGCAAAGCTCACGTTCTCGCCGATCCACAGCCCCTCTACCTGATGAAACATCGGAGAATGCGTCGCGTCGGAGTCAACGCGATAGACTCGTCCCGGCGCAATGACCCGGATCTCCGGCATGGTTGCCAGGTCAGAATGGCGGGCGACATGCGCCTGCATGTAGCGCACCTGAATCGGGCTGGTATGAGTCCGCAGTAACACGCCATCGGCGACCCCGCCCGACTCGTTCTGCAGATAGAAGGTGTCGTGCATCGACCGTGCGGGGTGATCCTCGGGCGTGTTCAGTGCCGTGAAATTCTGGAAGTCGGCTTCGATCTCTGGGCCATCGGCGACTTCGAAACCAATCGAATGGAACAGTGCCTCAATGCGCTCGAGCGTGCGCGTCACGGGATGCAGACCGCCACGCGACTGACCGCGGCCGGGCAGCGTCACATCGAGCGCCTCCTCGGCCAGCCTGGCTGCCAGCGCCATCTCCCGAATCGCCTCGCGCCGAAGGTTGAGAGCCGACTCGACAGCATCCTTGGCGCGATTGATGGCCGCGCCCGCGGCTCTTCGCTCGTCAGGCGGCAGCTTTGCCATACCCTTGAGCAATTCAGTGATCCGGCCGCTCTTGCCAAGATAAATGGCTTTGATTTGCTCAAGTGCGTCCGGATCGTCGGTCGCCGCAAAGGCAGCCGACGCTGCCTGGACTATTTGATCGAGGTTGTGCATGGTTCACCGAAAAGAAGGAGGCTCGCGCCTCCTTCTTTGAGACTCCTCTAGCCTACGCGTCGAGCTGGGCCTTGGCCTGCAGGGCGAGAGCAGCAAAAGCCGGTTTGTCGAAAACGGCCAGATCTGCCAGTACCTTGCGGTCGACCTCGATCTGCGCTTTGCTGAGCCCGTTCATGAAAGTGCTGTACTTCATCCCGAGTTCCCTGGCCGCCGCGTTGATACGGGCTATCCAGAGACTGCGGAACTGGCGTTTGCGTTGGCGACGGTCGCGGTAAGCGTACTGCCCGGCCTTCATGACCGCCTGCTTGGCGACACGGTATACGTTGTTGCGGCGGCCGCGGTAACCTTTGGCCAGGGCGAGAATTTTCTTGTGGCGCGCGTGCGCGGTTACACCACGTTTGACTCGGGGCATCGTCTATCTCCTCAAGCGTAAGGCATCATGGCACGAACCATGGCCTTGTCAGCGTCGTGCACCGCCGTCATGCCGCGTAACTGGCGCTTGGTCTTGGTGTCCTTCTTGGTCAGAATGTGGCGCTTGTAGGCGTGCGAGCGCTTGATCCGTCCGCTCGGACTGATCTTGAAGCGCTTTTTTGCTCCAGTCTTGGTCTTCATCTTGGGCATTGAATGCTCCTGCTTATAAACATGTTGCCAGGTGTCTCCCGACGGGAGCCCTTCGAACCCGGCACCACTTGTATTTGCTGCGAGGACTTAAATCGCAGACTACTCTTGCTACTTTTTCTTGCTTGGGGTGAGCACCATGACCATCTGGCGGCCTTCCATTTTCGGCATCTGCTCAACCAAGGCCAGTTCCTGCAGGTCAGCCTTGATGCGCTCGATCTGGCGCATGCCGATATCCTGATGTGCCATTTCTCGACCACGGAAGCGCAGGGTAACCTTGACTTTGTCCTCCTCTTCGAGGAAACGCGTCATGTTGCGCAGCTTGATCTGATAGTCATTTTCGTCGGTACCCGGCCGAAACTTGACTTCTTTTACCTGCACCTGTTTTTGCTTGAGCTTTTGCTCATGCTGGCGTTTCTGTTCCTGGTACTTGAACTTGCCGAAATCGACGATGCGGCAGACCGGCGGCTGGGCCATGGGGGCAATCTCGACTAGGTCGACTCCCGCTTCCTCGGCTAGCGCCAATGCTGCCCTGACACTCATGACTCCCAGTTGCTCGCCATCCAACCCGACGAGCCGAACTTCCGGTGCGTTGATTTCTTCGTTAACGCGTTGCGCCTTTTGCAGTGCGATGGGTCCGCTCCTTGTTTCGACAAAAATTAAGCCGTGCCACTTCGCGCCGCAATTTCTTCAAGAAGTCGCCTGGTCAGAGCCTCAACGGACATCTGTCCCAGGTCCCGACCACCGCGTGTGCGCACGGCCACCAGATTGGCTGCCACTTCCTTATCCCCGACGACAATCTGATATGGCAGCTTGCTCAAGCTATGTTCTCGTATTTTATAGGTAATTTTTTCGTTGCGCAAATCTGCCTCGACCCGTAGGCCAGCCGCGCGCAGTGTTGCCACTACCTGTTCCGCGTATTCACCCTGCTTCTCGGAAATATTCAGCACCACAGCCTGGATCGGCGAGAGCCACAAGGGCATTGCTCCGGCATAATGTTCAATGAGAATGCCGATGAAACGTTCCAGCGAACCGAGGATCGCCCGGTGCAACATCACCGGGACGTGGCGTTCGTTGTCTTCGCCGACGTAGTGCGCGTCGAGACGCTGCGGCAGCGCAAAATCAAGCTGCAAGGTGCCACACTGCCAGACCCGCCCAAGGCAGTCCTTGAGCGAGAATTCGATCTTGGGCCCGTAAAAGGCGCCTTCGCCTGGTTGCAGATCATAGACCAGACCCTTGGCCGCGAGGGCGTCCGCCAGAGCCGCTTCAGCCTTGTCCCAGACCTCAGCCGAACCGATGCGCTTGTCCGGGCGCGTGGACAGCTTGACCAGGATCTCGGCAAACCCGAAATCGGCATAGATCTGTTGCAGGAGATCGATAAAGGCTGCAGTTTCCGGCAGGATCTGCGCTTCCGTACAAAAGATGTGTGCGTCATCCTGGACGAAGGCGCGCACACGCATGATGCCGTGTAAGGCTCCGGAAGGCTCGTTGCGGTGACATGAACCAAATTCCGCCAGGCGCAAAGGCAAGTCGCGATAGCTGCGCAGGCCCTGATTGAAGATCTGGATGTGGCCCGGGCAGTTCATCGGCTTGATTGCGTAATCGCGGTTTTCGGAAGCCGTGGTGAACATATGTTCCGCATAATTCTGCCAATGGCCGGAGCGCTCCCACAGTGAGCGGTCCATGATCATCGGCGTCTTCACTTCACAGTAGCCGTTGTCGCCAAGTACGTGACGCAGGTATTGCTCGACTTCCTGCCAGATTGTCCATCCCTTCGGGTGCCAGAAAACCATTCCGGGTGCTTCATCCTGAAGATGGAAGAGATCCAGTTGTCGACCAAGCTTGCGGTGGTCGCGCTTCTCGGCCTCCTCAAGCATGTGCAGGTAGGACTCCTGGTCTTCCCTCCTGGTCCAAGCCGTCCCGTAAATGCGCTGTAGTTGCTCGTTGCGATGGTCGCCCCGCCAGTAGGCTCCAGCCAGCTTCATCAGCTTGAACACCTTCAGTTTGCCCGTCGACGGCACATGCGGGCCACGACAGAGGTCGACGAACGCACCTTCGCGATAGAGCGAAACTTCCTGACCCTGCGGAATGGCGTCGATCAGTTCAGCCTTGTAATGCTCGCCGATCGACTTGAAGAAAGCCACGGCATCGTCCCGCTGCCACACCTCCCGCTGCACGGGCAGATCGCGCTGTGCCAGTTCAGCCATGCGCTTTTCTATCGCCGACAGGTCTTCGAGGGTGAACGGGCGTTCATAAGCGAAATCGTAGTAGAAGCCGTTCTCGACTACTGGCCCGATCGTTACCTGGGCCGCCGGGAAGAGTTCCTTGACCGCGTAAGCCATCAGGTGCGCGGTCGAATGCCGGATGATTTCCAGGCCCTCGGGATCCTTCTCGGTGATGATGCCGAGAGTAGTGTCGGTTGCGATACTGAAGGAGGTGTCGACCAGACGACCATCGACCTTGCCCGCGAGAGCAGCGCGCGCCAGACCGGCGCCGATGCTCTGCGCCACCTCGGCAACCGTCACTGGTTGCGCGAACTCCCTTTGCGAACCGTCAGGCAGTGTGACAACCGGCATATTGCAACCTCAGCAAGAAAATGGAAAAGCCAGAGGTCGGCTCTGGCTTGTGAGTAGCTGGCAGGTAAGCCCTGCTTTGCGAGCCGGCCTGACCCAAAATCCGGCAGGTGTCGGGACTGGGCGTACATTCGTCATCGTCTGAGCCCTGTCCAACAAAGTCGGCATTGACGGTGCCCGCAAGACTGGCAGAACTATCTGCGTATCGGTCAATTCTAGCACAGCGAACGGTCCGAACGGTCGCTGCCAACAAACGCTGTCAGAGGTGAAGTCCCCCGCAACCTGCTCGGCCGGGCGACCGGGTAGACCACCGCCGGGCATGAAATCTTTGTGCATCGACGACGATCGGAGCATCGCCCGGCTTCCCTTGGACTTGCCGATCATCCCTTCTGCCCAGACCTTGCTTTTCATCCGGGAAGCGGGGCAAAGAGGGCGGCGATGTCATCGCTGCCGAACTTGGCGTCGACTCCCTGGTCGGCGGAAAGAATGCGTGCGGCAAGTTCAGCCTTACGTTCCTGGAGGGCGAGAATCTTCTCCTCTATGCTGCCGGCAACGATCAGCTTGTAGACAAAAACCGGTTTGTCCTGGCCGAGGCGATGGGCGCGGTCGGTAGCCTGGTTTTCAGCTGCCGGGTTCCACCACGGATCATAGTGGATCACGGTGTCTGCTGCGGTCAGATTCAGTCCGACGCCCCCAGCCCTGAGGCTGATCAGGAAGATGGATACCTCCCCCGCCTGAAAGCGGCGAACCTGCTCCTCACGGTCTTTGGTCTCGCCCGTGAGGATCACATAGTCGAGACCAGCAAGCTTCAGCTCTTTTTCGATCAGGGCCAGCATGCTGGTGAACTGGGAGAACAGCAGGATCCGGCGACCCTCCTCGACCTGCTCCGGCAGCATGGTCATCAGCAGATCGAGCTTGGCTCGTTCCTTGATCTTCTGGGCCGACTTGGCTTTGACCAGGCGTGGGTCGCAGCAGACCTGCCGCAGTTTCAGAAGGGCGTCGAGGATGACGATCTGACTCCGGTTGAAACCTCTACTGGCAATCTCCTCCCGCACCTTCTCGTCCATTGCGACACGCACGGTTTCGTACAGATCGCGCTGGCCGCCGACCAGTTCGACTTTGCGCACGATGATGGTTTTCGGGGGCAGTTCTCGCGCCACCTCTTCCTTCTTGCGGCGCAGGATGAAGGGGCGGACACGGCGGGCGAGCAGATCGCGCCGGTTGGTGTCACCCTGTTTTTCGATCGGCGTCCGCCAGTACTTGGTAAAGGTCTGGTTGTTGCCCAGGAATCCCGGGAGCAGGAAATCGAATTGACTCCAGAGCTCGCCGAGGTGGTTTTCCAGCGGTGTCCCGGTGAGGCACAGACGATGTCGGGCCGCAATCTTGCGCACCACTTCGGCGCCCTGGCTGCGTGCGTTCTTCACCGTTTGTGCTTCATCGAGAATCAGCAGGTGGTAGCTATGCCGCGTCAGTTCGGCGGCATCGCGCCAGAGCAGGGGGTAGGTGGTCAACACCACGTCGTGCCGCGTGATCTCGGCAAACCGGGTCTTGCGCTCCGGGCCGTGCAGCGAAAGAATCGACAGACCGGGCGCGAAACGCGCCGCCTCGTTCTTCCAGTTGAAAATCAGGGAGGTTGGCAGGACGATCAGAGCTGGACGATCAAGCCGCCCAGCTTCCTTTTCAAGCAGCAGATGCGCCAGTGTCTGGGCGGTCTTGCCCAGGCCCATGTCGTCGGCCAGAATGCCGGCGAGATTCTGCTCGCGCAGGAATTGCAGCCAGGCCAGGCCTTCGGTCTGGTAGTGGCGTAATTCAAGCCCCAGCCCGGCGGGCGGATCGATGTGGCTGATTCCCTGTGCTGCGGTCAGTTGGTCGGCAAGCGCCAGCACGTCACTCTGGCCCCTGAACTGCCAGCGACTGTGATCGTTGAGTTCCGCCAGGCGCGGCGCGTCGAAGCGTGAAAGACGCAGGCTGTTGCCGCCTGGAAAGCCGTCGAAGAGATCAATCAGTGTCGCCGCCAGCGGTTTCAAACGCCAGGCTGGGGCGCGAATTCTCAGGCTGGAGGGCGTGACCAGCTCGATCATCTCGTCGTCTGCGACTTGCGCCAGCAAGCCGGCATCAAGCCAGCGGCCATCACGCCGGAACAGGGCGGCGAGTAAGGGTGCCAGCGGCAGACGTTGCCCTTCGACGATGATTCCCATGTCGAGGTCGAACCAACCGCTCTCCGACTCGACAAGGTCAGCATCCCAGGCCTCGACCTCCAGCACCCGGTGGCGAAAATCGTCAGCAAACTCGACCTGCCAGCCCGCGCTGTGCAGGTATTCCAGCTCATCGCGCATAAAAGCCGGCCACATGCTTTCCAACGCCAGACCATAGGCGTTGTCCGGCGGCCGGCCAAAGGTGTGCAGCACGTAGCCCGGAATCTTTTCCAGACCAGAGCTGGTCAGCTCGTCCATCAACCGTTGTTCGACAGCATGCTGACGTTCGATGCGGACCATCTCGCCACCAGCCAGAACCGAGAAGCCGCGCGTGTCGTCAGGGATGACCTCGACATCAGCATAGCGAAAAACCGGCAAGGCGACGTCGAAAGGCCCGCCGCCATAGCTGGCCAGGTAGTCCCGCCAACTTCGATTCCCGTGCGTCTGCAGCGTCTGCAGGCGGAGTAGCGGAACCGGCTCAGCCACGATACTGCGCATGCTGGCGCTGGCATGTTCCGCGTCGATGGGCAACTCCTGTGCCGGTTCGGCCAGCGCTTCGCCAACCAGTGCTGCAGCGGTCGCTGAAAGCGGCGGCAGCGAGAACAGGCGCGCGACCACCGCCGGATTGCCTCGCACCTGCAACGGACCGATCAGACGCTTTTCAAGATCGACGAACCACGGTACCTGCAGCGGGATCACCAGGCTGGCTGCAGGCTCCGGTACCAGAGTCGCTTGCTGGCGCCCTTCGCTGTGCGCCTGCCATCGGACCCTGGCCGGGCGCGCCGGCGACAGCATGAGCACCGAGAAGTCGTCCTTGCGACACAGTCGGCCACTTTGTGCCATGAGCTGCAGCGCCTCGCCACCGTGCTGCGGTCCCAGACCAAAGACACGCAGGCCGGTGTCAAAAGAACGCTCAGCCCACAGCAGGCGCAGAATCGCGCGATCCTCATCGCTTACGAAGCGCGGTGGTTTGCTCAGCGCGCGATCGATGGACCACAACTCGTCGGCACTTTCCGGATCGCGGCCCTTGTTTACAGTGACGCCAAAGCCCCGTGCATCGGACGTCCAGTGCAGCAGGTAAAAGAGCTGCTGCCGGTTGGCCGCAGGATTGCGGTCTTTCTTGCTGACCGCCATCGCCACGCGCCGCAATTCTTCCGTCCAGGAAAGCATGCCGGGCTCCGCCTTGTCCACAGGTTCCGGATCCTCGATTGGGTTATGCAGCATCAATGCCCCGGCGGCAGCCAGCAGCAGGTTGCAGCCACATCAAGGGTCGACGGGGCGAACTGATCGGAAACGTTCTCAAGGTATGGATTCGCTTCAGAGCAGTCATCGCCAGCCCGCCTTCCGGCAGCGCGGGTTGGGGCACCTGGAGCGCGCACGGTCGAATAGCACAATACACGGCGGCGAATTCCGGCAAGGATGCTGCACGACGCCAATCCTTTCGGCCATCGTTCGGGTCACTCGCGAAAATTGCCGTACTTGATCGGGAAGTCGCTAATTGCCTTGGTCACGGTCGCGATGCAGGTTTGTAGCTCATCACGCTTGGCCCCGCTGACACGAACCGCGTCACCCTGGATCGAGGCCTGAACCTTCAGCTTAGAATCCTTGATCAGCTTGACGATTTTTTTTGCCAGTTCGGTCTCGATGCCGATCCGGATTTTCAGTTCCTGCTTGACCTTGTTGCCCGAGACGCGCTGCACCGGTTGATCCTCCAGCCGCTTGGTACTTTCCTTCTCCTTCTTCTCCATCGCAGGAAAGAGGAGATCCTTGATCTGTCCGAGCTGGAAATCGGAGTCGCCGTAGAGAGTGATGAGGTTGTCCTTCTCGTTCAATTCCACCTTGGCGCTGGTACCCTTGAAGTCGTAACGATTGTCGATGGCCCGTCTGGTCACGTCTATCGCGTTGTGCAATGCAGCCATGTCGGCTTCTGAAGAAAAATCGAATGAAGGCATGTGGCGTTCCGGTCGAGGGTTCAGTTGGAAAGAGTGCTCTGATCACGCTGGCGTGGCCAGCGCGAGGAACAATCAACCCGATCTAGCCGAAGTGGCAGACGTAGTGATACGCCTCATCGCAGGCAATCTCGAACGATGAATTGGCGGGCACCGCAAAGGATTGGCCGGTACCGTAGGCCGTCCAATCGCTCTCGCCCTTGAGGCGAACGCGGCAACTGCCGCCCACCCCCTCCATCACTTCCGGCGCGCCGGTGGTAAAAGTCAGCGTTGACGGCAGGACGACGCCAAGCGTTTTCCGGCTGCCGTCGGTGAACACTATGGTGTGGCTGACACACTTGCCATCGAAGTATACATTGGCCTGCTTGACGACGCTGACCTGATCAAATTGCGACATGGTTTTACATTCCCCAGATTTTCTCGATGATTGTCTTGGCGATGAAGCCGAGCATGCCGAAGGACAAAACGAAAAACAGTATGATCGTGCCGGTCTTGCCCGCCTTCGACTTCCAGGCAATTTCACCGATGATGAACAGCATGAACAGCATGAAGGCACCGATCCCGAAGGTCATGCCAAATTCCGAAATCTGCTCTTCCGTCAGCCCGAACATTGACGGCCCATTTCTCTCTCAGCTCTTGCGGCTGGCAAGATTCGCCGCAATCCGCATGCGTAGCGCGTTGAGTTTGATGAAGCCGGCGGCATCCTTGTGGTCATAGGCTCCGGCATCGTCTTCAAAGGTGGCAATGGTCGAGTCGAACAGTGAATCGGTCTTTGAATCACGGCCGACGACAATCACATTTCCTTTGTAGAGCTTGACTCGCACCCAGCCGTTGACCGACTGCTGGGTGTGGTCGATCAGTGTCTGCAGCGCACGACGCTCAGGGCTCCACCAGTAGCCGTTGTAGATCAGGCTGGCGTAACGCGGCATCAGGTCGTCCTTGAGATGGGCGACCTCGCGATCGAGAGTGATCGATTCGATCGCCCGGTGGGCGGGCAGCAGAATGGTGCCGCCGGGCGTTTCGTAGCAGCCGCGCGACTTCATGCCCACGTAGCGGTTCTCGACCAAGTCGATGCGACCGATGCCGTGCTTTCCGCCCAACTGGTTGAGCAGCGCCAGCAACTCATCTGCCGGCATGCGCTGGCCATTGATCGCCACCAGGTCGCCACGCTCGAATTGCATGTCGACATACTCGGCGGCATCGGGTGCCGCCTCTGGCGAAACCGTCCAGCGCCACATCGATTCCTCGGCCTCGGCGGCGGGGTCTTCGAGGTGACGACCTTCGTAGCTGATGTGCAGCAGGTTGGCGTCCATCGAATAGGGTGAGCCACCTTGCCGGTGCTTCATTTCGACCGGGATGTCGTGTCGCTCGGCATAAGCCAGCAGCTTCTCGCGCGACAGCAGGTCCCACTCGCGCCAGGGGGCAATGATCCGGATATCCGGCCGCAGCGCGTAGGCGCCGAGTTCGAAGCGGACTTGGTCGTTGCCTTTGCCAGTCGCACCGTGCGCAACAGCATCAGCACCGGTCAGGTTGGCAATCTCGATCATTCGTTTGGCGATCAGCGGTCTGGCAATCGAGGTGCCGAGCAGATACTCGCCCTCGTAAAGCGTGTTGGCCCGGAACATTGGGAACACGAAGTCGCGCACGAATTCCTCGCGCAGATCCTCAATGTAGATGTTATCGGGGGTAATGCCGAGCTTGAGCGCTTTCGGACGTGCTGCCTCAAGTTCGTCGCCTTGGCCAAGGTCAGCGGTGAAGGTTACCACCTCGCACCCATAGGTATCCTGCAGCCACTTCAGGATCACTGAGGTGTCGAGACCGCCTGAATAGGCAAGAACAGCTTTCTTGATGTCACTCATGGCATTTCCTTGCTCGAATTTGACTTGGAGCCAGACCGGGAAGGCGGCCCCGACACCTCGACGCAGCCCAGCAGCAGGTACTCGAGCAGCGCCTTCTGCGTGTGCATGCGGTTTTCGGCCTCGTCCCAGATCACACTTTGCGGGCCATCGATGACCGCTGCCGAGACTTCCTCGCCGCGATGGACTGGCAGGCAGTGCATGAAGAGTGCCTCTGGACGGGCGATTCGCATCATCTCGCTGTCGACCTGCCAGTCCGCAAAATCGCGCCTCCGCTCTTCATTTTCGGCCTCGAAACCCATCGAGGTCCACACGTCGGTCGTCACCAGATCGGCTTCGCGGGCAGCATCCATTGGGTCCGAAAACTGTTCGAAGTGGCCCGTCCCATGCAGTCCGGCGCGTCCGGCTTCCACTTCATAACCCGGCGGCGTCGACACCTGAATCTTGAAATCGAGCACCTCGGCGGCCTGCAGCCAGGTGTTGCAGACGTTGTTCGAATCGCCGATCCAGGCGACCGTCTTTCCCTGAATCGGGCCGCGATGCTCGATGAAGGTGAAAATATCAGCCACGATTTGGCAGGGGTGGTACTCGTTGGTCAGGCCATTGATGACCGGCACGCGCGAATGGGCCGCAAAGCGCTCGATGATCGCCTGCTCGAAGGTTCTGATCATCACCACGTCGCTCATGCGCGAGATCACCTGCGCCGCATCCTCGACCGACTCGCCGCGCTGCAACTGTGAGTCGCGACTGTTGAGGTAGATCGCCGAGCCGCCAAGTTGCTGCATGCCGGCCTCGAAAGAGAGGCGGGTACGCGTGCTGGCCTTCTCGAAAATCATCACCAGCGTGCGATCGCACAGTGGCCAGTATTTGCGGTAGGCCTTGAACTGCGTCTTGATCCAGCGCGAGCGTGCGAAGAGGTGGTCGAACTCCGCACGCGAGAAGTCCTTGAACTGCAGAAAGTGTTTTACGCTGTCCATGGGGGATCTCTAAGCAGCGGCGAGGAAATCAAGAATCAGTTTCGTCAGGCGCGACACCAGCTCGTTGGCTTCGTCGGTGCTGAAGGTCAGCGGTGGCAGCAGCCGCACGACCTTGTCGGCGGTGACATTGATCAGCAGACCGACGTCAAGGCCGCGCGTCACCAGTTCGGCGCACGGCCGATCAAGCTCAATGCCGATCATCAGGCCCTGACCGCGGATGTCGACAATGCCCCGGCAGCCTGCCAGTCCCTGCGCCAGACCCTCACGGATCAGCCGCCCCACGACTACAGCACGGTCGATCAGGCCATCCTGCTCGATGACGGTAATGGTCGTCAGGGCCGCCGTCGTTGCCAGTTGATTGCCACCGAAGGTCGAACCGTGATTGCCGGGCCCGAACAGCCCCTTCGCCTGCCCCGCTGTCAGACAGGCGCCGATCGGCACGCCGCCGCCAAGCCCCTTGGCCAGTGTCACCACGTCCGGGCGAATGCCGGCGTGCTGGAAGGCAAACCAACTGCCCGTCCGGCCCATGCCGCACTGTACCTCGTCGCAGATCAACAGCCAGCCCCGATCGTCGCACAGCGCCCTCAGACCCCTTTGAAAATCGACCTCGGCGGTGTTGATGCCGCCCTCGCCCTGGACGATCTCCAGCATGACCGCGACGATGTTCTTGTTGTACCTGGCAATCGCCCTGATCGCATTGAGATCGTTGTAGGGAACGCGCAAAAAGCCCGATACCAGCGGCTCGAAACCGGCCTGTGCCTTGCGATTGCCGGTCGCCGAAAGTGTCGCCATGGTACGGCCGTGGAAAGCCTTTTCCATGACGATCGTCGCCGGGATGTCAACTCCCTGTTGGTGGCCAAAAAGGCGTGCCAGCTTGATCGCTGCTTCGTTGGCTTCACAGCCGGAGTTGCAGAAGAAGACCTCGTCCATTCCTGACAGCGCCGCCAGCTTGTCAGCCAGTTGTTCCTGCTGCGGAATCCGGTAGAGGTTCGATGAATGCAGCAGGCGACCGGCCTGCGCCGCGATGGCCGCAACCAGCTGCGGGTGGTTGTGTCCGAGAGTGGAGACGGCAATCCCCGACAGGGCGTCGAGATAGACCTTCCCGTCGGTATCGGTCACCCAACTGCCATCGCCATGGCTGAAGGCGACCGGCAAGCGGGCATAGGTATTCATCAGGTGAGACATGGACCACCTATTGCGGAGGCTTTGAAACTGAAACGGCGGCTTGCGCCGCCGGATAACGATACACGCACTCGGACCCGATCAGTACGCCCCGACAGCCTTCAGAAGCTCTGGCGTGGCGGATGACAAGGCAAAGATTCTACGGGAAAAAAAAACTGCTGTATAGAAAAGGAGGCGGCTTTGCCAATGGTCAGGCCTGTCCGTTGCCGACTGCGCGCCCCTTGAGCAGAAACACCCGCATCGGCCCCTTGCCCTTGATCTGGATCTCGCCACGATCCTCGCAAACGAATTCGGGCGGCAACAGCGCTCGCGTGGCCTCGCTGATCTGAATCTGGCCGGACAGCCCCTGTGATTCCATACGCGCCGCTGTATTGACGGTGTCACCCCACAGGTCGTAGATATAGCGCTTCTTGCCAATTACGCCCGCGACGACGGCGCCCGAGCTGATGCCGATACGAATGTCCAGTCCCGGAAAGTCCCTTATCGCCGTTTGCATCCGGAGTGCCAGTTCGGCCGCTGCCGCCGCGTGGTCTGCGCGAGGCTCCGGAATGCCGGCTGCAACCATGTAGGCATCACCAATGGTTTTGATCTTTTCCAGACCACTTTGCCCGGTGAGATCGTCGAAACGCGAGAAAATCGCGTCCAGCAGGTTGACCACATTGGGTACCGACTCCGACAGGGACGTATAGCCAACGATATCGGCAAAAAGCACGCTACAGGCGCCGAAGGCATCGGCGAAGGTGTGTCCTTCACGTCTCAGGCGCTGGCAGACGGTCGGTGGCAACATGTTCTCCAGGAGTTGTTCCAGCCGGACGTTGGCAGCGGCGAGCTGTTTCTCGGCTTCCGCGAAATCAGTTACGAAGCGCCGGGCCACGAGCATCAGGGAAGCAAAGTTGGCGAAGAAAAGGAGCCAGCGCCCGTTGCGCTGCCCGGCCAGGTCGTAGGGAAGACCATAGGGCGGCAGTGTGACCAAGCCAAGTTCGACGGTCACGAAGACTGCCAGGCAGATCCCCACATACGCCCGCCGCCCGCGGGCACTGTGCTCGAAAAACAGCAGGTATGCGCCGACGGTGAGCGGCAGCAGGTGGTAGTGGCTCATACTGCTGAATGGGCCCGAGACGCCCTCCAGTACGACCAGGCCGACCACAACCGGGATCACCAGGCAGAAATACGAGTGACCGGCAAGCCCGAGCCGGCCGCGGGAGAGGCAGAAGCACACCCAGGCCATGCCGCCGATCGAGACTCCCTGCAATACCAGCGTCGGCCAGTCGCCGCGCAGGAGGGCAACGGTGCTCCACGCGAGGGCATAGGCAAGCAGAAAGCCGACCCCGCTGCGTAACAGGCGCTCGGCCCGGTGGCGGCGGTAGCGGCGAAATTCGATATCGCTGTAGACGACATCGTCCGCATTCGTGCTCTCGGTCACTCGCCCCTCTCCATTTTCCGGCTATACGGCAAGCAGTACGCCATCGACCTCTTTCAGGGCGCCGACCCGGATCAGGTCTCTCGCCAGCCACTGCGCGAGTTCCTCGTTGCTGTGGTTGAGGTAGCGCGCATTGACGCTCTGGCAGAAGCTGAGTTTGGCAAGGAACGCTGGCAGGTCGGCGCGAGGCAATTGTCTCCTTTCGAGGAGGGCAAAAACGAGAATGACCTTCAGCGCATGGCGGGCTAGCAACTCGACATCCTGCTCGAAGTTGGCAAGGCGCTGATAGGCGCGCGCGAAGGCATCTTCGACCTCGACGAAGGGCGCGCCGTGGCCCGGAATCACCACGTCAATCGGCAGGCGAGCCAGCAGATCGAGCGTTTCGCGCGCTGCCCTGAGGCCGCCGGCATCTTCGGGGTGGCCAAGGAGTTCCGAAAAAACGACGCCGAAACCATTGCGCCAGAGGGCGTCGCCGGAAATCAGCAGGCGTCGCTCGGGGTTGTGGAAGGCGAGTGCGTCCATGTCGTGGCCGGGCACTGCGAACGTACGCCAGTTTAGGCCGCCGAGCTCGAGTTCGTCGCCGGCGGCGATCGTTGCATCATGACGAAAGCGGGTCGCCGACTGGCCGAGCGGCGAGAGCAGCAAGGCTTCTTCGTCCCATTCGGCAATGGTTGCGTCGATGCCCTGAGGAACAATGACCTGACAGCCAAAGGCCTCGCTGATCGCCGCGTTGCCGCCGATATGGTCGGAATGTGAGTGGGTGTTGAGCAGCCGGGTCAGACGACGGCCGGACAGCGCATGTTGGAGCAGGGCGACCGTCTGGGCGGCGTGGGTGACGTAGCCGCTGTCGATTAGCACTGCCTGTTCGCCTTCGAGGAAGACGATATTGTTCGACGATAGCCAGCCCCGTTCAAGAACCAGCAGGCTGTCGGGAAGCATCAGACTTTTCCCGGCGGGTCGGTGTCAGGCAACTCCCCGAAGATCCGCATCGGGCGCAGCTCTTCAACGACGATTCCCTGCGTGACCGGCGACACCGGTAGTGGCGGGCGACCACAGCCGAGGCAATAACCGGAATCCGGGTCGGGCATGCAGATGCCGACGCAAAGGTACTCTTCCTCAGGCGCGCTCATGGTCAGCGCTCGCAGTCGCCAGAGAATTCGCCGCCAGATGCGCAGCCGAGCGGATCGTGCTCGGCCCGGCGACGCTCGACGGCCAGCAGAACCTTCAGACGCTGGTCATTTGAAGCGCGGCTCCAGACGGCAATCTCTTCGATCGTCCGGAAGCAACCCAGACACAGGCCGGTGCCGGCATCCATCCGGCAGACATTGATGCACGGCGAGGCCACCTCTTGCGTCACGACAGATACTCCAGATCAACCATTATCAGCGGGCACCTTGCCCGGACAGCAGCGCCCGTGCCACTTTCGAAGCCGGCTCGCGGCCCAGATGACGTGAGATGAACTGGCCAGCGGCAAGCAGCTTGTCCATCTCGATCCCGCATTCGATCGCCAGGCCCTGCAGCAGAAAGAGCACGTCTTCGGTGGCCACGTTGCCGGAGGCTCCGGCGGCATAAGGACAGCCGCCAAGTCCGGCGACCGAGCTGTCAAATACTGCCATGCCGAGTTCGAGTGAGGCGTAGATATTGGCGATCGCCATCCCGTAAGTGTCATGGTAATGCCCGGCGAGCTGCCCGATCGGTACGACCGCCGCGCAAGCCTCGATCATCCGCTGGATCGAGGCCGGGGTACCGGCGCCGATGGTATCGCCGAGAGAGATCTCGTAGCAACCCATTTCGAGCAGTCGCTGCGCAACCCATGCCGTTCTGGCGGGATCAACGGCGCCTTCGTAGGGACAGGCAACGACGCACGAAACGTAGCCGCGTACCTTGATCTCCAGGGCGCTGGCCGCATCGACCACGGCAGCGAAGCGCTTCAGACTCTCCGCGATGCTGCAGTTGATGTTCTTCTGCGAAAAGGCTTCCGAGGCCGCAGCAAAAATGGCGACTTCCTGCGCGCCGGCTTCGATGGCCGCATCGAAACCCTTGAGGTTGGGGGTCAGCACCGGGTAGGACACTGCTGGCCGACGCGGCGGACCCGCCAGTACGGCTCGCAGCACCTCGGCGTTGTCGGCCATCTGCGGCACCCACTTGGGGGCGACGAAGGAAGTCACCTCAATTGTCGACAGCCCGGCGTCGGCAAGACGTTCGACCAGTTCGATCTTGATCGCCGCCGGAACGATCTGCGGTTCGTTCTGGAGGCCATCGCGCGGCCCGACCTCGACCAGCTTGACCCGCTTCGGCAGCATCATTGCGTCACTTCGAAGTCGACCAGCTCGGCACCATCGGCGACCTGATCGCCGGCCGCGTAGCGGAAGGCCTTGACGCGGCCGTTCTTCGGCGCGGTAATCGTATGTTCCATCTTCATCGCCTCGAGAATCAGCAGCGGCGCTCCCTTGTCCACCTGCTGGCCGGCCGCGGCCAGCAAGACAATGACCTTGCCCGGCATCGGTGCGGTCAGGCCGCCGCCATGCGCACCGCCGGCTTCGACGAGATGCAGCGGATCGTCGCGCAGGATGACGTAGTTCGTGCCATTGAGAAAGACGTGGCGTTTCTGCTCCTGCTTCTCGGTGACCGCAATGACGCTCGCCACCAGGCGGCGATCATCGAGTTCAACCGCCAGTTGGCCGGCGAACTGGCCACTGTCGAGAAACCGGCCGCGCGCCAGGACCGACTCGCTGCCCAGCGTCAAACGCCAGCCATCGGCCTCATAGGCGACGATGACTTCATGCCGGGCATCACCACTCCGGTAGGTGAGCGTGCGCCTCGGCTGGATATTCAGCCGCCATCCGTCGTGCAGGCTCCAGGGCGACCAGGGGTCGCCCGAGTGACTGGCACGAGCCAGGGCTGCCTCATGTTCGCGCAGCAATCCGGCAACTGCGGCGACGAAAAAAACGCTGCTTGGTGGCTCACTGCGGGCCGGGAAGAGAAAGTCCCGGCTGCGCTCGATCAGGCCGGTGTCGAGATCGGCATTGGCGAAAGCCGGGCAGGCTACCAGGCGCGAGAGGAAGTCGATATTGGTGTTTACGCCGACGATGCGGTAGTCGGCCAGCGCCTGCCGCATGCGCGCCAGCGCGGCAGGGCGGTCGACGTCCCAGACGATCAGCTTGGCAATCATCGGGTCGTAGTACGGCGTGATTTCGTCGCCCTGTTCGATTCCCGTATCGACGCGAACGTTGAGACTCTCTGCCGGCCGCGCGAGGTGCAACAGGCGACCGGTCGACGGCAGGAACTCCTGGTCAGGGTTCTCGGCATAGATCCGTGCCTCGAGTGCATGGCCGCGAATGTCGAGCTGATCCTGTCGCAGTGGCAGCAATTCGCCGCAGGCGACGCGCAACTGCCATTCGACCAGATCCTGTCCCGTGATCATCTCGGTCACCGGATGTTCGACCTGCAGGCGGGTGTTCATCTCCATGAAGTAGAAGTTGCCGTCCTGAGCGAAGCTGTCGCTGGCGATGAACTCGACCGTTCCCGCGCCGACATAGCCGACCGCTTTCGCAGCCTCTACGGCAGCCTGGCCCATCGCTGCCCGCCGAGCCGGCGTCATGCCCGGCGCCGGTGCCTCTTCAAGCACTTTCTGATGGCGGCGCTGCACCGAGCAGTCGCGTTCGAAGAGATGCACGCAATTGCCCTGCGTGTCGGCGAAGATCTGGATCTCGATATGGCGCGAACGGCTGAGGTATTTCTCGATCAGCACCTGATCGGAGCCGAATGACGAGATCGCCTCGCGTTGGCACGAGGCCAGCCCGGCGGCGAAATCGTCGCTTTTCTCGACCAGGCGCATGCCCTTGCCGCCACCGCCGGCGGCCGCCTTGATCAGCACCGGATAGCCGATGGCGTCGGCCTGCCGCTGCAGGAAAGCCGGTTGCTGATCGTCCCCATGGTAACCCGGTGTCAGCGGGACACCGGCAGCGGCCATCAGCGTCTTGGCCGCGGATTTCGAACCCATGGCGCGGATCGCTGTGGCCGGCGGACCGATGAATACGATTCCGGCGGCCGCGCAGGCGTCGGCGAAACGGTCGTTTTCGGAGAGAAAGCCGTAGCCGGGATGGACGGCCTGCGCGCCGGTCCGGCAGGCGGCATCGAGAAGCCGGTCAGCGACCAGATAGGACTCGCGGGCGGCAGCCGGACCGATACACACGGCTTCGTCGGCGAGGCGCACGTGGCGCGCGTTGGCATCGGCCTCGGAGTAAACGGCAACGGTGCGGATGCCCATACGGCGTGCCGTCCGGATAACGCGACAGGCGATCTCGCCGCGGTTGGCAATCAGAATCTTGGCAAACATCGAGCACCCTTTCAGCTTTGCAGCGCCAGTTTACAGTGCTGGAAGCGTCCCCGGTTTAGCCCGGCAGGTCGTCCACAGCAGCCCGCCGAATATCGACGAGCCGGGTTCTTTTTCCGGGTAGTCAGCATTTCAGTCGGCTATCCAGTTGGGCTGCCGCTTGTCGAGAAAGGCCGCCAGACCTTCCCTGCCTTCGGGGCTGGCACGCACCCGTGTGATACGCTGCGCCGTCTCGGCAATCGTTTCCTCGTCGATCGGCTGGCCAGCAACGATGCGAATCAGCGTCTTGCACTCGGCCTGAGCCTGCGGGCCGTTGGCCAGCAGGCTGTCGAGGATCTCCGCAATCGCTTCGTCGAGCTGTTCCTCGCCCGGGACAAGCTCGTGCAGCAGACCGATCCGGTAGGCCTCCGCGGCGGAGAATCGCTCGGCGGTCAGCATGTAGCGACGGCTATAGCGTTCGCCGATGGCCGCCAGGACATAGGGACTGATTACCGCCGGCACGATTCCCAGTTTGACCTCACTGAGCGAAAAAACTGCGTCATAGGTGCCGACAGCGATGTCGCAAGCCGCGATCAGGCCGACGCCGCCACCGTAAGCCGGCCCCTGCACGCGGGCAATCGTCGGTTTCGAGAGTTCATTGAGCGTCGACATCAGCTCGGCGAGCCGGTTGGCATCGCGCAGATTCTCCTCCTGCGAATACCCGGCTGCGCGCTTCATCCAGTTCAGGTCGGCTCCGGCGCAAAAGCTCTTGCCGGTGGAAGACAGCACGACCGCGCGAACGCGGGTGTCCAGCTCGAGCTCGCGCAGCCCCTCGGTGATTTCGGCGATCAGCTGCTCGTCGAAGGCATTGTGACGCGGCGCCTTGTTCAGCGTCAGGATACCGACGTTGCCGTCAACTTCGGTCAATATCGCTTGATACTCACTCATCAAGGCCCCTCACATCCGGAAAATGCCGAACCGGGTCGCTTCGGCGTCGGCGTTCAGCGCCGCCGACAAGCCCAGACCGACCACCCGCCGGGTGTCGGCGGGATCGATGATACCGTCGTCCCAGAGGCGGGCACTGGCGTAGTAGGGGTGACCCTGCTGCTCGTACTGGTCGCGAATCGGAGCCTTGAACGCTTCTTCGTCGTCGGCGCTCCAGGCCTTGCCGGCCGCTTCGAGTCCGTCGCGCCGAACCGTCGCCAGCACGTTCGCCGCCTGCTCGCCGCCCATCACCGAGATGCGCGCATTTGGCCACATCCAGAGGAAACGCGGCGAGTAAGCGCGGCCGCACATGCCGTAGTTGCCGGCGCCGAAGGAGCCGCCAATGACCACCGTGAACTTAGGTACCCTGGCGCAGGCGACGGCAGTCACCATCTTGGCGCCGTCGCGGGCAATGCCGCCGTTTTCGTACTTGCGCCCGACCATGAAGCCGGTGATGTTCTGCAGGAAGAGCAGCGGGATGCCACGCTGCGCACAGAGCTCGATGAAGTGCGCCGCCTTCAGCGAAGACTCGGAGAAAAGGATGCCGTTGTTGGCGACAATTCCCAGCGGGTAGCCCCAGAGTCGGGCGAAGCCGCAGATGATCGTCGTCCCGTAACGTGCCTTGAATTCGTCGAAATCCGATCCATCGACGATCCGGGCGACGATCTCGCGCACGTCGAAGGGCTTCTTGGCATCGGTCGGAATCACGCCATACAGTTCTTCGGCCGGGTAGAGCGGAGCGTGCGGTTCGCCCAGACTGAGCGGCGGCTGCTTGCGCCAGTTGAGGTGGCCGACGATTCGCCGGGCAATCGCCAGCGCGTGTGCGTCGTTTTCAGCATAGTGATCGGCGACGCCGGAAATCCGCGTATGTACGTCGGCGCCGCCGAGGTCTTCGGCGCTTACCACCTCACCGGTCGCCGCCTTGACCAACGGCGGCCCGCCGAGAAAGATGGTACCCTGGTTCTTGACAATGATCGATTCGTCGGACATCGCCGGCACGTACGCACCGCCCGCCGTGCACGAACCCATCACGACGGCAATCTGCGGAATTCCTGCCGCCGACAGGTTGGCCTGATTGTAGAAGATGCGTCCGAAATGCTCCTTGTCGGGGAAGACCTCGTCCTGCATCGGCAGGAAGGCACCACCCGAATCGACCAGATAGATGCACGGCAGACGGTTCTCGCCGGCAAGTTCCTGTGCCCGCAGGTGCTTCTTGACCGTCAGCGGGTAATAGGTGCCGCCTTTCACCGTCGCATCGTTGGCAACGATCATGCACTCGACGCCGTTCACGCGGCCGATGCCGGTGATCAGCGACGCTGCCGGGACCTCGAAGGGGTGTGTCTCGCCATACATGCCATAGGCGGCCAGTTGCGACAGTTCGAGGAAGGGCGAGCCAGGGTCGATCAGCGCATTGACCCGCTCGCGCGGCAGCAGCTTGCCGCGTGCCAGGTGCTTCTGACGTGCAGATTCGGGGCCGCCCAGAGCGATCGTCGCCACCGTCGCGCGCAGGTCAGCGACGACCTTTTCCATCGCCACAACGTTGGCCTTGAAGTCGTTGCTGCGTGCGTTGAGCTGGGTTTGCAGGATCGGCATCAAAAACCTCCAGAGGCCAGCCAGCGCTCGATCTGCGGCAAGCGGTCGGCCCCAAAGAACGGTTCGCCGTCGACGATGATGTACGGCGAACCGAAAACGCCCTTGGCGAGTGCAGCTTCGCATTCTCCTTTCAGTCGATCCTTGAGCGCCTGGCCCGTGAGCGCTTCCAGGAGTGTATCGCGGTCGGCACCCTGCCGTGCCGCAAGTTCAAGCACCACGTCGAGGTCGGAGATGTCGCGCCCATTGCGGTACAGGGCGCGAAACACGCGATGGACGAAAGCACGAGCCGTCTCGCAGTCCTGATCGTGCAACCAGTAGTAGGCGCGGGCAGCGTGCTGGGTGGCAAGCGGGAAGGTCTCGGGGTGCGTGTACGGCACATCGAGGAAGCGCGCCGAACGCCGGAAATCGTGCAGCGAGTACTCGCCCTTGAGCGGCAGCGTGGTCAGTGGCGCGCCGCCGGTCTGCTTGAAAATGACGCCGAGCAGGATCGGCCGCCATCTGACCTTGCGGTTGTGGCGCGCGGCAAGGTCTTCGATTTTCTCCGATGCAAGGTAGCCATAGGGGGACGAGAAGTCAAAGTAGAATTCGATTGGCTGAGGCATGGTCTTGCTCCTCAAGAGTTTGCAAGTGCCCGTGGTGACGTCTCACTGGCAGCGAGAGTGCCAATGTCCATCGGCAGGCATTCGCGGCATGGTGAAAGCCTATGATCAGTTGGGCGTTTACTCGATGGACTCGAGATCTAGGCACGGAAAATGTCACATGGAAGGAGTCGGGTCTCCGTTTTTGGCCAAGCTAGGGTCGAAAGACAATAGAGAAAGTTTGGTCCCTCTTGCGTGACCAATAGTCATTGGGTAAGCGGGTTACGAGGCAACAGGAAAGACCTGATGTCTCCCGCTCTCCCTCTTCGCAGTAACAGCAGCAAGTCTAGCGGGTTTAAGTCCCGTCCGGGGGGTTGTCCGTATGCCCGGGTGGCATGAGGAAGCGGCGCTGTGGCGACACGGGATTGTGAGTTTCTCAGCAGCAAGAGACAGGCACTGAGCGGGCGCGATTCCGATGAGTTGTCAGGAACTCCTGGAACCAATCGGGAGATTGACGCCCTTGATAGGGCTCAGATGCTGACCACGGTGGGTGACCGTGGTGTGGTTGGATTCACCGCTCTTCCGGCAAGCTGCGGGGTTTGTATGTTCACTGAATGTTGCCCAGCGTATCAGCCGAGAAACAGCCGGACCCGCCTTCCGGGCAGATGATCTGATAAGTCCTGCGCTGGTCGCAGCCGCTGACGCCGACGGTGTACAAGCCACGCTCAGGCCCACCGAAAACCAGGGGCTGCATCAGCTCCTGGCTGAGCACCGAGGCTTGGGCCGTCGGGCACTGCAGGTCGAAGCGTCCGCGCGCCAGAGCAGATTCGACGGCCTCGCCTTGCATTCCTTGGAGAATCTGTTGCTGGCTGGCGCATCCGGCGAGAGTCATGAGGGCAACGAGGGCAAACGAGGAAATGGTGGGTCTCTTCATGGTCGGGGCTCCCTTGGTTTTTCTGAACGGCTGTGGCTGCGGTGTTGTGACCCGGCTTAACGAGCCTCTGGCGAAACTTGCACCCCGCAGGGCTGACTTTTTTGCGGCCAGAGCCGAACGCAGAGGATGTGGGCGGCCACCTCTAGCATCAGACGGTTACTGAGACCAACATCATAACACTCGTCAACGGAATACTACCCAACCTCAGCCGATCATGCAACGGTGGCACATGGTTCAGCACGAGTTGCTGCCCGAGCTGACGGCGCAAGTAGGTCCGCGGACGCCAAAGCTCGAGAAGCTCAGGCACATGCAGGAGTCGGGGGCGTATCGAGGAATTCACGGCGGTTTCGTGGTGTGGTGTAGAGCGTCCGCCCTTTGAACGGGCGTATCTGGGAGATCAACTGATCGGGCATCTCCCTCGCGACGGCACAGCCATCGAAGCCCGCTAACGCCAGTCCCGGAAGGAAGCACCCGCCGCGGAAGGGGCCGTCACGGCACACCAGCCCGTCCTGTGCCCACGGCAGGGATCCCCGCCGAGACGAGTGTGCCTGAAGCGCCCGGTCCGCAAAGCGTCAGCTGCCAGCGCAGGGACGCTGACTTCCGGGCGAAGAACGCTCCGGTCACGCTAGTCGCCAGCTACGGCACGGCCGATCACCAGGCGCTGGATGTCGTTGGCGCCCTCGTAAATCTGGCAGACGCGGACGTCGCGATAGATCCGCTCGACCGGGAAGTCGCTGACATAACCATAGCCGCCGAGGATCTGGATCGCGTCGGAACAGACTTTCTCGGCCATTTCCGAGGCGAACATCTTGGCCATCGACGCTTCCTTGAGACAGGGCTTACCGGCATCCTTGAAGGTCGCGGCGCGCCAGACCAGCAGGCGGGCGGCATCGATCTGGGTGGCCATGTCGGCGAGGCGGAAGCTGACTGCCTGATGTTCGATGATCGGCTTGCCGAAGGTCTCGCGCTCCTTGGCGTACTGTACCGCTGCTTCGAAAGCCGCTCGCGCCATGCCCACTGACTGGGCGGCGATGCCGATGCGGCCCGCTTCAAGATTTGACAGGGCGATGCGGTAGCCGTCGCCTTCCTTGCCGAGCAGGCACGAGGCAGGGATGCGGCAGTTCTCGAACAGAATCTGCGCCGTGTCGGATGCGCGCTGGCCCATCTTTTCCTCGATACGCGCGACGATGTAGCCGGGGGTGTCGGTCGGCACCAGGAAGCACGAGATACCTTTCTTGCCGGCAGCTTTGTCGGTGACGGCGAAGACGATCGCCACCTGCGCATACTTGCCGGTGGTGATGAACTGCTTGACGCCGTTGAGGACAAAGAAATCGCCGTCGTGGTCGGCACGGGTGGTGATCGCGGCCGCATCGGAGCCCGTATGTGGCTCGGTCAGGCAGAAGCAGCCGAGCATCTCGCCGCGCGCCAGTGGCTTCAGCCAGGTTTCCTTCTGCTCGTCGCTGCCATACTTCATGGTGATGCCGCAGGCCAGCGAGTTCTGCACGCTGACGATGGTCGAGGTGGCGCCGTCACCGGCGGCGATCTCTTCGATCACCAGCACCAGCGACATGTAATCCATGCCGGCGCCTCCCCACTGTTCGGGGACGACCATGCCGAGCGCGCCGAGTTCGCCGAGTTCGCGCAGGGCCTCAGCCGGGAAGATGTGGTGGCGGTCCCATTCGGCGGCGAAGGGCGCCAGGCGTTCCTGCGCGAAGTCGCGCAGCGAGTCGCGGATCATTTCCTGTTCCTGTGTGAGGATCATGCGATTTTCTCCTTGCTGATGACGCCGGCCGCGAGGCGTGCGCCGGCGTGATTGGTAATGATGACTCCCGCGATGACCAGCGCTCCACCGGCGAGAACAGCGATGCCGAGACGCTCGTCGAGCAGCAGAGCGCCGAGGATGACGGCGCTCACCGGGACCAGATTGATAAACGCCGCCGAACGCGTAGCGCCAATGCGCTGCACGGCTTCGGCGTACCACGTGAAAGCAAGTGCCGTACCGAAGAGTCCGAGGAAGATGATCGCGCTCCAGCCACGCCAGGTGGTTGCCGTCAGCGAAAACAGCGAACCCTGGAGCAGCGCGGCGATGGTGAGCATCAGCCAGCCGGTCAAGCTGGCGCCAAAGGTCATTGCCAGCGGCGACAGCGAGCGCGTGCCGCGCCGGCCGATGAAAGTATAGACCGCCCATAGCACACTGCAGCCGATGATCAGCCACTCGCCAAAGCCGACCTGGCCGGAAAGCAGCAAGCGGGGATCGCCGTTGGTGACCACCAGCAGGCAACCAAACATCGCGAAGGCAATACCGGCTGCTTTGGCGGGCGACATTGGCGCGCCGAAGAGCAGCCAATCGCCGGCCGCGACCACCGCTGGCGTCAGGGCGACCACCAGCGCGCCGCGGCCGGCTTCGATCATCGTCAGTCCATAGAGGAAACACAGGTTGTAGAGAAAGATGCCGCTGGCGCCCAGGGCGGTAAGCGTCAGCCATTCCTTCGGCGACCAGCGCGGCCAGCCTTCATGGATCGTCACCAGCGTGCCGAGAACCAGTGCGGCGAGCAGGAATCGCCAACTGGCGACTGCCAGTGGCGATGCTTCGCTGACCGCGATACGGCCGGCAATCCACGTCGCCCCCCAGACCAGAGCCGTGGCGACGAGCTTGAAGTAGGTTGCCGGTGATGCCGCCAGCCGGTCGGATCCCGTTCTCAAAAGGCCGCCGCGAGCATGGTATTGGCGGGAGGGCCAGCGCTGAAACAGCGGACAAGCAGCGAATCATGCATCTCAAGCTCCTTCGGGAAACGACGCTCAGATCTGCAGCGCTTCGAGGGCAGCGACATAGTTCGGCAGCAGGTCGACGTCGCGGTGGACCGTGAAGCCGAGGTCACGCATCAGGCCGTCCCGCAAGCCGTAGATCCAGCCGTGCACGGTGACCGGCTGGCCGCGCTGCCAGGCGTCCTGAACAACAAAGGTCTGGCAGACATTGGCCACCTGTTCGAGGACATTGAGTTCACAGAGGCGATCGTGCTGCCGTTCGGCCGGTAAGGCTTCGACCAGTGCCAGATGCTTGTCATGCACGTCGCGTACGTGTCGCAACCAGATGTCGACCAGTCCTGCACGGTCACGGTTGAGCGCCGCTTTGACACCGCCGCAACCGTAATGGCCGACCACCATGACGTGTTTGACCTTGAGAACGTCGACGGCGAACTGGATCACCGACAAGCAGTTGAGATCGGTGTGAACAACGACATTGGCGACGTTGCGGTGGACGAACAGCTCCCCCGGCAGCAGACCGACGATCTCGTTCGCCGGCACGCGCGAATCGGAGCAGCCGATCCACAGGTATTGCGGTGTTTGCAGGCGCGACAGCTTGAGGAAGTACTCCGAATCCATCTCCTGCATGCGACTCGACCAGGCGCGGTTGAAGTCGAACAGGTGGAAAAGGTTCTCGTTGGCGACTTCCTCCTCCGACCAGTTTTCAAGATCAAGGGTAAGAAACATCGTGCCTTCGAGCGGCGTCTGATAGTAGGCTGGCGTTTCCTTGAAGCCCATCTCGCGATAGAGCTTGACGGCCACACGCATTGCCGGCAGCGTGTCGAGCAGCAGCTTGCGGTAGCCGATTTCCTTGGCGGCCCGGATTGCTGCCAGCGTCAGATCACGGCCGACCCCGAAGCCGCGCTGGCTCGGCTCGACGTACAGCCGCTTCATTTCGCACAGTCCGGCGGAGAAGGGCCGGATGCCGACGCAGCCAGCCGGCCGTCCGTCGCGCTCGGCGTAGAAGAGGCGGCCATCAGGCTTTCCATAGGCGCCCGGCAGCGAGGCCATTTCCTCTTCGAAGTTCTGAAAACACAGGTCAACGCCAAGCCATGCCGCATAGTTGCGGAAGAACTGGCGGACATCCTCGAGGGCGGTGGTATCTTCGGGGGTGAGAGCGCGCAAGGTGTTGAGCATGAATTTTCAGATCAGAAAGGGTGGCAGATCGCAGCTGCGGTAGGGTTGTGGGTGGCGGCAGGCAGGTTGCCCGCGCCTTGCGTTGCAGTCGCGGTTGTCCTACAGCGTTTCGCTGAACAGTTCGCGACCGATCAGCATGCGGCGGATTTCGGAGGTGCCGGCGCCGATCTCGTAGAGTTTCGCGTCGCGCCAAAGGCGACCGGCTGGATACTCGTTGATGTAGCCGTTACCGCCGAGCGTCTGGATCGCCTCGCCGGCCATCCAGGTCGCCTTTTCGGCGGCGTAAAGGATCGCCCCGGCGGCGTCCTTGCGCGTTGTTTCGCCGCGATCGCAGGCCTGGCCGACGGCATAGACGTAGGCCCGGCTGACGTTGAACGTGGTGTACATGTCGGCGAGCTTGCCCTGCATCAGCTGAAATTCGCCGATCGACTGGCCAAACTGCTGGCGGTCATGCAGGTAGGGCAGTACCAGATCCATGGCGGCGGCCATGATCCCCAGCGGACCACCGGCGAGCACCGCGCGTTCGTAATCGAGGCCGCTCATCAACACTCGGACGCCGCCGTTGAGTTGGCCGAGGACGTTTTCCTCGGGCACTTCACAGTCGTCGAAGAACAGCGGGTAGGTGTTCGAGCCGCGCATGCCCAGTTTGTCGAGCTTGGATCCGCAGGAGAAACCTTTCGTTCCCTTCTCGACGATGAAGGCGGTGATCCCTCGCGGGCCGGCTGCGAGGTCGGTCTTGGCGTAGACCACCAGCGTGTCAGCGTCGCCACCATTGGTGATCCACATCTTGCCACCGTTGAGGACGAAGCGGTCGCCCTTGCGCTCGGCATGCAGCTTCATGCTCACCACGTCCGAGCCGGCGTTGGCTTCCGACATTGCGAGTGCCCCGATATGTTCGCCCGAGATCAGCTTCGGCAGATACCTGTTTTTCTGCGCGGCGCTGCCGTTGCGCCGAATTTGGTTGACGCACAGGTTGGAGTGAGCGCCGTACGAGAGGGCGACGCTTGCCGAAGCGCGGGAGATTTCCTCCATGGCGACAATATGCGCCAGATAACCCAGCCCGATCCCGCCGTATTCCTCTTCGGCGGTGATACCCAGCAGACCCATGCGGCCCAGCTTGATCCACAGGTCGGCCGGAAAAAGATTGTCGCGATCAATAGCTTCGGCACGTGGCGCTATCTCGTCAGCCGCAAAGGCCTGAATACTTGCACGCAACATGTCGATGGTTTCGCCATGGGCGAAATTGAGGCTCGGGTATTCCATGTCTCTCGTTCCTTGATCAGTGTTTGGCGGCGTGTTCCTTTTTGCCGTGCGCGGTGATGATCGTCTGTTGCATCAGCGCGCACTGGGTCTTCCGACCGTGACTGACGGCAAAGACCTCTGCTCGAGTGACGATCAGGGTTCGTCCGTAGCGGACCACCGACCCCTCGGCGATCAGCAACTGCCCCTCGGCCGGTGCCAGCAGGTTGAGTTTGTACTCGACGGTCAACACGCCAGCTTCGGCTGCGGTCAGGGTGCTGGCTGCGTAGCCGGCTGCCGAATCGGCAATCATGCCGACCACGCCGCCATGAATGTAGCCGTGTTGCTGGGTGATTTCCGGCTTGTGCGGCAGGTGGATCTCGGTGTAGCCAGGCTCGACTACCGCCATGCTGGCACCAATCAGGGTCATTGCCTGCTGTTGCGCGAAGCTGGCGCGGATGCGTTCAGCGAAGTGAGGGTCCTGGGCTTTGTACATGGACGTCATTCCAACTGTTGAAGGTAGCGGCCAGCTGCTCCACCACGGGACTGTTCCGGATTGGATCACGTGTAGAATGGTACGCGCTCGAGGCCGCTGCCGGCCCGCCTGCTGGCTCGCCAGTTTATAGATTCCGGAGCTTTTTACAATCCGCCACCAGATGTCGCCTGATTACCCGTTTGCCACCCCACCCGCTGCCGGTGAAACCTTCGAGGTCTCTCCAGGCGTACACTGGTTGCGGATGCCGCTACCGTTCGCGCTCGACCATATCAATCTCTGGCTGCTCGAAGAGGATGCAGGGTGGACGATCGTCGACACTGGCTTCGCGCTCGAAGCCGTTCAGGCGTGTTGGCAGACAATTCTCGGTCGCCTGGCAGCGACCACCCGTGGTGGGCGGATCAGGCGCATCATCGTCACCCATTTTCACCCGGATCACGTCGGCCTTGCCGCTTGGTTGCAGGAGCGGACCGGAGCGCCGGTACTGATGACGCTCGGCGAGTACCTGACTGCGCATGCGGTCTGGAATGAAGTTGCCGGCCACGGCAATCAGCCGATGCTGCGCCAGTTCCGCGCACATGGCCTCGATGCCGAGCGTTGCGCCGCGCTTGAACGCCGTAGCGGCGCCTATAACCGCGGCGTGCCGAGCCTGCCAAGCCAGTACCAGCGCCTTTTTTCCGGCGACGAACTCGCGATTGGCAGGCATCGCTGGCAGGTACGCGTCGGCTTCGGCCACTCGCCGGAACATGCAGCACTCTACAGCGCGGAACTTGGCGTGCTGATTTCCGGTGACATGCTGCTGCCGAAGATCTCGACCAATGTCAGCGTCTTTGCCGTCACGCCGCTGGCCGATTCACTGGCGGACTACTTGCAGTCGATCGACCGCTATCGCGAACTGCCCGCTGCAACGCTCGTGCTGCCCTCGCACGGACTGCCTTTCTACGGCATCGAGAAGCGGGTAGATGCCCTGCACGCACACCACGAAGAGCGCTTGCTGGTCCTTGAGGAGCACTGTGGCAGCCCGCGCAGCGCTGCCGAACTGCTGATGACCCTGTTTCCGAGGGATCTCGACACCCACCAGACGATGTTCGCCATGGGTGAAGCGATCGCTCATCTGAATCGACTCGAACACGCCGGACGCCTGCTGCGCATCGAAGACAGCAGCGGGCGGGTCCGTTTTGTCAGGAAGCAGGACGACAGAGGCGTGCTCAGCCAGTCAGGCGGTCGCTGAGCCGGCTGCCAGCTTCTATCCTTTGCCGCCGGCGCTAGATAACGGATGCCGATTGCTTGGCGTAGAATGGTCGCATCATGAGTTCGAGCCTACTTCCGGATTACGCAGGCGGCAGCATCGTCAATCTGATGCAGAGCATCGCCACTGCCTGTGGCGGTAAATATCGTCAATACCCTCAGCTCGCCACGGCAACTGCAGCGTCACTGGCCAGAGCCCGGCATATCGTTCTCCTGCTGATCGATGGCTTGGGTCTGCGCACGTTGGCCAGACACGCTGCTGTCAGCCCGCACCTGCAACGTCACCTGCTTGGCAGCATGACTTCAGTGTTTCCATCGACCACCGCCAGTGCTGTCACCACTGTGATGACCGGTCTTGCACCGGCGCAACACGGGCTCACCGGCTGGCATATGTACATGGCCGAGATCGACGAGACTCTGGCCGTCCTGCCCTTGACTCCCCGCCTGGGACTACCCAGTCTGCTTCCGGACGAACTGCCGCCGCGTCTGTTTGACCATCCGTCCCTGTTTCAAACACTGGATCGAGAATCCTGGGTGGTGGCGCCGCAAAGCATTGCCGGCAGCGCCTTCAATTCCTGGCACTCGCGCGGCGCGCAGACAACCGCCTACAGCTCGCTGCCTGAAATGTTTTCCTGTCTCGCCGGTCTGCTGCAAGAGACCGCCAGGTCGCGCTACGTCTATGCCTACTATCCGGATCTCGACAGTTATTCACACCATTATGGAACAGACAGCCGCCAAGCCCAGCAGACGCTCGCCGCCTTCGACGCCTTGTTCGGCGACTTGCTGCGCCAGCTGCGAGGCAGCAACACCTGGGTGCTGGTCACCGCTGATCATGGCTTCGTTGATTCACCGCCGCGTCGGGTCATCAGTCTTGACGACCATCCGCAACTCGCCGCCTTGCTTCTCCGTCCCCTTTGCGGCGAGCGCCGGGTTGCCTATTGCTACGTCGCGCAGGAGAATCGGCCAGCTTTCGAAGCCTATGTGCGCCGTCATCTCGCCCGCGCAGCTCACCTGTACGACAGCGACAGGCTGATCGCCGCTGGCTGGTTTGGCCCGCGGCCCTACCATCCACGCCTGGCATCCAGAGTCGGCGACTACACTCTGGTGATGAAGGATAACTGGACAATCAAGGACTGGCTGCCTGGAGAGCGGCGTTTTTCGATGCTAGGCGTACATGGCGGGATCAGCGCCAGCGAAATGCGCGTCCCGCTGGTCGGGCTGCTCATTTGACAAGCTGCAGGGTCGGCTGGCGCCGCACTCAGGATTCATTTCATCAGGAGTCTCCAATGGCTACCGACAAGACCGCAAGAACCGATCGTTTGATCGCCGACGCCGTTCGCAGTCGCCTTGGCCGCGAGGCGGGCTATCGCGAACAGGCACTGAAAATCTACCCGTGGATCTGTGGTCGCTGCTCGCGTGAGTTCACCCAGCAGAACCTGCGCGAACTCACCGTCCATCACAGGAACCACAATCACGATGACAATCCCGGCGATGGCAGCAACTGGGAACTCTTGTGCCTTTACTGCCACGATAACGAACACGCCAGGCAACTTGACGCAGAAGCTGCACGCCTGGCCGGAATCAACTCCCTTGGCTCGCAGACCAGGGCTCCGGCAACAGCCCAGCCCTTTGCGAATCTCAAGGACCTGTTGAAACGCAACTGAAAGGGCATCGGGAACCAACACCCAATGAGTAACGACTTCAGCTTCCGTATTCTGCAAGATATCGCCCGTGACCTGTCCGGCGATGTCGTTTCTTTTCCGACTTTCCTCGACATCACCTTCCAGGTGCGAACGGCGCTCAAGAACCCCAGTCTGACGATCGAACAATTGGGGCGGCTGGTCAGCGCCGAGCCATTGATGAGCAGCAAGATCATCCGACTGGCCAACTCGGTGGCGATGAACTCCTCGGGACGAACGATCGTCGACGTCAGTAGCGCGATTGCTCGGGTGGGAATGGATGCTGTGCGTACCGTTTCCTTTGCCGTCGCCATGGAGCAACTCCTCAACTCCAAGAAAATGGCGCCCTTCGAAGCCTTGTCGCGGCGATTATGGGAACATACGGTGCACGTCGCTGCCCTCTCGCGTGTCCTGGCTCGACGGGTGAGTCGGGTCAACCCGGACGAAGCGATGTTCGTCGGGCTGGTGCATGATATCGGTGTTTTTTACCTGCTCTCGCGGGCGACGAATTTTCCTGAAATGGTCGCCGATCCGCTGGCGCTGCAGCAGTTGCTGGTGCAGTGGCATGACAGTATCGGACACGCGCTGCTGGCGGCCATGGGGTTGCCCGAAGAAGTGCTGCTGGTCGTGCAGGAGCACGAACAGGAGCGGACGATCGAGACGCTGAAAACGCTGTCTGACGTCCTGTTCGTTGCCAACCGGTTGGCCAACGTTGAGCATGGGTGGAGAGACCCCGCGCTGGGCGAGCTGACTGACCCTAGCCTGCTCGGGCAGTTGTTTGATGCCGAGGCGCTCAGCACCCTTCTTGCAGAGTCGGCAGAGGACGTTGCCTCGCTAAAAAGCGCACTCGCCACTTGATCTGGCGTCAATTCTTCTTCCGCCGGTATTTCAACGACCCTTCGCCACATCCTTGAGCCGGAGGCGGAGCCCGTTGGCCGTTTGTTTCCAGAGCGGCGCTGGCTGGTGAGTGAAGGTCTGGTTCCGGGAATTCCCTTGTCGGATAGCTGCTACAGACGCCTGATCTTGTCGAGCAGCGCCGTTGTCGATGTCTGGTGAATAAACGGCAGGGACAGCACGCGGCCACCCCAAGCGTTGACCTCCCGGTTGCCGACGATTTGGTCGACCGGCCAGTCGCCACCCTTGACGAGA
>NZ_JAZKUM010000013.1:0-120938 GCF_036625085.1 Candidatus Accumulibacter necessarius | reverse complement strand
GACGGCTTCCTGCGTCGTCAGTTTGTCCGCACCAATGGCCGCGGCGCTGCTCGCTCTGATCCAAGGAGGGCGGCTATGAACGCTCCCCTTGAATTCACCCCGGCCATAGACGACAACAGCGAAATTGACACTTCTGGTTGTTCGCCAGAAAAAGGCGACAAAGCCGAAGAACCCGATAACGGAGCCTTCATGGCCGCCGTGTTTCATGCGCTGCCGGATGGCGCGGCCGCGACCGTCACATCATTCTTGGGCAACCCCGCTACCTCAAAGCAGTGGGGAAATTGCGCGCCATTCGGGAAGATCGAGACACCGGCGACTGCAAACAATTATTTCTGCGTGTCCAGCCACTATCCCGGCGATGATGGGGTAGTTCGTCGGAAAAAGACCAATTTCGCGGGTCTGCACTGCATAATGCTTGACGACATCGGAAACAAGATTCCGGCTGATCGCGTGAGCATGGCCCCGAGTTGGTCTATCGAAACAAGTCCTGGCAATCATCAAGTAGGTTTCATTCTTGACGGGCCGGTACTCGACGCGGCGGCGGCTGATCGGCTGATGAATGCCATCATCACCGGCGGGCTGTGCGATCCTGGGGCGAATGGTCCCACGGCCAGACTTGCACGGCTGCCGATAGCGATCAACGGCAAGTATGAAGGTCCGTTTCAGTGTCGCCTGGTGGAGTGGCGCCCCGATCTTCGCTACTCAGTGGAAGCGATTGTCGAAGGGTTGGAAATCGAGCTCGCCCCGGCCGGCCGGCCGAAACGCCAGCGCAAAAGCGCAGCGGTCCGTTCAGCCCCGGCAGAAACCGCGGACGATAACGATGATGTGTATCTGGCTGCCCCGGCGGCAAATCCGGTCATTGCAGAACTGAAAAAGCGCGGCATGTACAAAATGCCTCTCGGCGGCGCAAAGCACGACATCACGTGCCCATGGGTTCATGAGCACACCGACGCGCTAGACACCGGCGCGGTGTATTTCGAGCCCGACGACCTGTACCCCCGTGGCGGATACCACTGCTGCCATTCGCACGGGCCAAAGTTCAAGATCGGGGCGCTGCTTGAATTCCTCAGCGTTGACGTCGTCTCGGCGAAAATGAAGCCGACCATCAAGGTGTCCGGCGGCGAGCTGCATCGCATTGTTGATCGAGCCGAGCAAGAGCTTGCAAAGAGCGGCAAGTATTACCAGCGTGGCGGGCTGATCGCCAGCATATCCACAGACCCGGCGACGGGAGAAAGCCAGATCATACCGACCAGCAAACCGGCGATGACGCGCGCCCTTTCCTGCGCGGCCGTGTGGCTGAGATTCGATAAGCGGTCTGATGAGTGGGTAGCGTGCGACCCGCCAGAGCGGCACTGCATTGTGCTGTTCTATGCCCAGACCTATGCGCACATGCCCCCATTGTCCGGCATCGCCCGACAGCCCTACATGCGGTCCAGCGGGCATATCGTATCGACCGCAGGCTACGACACAGATAGCGCAATGTTTGGCGTCTTCGATGCGCGGCAGTTCAGCATCCCCGACAGTCCCGGCAAAGAAGATGCCGCGGCGGCGCTGGGCCGTTTGTCCGATCTGCTCAATGAATTTTCCTTTGCCGCAGAGTGTGACAAGGCAGCGGCGCTCGCCATGCTGCTGACGGCGGCGATACGGCCATCGCTGCCGCACGCGCCCATGTTCCACGTCCGGGCGCCAGTGCAGGCCAGCGGCAAGTCGTTTCTGTGCAAGCTTGCTACGGCGCTGGCAACGCCCGCCCCGCCATCGCCTGTATCATTTCCGGATTCGGAAGAGGAGTGCGGCAAGCTGCTGCTCGCGCTCCTGCTCAAATCCCCGGCCGTGATCGAGTTTGACGACCTGAACACGGACCTGCTGCCGTTCGACAAGCTGAAAACGGCCATCACTGAGGAGAGCATCGGCGGCCGAATCCTATGCGCGTCCAAGGATGCGACGGTCAGCACCCGGACGCTGTTCCTGTCCAGCGGTAACAACGTCGGGCCGATCAAGGATATGTGTCGGCGCGTGCTGACGATCAACATTGACCCGCTGTGCGCAACCCCGGCGGAGCGCCGTTTCAAGCGCCCCAACTTGCTGCGGGAGGTTCGCGCCAATCGCGGCAGGCACGTGTCCGACGTGCTGACGATCGTCAAAGCATGGGCTCTGGCCGGGCCGGCCGGAATCCCGACATCTCCCCTATCGCCAGTTTCAGCGATTGGTCTGGCTACTGCCGGCATTCGCTCATCTGGCTTGGCTTGCCCGACCCGGCAACGACCTTGTTCGCTCAGATGAGTGACGACCCCGACGCGGAACTACTCGGGCGCCTGATAAAAGAATGGACGGATGCACTCGGGGCGGCCGCGGCTGGCGTGCGTGATCTGGTGGCGCGTGCAGATTTTGACAAGGCCGGCGAGTTATCGAGCGTGATCCGCGAAATCGCGGAAGATCGCGGCGGCGCTATCAATCGGAGTCGTCTCGGCTGGTGGATCAAACGCCATGAAGGCCGTTTTGTCGATAATCGGCGAATCCTCCCCGACAAGTCGGCGGGCGGGAACGCCAAAGTTTGGCGGATCGTATCGGGTTCTTCGGGTTCGGCGGCTTTTTCCAGCCAACAACCAAAAGTGTCAATTCCTCTCTCGCGTTGGTGAGGTCGAGATATGACAACGGCCGAGATCCTCAAAGCACCGGCGGCGGATGGCGTGACTCTCGCGCTGTCGTCGTCCGGGGCGATCCAGGCGGCGGGAGAACGAGCCGCGGTCGGCGGAAGCGGGAGAAATACGATTCCGCCAGGTTGTTGGTCGTGCCATCATCGGCGCGGTACGCCTTGCCGTGGTTCACCCGGCGGACCGCGTACTTGGCAGGGAGCCGGTCGTAGGCGTCCGCTTCGTCGGCACAGATCACGGAACCCTTGGCGAGGTAGACCGGCGCCAGCTTGCCGATGTCGGCCTGGTTCTCGTTGTTCAGGATGAAGGTCAGCGTCTTCCTGGCCCCGGCGTTGCCGGCCTCGACCTCCGCCTCGGTGTAGGCCTCGCGCATCACCAGGATGCAGCGCTTGTCCGGGTCTTGATTCTCCGCCAAGCGCCGGTCTACCCGGTCTTCCTTCTTGTTCGCCGGCCGGACCGTCCCGCCAACGTACGCCCCGTCTACGTGAATCTCGCCCTGCAGGGCGGATTCGTCCCGGCTCACCAACAGGCTCTCCCGTAGCTTGTGCAGGAGGACGTAGGCGGTCTTGTGGGACACGCCCAGGTCGCGGCCCACCTGCAGGGCAGAAATGCCCTTCACGGCGTTGGCAAACAGGATCGCCGCCGCAAGGTACAGGCGCAGGGGCAGCTTGTGGAAGGCGAAGATCGTTCCGGACGTGACGGAGAAATCTTCCTGGCAGCCCGCGCAGCGCCAAATCTTGCGGGTCGGGCGGAAATAGTGCCGGTGCGCCATGCCGCAGTGCGGGCAGACCACTTCCTTCCCTTCGCCCCAGCGCAGGTGGCGGAACAGGGCAAAAGCGTCATCGTCACTCATGGCCAGGACCTGAACCACGGACAGGGTACGGGCTTCGGCTTTCAGCAGGAAATGTAAACTCATCGCGCCGGCTCATGGGGGTGGGTCATGAGGATCAGTGTAGGACTCTACGGGCTCACAGAGTGAGCCCGCCAGAAAAAAGTTCGGCGCCGCCGTGGGGCTCCTTAGAGATTAGGGGTGGTTGCTCCATAATGCCGGAAATTTCTGGTTGGTGATGGGCAAATGGCCATGAGCAATTGCCAAGACGCGGCCGTCTTGGAAGCGTCTAGCGATCTGCACTACTTACGTGTTCCACGCGGGTTGTGAATACCGCAGTGGCTCCTTGATTCATCGTCGCACCAATCGTGCCTGTTCCGCGCTACAATGCCCGTGAGGGCGAGGTGGCTACGCAACTAGTTTGGGCATTTCCAGATCTCGGCCGATTGCCACGTCAGCGACAGGTGTGTGGTAACTGTAGTGCAGATGAGGTCCGTGGTGATTTCGCCCGACGGTCGGTGGGAATCGTCACCAAGAGCTCGCGGGCCCGTTGCGACGTGTGCCTGCGCTGCGGCACAGCCAGGTCTAGGTAGCCGACACGTATGGGCGACTTGATCGGTTTTTCTATGACGTGTCAAGGCAAGCAGAAGATGGCCGTGATCGTCAGGCACTTGCAGGAGGGCGGTTTCGAATACAGCGCAACCCTGTCGGCGTCCGCTCGCAGTCTCGCAGCCATGACCTATCGCCTTTCCGAACCAAACTTCGCCAGACCCGAGGAGGACACCTTATAACATGGTAGTCGTGTTCTTGATGAACAAACGTGGCACTCGGCATTTCCCGAAGGGGGAAGCGCCGCTTTTTCAGTTCTCGCGCCTCACCGGCTTCACTTCAGCCGCGTAGCCCGGCATCCTAGTCACGTTGGATCAGACCGAACCATTGTCCTTTCGCCAGCGAGTGGATTCTTGTCCTCTCTTTGAGCCGATTCCTCTGGTTTGAGGAGATCGTAAACTTCATCAACGGGAGGTCCCAATGAAAGATTTTCGAGTTTCTCTTGCTGTGACCATCGTCTGCCTTTGCGTGGCCGCCTTTTGGGGCGCCAAGAACGGAATGGGGATGGTGCAGGCTGTGGTTCTTGCAGCGATGCTTGGAGTTATGGAGGTGAGTCTGTCGTTTGACAATGCCGTGGTGAACGCATCTGTGCTGAAGGACATGGAGGAGAAGTGGCAGCAGGTGTTCCTGACCATCGGGGTACTGATAGCAGTGTTCGGCATGCGCCTTTTTTTCCCGATTGCGATCGTGTCTGTAGCCACTGGCTTAGGGATGGGGGATGTGGCGACCATGGCGCTGGAGCGACCCGAGGAGTATTCCAGACACCTTACAGATAGCCACCATGGCATCGCAGCATTCGGTGGCTTGTTCCTCTTACTCGTCTTCCTGACGTTTCTATTCGACGAAGGGAGGGACCTTCATTGGCTTGGAGTGATAGAAGAAAGACTCGCGAGTCTGGGAAAATTGGACTCCATTGCAGTGATGACGGCCTTGATCATTCTCTTTTGCATGCAAATGTGGTTACCGCTAGACCAGCCGACTCGGTTGAAAGTGCTGGTGGCGGGGCTGGGAGGAGTAATCCTGTTCGTGGCCGTTAGCAGTCTTGACACTTTTTTTGAAAGCGAGCAAGTGGGAGAAGAGGCTGTCTCGACAGCCAAGCGCAACGGTGTTGCGGGCTTTCTCTACCTTGAGGTCTTGGATGCTTCGTTCTCCTTCGACGGAGTGATCGGCGCTTTTGCGGTCACGCGCGACGTCGTGATAATTATGTTGGGGCTGGCCATCGGTGCGATGTTTGTCCGTTCGCTGACTGTCCACCTTGTCAGGAAAGGTACGCTCGACGAATACGTGTTTCTTGAGCACGGAGCACACTACGCGATTGGCGCGTTAGCTGTCATCATGCTTTCAGGCATAGTTGTCCATGTTCCAGAGATGGTGACCGCTTCGATCGGTGTCGCGTTCATTGCGCTGGCGCTGGTGTCCTCGATCCGTTACAAGCGGCGCGAGCCGGAAGGCTTATCAGTAAAGTAGCTTAAGGAGATTGAAATGGCTGTTTCACTCAGTAAGGGCGGCAACGTCTCGCTGTCAAGAACGGTGCCGAGTCTCAAACACATCCTGGTTGGTCTTGGCTGGGACGCACGTTGCACCGACGGCGCCAACTTCGACCTCGATGCAAGCGCTTTCTTGCTCGCGGAAAGTGGGAAAGTGCGACGTGATGAGGACTTTGTCTTTTACAACCAACTTGTTTCATCATGCGGCTCGGTTAAGCATACGGGCGATAACACCACTGGAGCGGGCGACGGCGATGACGAGGCGCTAGAGATTGACCTCGATAGGGTACCAGACCATGTCAAGCGCTTGGCCGTCTGTGTGACTATCCACGATGCGGAGGACCGCAGGCAGAATTTTGGGCAGGTGTCGGACGCGTACATGCGCATTGTGAATATGGACAACGACGTAGAGATCGTGCGATTTGACCTTTCCGAGGACTACAGTACCGAGACAGCGATGATTTTTGGTGAGGTCTACCGTTACGGCGCCGAGTGGAAATTCAAAGCTGTCGGTCAGGGCTTCAGCGGCGGACTTGGTGCCATGTGCGGACAGTTCGGTGTCACAGTAACCTAGCTGACTTCCCAACAAGAATCACTGAAACGAAAAAAAGGAAAAACGATGAGAAGGCTGCCCGTATACCTGTTGCTCGACACTTCAGGTTCCATGAGTGGAGAACCGATTGAAGCCGTCAAGAACGGCGTTCAGATTCTTGTTTCGACCCTGCGCCAAGATCCCTATGCGTTGGAGACTGCGTTCCTATCCATCATCACATTTGACAGCGCCGCGAAACAGGTTGTTCCGCTGACCGAACTGGCAACATTTCAGACCCCCCCCATCTCCGCCAGCGGCAGCACGGAACTCGGCGCAGCTCTGAGCCTGCTGGCTGACCGGATCGAAGCGGAGGTCGCCAAGACCACAGCAGACGCGAAGGGTGACTGGAAGCCTCTAGTGTTCATCATGACAGACGGGGCGCCAACTGACGACTGGAAGCGTGGCCTCGACAGACTTCGTAAGGTCCGCACCGGAATCGTCATTGCTTGCGCCGCTGGTCCCGGGGCCGACGCCACAGTTCTTAAGCAAGTCACCGAGGTCGTTGTCCAGCTTGACACGGCTGACCAGAACACAATCAAAGCATTCTTTAAGTGGGTCTCGGCCAGCGTCTCAACGGGCAGCCACAAGGTGGACCAAGGCCAGAAAGAGGTTTCCGGGCTCGGCGATCTGCCTCCACCGCCGCCAGAAGTTAACGTGGTTCTTTGAGGCCGAGACAAAATGGCTATCAGCTTGAAGAAGGGCCAGGGCGTAAGCCTCAAGAAAAGTGAGAACGATCTCTCTATGGTTACCATAGGCCTCGGCTGGGACATCCTCGAAGAGAAGTCTGGATTCCTGGGGGGCCTGTTCGCGAAGAAACCGGCGGAGTACGATCTCGATGTAGTAGCGTTCCTCTGCGGAGCGGACGGCAAGGTGCACGATCTCGGCAAGATTGAAAATGACCGTCCTTCGTTGGTAAACGGTGACGTCGTGTTCTTCAATAGCATGCGCCACCATTCCGGGCACATCTGGCTCACCGGCGACAACCGCACAGGAGCTGGTGAGGGCGACGATGAGCAGATCATAGTTGAGCTCAACGAATTGCCCGAGAAATACGCAAAGGTCGTCTTTGTCGTGCAGATCTATAAGGGCATCGAGAATGGTCAGAGTTTCGGAAAGGTCCGAAACGCATTCATCCGGGCCGTGGACGGCAAGGGCCGCGAAATGACACGCTTTGACCTCTCGGGTGGCGCACAATACGTGGAGTGCCGATCCATGCTTTTCGCCGAGCTAGTCCGCGAACGGGACGGCTGGAAGTTTAATGCCGTCGGGGCCCCGTCCCAGTCGGATACCTTCATAGAGTTCCTCAAGCAGTACGTGTGAGCCTGGCATGAGCGACCGAAGACTGCCTGTCTATATTCTCCTTGACACCTCCGGGTCGATGCGCGGAGAAGCCCTTCATTCGGTCAACGTTGGCATGCGGGCGATGTTGAGTGCCTTGCGTAAGGACCCCTACGCTCTCGAGAGCGCGCATCTTTGCGTCATCACGTTCGACCTTGAGGCAAAACTCTATTTGCCGCTTACACAACTCCACGAGGCGCAGTTCACTGACTTGGCCGTACCGGAATCTGGAGCCACCTTCATGGGGGCCGCACTTCAACTCCTGGTGGACTGCGTGGACAAAGACGTCAAGAAGTCGACCAAGGACGCGAAAGGCGACTGGCGGCCCCTACTCTTCCTGATGACGGACGGAAAACCAAGTGATCTACACACGTTCCGTCAGACGATCCCCGAAGTAAAAAAACGCAATTTTGGCTGTATTGTCGCGTGCGCGGTCGGGCCGTTTGCGAAGGAGGAATACCTTCGGGAATTGACGGACAGTGTTGAAACAATGGCCACGATGGACGAGGCATCTTTCTTACGTTTCTTCCAAATGGTTTCTGCAAGCGTGGCGGCGGGAAGCAGCAGTGCTGGGGTGACCGGGCAGGCGTCGCTTCCGCCTCCGCCACCCGAGGTTCAGTTAGTGCTCTGATGTGCCGGGTGGCAAGTGAGTGCGCTTTGAAAGGGTTTGGGTGCGGCTCTTTTCGACCACGCTTTCGCGGCCCTCAACCGGCAGATTTTGACTCATTATCCGTTCGCCGCTAGAGGGATGGGGCACCCGCGGGCTCGGTAACGCCATCCCCGTTCGTTACGTCCCGCGCCCGAGCAACTTTTCCAAGTCATTGATATGTTAACCATTTGATCTATCTAAGATCCTTCGTGGCCGAAAAGATCCACACCCAAAGGGTTTTGTATGGACATCCTCGGGGATCGACATCCCAACAGGTACGTGCACGCCACGTCCTTTGGACCTGTACAACACCGCGGTTGATTGCGATTGCCTCGTCGTAGGCGACGCGACTGGTGACTGATACCCTTGCGGTCAGCGGACACTGACCCATAACCACAGGAGATGCAATGCGCAGACTACCACTGTTTTTTGTCTTGGACTGCTCGGAGTCCATGGTTGGCGACAATCTCAAGAAGATGGAGGATGGCCTGCAGGCCATAGTGCGTGCCTTACGGGCCGACCCACATGCACTGGAGACAGTTTACGTCTCGGTCGTCGCTTTTGCAGGCGTCGCCAGGACCATCGCCCCACTGGTAGAACTGGTCTCCTTCTATCCGCCTAAACTTCCTCTCGGCGGGGGGACGAACCTGGGAGCCGCTCTTGGTGCTTTGATGCGTGAAATCGACAAGTCTGTCATGCGCACGACGGCCGAGCACAAGGGGGACTGGAAGCCTGTCGTGTACCTCCTGACGGACGGACGGCCGACTGACGATCCGAAGCCGGCTATCGACGAGTGGAATGCAAAGTATGCAAAAAAGGCCACCATGGTCGCGATCGGGCTAGGCAAGTCCGCCGGTTTTTCGTCGCTTCGCAGTCTCACGCAGCATGTGCTCGTCTTCGAGGACTCGCAGGAGGGAGACTTCAGGAAGTTCGTCAACTGGGTTACGGCCTCCGTCGTTGCGCAGAGCAAGAGTGTCGGCGAGGGAGCCGAAGCACAAGCCTTGCCGAAACTCGACGAGAGTATCTTGAGCCTTGTAAAGGAGAGTCCGCCGATGGCGGACGAGGCTTGTGTAACGCTGGTAGGGCGCTGCCAGAAAACCCGCAAGCCTTACATTATCAAGTACGAACGAGCAATGCAGGACGTGGCCACCAGGGACTTCAAGCTACAGGTGGCACGTTACGAGATTTCAGGTTGCTATCCACTAGACGAGGACTACTTCGCTTGGTCAGATCCACGTTCGGCCAACCTGACGGTTAACACTACCGAATTGGTGGGCTCGCCAGGGTGTCCGCATTGCGGCAACATCTGCGCCTTCGCAGTTTGCGGGTGCGGCAAACTCATGTGCATCAACGGCCCGCAGGAGGCAGTTTGCCCATGGTGCGAGAAAGCCGTCGCTTTCGCCCCGGCTCCTATGGAAGAAGGCGGGTTCGACGTGGGTCGTGGACGGGGCTGAAATCCATGCACACGACGCGAAAACTTTCCGATGCAGAAAGAGCGAGCCATGGACCGCAGATCGAAAACCTGATGCTGGGGCTTTTCGGACGCAGCAAACAGCCTTTCTTTGACGTGGGCGCGGTGGCACTGCCGCTTCTCGATGAGTTCATAGCGAGCGACGAGGTCGTTGACGAGGCGCATGCGTTTGCGATCGCCGTGATGAAGCTCTGGAATACACGCTACCCCGGCAAAAAGTTGAAACCTCTCCGAATACAGGTATCGACCGCATCCACCACGTCTGTTGAGCCCGATGCACTGGAAGACTTCACCGGTTTTTCGCATTCGGACGATTTGCCTACCCTACCATCACCGGCGGGGCCGACCGTGATCAACGACGATAGGAACCAAGAAATGACGCAGACCCAGGACGACGCCGCAGCCGCCGGTTCGGCCGCTTTGAACGTCGCAGCGAAGCCAGGTCAGACTCCAGCGCAGAACGCGGATCCGGGACGATCGGCCGAAAGTAGGCCAAGATTCCGGGTGCCGAACGCAAAAGTGGGGCAGGATTATGCTGACAAGATTAGGGGAGCAGATGCGGCTGGTGCACAGGTTCGCGTCAGAAACGTAAGGGTTCCAGAGGGGTTAGGGCTTGACTTCGACGAAGGGTCTGGAGATCTGCGTGGCAAGCCGGTCGTTGCAGGAGAACACAGAATTTTTCTGCAATGGTCAGTGGATGGTGTCTCGTGGTCGTCCGATGAGTGCCTTTTGATCGTCAACCCAGATCCGAGGAGCCTCTGGCAGAAGAGGGATCCTTCCCCTGATGATCCCTACTACAAACCGAACACGGACGGTGCGGTCTTGGAACTCTCCGGACACTGCATCGTTGCCGCCAGCCGACGCGGTCGTTCCCACGAGCATTCTGGAACCTGCCGTGACGACGATTTTCTTGTTAGCCATGACCCGACATCGGGTTGGAGCTTGCTCGTGGTAGCGGATGGAGCGGGAAGTGCAAAGAGTTCCCGATGGGGATCGAAATTGGCGGTCGAGGCTTTCGGTGATCACCTCAGGGCCGAACTGTGCGGCGACTGTGGTGCTGGCATGACATCCGCCCTTGCCGTGTGGTCATCGGATCCCGATGCCGCCCGCACGAAGCTTGGAACGGACTTCCACTACCTCTTCCACCGAGCAGCGAAACTCGCCGTTGAGGCGATTGAGGCTGAGGCTCAAGCGAACGGGGTGGCGGCGAAGGAGTACTCCACCACGTTACTCGCCGCGGTGGCAAGGTACGACCATGGAGAACTATTCGTGGCCACTTTCTGGAGGGGTGATGGAGCCATTGCTGCGTATGGCCCTCGTGGCCAAGTGAGGCTTATGGGGACGCCTGATAGCGGCGAGTTCTCCGGAGAGACGCGTTTCCTTGACAAAGCTTTCGTTTTCGATCCGGATTTTGGGAAGCGCGTAAGTATTGGGCGTTTCGAAGATGTTACGGCGCTGATCCTAATGACAGACGGTGTTTCGGATCCGAAGTTTGGGACCGACAACAACCTGGCCGACGCCGCGAAGTGGGATGCATTTTGGGATGAGATTTGCCCACTAGTTGATGGGTCTGGGGGGGGCGCAGCCAAAGACAGGGTCTTGACGGACTGGCTTGAGTTCTTCTCTCCAGGAGACCATGACGACCGAACGATCGCTGTTCTCTTCTGAGGAGGAATTCGTGGCTTTGAAGGCAAAGGTTGCGCCGGTCGCCGCTCTGCTGATCGCACTCCCATTCGCTGGCACCAAGCCCGACCCCTTGGCTGACGCCTTAGGCTTGGCGGCGGCTATTGCATCCTTGTCTCTGTTTGCCCTGTTCGGTTTGTTCGCAGCCGCCCGTCCCGAAGGCTGGTCGCCGATGGACGCGGTGGAAACGGCAGAGACAGTTACCCTTTGGCTGGCGGCCTTGGTGGTCGTTGCCCGCGTTGCCTAGGAGATCTTGATGGCGAAGGTTGTGAAATGCAAGACCCTCGACGGACAGAGCATCGAGTTCGTAGAGGACGTCATCGGATCGGGTGCAATGAAGGATGTGCATTTCGCTCCAGACAAGTCCTACGTGGTTGCGTTTTACAAGGAGAAGCAGGACTTCCAGGCTCGGGACCGCCTGCAAATGATCACAGGGAGATACCGGGAGGCGCTTTTTAGTCAAGTCGGTGGCGACTACTGGAAGACGTTGTTCTGCTGGCCGACGGCCGCGCTTGAGCATGAAGGCAAGCTTGGTCTGGTAGCGCCTACATATCCTAGTCACTTCTTTTTCGAACACGGATCTAAGAACAACGATGTTCTCGGCATCAAGGGGAAGGAAAAGGAAGGCAAGTGGTTTGCGGCATCGAGTCTGCGCAATCGTTTCATGGATCCCCGAGAGCTCGGGGATTGGTTGAATCACATCAGAATGTGTGTACTCTTGTCGAGGGCGGTGAAGAAAATGCACATGATGGGTCTGGCCCACTCGGACCTCTCCTACAAGAACGTGCTTGTCGACCCATCCAAAGGCTTCGCCTGCGTGATCGACGTTGACGGCCTGGTTGTTCCGGGGAAATATCCACCGGACGTCGTGGGCACGCCAGACTTCATTGCTCCCGAGGTCGTGATGACCAATCACCTGGCGAAAGGCGACCCGAACAGGAAACTTCCGCGGCGGGAAACCGACCAGCACGCGCTCGCCGTACTCATCTACATGTATCTTCTCTACCGTCATCCGTTGCGTGGCGGCAAGGTTCACGACGTCGACGATGAGCAGCGCGACGAGTCCCTGACGATGGGAGAGAAGGCTCTCTTCGTCGAACATCCGACGGACAGGAGCAACCGCATTAGGGTCGCGGATGCCAAGCCCACAGAGCTGCCTTGGGCAGACACTGAGAGGATGCCATACACAATAACGGGGCCCTACTTGGCACCGCTGTTCCTGCAGGCGTTTGTGACAGGCCTCCACGAGCCCGGTATGCGCCCCTCGGCCAACGACTGGGAGACAGCGTTGGTCAAGACGGTCGATCTGATCCAGCCTTGCCAGAATCCGAGCTGCACCCAGAAATGGTATGTGTTTGACAATTCTACAAAACCACGCTGCCCGTTCTGCGGGACGCCTCACAAGGGCAAGTTGCCGATTCTCAATCTGTACTCGTCACGGAAGGAAGGACAATTCCGTCCGGATAACCACAGACTGATGGTTTGGACGGGGCAGTCCTTGTTCTTGTGGCATGCGAACAACCTTATCGCTCCAAACGAGAGGCTGACGGACTCTCAGAAAAAACGGGTGGGCTACTTCGTCCTGCACAATGACATCTGGTGGCTGGTCAACGAGGGGTTACCTGACTTGACGGAGATCAACGGCGCAAGCAAGACAACTGTCCCGATCGGAAACAAGGTCGAACTCAAGGACGGGCAGCAACTTCTCCTTGCCAAGGGTGAAGGGGGGCGCTTGGTGGTCGTTCAGATGGTTGAGAGTTGACAGTTGGCTCGACGCCATCGGGTTGGGTCGCGTTCGATCGGTCAAGGAGTGGTGCGCCCCAATCTTGCCAATTCGCCGGATCACAGCAACTTCGGGATCTCATCTAAATGCGGTACAAGTGCGGCCATGTGGCGAAGTGGGAACGTAACGCCGACTCATCCGCCGGCTTCGACATAGTGCGCTGCATGCAACCAGTCGTCCCAGACACCTACGTCGATGCTTCTGCAAGGAGCGATCGCCCCATCGTCGCCGCTTTCGACTTCGATGTCACGATGACGACACGAGACACCTTCCTTCCCTTCCTGAACAGGGCCTTCGGTAGGGCGAGGGTCAGCAGCGCGTTCCTACGTTTGGTTCCAGAAGCATGCAAGATTGTCGTTGGGGTCTCGGATAGAGACAAATTCAAGGAACTGCTGGTCAGCGAGCTGTTTTCGGGCGAGTGCGTCGCAAGGCTTCGCGAGGAGGGGAGGAGGCACGCCGCCGAAATTCTCGAATGGATAAGGCCTGCCGCACGCGCGAAAGCGGAGTGGCACAAGACGCAAGGGCACCGACTGGTAATGGTGAGCGCGTCTCTCGATCTATACCTTGAACCCGTCTGCCGAGAACTTGGTTTCGACGACTTGCTGTGCACACGTCCTTCGGTGAATCACTTAGTCTTTGACGGCCGGCTTAAAGGATACAACTGCCGCGGTCCCGAGAAGGTTAGGCAGTTGATCGGACTGCTCGGCGATCTCTCGGAATGCGAGCTTCACGCGTACGGAGACTCTGCAGGAGATCGTGAGATGCTTAGCGCAGCGGACCACCCGAATTTGAGAGTATTTGAGCCCCGTTGAGGCCCATCGTCCAAGGCAGGCGGGCGGTGAGCTTGGCGGACTGTGCGACTGCCCATCCCGCCCCTTCTCAGCGCTCCGTACCGATAATTCCCAGGGCCCGTTCCTTCTCGCGGATGACTTCGCTCCCCGCCCCCATGAGCTTAGCCCGCTCAAGCCAACGGGTCATGCCAGCGACATCCTTGGCTGCGTGGCTCTTGTCGGCAAGGGCGAGATAATGGTCTACGATCTTGTTGGAAACAGATCGTACATCCTCGCCGCGGTACTGGCCCTTGGGGTCGATTTGACGGATGGCGTCCAGACACGCCTTCGCCGATTTCTCAGGAGGATCGGTGTATTGCGCCTTCTCGACGAACTGTGCGGCGCGGCGGAGTTGGTCGTCGATCTCCCCCTTGTCTTTGTCGGTGAGGATGACAGCGGCGGAGTCAACGACCTTAGTTTCCACCTTCGTCTGGACGACAGTCTTCTCGCCGCGTGTAGCCACAAAGCCGAAAACCGCTAGGGCAGCCACGACGGCAATGGCGACGAGCGGTACGAGCCAGCGTCTGGTCTCGGTGTCGCGGCGAACACCGTTCACCTTGCAGAATGAATTCACATACTCCTCGGCCACGCGAGGATCGAGCCCCTTGCGTTTCTGGGAGGCGGGCGTCAGCACCTTGTCCAGAGCGTCCCGCTCCTCCTTGCCGTCAAGCCGCTTGTCGTTGTCGGTGAATTGGTGCAAGAGACGGTCGAGTTCATCAAGCAGGACGCGCTCACAAACGGCGCCGACCTGATCGAGCTCGGAGCGAAGGACTAATTCGGTGTCTTTGACCGCAATGCTCCGGGCAGCCGCCTCTTCCTTGATACGCTTTTCCTCGTCACGGTCGAGATAAAAGTCGTCGTCCACCGCAGCGTGAACGCGGTTCTTCAGCCATGCTTGGTCGTTCGGATTCATTTGTTCTCCCGTTTCATCGAGTGATTCGCCCCGTCAGGGGATTTCCCAGCGCAGGAACCCGACCTTAACCTTGACACGGTTTGCCCTACAGAACTCGACAACACGCCTTTCGGCGGTGTCGAATACAAGTCCCTTCGAGTAGCCAGACTTCGGTCGGCAAACGATTTGAATGGCGTCAGCGCATTCCTTCTGGTCGAGCTTCTTGTCGTTGTCGGTGAATCTTCTTAACAGGCCGTCAAGCTCCTCTAGAAGCTTCGTCTCGTTTGCGCATCCAAGGGAATCGAGTTCCATGTCGGTTACGTGGCCAGCCGTCGACGAGTCGAGGGCGAGATCGTTTACTCCGTAGCGGATCAACTCGAACCGCAGTGCGGAGTCGCAGTAGGCCTCGACCACGCGCTGGGCGACCCTCTGGCGGAGCGCCTCCACGGGGTCGCCCCCCACAGCCCCACCGGAGGCGGTCTGTGACAGTGTCGCCTGGTGTGACGTTTTGGACAGGCTGATGGACATGTTTCGCTACAGTCGTGTTTAGAATGAACTGAGAAAACTATCTGATATATTACCATAGCCAAGTGGCATCGACGGAGACCTTTGACTCCAACAAGCCAGACTCAATGATCGGGATCAGGGCTGCGGCGGCTCTGAGACGATTGATTTCCGGGGTTGGCGGAGGAATTTGCCGCGACATGCAGACATTCTAGCGATGAGCGGCGCCCCCGGATACAGCAGGCTTATGCACCGCAGAGTCAGCCGTCAGGTTTCTTTCTCCACCACTGATCCCCCGCTGGTACCAAACTGCGCTCCCGCAAGTGACCGGAGCCTCGCCTAGATCGCCATGGACGTGGTATTATTGTGACCCTCACGAAATATAAGAGGAAGCGATGGCTGACAGCTCTGTGACTGTCACGAAACGAGGCCGACCGCCCAAAGGCGACCAACCGATGACTGCTGCCGAACGCAAACGCGCGCAGCGGCAGCGTGACAGCCGGGCGATCACAGACGGCATCCGCGATGAACAAAACGCGCCGCTACGGGCGCTGCTGGCGATCCTAGGGCGCGTTGATGCTTCGGAGGCCGCCCGGATGTGTGCACAGCGAGCTTGGGCAGAAATCGGCCGGCGGTACGAATTCGTGACCATCACGAAATGAGGCAAGGCTATGGAAACAGTTGAAGGCAAGGCGTTAAGCAATTCCGCGGTCATCCCCTTCTCGGCAGCAGAGAAGCCGGTACCCGACGCAAATGGCGGCTATCAAGCCGTGCGCTTCAACGCCATGAAACACGGCATTTTGTCCACGCTGGCTGTCTTGGCTCACGAAGACCATGCCGAGTTTGACGACCTGCTCGCGGCTCTGATCGATGAGCACAAGCCGGCAGGCATTACCGAGCGGCATCTGATAGAGGAGCTTGCCACGATCATTTGGCGCAAGCGGCGGGTATTGCTGGCCGAAGGCGCGAAGATTAACGAGGGGCTAAAAAGCACCTTGCGCAGCCCGAAGACAGTGATACCTGCGGCTGCACCTTTCCAATCTGACCTGTCCGGAGAACATGGCGACTTGCCCAACTTGCTGAACGCGACAACGGAGCGGATTGCCGAACGGCGGCAGGAGGCAGACGTTGATCTGGCTGCGACCCGAAAAGCGGCAGCGATTCTGGCCAAGGGTGGCCCGAATGCCTACGATAAGGCTCGTCGGGCGTTGATTCCAGACTCGCGCGATTGGTGGGATACACAGGTCGACGAGGAGGAGTACCCGGCGACCGCTGAAGGGCTGGCGGGGTTCATCCGTGAATCGCTGGAACCCGTGTGCGCCGGTATCGTGCAGCAAGTCCGACATGCCGCGGCGATCAAGGCGCAAGCTCTGGGCGAAGGGCTGCGGCCGCACCTGTTGGAGCAACTTAACCGCTACGAAACGCACCTGGATCGGAAATTCGAGCGAACACTGGCCATGATTCTGAAGCTGAAAGACCTGCGCGTTGCATGAAGTGCAACACCATCAAAACCGGCGCAATGCTGGGCTTGGCGAGGGTTTCAGCAGGTCCAGGCAACAATGCTCCAGCAGAATTGCCTGATGATTTCGGTAAAATCCGGGAGCAAGAAAATGGGCGGAATCGGCAGCGGGCGACGCTGGCACTACGGCGCGAAGCGCACCACTGAAGACTCGACGCCACTCGACATACGCAGGCTGCAACGGGCCGGTGTCCTGATCCAAGGGCAATTCTTCGGGTGGGAGTGGACCGTCGGTGGCCGTGCGGTGGCCAATATTCACGGTCGGGTGGAAGTTGATCGCGTCATTCTTCTCTACCGGCACCGCAGTGGTGATGATGAAAGTTGGCAGGATGTCGAGCAGCCGGTTCGCTTCGATCACACGCCCTGCACCTACGGGGGGACAAGGCGCTGGTGGATCTGTCCGTCCTGCGGTCGGCGCGTCGCCGTTGTCTACGGTCCCGGCAGACTGTTTGCCTGTCGCCACTGCTACCGTTTGGTCTATGCAAGCCAGCGGGAAGCGCAGGACGATCGTGCGCGGGGGCAGGCCGAGAAGATCAGGCGGCGTCTGGGCTGGCCGGCGGGCATCATCAACCGCGAAGGCGGCAAACCGGCGGGCATGCACTTGCGCACCTTTGAACAGCTGAAAGCGGAGCATGATGCTTTTGTCGGGACATCGTTGGCGGGGCTAGCGAGATGGCTGGAGTCGATGAAGAAGCGGCAGTGCGGTGTGCGCGATGATGCAGACGGCTGGCGCTGAATTTGTTTCGCAAAACGGTCGAAATCGGCGTTCGTTGGTACGTTGACAGCGCGGTGAAAAGCGCACCGCACAATGCCAAGCGGAATGCACCGCACGAACCGTGCCTCTAATCTAAGCGTTTGGCGTTAACGTGGTAGTAATCATTTCTGGCGCGAAAAGTGCTAGTGTTGCAGTGCGCAATGCCTTCGGCAACACGCAACGGCGACGATCAGGCAGGTTTCGGTGCACAGTAAGCAAGCGGGAGCTATCCCCGCGCGGGTGATCGCTCCGCCAGCGTCAATTCTGCTCGCCCTTGACGGACTGCTGGCGCGTGGCTTCGCACCATCGATCGTTATTCGTTAGACCGCATCGTCCGTCAGGGTGATCATTGCGAGCGTCTTGATGACGCTGAGCAGTTGCGACGCTGCAGCTTGGCGAACCTGAAGGTAAGTCAAAGCTTCTTCGACTTCTGTCTCGGTGCGAAGCGAGGCAAAGGCTTGGTCGTAAAAGTGATGAACAACGTCGTTCCGCTGAGAGACCACCGTCTGAAGCCACAAGGCTAGGCCTTCTCTGTTGGAGCCAGATGTCCTTTCCATCAAGACTCCTGCCAACTGTCCCAGGGTCTTCTTTGAGTCAAGAAGTTCTCGCCAATCGACGTCGAGATTTTGACGTGCTGCATTCTCCGTCGCGCGCACATGAGGGAGAAAGAGCTTCAGCACCTGCTCGGTCGCCTGGTACAGAAGCACGCACCTGCCCAAAGCCGCCTGGACGCTAGCAATCATCTCGGGGTTTGGTACGCAACTACGAGTGGTCATTCGGTCAACTCCGGCGCCTGCTTCCTCGCCACTATGGACCCGCACGGTGGGTTGCGTGGGGGTCCGGGGGAGGGAAAAGCTCCGGCTACTCGCTTAGGCATCTGTCGCCATATGGTTGACTGCCTTTTGCGCGGCAGTTGAGCGAACTGCGGCACGTAGCGCCATTGAAGACAGGAACTGGGCCACAAAGAACCCGACAACGAGGACTGCGTGCGATGTTTGCGACAGCGCCAAGGCCAAGACCGCCAAGGGCGCCGCCGACCATGAGCGACAAGAGACCAAGACCGCCGTAGAGTGCTCCGCAGACCCAGCCGATCGCTCCGAAGATGACAAAGAAGACAACTCCTGACCCGCCGACTAGGAACTCCCACGAAAGCTGAAGCCACGACTTGCGCTCGACGCCAATGACGATAGCAACTTGGATTGCGACGAACATCACCGCAAGGAAGACGGCACACTGGAGGAGCTTGAGTGCAACACCGCGGGTCGTCATGAGTCTCCCTCCAGATGCCTAAGGAATAGCGTTTATGTGCCGCGCCGAAAGCGTCCGGCCTTGCCGTCGACGTATCCGCGGCAGAGAAACCTCGTTGGACTGAAGCGCCTCGACGGCGGTACCTGTGGAAGTGTAAACGTCCCGCGGCTGGGGTCAAGGCGCGGACACCCGGCGCCGGGCGTTACTGCGTAACGGCGAGCTAGTGACCACGGGCAACACGATGTTGATGGCGGTGGTCTGATCGCTGACCAGATAACGCTGCCGGGCTTTCCGTGACAGTCACAGAAGGCTGGCGGCAAAGGCGCGTTGTCTCACGACATGCCATGCAAGCGCAACCGGAGTGATGGGTCCTATGATGGTATTCCCATATGCATAAACCTGAAACCCTTGCTGCGTCTGGCTTTGCAGACAATAACTGGCGGAAGCGGTGAGATTCGAACTCACGAACGGTTGCCCGTTGCCGGTTTTCAAGACCGGTGCAATCGACCACTCTGCCACGCTTCCTGCAAATCCCCACTGACTCGACTCGCAGCCCGTTCAGGCCACTGCCACGCGTCGGTGCGGCGCGAATGATAGCATGGCCACTGATGTTCCAGAGCCACCAGCGACCCGCTGACACCCTACGGCCTTGCTCGCCAAGGAACCGCCAGCATTGAAACTTTTTTCCTATTTGGCTAGTCTTAGGGCCGTAGTCGCATTTCCATACACAGGAGGAACACGATGCAACCCCAGTTTCAGATGACAGGCCAGGCCAGCGGCGAGCTAGCGCTGCAACAGAACCGCGTCCTGCGCAATACCTTCATGATGCTCGCCCTGACCATGGTGCCGACCGTTCTCGGCGCACTGGTCGGCGTACAGATGCAATTCTCGTTCATGTCCGGCAGCCCGTTCATGTCGTTCCTGCTCTTCCTCGGTATCGCCTTCGGCTTCATGTGGGGCATCGAGCGGACCAAGAACAGTGGCATGGGGGTGGTGCTGTTGCTGGCCTTCACCTTCTTCATGGGCCTGATGCTGTCACGCATTCTGCAGGTGGCGCTCGGCTTCAGCAACGGCGGTTCGCTGATCGCCATGGCTGCCGGCGGTACCGGGGTGATCTTCTTCTCGCTCGCAGGCGTGGCGACCGTGACCAGGAAAGACTTCAGCTTCATGGGCAAGTTCCTGTTCATCGGCATGATCGTCGTTCTGCTGGCAGCGCTGGCCAATATCTTCTTCCAGATTCCGGCTTTGTCGCTGACCATCTCGGCGATTGCCGTGATGATCTTCTCGGCCTACATCCTCTATGACATCAGCCGGATCGTTAACGGCGGCGAGGACAACTACATTTCGGCAACGCTGGCGGTCTATCTCGACATCTACAACGTTTTCGTCAGCCTGCTCAACCTGCTTATGGTCTTCAGCGGCGATCGCGACTGATCGAATCCGGTGCTCTGGCAGGCAAGGGCGGCTGCGGCCGCCCTTGTTCATTCAACACCGTTGTTCATATACAAGTATCGAGGAAAGCGGGCCCCTGTGTCATTCGCTGGCCGAAGCGACCCGGCACCTCGGCAAAAACGACGGTGTGGCGCGGCAGGGTGGCGATGTTTTGCGATGTGAGCAGATCGCGCAAGGCGACCAGTCGATAACCCCTGCTCGTCCAACCGACGAGCAGTTCCTCGAACGCAGCCTTGTACTTCATTCCCTCAAGCTCGGCGCGCAAGGTGAACACGTGGTCGCCGTCGATGCTGGCGGACTCGGCGAGGATCCGCTCGGCGGCCTGGGCGGCAGAAGTCGTTGCGGTGACGAGGAGTTCGTCAAGCGTGGGCAGCGTTGTCGGCAGCTGTGGACAGTGGACGAGTTCCCCATCAACGACCGGAATGAACGGGAAATTTCCCCGGCAATCACTGGCATAGCAGAAGCCGAGGCGTTGCGTCAGGCGCAGGGCATGACGATTCATCCGCCAGCCAGATGCAGCATGGGCTAGTGCCTGCTCACCGAAAACGGCAGCAAAACGCCGGCTGGCCTGTTCCATTTCGGCTTCAATCCAGGCGTTGTCGGCCGTCGGGACAAATTTTTCCCAGCGCACACGGTTCCAGGCATGGATGCCGACTTCAAGACCGGCATCGCGCGCCTGCCGCATACAGCCGGCGCCGCGAATCCCGATATCCGGTGCCGGCAGGAGCAGCCCGTAGAGGCGCGTGACGAGATCGTAGTAGCGGCTTGGTGAAAGATGGCGTGCTTCCCGACCGCTGGTGTCGGGACCGAGCGAGAAGAAGAAAGTGCCCGATGCTTCATGCCGCTGCAGCAGTTCGATCAGCGTCGGCACACCAAAAAGTGTGCCACGGCAGGTGTCGACGTCGATCTTGAGGGCGATGCGCTTCATCGGAGGGGAAACCGTGGCTGAGCAGGGGCGGAAGAAGCCGCCGACTGCGGCGAGCAGTCAGACAAGGAGGAGGCCAACGGCGACCTTGCGGCCTTCACCCATCAGGACGTTGTAGGTGCGGCAGGCGGCCGGCAGATCCATCACTTCGAGCCCCTTCCGCGCGCGCACCAGCGGTCGCAAAAGGTCCGGGGCCGGGAAGCGCAGGCGGTTGCCGGTGCCGAGCAGGATGATCTCGGCATCGAGTGCGGCGAGCAGTTCGAGGTCGGCAACGCTCAGCGTTTCGAAGGTCGCCTCTGTCCAGTTCGGCAGCAGGCGATCGGGCAACACGGCCAGATTGCAGTTGTGACGGACACCATTGACGCAGACGTAGCCCTCGCCGTAAGCGGTGAAGGTGTTCAAACCATCGGTCTTGTCGAGCTGCAGTTTCATGAAAATTGCGGTGCACATTGCGTTGAAGTACGATTATAGCTTTTTTGCCGATCGCGTTCAGAGGGTGACAGCGACTGCTGGCTCCGCTGCGACGGGTGTCGATCGATGCGTTGTGCCAACTACGGTCGATCGCGGCGAGTAGCGTTGACCATTTCCCGAGCCTGGATCATGAGAGACTTTCCCCGCATCGAACGTTTGCCACCCTACGTCTTCAGCATCACCGCCGAGCTGAAGATGGCCGCACGCCGGCGCGGCGAGGACATCATCGACATGAGCATGGGCAACCCCGATGGTCCGACGCCGCAGCACATCACCGACAAGCTGGTCGAGGCGGCGCTGCGTGAGAACACGCATGGCTATTCGATCTCCAAAGGTATTCCGCGCCTCCGCCGGGCGATTTGCGACTGGTATCGGCGACGCTATGACGTCAGCTTCGACCCGGAGAGCGAGGCGGTGGTGACCATCGGCTCGAAGGAAGGTCTCGCGCATCTGATGCTCGCCACGCTGGACCGTGGTGATACGGTTCTGGTGCCCAACCCGTCGTACCCGATCCATATCTATGGAGCGATCATCGCCGGCGCCGACATTCGCTCGGTACGCATGACGCCGGATGTCGACTTTATCGAGGAGGTTCAGCGGGCCATCCGCGAGTCGATTCCGAAGCCAAAAATGATGATTCTCGGTTTTCCGAGCAATCCGACCGCGCGCTGTGTAGACCTCGAGTTTTTCGAGCGCATCATCGCCTTGGCCCGGCAGCACGACATCCTCGTGGTCCATGATCTCGCTTACGCCGATATCGTCTTCGATGGCTACCAGGCACCTTCGATCATGCAGGTTCCCGGCGCGCGCGAGATCGCCGTGGAGTTCTTCACCATGTCGAAGAGCTACAGCATGGCCGGTTGGCGGGTCGGCTACATGGTTGGCAACCAGGAATTGTGCAACGCGCTGGTGCGCATCAAGAGCTATCACGACTACGGCACCTTCACGCCGATCCAGGTCGCTTCCGTGATCGCCCTCGACGGTCCGCAGGACTGCGTCGAGGAAGTGCGCCAGCTCTATCAGGGCCGTCGCAACGTGCTCGCCAAGGGGTTGCACGAAGCCGGCTGGATGGTCGAAATACCCAGGGCCTCGATGTACATCTGGGCGAAAATCCCCGCGGCTTACCAGCAGATGGGCTCGCTCGAATTCGCCAAGAAGCTGCTCGGCGAGGCAAAGGTTGCCGTGTCGCCCGGCGTCGGTTTCGGCGAGTATGGCGACGATCACGTTCGTTTCGCGCTGATCGAAAACGAGGAGCGCACACGCCAGGCCGTTCGCGGCATCAAGGACATGTTCAGGAAGGACGGCCTGCTCTAGGCCAGGACGATGAAACCGGTACTCAAATCGAACAAGCTCGACAACGTCTGCTACGACATCCGCGGCGCCGTGCTGCAGAAAGCCAGGCAGATGGAGGACGACGGTCACCACATCATCAAGCTGAACATCGGCAACCTCGCCGCTTTTGGCTTCGAGGCGCCCGAGGAAATCCAGCTCGACATGATCCGCAACCTGCCGAATGCAGCAGGTTATTCGGATTCGAAGGGCATCTTCTCGGCGCGCAAGGCGGTGATGCATTACACGCAGCAGAAGCACATCAAGGGGGTGACGCTAGAAGACATCTACATCGGCAATGGCGTCTCCGAGCTGATCGTGATGGCGATGAACGCCCTCCTCAATACCGGCGACGAAGTGCTGGTACCGGCGCCCGACTATCCTTTATGGACGGCTGCCGTGAGTCTGTCGAGCGGCACGCCCTGTCACTACCTCTGTGACGAAGGGAACGAGTGGCTGCCTGACCTCGACGACCTGCGTGCCAGGATTACGCCAAAAACCCGCGCGCTGGTGGTGATCAACCCGAACAACCCGACCGGTGCGCTGTATCCAGAGAGCGTGCTGCGCGAGATAGTCGCCATCGCGCGCCAACACAACCTGATCATCTACGCCGACGAGGTGTACGACAAGGTGCTCTACGACGGTGCCACACACACGGCGATCGCCTCCCTGTCGGAGGACGTGCTGACGGTGACCTTCAACGGTCTGTCGAAGAACTACCGCTCGTGCGGCTATCGCGCCGGCTGGATGGTCGTTTCCGGCGACCTCCGCGAGGCCCGTGATTACATCGAGGGCCTCGACATGCTCGCCTCGATGCGACTGTGCGCCAACGTGCCCGCACAGCATGCCATCCAGACCGCGCTCGGCGGCTATCAGAGCATCGACGACCTGGTCGCGCCGGGTGGCCGCATGTGCCGCCAGCGCGACCTGGCACATGCCCTGATTACCGCCATCCCCGGGGTCAGCTGCGTCAAGCCGAAGGCGGCGCTTTACATGTTTCCGCGGCTCGATCCGCAGGTCTATCCGATCGACAATGACCAGGACTTCATTGCCGAACTGCTGCAGGAAGAGCGCGTACTGCTGGTCCAGGGCAGCGGCTTCAACTGGCCGGCACCGGATCATTTCCGCCTCGTCTTCCTGCCCTACGAGGACGATCTGCGCGACGCCATTGCCCGCATCGCGCGCTTTCTTGCCGCTTATCGCAGGCGCGCCGGAACCTCGGCGTAGCTGCGGCGAGTTCGCCACTCGCCTGCTCTGCGGTTGTTTTCTCTACCCACCCTCCCTGACTGCTCTATGAAACCCATCAACGTTGGACTGCTTGGTATCGGCACCGTCGGTGGCGGCACCTACGCCGTACTCAAGCGCAATGCCGAAGAAATCACCCGCCGCGCTGGTCGTCCCATTCAGGTCAGCATCGTTGCCGACCGGGACCTCGAACGGACGCGCCAACTGACTGGGGGTAGCTGTCGGGTTACCGACGATGCCTTTGCCGTGGTCAGCGACCCGGAAGTCGACATCGTCGTCGAACTGATCGGCGGCTATGGCGTCGCCAGGGAGCTAGTGCTGCAAGCGATTGCCAATGGCAAGCACGTGGTGACCGCCAACAAGGCCTTGCTGGCCAAGCATGGCAACGAGATTTTTGCCGCCGCGCAGGAAAAAGGCGTGATGGTCGCTTTCGAAGCCGCCGTCGCCGGCGGCATTCCGATCATCAAGGCGCTGCGCGAGGGCCTCACCGCCAACCGTATCGAATGGATTGCCGGCATCATCAACGGCACGACCAACTTCATCCTCTCCGAGATGCGGGACAAGGGGCTGTCTTTCGCGGCGGTGCTCAAGGAAGCGCAACGGCTCGGATACGCGGAGGCCGATCCGACCTTCGATATCGAAGGGGTGGACGCCGCGCACAAGCTCTCGATCATGTCGGCAATCGCTTTTGGCAACTCGATGAGTTTCGACCAGGCGTACATCGAGGGCATCAGCCAGCTCGACGCCGCTGACATCAAGTACGCCGAACAACTCGGTTATCGCATCAAGCTGCTCGGCATCACCAAGCGCACCCCCGAGGGCGTCGAGTTGCGCGTGCATCCGACGCTGATTCCCGCCAAACGGCTGATCGCCAACGTCGAGGGGGCGATGAACGCGGTGCTGGTCAAGGGCGACGCGGTCGGCGCCACGCTGTACTACGGCAAGGGCGCCGGCGCCGAGCCCACCGCCTCGGCGGTGATCGCCGATCTGGTCGATGTGACGCGCATGCACACCGCCGATCCCGAGCACCGCGTCCCGCATCTGGCCTTTCAGCCCGACGCAATGCTCGATCTGGCCATTCTGCCGATCGCCGACGTCGTCAGCAGCTACTACCTGCGCCTGCGCGTCGAAGACCGGCCAGGCGTGCTCGCCGACGTGACGCGAATTCTCGCCGACGATGGCATCTCGATCGTCGCGATGATCCAGCGCGAGCCGGGCGAGGGTGAAGAGCAGACCGACATCATCATGCTCACCCACAAGACGCGTGAACGGAATATCGACACCGCGATTGCCGGCATCGAGGCGCTGGCAGCGGTCAGGGGCAGGATCATTCGCCTGCGGCTGGAAGAGCTCCTGTAGTGGGAGACCGGCAGTTCAGGGATCGTTAATCGGCTTCATGGTGCCAGATCCGTTTGCGGCTACGGGGCAAGCGGAAAAGCGCGTCGGCGTCGCCTCGATGAAAGTACAATACCGCGCCAACGACGCCTGAACGTCCGACCAACCAACCGTGGCATGAGGCTGCATGGCATGAACAACCTGTATCGAGGCAAGACTGACTGCTGCCACCTGAAGCGGTGCTGAGTCGACTCCTCGTCGCAGTGCTCTGGCTGCTGCATTTCCTGCCGTTGTCCGTTCTGGCGGCCTGCGGTAGTGCGCTCGGCAGCGCCTTTTTCGTGCTTGCCCGTCGGCGCCAGCACATCGTCCTGGTCAATCTCGGCCTGTGCTTCCCGGAACTCGATGATGAACAGCGTCGACTGCTGGCGAAAGCACATTTCAGGGTACTCGGTCGCAGTGTGCTCGAGCGCAGCCTGCTGCTCTGGGCCAGTCAGGAGAGGCTGTCGCGGCTGATCCGGGTGGAGGGCGAAGAGCGAATGCGGACGCTGCTCGCGGCGGGCCGGCCGGTGCTGATGCTGACGCCGCACTTCGTCGGACTCGACGCCGGCGGCGCCGGGATTGCCATGCGCTTCGACAGCGCGAGCATCTACGCTGAACAGTCGAACCCCGTCTTTGACCGTCTGCTGCTACGCGGCCGTCGTCGTTTTGGCGATCAGCTGCTGCTGTCGCGTGACGCAAGCGTGCGCGCCAGTATCCGGGCGATGAAGGCAGGGCGCCCGCTGTACTACCTGCCGGACATGGATTTCGGGCGCAAGGATTCGATTTTTGTCCCTTTTTTTGGTGTCCTGGCGGCAACCGTTCCCGGTCTGTCGCGACTGGCACACCTGGCCGGAGCTACCGTCGTCCCCTGCGTGACGCGCATCCTGCCCGGCGGCGAGGGCTATGTCGTGACGGTTGGCGAGCCATGGCAGGATTTTCCGACCGACGACGTCGAGGCCGACACCCGCCGCATGAACGCCTGGATCGAAGCGGCCGTGCGCACCCTGCCTGAGCAGTACTACTGGGTCCATCGTCGTTTCAAGACCCGGCCAGCGGGCGAGCCACGCCCCTATTGATCCTCCCCCGGGCCGATCGCCGGGCAGCTTCCTCCGGCAGTGGAACCGAAGAGGGTCCGCCACGGGTATACTTGGCGAATTCGTCGGTCAGCGGCCGCTTTCACGCGCCGTGGGCCGAAAATGTGATCCTCTGAGACCTCGACACTTTGGCACTGACCCTACTCGGCCTGTCCGGCGCATTGACCCACGATCCTTCGGCAGCGCTCTATATCGACGGCAAGCTCGTCGCAGCGGCAGAGGAGGAGCGTTTCGTTCGCGACAAGCACGCCAAGAACCGTATGCCCTACGAGGCCGCGAAGTTCTGCCTGGAGTTTGCCGGCCTCAGGCCGCAGGACGTAGACGCGGTGGCTATCCCCTTTGCCCCGATCAGCCTTTCGGAACCGGCGCGCTGGCACTATGCGAAACGCTACTGGTATGCTCCCGACCGCGGACTGGACGCGATCCTGACCGGCAACCGGCGCTTCCATCGCTACCGTAAGCGTATCGAGTGGTGCCTCCTGCAACTTGGCTTCGACCTGAAGAAGACGGACATCGTGCCGGTCGAGCATCACCTCGCACATGCCGCCAGTGCTTACCATTGCGCCGGTTTCAAGGAAAAGACGGCGATTCTCGGCATCGACGGCAAGGGCGAATACGCGACCACCTTCTTCGGCTACGGCGAGAACGGCAGGATCCACAAGCTCAAGGAATTCTACGATCCCGATTCGTTGGGCGGCCTGTATGGCGCTCTGACCGAGTATCTCGGTTTCGAGATGCTCGACGGCGAGTACAAGGTAATGGGCATGGCGCCTTACGGCGATCCTGACCGATACGATTTCTCGCGCCTGGCGAAGTTCGAGGATGGCGAGCTGACGGTCAACACCGCCTATGCCAACGTGATCGGCTTCCGTCGTTACAAGGAGAACGGCAAGGGCTACTACTTTTCGCCCAAGCTGGTCGAATGGCTGGGTCCCAAACGTTCGGGAGACATCGCCGACGACCCCTACATCCACTACGCAGCAAGCATGCAGAAGCTCTTCGAGGACCTCTCCCTTCGGATGATCGAGCATTACCTGGGAGAGATTCTGCGGGAGACCGGCCGACTTGCCTTTTCGGGTGGCGGCGCATTGAACGTCAAGCTCAACCAGAAGATCATTGCCCGTTCGGACGTCCGCGAACTCTTCGTTCAGCCTGCCTCGGGCGACGCCGGCACCGCTGTCGGTGCCGCGGCCTATGTGTCCGTACAGCGGGGCGTTGCAGTTGAGAAGATGGAGCATGTCTACCTGGGCCCCGCGTACAGCAACGAAGACGTCGTCGCCGCCTGTGCTCGCCATCCGGCGCGGCCTGCATGGCAACGGTTGAGCGACGTGCCGCAGCACATTGCCCGACTGCTCGCCGACGGGCAGCCGGTGGCCTGGTTTCAGGGGCGAATGGAGTTTGGCCCGCGGGCCCTTGGCGGACGTTCGATCCTCGGTTGCCCGAGTGCCCCCGGCGTCGCCGACCGAATCAATGCCCAGATCAAGTTCCGCGAACGCTGGCGCCCCTTCTGCCCCAGCATGCTCGACACTGTCGGACCACAGATGCTGGGCAGCGAACATCCGGCGCCCTTCATGACCTTCACCTTCAAGGTAGCCAAAGGCTGGAAGGAACGCGTTCCCGAAGTGGTGCACGAGGACGGGACATCGCGCGCGCAGGTGCTGCAGCGCGAGTTCAACCCACGCTATTATGATCTGATGGTAGAACTCGAGAAGCTGACCGGTAATGGTGTCGTTCTCAACACTTCGCTCAACCGCCGCGGCGAGCCGATGATCTGCTCACCGACCGATGCCCTGAACATGTTCTTCGGGTCCGACCTGCAGTATCTGGTCATGGAAGATGTACTGGTGGTGAAAGCGCCAGCAGCGACGAAGACCGATTCAGACCAATCTCCAACCTCTGCATTTGCCCCTTGACGTGGGGAACAATGAACAAGATCAATCTACTCTACGCAAAGAATGTAATCACCCGAAAAGCAACGGTGCCCGAGCAGGACCTGTCGTTTCTTGTTCTGGTGGACGATCTTGCCTTCGACAAGAGCGTTGATGTCGCGTGGGCCGGCGAAGATGGCGTGTGGCATACCCTGGCCGCTGCCTATCATGGCAAGGCCGGCCGGAACCAGGAATACTGGTTCGCCCGGATCGCCTTTGCTGCCGCGACGGATCAATCACTTCCTGGCAGCGTCCAGTTCGCCTTGCGCTACCGGGTATCCGGGGCGGAGTACTGGGATAACCAGCAGGGTGAGAATCATTCGTTGCAGGCAGATTCGGGGATCATTCTGGCTGACAAGCGTCCGCTTCTGAACGTCGAGTTCGGGCGCCGTCTGGCGGATGGCCAAACCCTTCTGCCGGTTGTGGTGGCAGTAGATACTGCCTTGCAGGCGCGCAGAGTCACGATTCACTGGACGCGAGACGACTGGAGGAGCTCGCGCAAGTCGGCCTGCCACTACGGGCGCAACTACTGGGACAGCGAGTTTCTCAGCAACGCGAGAAACCCCAATCACTACGGTTGTCAGATCTGGAATACCGTGCTGAAGGTGGACGCGGCCTGTCGGGTTCAATACAGGATCTCTTGTGAAACCCGGCGGGAAGTCCTATGGGATGACAACTTCGGCCAGAACTACTCGGTTCAGCGTCGGCCGTTGACGGTGATGATCCTGAATCTGCACTGCTGTCAGGAAGAGAACCAAGATGACAAGCTATCGCGGATCGCGAGGGCAATTGACGCGCAGGATGTCGATATCGTCTGCCTGCAGGAAGTGGCCGAGCTATGGAACAATGGCAAGGGCGACTGGCAGACCAATACAGCGCGGATCATCAATGAAAGGCTTAAATCCCCCTATCATCTGGTGACTGATTGGTCGCATCTGGGTTTTGACCGCTATCGCGAGGGGGTCGCGGTGCTGAGCAGATACCCGATAGAGAGGCATCAGGGAAGATATGTCTCAAGCAGCCGCGACCCCTACAGCATCCACTCGCGCAAGGTGGTGATGGCTCAGGTGAGGGTTCCTTATATCGGCCTGATCAATGTCTTCTCTTCACACTTGAGCTGGTGGGAGGATGGGTTCGCCGAGCAATTCGAGAATCTGCGTCAATGGGCGGCTGATGAGCATACCCCTCAGGTCACCACGACCATGCTGTGTGGCGACTTCAACATCAAGGCGGGTTCAAGGGGTTACCAGTTCGTGGTTGATTCCAGCGAATATGATGATCAGTATCTTTCGGCAAACTCGCCGCAGGTTTTTCGCCGGATCTTCACGGCAAAGGACGCGCATTGGGAGCGCTACCTCGACGAGGATCATCGTATTGATTATGTTTTCCTCCGCAAGGGAAGTGGACTGGCGGCCACCGCCGGCCGAGCGGTGTTTACTGAGCAGGATTATGGAAGAGTGTCCGACCATTTCGGCTATCTGATGACCTTCGAGCCAACATGAGTGGCGGGCGAGTTTCATCGCGGACGCGGCCCCCGCGGTGCCGCGTCCGCGCCAAATAACATAGGTGTTCTTTCTTTTACATGGATACAGCAGAAAAATACGCGGTCCCGGTGCACGGAAACCTTGGCGGTTCTTTCGTGCGGACCAACGAGTTCAACGAGAAATTCTATCTGCGCTGGGGCAAGATCATCTTCGATGTATCGTTCGGCGTACAGGTGAACGTAAAGGTTGTCCTCCGGGTCTATCGGGACAACAATATTTGCGAAACCTACATTGTTGACACCGACCCCTACGATATTCAGTGGAACCATCACAAGCGGCGCACGCGGGATTTCTACATCCATCCCTCGTCACGCAGTTTCGGGCCCATCAATTGTGTCAAGTTCGCTTTCGTCGTGCACCGCGACGAGCACTCCGTGTCCTCGCAGCTCGAGTACATCTTCATGGATTGGTCGCAGTTGCGCGACGAGCACCCGCAATACCGAAGAATCGCCTCGGAGTGGGCCACGCACAACGGTTATCACACACATGAGTGCAACGCCTGGCAATTGCAAAGCGACGTCGACTGGTACAACCATCATTTCGATTCCCTGCATCTGATTCCCAAGTTTACCAAGGGGCAGCAGTATCATCCGTATCATCCCAAGCGTTTCATTCACGACCACATCGACAAGGTCATTCGCTCCAAGCACGAGCATCCCGCGCGCTTTTGCACGATCAAGGTGAGCGTGGACTGCATTGATGACCATGACTTTACGCGCCATCTGGTCCATGCCAGTCATCACGGGGTCTGGGTGCAGTGCATTGTCGACTGGCGTAAGATGACCCTCACCAACAGTGAAAACTATGCGCGACTGAAGCGCGCCGGCATCGAACTGGTGGGCGTTTTCTGTACGCCACATCATCACCTCATCGAGGTCGATCCGGACATGCACACCAAGTTCATCATCTTCAACGATGAGGACTGCATACTCGGCTCGTTCAACATCACCTTCGACCGCTGGTGGGCGAATTGGGAATCGGGCATGACCTTTCATTCGAAGGGCGTTTGCCGTCTGCTGGACAACGTATTCCAGAGCGAGCGCGGCGGGGTGAATCAGAAGTATGGCATCGACCCGCTCAGTCCCTTCAACCTGCTCTATACCTACGGCCGACATTCGCTGCTCGACGGCCGGCACTACCTTCCGCACCACGCCATCCTGGCCGAGATTCACCGCGCAAGGCATTCAATCAAGCTGACGCTGTTCCTGATTGGCAACCTCCTCGGCGAGCACGGCGACAGCGTGATCGACGCCTTGATACACGCCAAGCACCGCGGGGTCCATGTCCACATCCTGCTCAACGGTCATCTGGCCAGGCAAGGTAGGGTTGGCATAGAACGATCGATGGCCGATGAACTCAACCGCCCATTGCTTCCGGCGGTGCAGGGATTGAGAACAGCCGGGATTCCGGTCGGACTAGTTTACGGGCAGACGGATCACCTGGTACCCTATTCGCCGATCCATTCCAAGTACTGCATCATCGACGACGCGACAGTCATCGAAGGCAGTTTCAACTGGTACAACACATCGGTTTTTTCCCATGACCTGACGGTGCTGGCCACCAATCGCGAGGTAGCGAAAGCGTATCTGCACGAGTTTGAGCAGATACAGCGTGCTTTCAGAATCTATTACTGAAGTCTGAACCTGCCACTTGACAAGAGACAATTGACTCGGGAAGCGGCGCCAACGATACTTCGTCTGCGTGGTTGAAACGCCTTCCCTCATGTTTCATTTTCTCAACGCAGTGGCTGAAAAGTGCTCTGTTGAGGAGTCGTTTTGCAGCCAATACGGAGACACCATGCCATTTTCGATCCTGATTCCAGCCTTTTTCAACACCAACTCACTCTCGAGGAAATCATGTCCAAACTGTTCATCGAAGATCTCGCCCTCGAAGGCAAGCGCGCCCTGATTCGCGTTGACTTCAACGTCCCCCAGGACAAGGTGACCGGCGCCATCACCAACACCAAGCGTATCGAGGCCGCGCTGCCGACGATCAAGTATGCTCTGGAAAAGGGTGCCGCAGTCATTCTCATGTCTCATCTTGGCCGTCCCGACGGCAAGACCATGCCGCAATACAGTCTTGCGCCGGTTGCCACCGCCCTCGCCGGGCTTCTCGGGCAACCAGTGAAGTTTGTTGGCGATTGTGTCGGCCCGGAAGTCGAATCCGCCTGCGCCCAGATCAAGCCAGGCGAGGTCATCCTGCTCGAAAATCTCCGCTTCCATATCGAGGAAGAAGGCAAAGCCAGCGTAACCAATGCCGACGGTACGGTCACCAAGCTCAAGGCCAACCCCGATGACGTGAAGGCCTTCCGCGCCTCGCTGACCAGGCTTGCCGACGTCTACATCAACGATGCCTTCGGTACTGCCCACCGCGACCATTCGTCGATGACCGGCGTCCAGTTACCCCAGCGTGCTGCCGGTTACCTGATGAACAAGGAGCTGGACGCCTTCTCGGCCGTGCTCGAATCGCCGCAACGGCCGCTGCTGGCGATCCTCGGTGGCGCCAAGGTGGCTGACAAGATCCAGTTGATCAACAATCTGCTCGACAAGGCCGACCAGATCATCATTGGTGGCGGCATGGCCTTCACTTTCAAGAAAGTGCTCTCTGACATGCCGATCGGCAACTCCCTGTTCGACGAAGAAGGCGCCAAGCTCGTACCGGACCTGATGAAGAAGGCCAAGGAAAAAGGCAAGCAGATCCTGCTTCCCGTCGACTTCATCATCGCCGACAAGTTCGACGCCAACGCCAGCACCGGCAGCGCCAACGATATCGATGGCGTTCCCGATGGCTGGCTGGGGCTCGACTGCGGTCCCGAATCGACCAGGATATTCACCGAAGCGATTCTGAAGGCCAGGACCATTATCTGGAACGGCCCGGCCGGCGTCTTCGAGTTCGAAAAATTCGAAGCCGGCACCAGGGCGATGGCCGATGCGGTTGTCCAGGCCACCGCTGCGGGTGCCATCACCGTCATCGGCGGCGGTGACACAGCCACCGCCGCGAAGAAATACGGCGCCGACAAGAAGGTCACGCATAGTTCGACCGGCGGAGGCGCGTCCCTCGAGTACCTCGAAGGGAAGATCCTGCCCGGCGTCGCCGCTCTTTCCGAGAAGTAAACTCCCGCGGCCCCGGCGATGCCGGGGCCAACCCGCTTGCCAAGTCATCCCCGCAATACAACCTCGAGGAATACCATGCGCAAAATCGTTATCGCCGGCAACTGGAAAATGAACAAGACGGTTGCCGAGTCAGTGAAGCTAGCAGCCGACGTGGTCGCGGCCGCGAAGGACATCAAGCAAGTGGTCGTTGCCATCGCACCGACCTACCTCGCTCTCGCCAAGGTTGCCGAAGTGCTCAAGGGCAGCAACGTCAAGCTGGCAGCGCAGGACGTGCACTGGGAAAACCAGGGCGCATTCACCGGCAAGGTCAGCGCCGATATGTTGAAGGAGATCGGCGTTGATTTCGTCATCATCGGCCACTCCGAGCAACGGACGTACTTTGGCGAAACCGACGAAACGGTCAACAAGAAGGTCAAGAAGGTCCAGTCGCTCGACATGACACCGATCATCTGCATCGGCGAGACCCTGGCTGAACGCAAGGGTGGCCGACTGGAAGCGGTGCTGACGACCCAGGTCGACGGCGCCTATGCCGGGCTGTCCGCCGATGAGGCCCTACGCACTGTCATCGCCTACGAACCGGTCTGGGCCATCGGCACCGGCGTTACCGCCAGCGACGACGAAGCTCAACAGGCGCATGCTTTCGTGCGTAGCCTGCTGACCAAGCTTTATGGTGACAACGTCGCGCAGTCGATCAGCATCCAGTACGGCGGCTCGATGAAACCGGAGAACGCTGCTGGCCTTCTGGCTCAGAAGGATATCGACGGCGGCCTGATCGGCGGCGCGGCACTTAAGGCCGACAGCTTCTTGGGTATAGTGACGCCGGGCGAGTCGATCAGCAAGTAGAACCCGCGTTTTCAGGTGCGGCGCCAGCTAAAACCGGCGCCGCTTTTTTTGGCGGGGAAGGCGCCCCAAGAAAACGGCCTCACGTGCCAAAAAAGCCGACTTCCGCTGCCCGACCGAGTGTAGATACCGGGCGAGGGGGCGATACCTCAGTGTCGGCGTGGGTCAGCTGTTGCCATTGTCCAGGAAGCTGCGCAGCTTGTCGGAGCGCGAAGGGTGCCGTAGTTTGCGAAGAGCCTTGGCCTCGATTTGACGAATACGCTCACGGGTTACATCAAACTGTTTGCCGACTTCTTCCAGGGTATGGTCGGTGTTCATTTCTATGCCGAAACGCATCCGCAGCACCTTGGCTTCGCGCGGGGTCAGCGTGTCCAGAACATCCTTGGTGATGAAGCGCAGGCTGGAGTAAAGGGCGGCTTCGGTCGGTGCGAGAGTCGCCTGATCCTCAATGAAGTCACCGAGATGGGAGTCGTCGTCATCACCAATCGGCGTCTCCATCGAGATGGGCTCCTTGCTGATCTTCAGGATTTTCCGGATCTTCTCCTCCGGCATCTCCATCTTCTTCGCCAGTGTTGCTGGATCTGCCTCGAGGCCGGTTTCCTGCAGGATCTGCCGGGAAATGCGGTTCATCTTGTTGATCGTCTCGATCATGTGCACCGGAATGCGGATGGTACGGGCCTGGTCGGCGATCGAACGGGTGATCGCCTGGCGGATCCACCACGTAGCGTAAGTTGAGAACTTGTAGCCGCGCCGATACTCGAATTTGTCCACAGCTTTCATCAGGCCGATGTTGCCCTCCTGGATCAAATCCAGGAATTGCAGTCCCCGATTGGTGTACTTCTTGGCAATCGAAATCACCAGTCGCAGGTTGGCTTCGGTCATCTCCCGCTTGGCTCGACGGGCCTTGGCCTCACCGGTAGACATCTGCTTGTTGATGTCCTTCAATTCGCGCAGCGGAATACCAATACGGTCCTGCAGGGCGAGCAGTTTCCTCTGCTCCTCCTTGATGTTCGGAGCGTTGCGCGACAGGATCGCGGCATAGGTCTTGCCGGCAGATGCGATCTCGGCGTCAACCCAGTCGATGTTGAGCTCGTTGCCCGGGAACACCTTGATGAAGTGCACGCGCGGCATGCGTACGGTGTCTACACAGATTCTCTGGATTTTCCGCTCGCAGGCGCGAGCTTCCTCGACCATCGCGCGCACCGAGTCGCACAGACGCTCAATGGTCTTGGACGTAAAACGAATGCCCATCATCTCTTCCGAGATCTGCTGCTGCAGCTTGAGGTAAGCCTTGTCCTGGGAGCCTCTCCTCGGCAATAGCGCATGCGCCTTGCTGTAGTGAGACCTGATCAACTCGAGACGATCGAGTCCGTCCGTCTTGAGCTTTAGCAGCGAAGCAGCAGCGGCCGCGCCCTCTACCGCTTCCGCGCTCTCCTCCTCGTCCTCCTCGTCCTCTTCGTCTACGCTCACCTCGGCTGCCAACTGCTCGAGTGAGCCGTCGATCTCGGGGTCGATCAACCCGTCGATCAACTCATCGATACGCATCTCATCGCGTGCGATCTTGTCTGCGCAACCGAGTATCTCGGCGATCGTTGTCGGACAGGCAGAAATCGCCTGGATCATGTGCTTGAGACCGTCTTCGATACGCTTGGCAATCTCGATCTCGCCCTCGCGCGTCAGCAACTCAACTGAACCCATTTCGCGCATATACATCCGCACCGGGTCAGTGGTGCGGCCAAACTCGGAGTCCACGGTCGACAGTGCCTGTTCAGCCTGTTCTTCAACGTCAGCATCGTCTGCGCCAGCAGCGGGCGTTGCATCCGACATCAACAACGTTTCCGCATCGGGAGCTTCGTCGTAAACCTGGATCCCCATGTCGTTGAAGGTGCTGATGATGCTTTCTATCTGCTCGGCATCAACCACATCGTCAGGCAGGTGATCGTTGATTTCGGCGTAGGTCAGAAAGCCCCGTTCCTTGCCAAGCTTAATCAGCGTCTTCAGACGCATCTTGCGCGTCTCGTCATCTACCGGTGCCGGTTGGCTTCCAGCCTGTGCCAGTAGGTCTGCCGCTGCCTTGGCTTTTGCCGCCTTCGTAGTTACCGCCTTTTCCCTTACCATGACCATTTCCCGAATAGCGTTAGACTGGAAAAACTCTTGATTGTATCACGCCTCGCGAGCTGCCGACGGCAGACCGCGGGTGCCAAGCGCCGCCAGGTATTGCCGTTTTTCGTCAGCTGATAATCCACTGACCCCGAGTTTCTGGACTTTCTCCTGCAGTACGGCAAAAGCCCGTTTGTGGTCGACCTCAAGCAACTGTCTGACGGCGCCCTCGAACTCTGCGTCGATGCCTTCTTCGGCAAAAGGCTGGTGCATTAGTTCAGCCGCTGCTGTACGCAGGATGTGCTCGCATTCGTTGCCCCTCAACCGTTCGATGAGAGCGGGATAGGCCAGCTCCTGTTGTCCACCAGCGGCTATGGTTTCGCATAACAGCCGGACCGCCCGGGCTTCTGTCGAACTGTCAGGGAGCAAGTCGAGCGGGAGGCGTGGCGCCAACTGCGGCTTCTGTAGCAACAGGCGCAACAGGGGCCGTAAAAGGGAAGGCGCCTGTCGCGGTACCAGCGCCGGGGCGGGCCGGACAGTTGCTTTCAAATCGCACAGACGTTCAACCTCCGCTTGCGAAAAGCCGCTGATCTGGGCCAGTCGCTTGACAAGTTGCAGTCGCAGCAGTGGCGATTGCAGACGCCCAAGCAGCGGCTTGGCATCGGCGACCAACCTGGCCCTTCCTTCGGCGCTGGCCAGATCACAGCGCGCCGACAGTTCCCTCAGCAGGAAATCGGAGAGCGGTGTCGCCTCGATGATCATGCGCTGAAACGCCTCGCCACCATGTTTGCGCACGAAGCTGTCAGGGTCATCGCCATCTGGGAGAAAAGCAAAGGCAATGCTCTTCTGTTCAGTGAGTGCATCGAGGCTGTTCTCCAGAGCCCGCCACGCCGCCTTGCGTCCGGCGGAGTCACCGTCAAAGCAGAAGACGATGCGCTCGGCCTGACGCAAGAGCTTCTGTACGTGCATGACCGTCGTAGCCGTGCCTAGGGTGGCGACGACATTGCCGAGACCGTGCTGCGACAGAGCCACGACATCGAGATAACCCTCGACGACGATCACAGCATTGCTCTGGCGGATGGCCGCGCGCGCCTGCGGCAAACCGAAGACCTCGCGCCCTTTTTCGAAGAGCGGCGTTTCGGGTGAGTTCAGATACTTTGGCTCGCCCTGCCCAAGCACGCGGCCGCCAAAGGCAATCACTTCACCCTTGTGATTGACAATGGGGAACATCACCCGATCACGAAAGCGGTCATAGAGACGTCCTTGCTCGTGCTTGATGACCAGGCCCGCGACTTGCAGTTCGGGACTGCCATAATCGTCGAAGGCCGCACCGAGTGCGTGGCCACCATCGGGCGCATAACCGAGGCCAAACCTGCGGGCGATCTCACCGCTGACGCCCCGCTCCTTGAGGTAGGTGACTGCCTTTGGCGAGCACTTGAGTTGGTCGTAGTAGAACTTTGCTGCCTGCGCCATTATTTCGGATAGTGCCTGCAATTTTGGGCCTTGCTGCGGCGCATGCTCTTGATCGTCAGGCACCTTCATTCCAACCCTGCCCGCCAGTTCCTTGATCGCGTCAACGAAGCCGATGCCAGAGTACTCCATGAGAAAACCGATGGCGTTCCCATGAACACCGCAGCCGAAGCAGTGATAGAACTGCTTGCTCGGGCTTACCGTGAAGGACGGCGACTTCTCGCTGTGGAATGGGCAGCAGGCGGCAAAGTTGGCACCCGTCTTCTTCAGTGGCACATGGCTGTCAATCAGTGCCACCAGGTCGATGCGGTACAGCAGCTCCTGGATGAAAGCCTCCGGAATCAACTCGAGTCCCTCGGACTTTCGGCCGGCTTCCGTTCGCAGGCGCTTAGGTGCCCGGCAGGTACCTCCATCCCCTGTGCAAAGCCCGGCGCATCCCGGAGCGGTCCACTGGTCCTCACGGGAGCTTGAGGGTCATCGCGAGGCTCCTTCCCCATTCACGCACCTCCTGCGTCAGGCTGCTCTACACGGTACCGCGAGGTTCAGTTTCCGCAAACAGAAAAAGCCGCCTGTCTGGAGACGGGCGGCTGCAGACACAAAGGGAATCCCGTTCTAGTAAAGCTTTGGTGGCAAGGTCTGACTGCGCATCCGCTTGTGATGACGCTTGACCGCAGCTGCCAACTTGCGCTTGCGCTCGGCGGTGGGCTTTTCATAGAACTCGCGAGCTCTCAGCTCGGTCAGCAGACCGGTCTTCTCAACGGTGCGTTTGAAACGGCGAATCGCAACTTCGAACGGCTCATTTTCCTTCACGCGAATAGCAGGCATTGACTCTTCCCAGGTTCAAAAATATCGAGATACAGTTTAGCCGCGCATTATAACCATAGTCTCGATCGATTTCCAAGGGGGGACGAGATTTTCCCAGGGCAATTGCATGAATCTTATACAAGACCGAGCAGTTCCGCGCGGAAGGTATCGGAGGTAGCGGCGATGAGGCGCTGAACCTTGAGACCGCCCTTGCGCTTGACCGGGGAGAGGCGGATGAGGTTCAAGACGAATTGGCGCACGACGGCGAGGTTGTGAGCGGCATGATCGGTACGGGCCCGCATCTGGTCGTCGCCAAAGACCACGTCCATGCACCAATGCAGACTGTGGCAAGTCGGCCGGAGGAGTTGCACCCCCGGCCTCTCACAGAACGGTGCGTGAACCTCTCGATTCACACCGCTCCCATCAAGCAAACGCACCGACCATTCCTTTCTGCCAATGCACGAAGAGATACGGCTGCGTCTCGGAAAGCTGTTCGAGAAACCTGCTCGCCCGTATCTTGTGGCCCTTCAGCCGTCTGTACTTCCTCATCGCCCAAGCCACCAACGTCTTGTTGAAGTGCCTGAAGACGGGGTACATTGCCGACCGATAGAATCTTCCGTAATACGCGAGCCAGCCCCTCAGGACTGGATTGTGCAGTCGGGAAATGTCGGCTAGGCTCAGCTCCGTCCGATTTCGGTAGCTCAGTTTGCGTGTCGTTGCCCGCATCGCCGTAATCGCTTTGTTGCTGACCGCCGGGGTGAAGCTCACAAACAGGCTGTTGCGCTTGCTGTTCTTCACCACCCTTGGCCGGAAGGTATATCCGAGGAAATCAAACTGCGTGACCGGATACCTCCCCTTGCGACTACCGTCTTTGCAGTACACGATCTTGGTCTTGTCCGGATGCATCTGCAGGGCGCATTGCGCAAACCTTGCATCGAGCGCCGCCATCAGGGCCTGCGCCTCCTGCTCGGTCCGACAATGGACCAACCCATCATCCGCATACCGGCACCAGGGGTTGTCCGGATAGTGTTTCGTCATCCAGACGTCAAACGTGTAGTGAAGGAACAGGTTGGCCAACACCGGACTGACGACGCCGCCTTGCGGTGTCCCCCGGGTACGTTCTACCCGGGTTCCGTCCGCCTGTTGCAGCGGCGCAGTTAGCCAGCGCCTGATATACAGCATGGCCCATTCACACTCCACGTGCTTCTCGAGCGCCTTCTCCAGCAATGCATGGTCGATGTTGTCAAACAGGCCTTTGATATCAAACTCTAGAACCCAAGAATACTTCCAGCATCGTTCCCGCGTTACCCCCACGGCATCCAGCGCCGACCTTCCGGGCCGATAACCGTAGGAATCCGGTAGAAACTTGGCTTCAATCCCGGGCTCTATCACCCGCTTGACAACCGTCTGCGCCACACGATCTGCCACCGTTGGAACACCCAATATGCGCTCCCCGCCATTCTTCTTGGGAATGGCAACCGCTTTGACCGGCGGCGGAAAGTAGCTTCCCGACGACATCCGGTTCCAGATCTTGTACAGGTTACCCTTCAGATCCTTCTCGAAGTCGCCGATCGATTCCTTATCCACCCCTGCCGATCCCGCATTGGCTTTGACCGCTTGATACGCTTCGTACACCAGCCATTTGTCAATGGCAAATGGTTTTGTTGCACTCATCCGTTTCCTCCTGTTGCCAGTTGAACGCCAAGTGCAACCGCTTGATCCGACCCCTTTGCTCCAGCCGCATTACCAGCCTTCATCGCTCGTACGGGTCGGTCCGTCCCAGTGCTCCGCATCGGTACTCTCGCCTCGTGGTTTCTGCCACTTGTGCTTCTCCCTTGACATCGGAACGACTGGTTCCCGCAGTTCCACACAAAAGCCTGGATCAGCTTCACGCCTCCTATACGCCGGCCGCCGCTTGCCCAGTAGTCAGGTGCCCGGCAAGCTTGTCCCAGAAGATAGAAACGCCCCTGGTTTTGACGACAAGTCTCTGGATTACGACGCGTCAGCGAAGGTTCACTTTCGTTCGTCTCTCTGATCCTTACCTGCTCGAGGTACGTCCTCGACGCTTTGACCCCAACGCTCACCACCACGGCTCTTGACCGCAGCAGCTTGGGGTGGTTTGAGGCCCGCTCCTGAAAGCCGACCCCGAGGGACCTACCCTCATCTTCCGTGTAGCTTCTACACAGTTCGTCAGTCCATTACGAACTTCCTTTCTGTGTGCCTGCGGCACACTCTCGACACGCCAGTGCTGGCGGACGCTCTGATTCATGCGCTGAGCGTCAGGTGGCAAGCTACTGAGATACACGCGCCGTTCAGTCGAAGTCGCTTTTCCTCTGATCGTCCGTTCGGTGGTGATCACCACAAACGATTTCAGGTCTGGCCAGCGCTCGGGGGCGTGCGGACAGTCCAGCTGGTTGAAGACGTAGCAGCGACGCACTTCGATCCGGCCATGATCCTTCTCGATGACTTCGTGAAACTGGTGGGGCGTCTTGGCTGGTGCCGCCTCGAAGGCGATGAAGAAGTCGTCGATCGATTCGGCCAGCTTGGGCTGATTGTCCTTGACGGCCAGGAGGTAGTCCGCGCCGCGGTCCCGAATGGCCTGCGCAATGTTGGGCTGGGTGCCCATCGCATCGATGGTGACGATGCTGCCTTGCAGTGCCAAGGTCGCCAGCAGTTCAGGGATGGCGGTCTTCTCGTTCGACTTCTCGGCGGTCGCGCGCTGCCCCAGCACCACACCCGCTTGGGCCGCAAAGGCGCTGACCAGGTGAAGGGGTGTGGCGCCCACCTTTCCCGACCGACGACTGGTCTTGCCGTCGATGGCCACCACGTCGCCGTTTGCCAGCACGGGCAACACCTGGCCCACCCAGCGCACGAAGGCCGCCCCGAATTCGTCGGGATCAATCGCCGCAAAGACCCGGCCAAAGGTGTCGTGCGAGGGGATGCCCTGTTCGAGTTTCAGATACTCCCGCAACCACTCCAGCTTCTCTTTCGCCCAAGCCTCGATTTCGACAAAGGTGTCGGCCCCTGACAGGACCGCACTGACTGCAACCACCAGCAACTCGATCAGGTCGTGCTCGACCTTCGTACTCTGCCTCGGATCGCGCACGCCCACCCAGACGTCGACCAACCGGAACTTGCTTTCTGCCCTCATGGAAAACCCCAAAAAGACAGAAAACTACACAAATCAAGGGGCTGTGAACAGCCCCTTTGTAACTCGTTGAGCGTAAAAGATTATTTCGGAGGGTTCACGACGATGGCATTCATGCGATTGCCCTGGAGATTTTCCCAGCCCTGACGCATGACCGTGCGGAATCGGACCCGCTTGCCAGAAGCCCGCGCTTTCGCCGCTGCGGCAGTCAGATCGCGGGTCTTCTGACAGGCTCACTCTGCGAGCGTACAGTGCCCTGCACTGATCCTCATGATTCACCCTCATGAGCCAGTGCGATGGTTGCATTTCTGGCTGAAAGCCGAAACCCGCACCCTGTCCGCGCTTCGGCTCCTGGCCATGGGTGACGATGACGTTTTTGCCCTGTCCCGCCATATGCGCTGGGGCGAAGGGAAGGAAGTTGTCTGCCCGCACTGTGCCGCATGGCGCACGGGCACGACGTCCGCCTTGTGAGCCTCCCAACCCCGCCCGCGGGCCAGGCGTTCGCGAAGAAACAGGGTTTGTGTTGCCCACTTGCGCTCCATGGTAGTTGCCCCACATGGTTAGCGGCAGCAGCGATATGACCGACCTACCATTGGTGTGAGCTCAAGCGAGCCCGTTTGTGAGCATGGTCTGGGAATCGTCGGCGACAGTGGCGAGCGCAGCGATGGGCATCCCGTTTAGGAGATCGAGTCGAATTTCGACGTTTCCCCTGGTGCTGCCATTCATTAACCATCGTGGAGCACATCATGGCCATGCGCAGGCGAGATGAAGAGGTAGTGTTTCCCCACGCGGCGGGGATTGACGTCGGGGCTTCAAGCCACTGGGTGGCCGTACCCCGAGACGCGACGGAAGACCCGGTACGCGAGTTTGGCCCAATGACCGACGACCTGAACGCCATGGCCGACTGGTTGGTCGCGAGTGGTGTAGACACGGTGGCACTTGAGTCCACCGGCGTGTACTGGATCCCGGTGTTTGAGGTGCTCGAACAGCGCGGTCTGAAGGTCTGGCTGGTGGACGCTCGGCAGATGAAGTACGTTCCTGGGCGTAAAAGCGACATACAGGATTGCCAGTGGCTGCAAAAGCTGATGAGCCTGGGGTTCCTGCGCGCGGCCTGGCGCCCTGAAGGCGATGTGTGCGTCGTGCGCGCGGTGGCCCGCCAGCGCGAAATCCTACTCGCCGAGCAGGCCAGTTGGGTTCAGCGTATGCAGAAGTCGCTCGTGCAGATGAACATCCAACTCACCGAGGTGCTCACCGACGTCATGGGTACGACCGGCCAGGCGATCATCCGCGCCATCGTGGCTGGCGAACGCGATCCCAAGGCGCTGGCCAAGCACCGCAACCGCCGCGTCAAGGCCAGCGCTGAGGAGATTGCCAAGGCGCTGACCGGCAACTGGCGTGACGAGCACCTGTTCGTGCTCTGCCAGGCGCTGGCCATGTACGACGACATCGCCCGGCACCTGACCGAGTGTGACTCGAAGCTGCAGGCACTGCTGCGCGCTCTCGGTCAGTGCAACGTCGATCTTGGGAAGGCCCCTCGCACGGGCAGCAAGCTGCGCGAGCAATTCGACGCCCGCCAGATACTCGCCAACTGGGCTGGCGTGGATCTCACGCGCATCAATGGGCTGGGCTTGACTGCGGTCATGAAGATCCTCTCTGAGCTAGGTCCCGACCTCAGTCGCTTCGCCACCGTCAAGCACTTCTGCTCGTGGCTTGGACTGTGCCCTGGTACCAAGATCAGCGGTGGCAAGGTCCTCTGCGCCAAAACCAAGCACTCGGCCAACCGGGTACGCCAGGCGCTGAAAATGGCGGCGATGAGCCTGTCACACAGCGACTCCGCGCTCGGCGCATTCTATCGCCGCCTGTGCAGCCGCATGGACAAGCCCCGCGCCAACACCGCCGCGGCGCACAAGCTCGCACGCATGGTGTATTTCATGCTGACCCGCGGTGAAGACTTCGTCGACCGGGGACAGCAGCGCTACGAAGAACAGCAGCGCCAGCGGAGCATCGCCACCCTCAAGCGTCGCGCCGCCGCCCTGGGCTTCGACATCAATCCGACGCCCGCGCCAGCATGAAAACAATCTGAACTCGTTCTGTTTCTTAGGAGCCATGGAGACATCTTCCAGGACATCGCCGGCACGTGCGCACGTGCCCTGGTGAGTCGGGACTGGTACGGGCACGGCAACCACCGGCCAGAGGACAACCTGGCGGTGTGAAGGTGTCACGCGAACGCGCAAGCGGCGCCGTGCCCATCACGGCCGGCAGGGATCACGGTCCCGGTTCGCGCCAGGCGATGCCGAACCTCAATGGCGTTCTTTCGCGTGCGCTCGCTCATGACGGTGGAACGCTCCACGCCCTTTCGCGCCCCAGCGCTTCGCCAATCTGGCAGCTGTTCAGCGCGGCGCGTTGAGCCTTGCGGAAGCTGTCCAGAACACTATGATGGACAAGCTGCGACCGACGCGCCAGTATGCTGGCCAAGCAGAGTGTCGCTGATTGCTCGAAGAACTGTCGCGAGTCCACTGGTTCGCACAGGAGCTGCGGACGCCGATGCAGGTGTCGAGCATGAGCGGGGCGGTTTCGGGGCGATCATCATCGGTGACGAGATCCTGTCGGGAAACGCTCTGACGCGTCGACCGGCACAGTCTTTGCTGCTGCTCGGCGTCACCCTGGCGCTGCTGACACATGTTCCGGTTCTTGGGCTGCTAACGCCGAGCCTGGCCGCACTGGCCTATGTCCATTATTGCCTGGAAGCGCTGCGTGGCTTGCGGCAGGGGGCGGTGGTGACGGTGATTGGCGAGCTGCCAACAGTAAAGGAAGCCATATGAGTTTCGGAGCGATCATCATCGGCCGAGATCTGCTCGACCGGCATTTTGCGAAAGTAGCCGCTGGTCCAGTGCGCTTGGCGTGGGTCGAGTACCTCGGCGACGAACGGTCGCGTATTGCGGCAACGCTGCGCCGAAGTCTGGCTGCCGGGGACATCGTTTTCAGCTTCGGTGGCATCGGCAACACACCCGACGACCACACGCGACAGGCGGCGGCGGTAGCTCTTGGCGTCGACCTGGTCCTGCATCCGGATGCCGAACGTGAGATCCGCGCCCGCTTTGGTGCCGAGATCACCGATGTTCGCCTGCTGCTCGGCACCTTTCCGCGTGGCGTGGACATCATCCCCAATCCCTTCAACCGCATTCCCGGTTTTCGCGTGGCGATCATCACTTCCTGCCGGGCTTTCCGCAAATGGCGCACCCGATGGCCGAATGGGCACTCGACACCTTCTACGCCCACCTGTTCCACCGCGGGCCATGGTGGAAAAGGCCTTCCTGCTGACCGGCGCGAATTGCTACGAGAGTGCGCTGCTTGATCTGATGGAACGAATCGTCGCCGATTTTCCGAGTCTGCGGCTGTTCAGCCTGCCGTCGATGTCCGACGAAGGACAGCGGCGCCACCTTGAACTCGGGGTCGAAGGTGAGCCGGCACTTGTCGATCAGGCGATGGCGGCGATACGCGAGGAGGTCGAGCGGCGCGCAATCGACTGGCAATGGCGGCCGTGAACCGCCTGAGTAGACGCGCAAACCCCGGCTGTGGCCGGGGTTTCCTGGAGGGCAGATCAGGCGTCAGTCGCGCGGATCACTTCTTCGGGTCAGCGCGGCAGCAGCCTGCGCGGTGGCGTTGGAAGCAGCCTTGACATTGGTGTCGACGATGTCCGTCATCTGCTTGGCCATCTGCGAAATGTTCTCGAAGGCCGTGGTCGAAGCGTTCATCATCTGCTTCATTGCCGAGCCGAACACATCACCGGCGATCGGGGAAGCAATGCCCGTTTTGTCGATCAGGCCAGCAGCGTTGTGCCGCATGTTGCTGTACTGCTCTTCCATCACCGAGGTAATTTCGCGCTGCATGTTGGCTGACAGATCGTAGAGGCTGCGGGAATATTCCATAAGCTTTGTCGACGTTGGGTCGGGCCATCGCCCCGGCAACGCTTCCCAGCTCTTTCGGATCCTTGACGCCCAGCAGTTGTTGCGCGCCGTTGGCACTGGTGTTGAACAATTCGCGGCTGGCGGCGAGGTTGAGGGCGGATAACTGTTCGAGACCGTGGAAAGCGGTGCGGACCAGGGTCATCATGACTTGAGCGTTGGCTTCTGGCTCTGGGCGAGTTGTTCGAGATCGATGGTGTTCATGGTACCTCCGTGAATGGCAGTGGCAAGACGTTCTCGAATGCGTGAAGAACCGTAAGTGCTATTGGGGCAGACGCTCGTGCGGCTCTGGTGGGGCGTACAGACTTCAGGTTGTACTTGACGCGGGCTACAGAGCAGGGAACAAAGAGGCCCCCGAACCGTCTCGGGGGCTCTTCAGCCGCGTCTGTTTCAGTCCGTTGAAGCGCGCCCCGTCGCTTGAAGCAAGCCTACTTCTTGGCTGTTGCCGCCGTCGCACCAACGGCCTTGACGGTGGCGTTGGTGGCGGCTGCCACGTTGGCTTCGGCGATGTCGGCAACCTGCTTGGCAGCCTTGTTCATGCTGTCGAAGGCGGAGGTGGCGGCGGCGATTGCCGACTTGACGGCGGAAACCGCCACGTCGGAACCGGCTGGCGCGTTCTTGGTGGCCTTTTCGAGCAGGGAGAGAACCTGCTTCTGGAAGTCGTTGAACTGTGCTTCGAGCAGCTTGGAGATCTCTTCCTTCGACTGGGCCGAGATTTCATAGACGCTGCGGGTGTAGGCCACGGCCTTTTCGAGCCAGGCTGGGCAAGGGAAGCCTGTACGGCGAAGAACTCTTGCGGGTCCTTGGCACCGAGCATCGCCTTGGCGTTGGCAACACCGTCTTCCAGCATCGAGCGGGCAGTATTCAGGTTGAGCGCAGCGATGCGCTCGGCGCTGGCCAGAGCGGTGTTGGCGAGGGTCAGCATCGCATCAACGGAAGCCTTGTTGGCGGCGGCGAATTGTTCGGGGGTATTGAACATGGTCAATCTCCTCAAGAAAAATATGGGCACAACACAACATGTGCAATGTTTAACTCACCGACCGGCGCACCTTTCGGCGGCCAGATCTTTTGTTGCACTGCACCATGGCTGCATTATAAGCCTTACGGCAGGTCTTGTCAAGCGTTTTTTGCTGCATCGCACCAAAGTAACTAACGCTATGGTTTTACGACGATTTGTCCCTTGTTCTGGCTGCCAACGGGGGGAGCGGTTGCTGCCCTGCGGCATCGTCCAGCAAGCCGAACGAGGCTGCTGCCACCGGGGAGTGGGTAGCCGAGGATAGTGCCAATCAATTCGGCGCAGGCTCAAGGGCGTCTGCCGGTGAAGCCACCGCGACAGCAGCGCGCATGGCGCGCGCCAGTAAGGTCGGTTTCAGTCGACTCGCGGGCGTGATCTTCGCCGCCGGCTTGAGGGTCAGGAGCTCCCCGTTCTTGTCAGCGGTATCGTCGTTCCTGGACTTTGGCTGGATGATCGCGCGCACGCGCGCCTGGGTTGCGCCCGTGGCGCTCTTGCTCGTTCCCAGTCCCCGTGGTGACCAGGAACTTCTCGTTCAATGCATCATAGGAAATGTACTGTCCCTTGACCTCGTCAAGGCCGTTGCGGACCCAGGCGCGATTGAAGAACTGGGTGTTTCGCTGCGCGCATCGTGCTCGATGCGCTCGGCCTCGCCTTCCATGTATTCGTCGACGCCTTCCCGCTTCTGCCTGAAACGTGCCAGGCCGTTCGCACCGCCAGTGGCGACCGCCGTCTGGAAGCCATCGGCATCCTGCGTAACCACCAGGCGACTGGTGCGAAGTTCCATCGTGCCCTGGATCAGCACTGCGTTACCCTCGAGAATCTGAACTTTCTTGAGGTCATCGATGCTCAGGCGGTCCCTTCGAGATTGATCGGCTTGTCGCGATCCGCCGCTCGGCTTGCGCCGGCATCGACAGGGCGAGCAGCAGAGGCCATGCCGGCGCGGCAAAAGGTCTTCTTCATGTCTTGGGTTGCTTCCTGGCGAAATGGCTCTCGATTTGTCCGGTAACCTTGGATTCCAGGACGTAGGTCTGGAACCTGTTGTCGACCTGCATGCCGACACCCTGTACCCAGGACTTGCCCTGGGTGATCAGCACCTGGCTCTTGGTGAAAGCCTTTTCTTCATCGGTCAGCACGGTCAGCTCGGACATCTCGGCGAGAGTTGCTCGTCCTGCCGGCGCGGCACGCGTGTATCTCGACCTGCCCCGAGATCGACCCGCTCGCCTTTGCGAGTTGCCGTCCATGATCCTGAACTGATGGTGACCGGTGGCCGCGTTGGATGCAGGTAGACCAGCTTCGGCTTGAGCAGCTCGGTGTATCGTCGTCGGGGTAGTGACGAATCTCCGCCGCAGTCAGCGTGTAGAGCAGCTTCCCGATGCATCGAGCTTGCTGTCCCCGGGTATCGCTGATGATGATGTCCGGATCATGACGATTCTTGCCATCTCTCTGTCGGTTCCGGGGAACTCGGTCGCGTAGCGCAGCCAGGCCGTCAGGGCCACCAGAACCAGCAGAATGCTCAGCGGCAGCAGCGCGCTACTCCACTTCTTCATCGCCCGGCCATCGTCAGGTACGGGGCAAGTGTCCCGGCGAGCTTGCCTTGGGCCTCAAGAATGAACTCGCAGGCTTCGCGTACCGCTCCGCGGCCGCCGCAGCGTCTGCTGGTGAGCAAAGCGTGGCGCTGTGCCAGCGAATGGCTGTCGCTTGCGGTGTCGCCGAAAAGCCGCAGGCCGTCATCAGCGGCAGATCGGGCACGTCGTCGCCCATGTAACCTGCATCATCGGGTTCAAGATTGAGCTCGGCGAGCAGCGAATTCATTACCTCGAGTTTGTTGTCGACCGCCTGAAAGAGATGGCGGATACCCAGGTTCTGCGCTCGCAATTCGACGGAGCGGGATTTTCTGCCGGTGATGATGGCAACCGTGATTCCGGCCTGCTGAAGCATCTTCAGACCCTGGCCATCAAGGGTATTGAAGGCCTTGATCTCGATCCCCTGATCGGTGTAGTAAAGCGAGCCATCGGTGAGCACCCCGTCGACGTCAAATGCCATCAGCCTGATCCGGCGTGCGCGCGCTCGCGTGATCTTTTTCGAGAACGTCTGACATCAGATCACCTTGGCCTGGAAGAGGTCGTGCATGTTGAGCGCGCCGACCAGAATGCCGGCGTCGTCGACCACCGGCAACTGGTTGATCTTGTGCTGCTCCATCATCTCGACCGCTTCGACGGCGAGCCGGTCGGGGCCGATCGAGCGCGGCTGTCGCCCCATGATGTCGCTGACCGACAGCGTCCGCAGGTCGAGGTTGCGGGCGAAGGCCCGCCGCAGGTCGCCGTCGGTGACGATACCCGATCACCCGACGCTCGGGGTCACCACGGCGGTCATGCCGATGCCTCCGCGCGACATCTCGAGGATGGCGTCGGCAGGCTGGTGGCGGCGAAGACTGCGGAATCGCCGGTCCGACTCGCATCACGTCGCGAACATGGGTCAGCAGGCGACGGCCGAGCGAACCGCCAGGGTGGGAACGGGCAAAATCTTCGGGGCCAAAGCCGCGCGAATCGAGCAGGGCGACCGCCAGCGCGTCACCGAGTGCCAGCGCGGCGGTGGTACTGGCGGTCGGCGCCAGATTGAGCGGGCACGCTTCCTGCGCCACCGCGGCGTCGAGGTGCACGTCGGACTCGATGGCCAGCGACGACTGCGGATTGCCGGTCATGCTGATCAGCTTGGCGCCCTGGCGCTTGATGATCGGCACGATGGTCAGCAACTCGGCACTCTCGCCCGAATTGGAAAGCGCAATCAGCACATCGTCGCGGGTGATCATCCCGAGGTCGCCATGGCTGGCCTCGGCCGGATGAACGAAATAGGCGGGGGTGCCGGTGCTGGCCAGCGTCGAAGCGATCTTGCGCCGACATGGCCGGACTTGCCCATGCCACTGACGATCACGCGGCCCCGGCAATTGAGAATCAGCACCAGCGCTTGCAGGAAGTCGCCGTCGATACGCGCGGCCAGTGCCAGTACGGCATCGGCTTCGATGCGCAGCACCTGGCGGGCAAGGTCGAGCGCTTTCGCTGAGGGCTGTATTTTGCTCATGAGGAGGCAACGGTGATCATGCGGCGAGTATAGCAGAAGCCCCACGTGCTCTCGCAGTCCATAGCCCCATGAAAAGCCGATCAAAGGCGCTGCTGCGCCGCGGGTCCCTGGCACGGCGCTGAAGCGACGATGGTCGAAATATCCGGGCCCGCCGGCAGGGCGAGCGAGCGCTTTGCGGTCGACCGTGAGGGGGCAGCGAAGACCGGCTCAGTAAGAAGGCGCAGACCGTGTACTGCGTGCCGTCCACAATGGCGGTTGTCGCCACCGCAGCAGCTCCACGGGCGGCACCCGCTCGCTACCGCCTGCAGTGAACCGCCGGCGGTGTTGCCGTCGTCCATCGTGGTGTCGATCTGCTTCACGTAGCGGCCGAGAATGCCGGCCGAGCAGACAAAGAACGAGCCCCGCATCGCCGCGATGAAGGGCGCTCCGTTCCAGACATCTCGATGCCGATGAAACCGCCATCGGCATTGCGCGGCCGGTAGTCGGTATCGGTCAGGGCAGTGGGGCCGGTCGCCAGGTTGGCGAGCCGGACGTGCTGCCAGAAGACCGACGCTTTCGTCCGTGGCGACACCGGTGCCGTCAGCGTTGCCGGCATTCCAGGCGCCGTCGATGCGGCCGTTGTTCTGCGCGCACAAGCCGGCAGCGGCAGGGTCGCAGGCCGCTGCCACGCCGCACCAAAAGCATCATCCAGCTGGTTCTGATTCTGGTCGCCGGGGAAGGCCTTGAAGCGATCCTGGTAACCATAGACCAGGCTCGAAACGGTGCGGAAATCACCGATCATGTTCTTCACCTTGGCGCTGTTGATCAGTTCCTGTCCCTTCAGCACCCCGCCAAGCAGCAGGCCGATGATGACGAGTACAATGGCGATCTCGACCAGGGTAAAGCCTGACTGTTGCTTCTTGAGCTGGTTCATTCCGTCCTCCAGTCCGTGTCGACAATGATATGGGCATAAGCATGTTTCGTGCCAGGAAATTCCGCCAATTCCGGTGATCCGTTTGCCGCTGCGAGGGACACTGTCGATTTTTCGACACGAGCGCGCCTGACCCGGAGACGGACCGCTGCCCCTTCAGCGGCTGGCGGGCCTGTCGGAGAGCGGCGCGGCGCGCTTGGGTGCCGGCCGCTGCCGGCTCGGGGCGGCCGGAGCGGGGCGTGAGCGTGCTCCAGCGCCTGGGCGCGCCCTGCGCGAGCGCCAGCGCTGGCTGTTGATCTCCTTCTGCTCGTTCTGCACCTGGCGCTGGTGGCCGGGTGCCGGTACGACGATCGGTCTGCTCTGCTGGCTGGTCAATGTCGGTCTGTTCATTCTCTGGCAACCCTTCATTTACGCCGAACGAAAGTCGATTCAGCGGGCTGGCGGTGATTGCCCTGCTGCTCGGCTGCGGTGTCGCCTGGTACGGCTGGTGGTTGCTGATCGTCTGGGTGGTGATGCTGGCCGCCCTGGTCGGCGGGCGGGTGATGTTCATCGATCATCGGCCGACGCGGATCTTCTACCTGATCGCCTTTGCCTACCTGCTGGCGGCGCTGCTGTTCTGGCTGGTGCCCCAGGTGGTACCCGATGCCGCTCTGCGGCCCGGTCGCTGGATCGCGAATTCGCCTGGGGAATGCCCTCGTTCCTGCTGGTGATGCTGCTGCTGCCGCTCTCGCACGAAAGCGACGGCCCGGCGGCGCGATGGTCGATCTGTTCTACAGCCTGTTCATCTTTCTGCTGATTGCCGTCCTGGTCCTCGGCAGCCTGGCTTTCATGCTGCTGCGCCAGTCGGGTACTTCGAAGCCGTACTCAACGCGCTGATCTCGATTGCCGTGCTGCTGCTGCTGATTGGCTGGACGTGGAACACGCGCCCCGGCTACACCGGCATCGACGTCTTCTTCTCGCGCTATCTGCTGACCATCGGCCTGCCGTTCGAGCAATGGCTGCATCGCCTGACGACGCTGGCGGCAGCGAAAGTGATGCCGGAAAGTTCCTGTCGCAGGCCCTCGCGGAAATGCTCGATCTGCCCTGGGTCGAAGGCGGCAGCTGGGTTGCCGGCACGCGCCAGCGGCACCTTTGGCAGCGAGTCGCGTTTTCATCGGCATGATTTTCCGGGCAACCCCTGCTGCTCACCCTGCACACCCGCCACAAGCTGAGCCCGGCGCTGGTCTGGCATTTCCATCTGCTGGCGCAACTCGCCAACGAACACTACATCGCCAAGCTGCGCGCTCGCGAGTTGCAGCAGGTGAGCTATCTGCGGGCGATCCACGAAACCGGCGCTCGCCTGACGCATGACGTGAAGAACCTGCTGCAATCGCTGAACAACCTGTGTTATCTGGCGCAGACGATGAACGGCAAGGACGGCGAGCGGCTCGACCTGCTGCTGCAGCGCCAGTTGCCGCAGATCACCCAACGCCTGCAGCAGACGCTGGCCAAGCTGCAGAAGCCGCAAAGCGAGACCGGCGGGCTGCTGCCGGCCGAGATGTGGTGGCGAGTCCAGCAGCAGCGCTACGCCACTTCGCCGGTCACATTTCGCCGCCGTGGACCTCGACCCCGATGTGCTGCTGCCGACGGCGCTGTTCGACAGCGTCGCCGACAACCTGTTGCAGAACGCGCTGCTCAAGGCGCAGGCGCAAGGCGGCGTCGCAGATCGAGCTCGCGATCGCCGCCGACGCTTCGTGCTTGCGCGTCTGCGATACCGGCAGCGCGTCGGCGACGAGGTCCTCGGCGATCTGCTGCGAACGCCGGTGGCCTCCGAGAGCGGGTCTCGGCATCGGCCTCTATCACGCGGCGCGTCAGGCGGAGTGCTGCGGCTACGAATTGCGCCTGGCAGCAACGCTGCCGGCCGGGTCTGCTTCGAGTTGCGGCGGCGGCCGCCGGACGGCGCCAGCCGCTAGGCGCGAGCGACGCGGGCGGCCCGGCGGCCGATCAGGCGATGGACGACCATGTTGCCCTTGCCTTTCAGATGAATCGTCAGCGGTTCCTGAAAGTCGAAGCCGTCGGCAGGCGACGGTAGGTGCGCTCATCGACCTGCACGAGGCCGGGAACGCCTTCGCTGGTGACCCGGCTGGCGATGTTCACGGTGTCGCCCCAGAGGTCGTAGATGAACTTCTTCTTGCCCACCACCCCGGCCACCACCGGTCCGGTGCCGATGCCGATGCGCAGTTCGAGGCGCATCTCGTTGATGCTGAAATCCTGCTGCAGCAGGGCGCACATTTCCAGCGCCATGTCGGCCAGCGACTCGGCCGGATGCCGGCAGGCGTCGTCCAGGCCGGCAGCGACCATGTAGGCGTCGCCGATGGTCTTGATCTTCTCGAGGCCATACTTTTCGGCGAGTTCGTCGAAGCAGGAGAAGATCTTGTTGAGCATGGCGAACACCTGCTGCGGCGTCAGCCCTTCGGCAACCCGGGTGAAGTTCACGATGTCGGCGAACATCACCGAAACTTCGGCAAAGCCGTCGGCGATCGTCTGCGCTGTTCTTCAGGCGCTGGCGATCGGTGCCGGCAGGATGTTGAGCAGCAGGCGTTCGGAACGCTCCTGTTCGCTTTGCAGCAGCGGTGAGCTTCCTGCAGACGTTGCTGCGCCTGGTGCTTTTGCCGCATCCGAGTAGCGCAGCAGCAGATAGACGATGGTCGATACGGCGGCGAAGTTGAGGGCGAAGAAGAAGGCCGAGGTCTGCGGCGGCACCTTGGGTGCGCGGGCTCGAGCGAGTCGGCGAGGTAGTAGTCGAAGCCGCCGGAGAGCAGGGTGAGAAAAACATAGGCGAAGAACCAGGCCCCCGACTCGCGCGGGCCGATGAACAGCACCGCGCCGATCGGTGCCAGCAAGGCCCAGAGGCTGATGCCGCTGGCGGTGATGAAGCTGCCGATGCTCCACTGCGCCACGAAAGGGCGTGAACAGGAACAGCGCCAGCTGGATCTGGCGGAAGACAGTTGAAGTTGAGCGTCTTCAGGTAGACCAGCAGATTGCCGACCAGCAGCAGTTGCAGGGCAAAGGGCAGGTTGGACGAAAAGCGCGGTCCGAGTTGCCAGTAGATCAGCAGCCAGACGACCGAGGCCAGGCAGATCAGACCGGTGGCAAAGAAAAGCAGCGACTTCTGCAGCGCAGTTCTTCGCCGTCGCTCTCGACGATGCCGGCGTTGCGCAGCCGCTCGACGAAGGGGTGCACGGTGCTCATCGAGGCGCCGGCAGACGGGAGAAGAAGCAAGGCATGGTCAGGGCAATTTGCCGGCAGTGATCATGCGGTTGAAGAGAAGACCTGGCGGAATCCAGACGACTTCGTCGTCGTAGGTCGCGGTCGGCGCCGATCGTCTGACAAACGCCTTTTCCTCGGGATGATCTGTCCAGTCCGGGGCCGGGCCCACCAGAATCTGATTCTCGAGTTCATCGGCGTCCGCGCCGGATGGCAGGCGGCTTCCCTCCGGGGTATAGGCGCCATGGCCGTTGTTGCCGTGGGAAATGATCACCGCCGGGACCTCAGTGGCCACCAGCACGCCCGCTTTGGCTGACCGGATGCTGATGTCGCCCCTGGCACAGAGGGGGAAGGCGGCATTCACGGGGATCGGTGGCACCGGGTCGCAGCCGCTGACCGCGTCGGTCGGCGGCGGAACGCTGCGCGCGAAGGTGCTGCTCACGCGATAGCTGTAACGCCTTCCCCAGGCGTCGCTTTCGCTCACTCCCAGCGTCACCCACGGCAACACGCCGGCCAGGACCCGCGGGTCGCAGGGGCCGCCAGCGCCTTGCGTCATTTCCACTCCGGCGCCGGTCGCCTGACTTGCCAGATCAGGTTTTGCGGCGCAGGGGAGGCGACCGTGAACCACCGCATAACCCAGCAGCGCTTCGCGGATTTCGGCCATGGCTTTGCGGTTGTCATTGATGTTGCGCAGCTCGATCTGGGCGGACAAAGGCAGCAGCAGCCCGCCCAGCAGGAGAGCGACGATGACCAGCACGACCGCCAGTTCGGTGAGGGTGAATCCCCGCTGCCAGGGATGCGGGCTAGAGGATCGCTTCACGAAGACATCTGACCAGATCGGTCGCGGGGTGGGCAGTGTCAAAAGCGCCCGGGCTGCCACTGAAAGCCCGGGCCGCCGGATCGCCAAATGCTGATCGGTTGTCGCCCTCCAGGTAGCTGTTCCTGTCGGCCTTTTCGGCAGCGCTGCGCGCTTGTCCGTTGGCCTTGCGACCGGCGAAGATCAGCACGCGTTTGCAGGCAAAGCCGAACGCTGCAAGCCCCTCAACGGTGATCTGCGCCGGGGCGGACAGTTCGCTCAGGAAGAGCATTTCCTGCCAGTTCCTGCAGAACAGCTGAAAGGCGTAGGCCTGTGCCAGAGCTGACTTCTTCGCGCCGTCCTTCTCGTCATCGACGTTCTTCTGCGTCACCTCTTCACAGGTCCTGGTTTCAATATTGTTCTCATCAATCGTCACCTTCACCTGGTTGCAATGACAGTCGAGATGATCCGTGCCCTTGCTGCCGGCGACGGCGATGGCTTGCAGGTGTTCCTGAAAGGTGGGGTCATCGAGCAGGCTGCCGATCGCTCCGGCAAAATCACTGCGGCGCAGCAGGGGATCGAAAATCTCATTGACCGTGATGAAGGTAAAGCGATCATTGTAATGATCGTTTGCGGCCACCACGAAGGTCTTGTTGCCGGTGCCCGGAGCGACCCGGCTGTTGGTGCTGCCGGCAAAGTAGTTCACTTGACCACCGACGGCGTTCGCGCTATCGAAGGGGTCCAGGTAATTGCGGGCGTCGTAATTGCCTCCGCACTCGGTATAGGTCGCGGCAGCCAGTGCCCGCTGCTGACCCTCCAGCGCTGCTCCGGGGGCAACCAGCAGCGCCGCGAGATTGGCCGCGATGACCCTGCCACTGCCATCGATGATGTCGATCTGGCCCTGGCTATCCCAGTTGAATGATGTGGTCTTCCATGCAGCGTGCTTGAGGTAACCCGAGACGACGTACCACAGGCATTCTCCTTGCATCGTACGCGCGATCAGGGTGTCGAGGGTCTTCCAGGGAAACTTCCCGATCACCGAGCGCCCGATCCCGTCACCGGGAAAGGTCCCTGAAGACTGTCCCTCAGTGCTTCCCAGGTCGGGGTAGCGCAGGTATCCCGCATCGCCGACGGGCAGCCGTGCGATCGCATCGCCGATCAGTGCCTGCCTGGCTTCCGCCAATAGCGCTGCGGCATTCTGCTGGCGCGCGGCCGGCAAAGGCATTGCATTGAGTTGGGCGAGGAAAAAATAGAGCCCACCGAGGGTGAACACGGCCAGCAGTGCGAGCAGGGCGAGGCCGCTCTGGCGCTGCGGGAAGCCTGCCGGGCGTTTGCCGCTCACCGCAGGCGATCCGCTGACATGGCTTATCTCGCCCCCTGCGGTCGGCGGTGAATGCGCAGCTCACCGCCTTGCAGCAGGTCCTGTGCCGCGCCGGTGGTCCGGTTCACCGTCTCGCCGACGCGCGCCCGTGCGGTCGGCGAATCTTTGGCCTCGAGCAGGACCTGGCCGGGGTCGCCGCGGCGGCTGGTGACGGTCAGGCCGCTGCCGAGATCGGATTCATGCTGCGGCTGGCCGTTGATCCAGGCCGTTCGCTTGCCGCTGCTGCGACTGACGATGCCGTCTATGGTCAGCGTCGGATCGCTCTGCGCCGGTTGGTTGTCGAGCAGGTTCATTTCCCGTTGCCGGTCGAGCTGTGAGCGGCGCTCGGGGGTGAAGAAGAGGCGATCGAGCGCTTCCGCTGCAGCCGTTACCGGCGATGGCGCCAGAATCAGCAGGCCGATGCCGGCGGCGAGGGCAAGGCGTCGCCGGCGCGAGTCGTCGGTCATGGCTGGCTGGCCTTCTGGCTCACGTCACGGACCGTCAGCCAGTCGATTTCACAAGCGGCGACGAGGTTCGCGTGCCCGCCGGCACGCTCGTCGACACTGGGCGGCAGACGTTCGACGCGGCACCGGTTGACCCGGATCAGCGCTTTCGCCTGCTGCTGCAGGTCGCCCAGCAGGCGTGTCAGGTCTTCTTCGTGCAACAGTTTCAGTTCCAGTTTCATGGTGCTCGCGTAGAAAGCGAAATCGCCTGGCGGGCCGCTGTCGAGCAGACGTTGTGGTGCGAGTTCGTAGCGCAGGTCGAGCAGTCGACGCTGGACGCGGATGTCCTTGAGCAACTCCACCCATTCCAGTCGTTGCTCTTCGCCAATGATGCCACGCTCGTGCAGGGTATTGAACAGAATCGATTTCTGCTTGATCTCGCTTTCTTCGGCACGGACCTGCTTGAGCTTGCCGTCGGTCGCGTTGCGCTCTGCCGTGACGGCAAGTTTCGCCCGTTGCGCGTTGGCCGTTGTCAGGCGGGCGACATGAACGGCAGCGGCGCCGATGCCGATCATCAGGGTGGCCGTCAAGATGCTCGACCGCAGCTTGCGAAAATCCGCCGCGCTCAGTCGGATCATTCGATCAGCCTGCGGATCTCAACCGTGAACGAGCGTTGCTGCTGCCCGTCGAGCGCCGCATCGCCCCCCTTGAGCGACTTGCCGGACTCGACATCGAAAGGTTGCTGAAGGACTTCGACCTGCAGTCCCGGCTGGCGCCGCAGCGCTTCCAGCAATCGGTTGAAGACCGCAAGCACCTGCCGCGGGTTGCTGTCCTGGCCGAGGCGCAGCGTCCCGCGCACGAGGGCGGTTTCGCTGCTCACCGGCGGCGGCTCGCTGCCCGGCGCTGCGCCGTTGCCGGCGGGCCGGGTCGCCGGCGTGGCGCTCACCTGCCAGTCGATACCGTCGATCTCGACCGCCGCCGCGGACTGCAGCGCGGCACTGATGGCACGCCACAGCGAGACCGGCGACGTGCTGGCTTTTTCGAGCTCGAGGTAGCGGTTGATGACCTGACGCAGGTTGTCGTGGCTGGTCGGGATCGCTGGGAAGGTCTTCGCGATGGCCTCGTAACGACGGTTCGCGAGCCGGGTTTCAGCGCCGATGAGCGCCACTTCCTGGTTGATCTGGTGCGCTTCGTAGAGCTGTCTGCCGGCCCATAGCAGGCAGCCGCTCATGACCACGGCGCCGGTTCCCTGGAGGGCCGAGCGCAGCAGCCAGAGGCGGTAGTCGTGGCGCTGACGCTCGCTGGCGAACTGACTGCGCGGGCGGGATCGGTCGCCAGCAGGTGCAGAAAGAGCCGACTCGCAGCGGGTGTCCGCCGGCAAGTCTTGAGCCCGCAGCGCCGCGCGCACGCGTCGAGGTCGAAAAGGGTGAAAGACAGGGTTTCGCTGTCGACACAACTGCTCTCGATCGCCGCCAGGCGCATCGGCGGCGCGCGAGGAGGTAAGCCATGATCGCTTGCTGGCGGCCGATCAGGCGCTGGCTGACGAGGTACTGCTGCAGCCGGCGCGCTTCGCCGGCGAAGGTCTGCGCGATGCCGTCGATGCTGCTGTTCTGCAGCGGGTGAGGCGGCTGAAGTGCAGTTCGCCCTTTTCCAGGTAGCTCTGGCGGATGCTCTGGTCCTGAATGGTCAGCAACAGACAGCGCTCGTCGGCGATGCCGAGCTTGCCAAGCAGCGCCGGGCCGAGCAAGGGCAGCGAGTAGATGCCGGCGAGGGCCACTTCGGCGCGTGCGAAGGCGGCGAGCCAGGGAGCGAAAAGCTCGTTGTTGGTCAGCGCGGCGAGCATGATGCGCTCGTCCTTGCGCTGCGATTTTTCGTGTCCGAGGGAGATCGAAGTCGTCAGGGTGGCGTTGAAGAAGATCTGTCCGAGCTTGCGCGTGATGATCGCCCGGCGATCGGCACCCCGCAGGAAGGGGATCATCTCGATATGGAAGCCTTCTTCGGCGACGTTGGCGAGGATCGAGAAGATGCTCTTCGCGTGTTGCGCGAGATAGGCGGCAAAGCGCTGCTTGCCCCCTTCGCTGGCCTCGAAGACGCCCTCGGCGGTGAGCACGCCGGCTTGCCAGCTGAAGGCCGTCATCTGATGCGCGCTGAGGTAGATGAGGCGGTGGGAGGACATCGCGTCAGGTCTTGATCTTGCTGATCACGTCGTACACCGGTCCGAGCACCGAGAGCATGATCCAGCCGAGCAGGCCGCCCATGACGACGGTGAGCAGCGGTTCGATCAATTGCTGCATCTTCTGCACCGACTCCCGGACGTCACGGGTATAGAAGTAACTGACGTTGAGCAGCGCCGCATCGAGCGCGCCGGTGTTCTCGCCGACGCGCAGCATGCGGATCACCAGCGGCGGGAAAGAAGCCGGTGCTGTGAAAGGCCGCGGTGACGTTCTGTCCCTCGCCGATCAGCTGTTCGACGCGCTCCAGCCCCTGGCGAATGACCAGGTTGCCGACGACGTCCTGCGTCGTGCGGATCGACTCGAGAATCGGGATACCGGAAGCGTAGAGCAGGGCGAAGGTGTTGGCGAAGCGGGAGAGGACGATCTTGCGCAGGATGCTGCCGAGCACCGGCAGCCTCAGCTTGATGCCGTCGAAGCGCAAACGCGCCAGCGGATTGCTGTGCAGCAGGATTCCGCAGGCCGAGACGCCAGCAGCGGCAGCAGGAGCAGCAGGTACCAGTAGGCGACCATCAGGTCGGAGACGAAGAACAGGATCTGCGTCTGCATCGGCAGCACCTGCCCCATGTTCTTCACGAACAGCTTGAGCTGCGGCACCATGTAGACCATCAGGAAAAAGGTGGCGCCAAGACGATCGTGCCGACGAAGGCCGGGTAGGCGATCATCTTCTTCGTTTGCGAGGCGAGTTCGTCCTCCCATTTCAGTGATTCGTTCAGGCTGTGCAGGACTTCCGGCAGGCGGCCGGTCGTTTCGCCGGCCCGGATCAGGCTGACGAAGACCTGGTCGAAGACGCGGCGGTGACTCTCCATGGCCTGCGAGAGCGTCTGCCCGCCCTCGATCGACTCGATCAGGCTGGCCACCACCTCGCGGAAGCGCGGGTGCTCGAGGCTGTCGCGCAGGTCGGTCAAGCCTTCGAGGATGGGCACGCCGGCACGCACCAGTTGCTGCAGATGGAAGCAGAAGTGAATGATCTCCCGGCGCGGCACGCCGCCACTGCGCAGCAGGCTGCGGTTGCTGACCGGCTCGCCGCTGACCAGGTCGAGTTCCATGCGCCGCAGGCGCATCTCGAGGTCGACCAGGTTGATGGCGTCGATCCGGCCGAAAACCATGCGTCCCTCGGGACTGACCGCCTTGTAGGTGTAGAGCGGCACCGGCGTTACATCCGGTCGGTCAGGTCGACGACGCGGCCGACTTCCTCGAGCGAGGTCGATCCGTCGAGAACGCGGCGCAGGCCGTCGTCGGCGAGGGTGGTGAAGCCCTGGCGGCTGGCCAGCTGGCGCATTTCGCGGACCGTGCTGCGGCGGGCGATCAGCTCGTCCATGTCGCCGTTGATGCGCAGCAACTCCATGATCGCCAGGCGGCCCGCGATAGCCCTGGAACTCGCAGCGCTCGCAGCCGCCGGGGCGGTAGATGACCGGTCGCGGTCCCTCGGCCAGGTTGCCGAGCAGGCGCGTCTCGTGCGCTTCGGCCTGGTAGGGCACCTTGCAGTGCACGCACAGGCGCCGCACCAGCCGCTGGGCGATGATGCCGATGATGTTGCCGGCCATGATGTCGGGCAGGATGCCGATGTCGAGCAGGCGCGGAATGGCGCCGATCGCCGAGTTGGTATGCAGCGTCGAATACACCTGGTGGCCGGTCATCGCCGCGCGCAGCGCCATTTCGGCGGTTTCGGCGTCGCGCACTTCGCCGACCAGGATGATGTCCGGGTCCTGGCGCATCATCGAGCGGATGCCGTTGGCGAAATCGAGCTTGACCGATTCGGCCGGCGGAAGTCTGGCGGACCAGGGTCATCGGGTACTCGACCGGGTCTTCGAGGGTCATGATGTTGACCCCTCGGAGTTGATGTGGTTGAGCACCGAGTAGAGCGTCGTCGTCTTGCCGCTGCCGGTCGGCCCGGTGACGAAAATGATGCCTTCCGGACGGGCAATCATCAGTTTGAGCTGGTCAGCTGCTTCTCGGCAAGACCCAGTCCCTCGAGCGGCACGATCCCTTCTGCCGGTCGAGAATGCGCAGGACGATGTTCTCGCCGTGAATCGTCGGCTGCGCCGAAACCCGGAAATCGACCTGCCGGCCGCGCATGTTGAGCGAGATGCGGCCGTCCTGGGGCGCGCGGGTTTCGGCGATGTTCATGCCGCAGAGCACCTTGATGCGCACCGCCATCGCCGGCCAGTAGGTCTTGTGCAGCGAGCGAATCTGCCGCAGCATGCCGTCGATGCGGTAGCGGATGCGCAGGAAGCTCGCTTCCGGCTCGAAGTGGATGTCGGAAGAGTCGCGCTTGACGGCATCGGTCAGGATCGAGTCGATCAGGCGGACGACCGGCTGGCTGTACTCGTCGGAGGACGATTGCAGGCCGCGGAAGTCGATCTCGCCGGTTTCGATTTCGTGCAGGATGCCGTCGATCGACAGCTCGTAGCCGTAGCACTGGTCGATGGCGCGATCGATTTCGGTCTCGCCGGCGAGCAGGGTGTCGATCTCGATCTCGTCGCCGGCCAGCGCCCGGATTCGGTCGAGGGCGACGATGTCGTTGATGTCGGCAATGGCCACCGTCAGGCACGTGGTTCGGCATCGTAGTCGAGCGGCAGCAGGTGGTGGCGCTTGGCGAGATCGCGCGGCACGAGCTTCAGCGCCGACGGGTCGATGATCGCATTCGACAGATCGACACTCTGCTTGCCCAGACTTTCCGACAGGGCGTCGCGCAGGGTCGCCTCGGAGACGAAGCCGAGCGAGACCAGCAGTTTGCCGATCGGCTGGTTGGACTTCATCTGCTCGAGCAGGGCGATGCGCAGCTGATCCTCGCTGAGGATGCCCTTGGTGATCAGGATCTGACCCAGCAGTCGCAGATGGGGATGCAGGGCAGGAGCGTTCATGATTGGTTTGGCAGGCAACTCAGGTCGCCGGATCGCTGCACGCTGACTGCATCACGGCTGCAGTTCAAGAATGCGCTGCCCGGCGGCATTCGGTCGAAGGCGCTGCGCCGAGTCTCGGCTGCGCTCAAGGCCATCCGGTAATACTGCGCCGCCAGCTTGTTCTGGCGCAGGTGATCGAGGCTGACGGCGACGTTGAACAGGTAATCGGCGTTGTCCGGCTCCAGGGCATAGGCCTGAAAATAGGCCTGCTGCGCCTCGCTCCAGCGACCCTGCCGGGCGTACAGGTTGCCCAGCGCGAAATGCAGTGCAGAAGCGTCCGGCTGGCTGGCGAGCAAGGTCTTCAGGCGGCTTTCGGACGGGCCCGTGTCGCTTTGGCTACGCAGGTTGATCAGCGCCGCCTGCGCAGTGAGTCGCCAGGGTCGGCTTCGAGCACCCGCAGGTACAGATCCTGCGCCCGCTCGGCCTTGCCCTGGCGAGCGGCGATCGCTGCCAGGCCGAGGAGCGCGTCGGCATTCCAGGGGGTCGCTGCGCAGAACCTGTTCGTAGCCGCGACGCGCGTCGTCCAGCCGGTTTGCCTGCCAGGCTTCGTAGGCCTGGTTGAGCGTCTGGTCCGGTCTAGCCCGGCTGTTGCTCGCCCGGAACAAGGCGGCCTCCTGCCGCGGCAGGGTGCTGGGAGTTTCCTTTCGTGCCTGCGCAGGGGACCAGACGGGGGCCGCTGCCCTGGGCGGGGGCGGGAGTTGCGGCGACTCTGGCGGGGATGTCGGAAGGGGCTGCGGCGTGGTTGGCGTCGTCGGCACACGCGTGGCAGCCACGTTGGCAGCCAATGCCGGGGCAGGCGACGGGCTTGTTGGCAGCATCGGCGGCGGCGCCACGACCAGCGCGCCGTTCGAGAGCGACTGCAACTGCCACCAGAAGTAGCCTCCGATCGCCAGCGTCGACAGGCCTCCCAGTCCCAGGAAAAGCCACAGCGCAGTGCGCGACCGGGGCGGCTGCTTGACGGCAAACACATTTCTCGCCGCAGTTCGTTCGGCAGCTTCGCGCATGCCGGGATCTGTTGGCGGTGCTCCCGGCCTGGCCGCGCTCCGGCCAGGCGGCGCTGTCGTGGCTGCGGATGCCAGGTCCGCGTCGGCAGAATCGAGGTGCTTGGCGAGCGGCGGCAGCGACCGGCCTTGTGGCCTCGGAGGGGTTTCCAGCGGGGCCAGGGTCAGGTCGCCGGGCGAGGTGACGGGATCTGGCTGGCTGCTCGGGTTGGCCAGCCGCTTGGCCTCCTCCGCCCGCCGCAGGGCATCCATCAGCAGGCTCACTGCAGCGGCTCCGGACGCCGTTCGGGAAGCGAGAAAGGCTGGAAGACCTGGTCGGCCCGGAAGAAATCCTTGCCGGGCAGAGACTCCCTGAAGCTGCTGAAGTCGCCCTCGATCGAACCATCCCTGATCACTGTCGGCCGCAGGAGAACGACAAGTTCCGTCTTTGCAGACGAGTTCGCCCGCGTATTCAATACTTCGCCGAGGAATGGAATGTCGCCCAAGCCTGGGAATCGCCCTGCCTTGTTGTCGACAGTGTCCACCATGAGGCCGCCGAGGACTGCGATGTCGCCACTCTCAATCCGCATCAATGACTCAATTTCGCGAGTTTTTATCTGCGGTACATAGTTTGGAATGTTGTTTGGAATGATCGGGTTAGGGTCACGCTTGAGTTCCGAGATGCTCGAAATCGATGGGCGAACGTTGAGCGTCACCGTGCCGCTATCGCTGATCTGTGCGGTCAAGCTCATGAAAAAGCCGACGGAAACCGACTGTGGGGTGGTCGTAATGCCGACCGTTGTGCCGACGTTGGCCGTTGTGGTCGTGTTGGAGGAGACGTTGAAATACACGAAGTCCTCGGAAACCTTCAGTGTGGCCGTCTGATTGTTCAGTACGGCGAGCTTTGGGCTGGATAGCACCTTGACGCTACCGAAGGAGCGCAGCAGTTCCAGTGTTACCACCAGATTCAGCGGGTTGATGTCGCGGTACTTCAATACGTAAGGGGAGACGGGGTTGGGCACGTTCGTCGTTAATGTTGGCCGGGTCACACTGTAGTCGGTACCACTCGTCAGGCGACTCCATTCGATTCCCTGCTGATAGCCGTCGGATAGTGTGACTTCGACGATCGTCGCTTCGATCAACACTTGTCGCCGGGCGCTGCTCATCACCCTATCCAGGAACTCCTGGACTTTTTCGTGTTGTCGTGAGGTGGCCCTCACGGTGATTACACCGGCTTCGGGGTTGGCAATGACCGACGCAGCTTCGCGGAAGGTCATTCGCTTGACGACGGTAGCACCGGTGTTCTGCAGCGTCGCAGGATTGGGGCTGCCGGCCAGCGTCTGGACCATCTGGTTGGCGCGCGAAGGGGTCCCCGTCGGGGCTGGGGCACCGGTGCCGGTCGTGGTTTGTGAAGCGCTTTGCTCGGTGACCGTTTCCGTCGATCCTTCCGGGAAAACCTTGTCCGTTTCGTGTAGCAGATCCTTCAGATTCTTTTCGAGAGATCCCCAGAAGCGGTTGTTTGACTTGTTCTCGATCTGTAGCCGCGACGTATTTGCGCTGCCGGAACCCCCGGCCCCGCTCGTACCCAGGCTGCTGGTCGAGATTTGCGTGTTGGTTGATACGGTGCCGGTAACCTCGCGGGCGATATTGACGTAATCGACCTTGTAGTTCTTGAGATAGGGTGAGTCGGGCATCACGACGAGGTTCGGGCCGTCCATCTCGAAGCGCATGTCCACCTGTTTGGCGATACGGGTAAGCAGTTGTGGCAGCGTCTGGTCAATGGCGTTGAGGGTCACCAGGCCTGTTATTCCGGGGTGGATGTCCACGTTGAGTTTGGCGTCCCGCGCCAGTGCGAACAGCAGATTGTGAACTTCGACGTTATTGACAACGACGCTGTAGGTCTCGGTCCTGGCGGCCGTTCTCGGCCGGGGTAGCGAGACGCTCTGTTGAACGGGCTGGGGAATCGCCCCCTGCGGGCGGGCAACATTGTCTGCCTGCAGGTGTCCGGCAGACGGTCCGGTGCTCAGGGTGGTCGGTGTGCAGCCGGCAAGCAGCAGCACAAGGAGGATGCTGTCAAGGGTTCTCGGAGACACGCTCAGGCTCGATCCGGTCAAAGGCAGAAGTCATCATATCACGCCAGGATGTCGATACAAGTACATGATTTTAATTGTGTTACGAGCTTCCTTTGGCAGCCCCTGGCGAGCGCAGCCTGGCGACTGCTCGCACGTAAGGCCTGCTCGACGGGCTGATCTCGCCAAGCGTCGCCAGCGCGGCGTTCGCCTGGTCGCGGGAAGGGTAGTCACCGTAGATGACGCCCAATCGCATCCTGCCGCCAATACTGGAACGATAGACCCGGACCTGCCGCAAGTCGAGCGTTCCCGCGTTATTGGCAATGAAAGCAGTCACTTGCTCGTGGCTGGCAGCATCCGTCACGAGCAACTGGATGAAATGGTGGCTGTCCGGAGTCTGCTTCAACCACCGTTCGGTGGCGGCGATTCGCGCGTCAAGGCTGAAGGGTTCTGCCGCGCTGGGCGTCGGCACTTCCGGCGAAGACACCTTGTTCGGTGCCGCAGAAGGCCCGGAGGCTGCAGACGGCGCTGACGGCTCAGGGACGGATGGCGTTGGCGGCTGCGGCACCGTCACCACCGGCGCCGTGGTGGTCTGCGCGGCGTCGATGGTCGACTCCGGCCTGGTCTGGCGGGCCGCGCTGTAGCTGCCAGCAAGGTAGGCCAGAACGGCGATCGTAGCGAGGGTCACGGCCGCGCCTGCTCCGATCCACCACCTGATTCCGGCGGGACCATCGATTCGCCTGAACTGCGCATCCCGTATCGCCGCCCGAACCTGCTTGCCGTCGACCTGGTGCACGCCTTCGGAGAACGCGGCGAGCAGCGCCTTGTCGGCGAGGATGTTGATTCGTCGGGTAAGCCCTTCGGAGGCCTTGCTGATCAGCTCGATCGCCTGCCTGCTGAACAGGTCGGGCCCTCGGTAGCCGGCCGCGCGCAGCCGGAACATCAGGTATACCGCGACGTCCCGGCGGTGCAGCGGCTCCAGCCTGAAATTGTGCGTGATGCGGTCATTGAGCTGGCGCATGGCGTTTTCACCCAGACGCTGGTCGAGTTCAGGCTGGCCGAATAGCACGATCTGCAGCAGCTTGTGCTGGCTCGATTCAAGGTTCGAAAGCAGGCGGATCTCTTCCAGCGCCTCAGCGGGCATGGCGTGCGCCTCGTCGATCAGGGCGACAACCTGGCGGCCGGCAGCATAGATTTCGAGCAAACGTGCCTGCAAGGCGCGCAGCAGAAGATGCCCGTGCTCTTCCGGCAGAGGCAGCCGCAGTTCGGCGGCGATGGCCAACAGGATCTCGTCCCGCGAGAGCATGGGGTTGGCCAGATAGACCGTTTCAACGTTGTCCGGGAGCCTTTCGAGCAGCATGCGGCAGAGCATGGTCTTGCCGCTTCCGACCTCGCCGCTGACCTTGACGATGCCCTCATCGTGGGTGATCGCGTAGATCAGTGCTTCGAGCGTGGCGCCGCGGTTGGCACCGGCAAAGAAGAACTCGGTGTGCGGCGTGATGCGGAATGGCGCTTGCTGCAGGCCGAAATGATCGAGATACATCATGGCTCGCGTGCCGTGGCTTCCATGCGGTTGTAGAGCGTCGTCCGGTGGATGCCGAGCAGGCGTGCTGCCTGACTGACGTTGCCATGCGCCAGTTTCAGTGCGGCCTCGATGTAGCCACGTTCGGTGGCGTCGAGCAGCCGATCGAGGCTGAAGGGTTCTCGTTGCCGCAGGCGATGAGTGGCCGCAGCGATGATCGCCTCGCCGCTTGCCTCTTCGTCGGCTGTGGCTGAATTGGATGAGACGCCCGGCAGGTCATCAGGCAGATCGAGTTCTGCCTCGAGCGCTGTGCTATCGACCAGCTGGCCCGAGTGCCTGGTGGTCAGGCGGATGACGATGTTGCGCAACTCACGAACATTGCCGGGAAAAGCGTAGCCGAGAAAAAGGGCTTCCGCTGCCGGGGACAGCCGGAACGGCTGCTGCTGCGTCTGTGCCGCATAGTGTCGCCGGAAGTGGTCGAGCAGGATCAGCCTGTCGTCGCCCATCTCGCGCAAGGACGGGGCCGCAATCGAACAGACCGACAGGCGGTGATAGAGGTCGGCGCGGAAGTTGCCGGACCTGACCTCCTTGCGCAGGTCGCGGTTGGTGGCGGCGATGATGCGTGCCTGGCTGACCCGCTTCTGGGTTTCGCCTACCCGCTGGTACTCGCCGTTTTCCAGCACTCGCAGCAGCTTCGCCTGCAGGTCCAGGGCGAGTTCGCCAATCTCGTCGAGAAAAAGCGTGCCGTCAGCGGCATCTTCGAAGTAGCCGGCTTTGGTCGTGATGGCGCCGGTGAACGCGCCCCTGCCATAGCCAAACAAGGTGGCTTCAACCAGATTGGGCGATATCGCGGCACAATTGAGTGCCAGAAATGGCCGCAGTCGGCGTCGGGTTTCGTAATGCAGACAACCGGAGGCAATGATCTCCTTGCCGCTGCCTGACTCGCCCTCGATCAGGACCGGGAATGGCAAATCGGCATATTGTCGTAGTTGCACGCGGAGCTTCTGCATCGCCGGGCTGTTGCCGATCAGGGGCGAAGCGCCTTCCCGGTGCCTTTCGTCCAGCGCACGAAAGGCCAGTGCGCCCTTGAGGACCTGCTGCAGGTCGCCGGGATCGCAGGGCTTGGCGACAAAGTCGGCGGCGCCGAGCGTGCGGGCATGGCGCGCATTACCGTCATCGCTCTGGCCGGAAAGGACAACGATGCGAATCTCTGGCGCCACTTTCAGCAGGTCGGAAATCAGCGCAAAACCCTCATCGGGGCGATGCGGCGCAGGTGGCAATCCGAGGTCAACCAGCGCCAGTTCCGGCGCTCTGCGCAATTGTCGAAGCAGTTGCAGGCAGTGCGGGCGAGAATGGCTGGTAACCACTTCGAATAGCGGCGTCATCGAAAAACTCAGGCTGTCACAGATCAGAGCGTCGTCGTCAACGATGAGCAGAAGCGGCTTTTCGGGCAGGGAGGGTCCGGGCAGGGTGAGCATGAAAAGCTTGTCGTCTCTCGGGAGAGGGTCTTCCCGGCATTATTCCACAATTATATTAACGCCAAGTAATTCACAGCGACCGGGGAGTCGGTCGGGTATAATTCGCGCTCGCTTTTGTCCTGGGATACTGCCGTGCCTGCCGGTAATCTTGTCGAAATCAAGGAGCTTGATTTTGCCTACGAGGATCGACCGATCCTCGACGGCATCAGCCTGGAGATCCCGCGCGGAAAGGTTGTGGCAATCATGGGCGGTTCCGGCTGCGGCAAGACCACCCTGTTGCGGCTGATCGGTGGGCAACTCAGGCCGAGCCGTGGCGACGTGCTGGTCGATGGCCAGTCGGTGCCGCAGTTGGCGAATGACGAGTTGTACGCGCTGCGCCGGCGCATGGGCATGCTGTTCCAGTTTGGTGCCTTGTTTACTGACATTTCGGTGTTTGACAACGTCGCCTATCAGATGCGCGAGCACACTGATCTGACGGAAGAACTGATTCGCGACATGGTGCTCATGAAACTCAATGCCGTTGGCCTGCGCGGTGCGCATCAACTGATGCCGGCTGAGCTTTCGGGCGGCATGGCACGACGAGTGGCTCTGGCGCGGGCGATCGCGCTCGACCCGATGTTGATCATGTATGATGAACCCTTTGCCGGTCTCGATCCGATTTCGCTGGGCGTCATTGGTCAGCTGATTCGCAAGCTCAATGATGCGCTGGGCGCGACGACGATCATGGTTACTCACGATATTCAGGAGTCTCTGCTGATCGTCGATTTCATTTATTTCATGTCGGACGGGAAGATCGTCGCGCTCGGAACGCCGGATGAAATCCGCGCTTCGAAGCATCCCTTTGTCCATCAGTTCGTGTTTGCCGAAGCTGACGGCCCGGTCCCTTTCCACTATCCGGCTATTCCTCTCGCGCAGGAACTGCTGGGGAAAGGCGCGCATGGCCGACGATAGGCAGGATTCGGGGGCGATCGTGGCGGCGGTCGCCAGTCTGGGCCACCGGGTCAACGAGGCGTTGCTGCGACTGGGTTTTGCCACCCGTTTTTTCCTGATGCTGCTGATCTGGTCGGGGCAGTCGTTCCGGCGCTTTAACCTGACAATTCGGGAGGTTTATTTTTCGGGTTTCCAGTCCCTGCTGATCATCATGGTTTCCGGACTGTTCATCGGCATGGTGCTGGGCATGCAGGGCTACGAAACACTGCAGCGCTATGGATCTGCCGATGCGCTGGGCGTTCTGGTCGCGCTGTCGCTGGTGCGGGAACTCGGGCCGGTGGTCGCTGCCCTGCTTTTCGCCTCGCGCGCGGGTTCGTCGATCACGGCTGAAATCGGCCTGATGAAGGCCACCGAACAACTGACCGCGATGGACATGATGGCGGTGAATCCGATTGCCCGCGTCGTGGCGCCACGTTTCTGGGGGGGCGTGATTTCGATGCCTTTGCTGGCGGCACTGTTTTCCGCCACCGGCGTGTTTGGTGGCTACCTGATCGGTGTCGTCTTCATCGGCGTCGATGAAGGGGCGTTCTGGTCTCAGATGCAGGCCTCGGTCGACTTCAGGTACGACATCTGGAGCGGTATCGTCAAGAGTTTTGTCTTCGGCATTGCCGTTTCCCTGATTGCCGTCTTCGAGGGTTACGATGCGGTACCTACTGCGGAAGGCGTTTCAAGCTCGATCAAGGGCACCGTCGTCAAGTCGGCTTTGGCGATCCTGGCGCTTGACTTTGTGTTGACCTCGTTCATGTTCCGGGAGGCTTGATGAGTCGCAAGTTGCTCGACCTGTGGGTCGGTGTGTTTGTTGCCCTGGGTGTGGCTTCGTTGCTGTTCCTGGCGCTGAAGGTCGGAAATCTGGCGACTGCCAATTTTTCGGAGACTTACCCACTAACCGCCAACTTTGTTAACATCGGCGGCCTGAAAGTGCGCGCCCCGGTAAAGAGCGCCGGTGTGGTGGTCGGTCGGGTGGGCGATATCCGTTTCGACCCGGAGACCTATGAGGCGGTGGTGACGTTCAACATCGACGGCCGCTATCGCTTCCCGAAGGATACCTTCGCCCTGATTCTTACCTCGGGTCTGCTCGGCGAGCAGTACGTCGGGCTGGACCCTGGCGGCGACGAGGCGATGCTGAAGGCCGGCGAGTCGATTGCCAAGACGCAGTCTGCGGTGGTACTGGAAAAGCTGATCAGTCAGTTCATGTTCAACAAGGCCTCTGAAGGATCAAGCGAAAAATAAAAGGGAGGACAAGCGGTGAATGCAAACTTTTCAACTCGTGTCTCGTACTTGGCCTGCGTCACAGCGATGCTTGCTGCCAGCGGTTGTGCGACGACGGCAAACAATCCGAAGGACCCCTTCGAGGGTTTCAACCGTGCGATGTTCGCCGTCAATGAAGGCCTCGACGTCGTCGTCAAGCCGGTGGCGCGGGGCTATGATGCCGCCGCTCCGCTACCAGTGAAGGTGGTCATCGGCAACTTTTTCGGCAATATCTGGGATCTCTGGACCGCGGTGAACAACCTTCTGCAGGGCAAGGGCCAGCAGGCTGTCTCCGATGTCGGTCGGGTGTTGATCAACAGCACGGTTGGCATTGGCGGTGCCTTCGACGTCGCCGGCGAAATGGGTTTGACCAAGCATTCCGAGGACTTTGGCCAAACCCTCGGCAAGTGGGGAGTCGCTGATGGTCCCTTCTTCTACTGGCCGCTGATCGGGCCACGGACAACGCGCGATACCTTCGGCTGGATGGTCGACGTCTATTTCGACCCGGTGTGGCGCGTCGACGACATATCGCTGCGTAACACCCTGGTCGGCATACGCTATATTGATGTGCGCGCCAGCCTCCTGCCCTCCGACAAGGTAGTCGATGAGGCCGCCTTCGACAGGTACAACTACATCCGGGACGCCTACCTGCAGCATCGTCGCAGCGAGATTTTCGACGGGGCAGTGCCACATGAGCTCCTTGACGATGAGTCCTCGAAGTAGATGCGCTTACGCGCTTCGCGGCGCCAGTCAGGGAATGCTTGCCACCAGGAAATGTTCATGAAGTCTCTATTTTCTCTGTTGTTTGGTCTGTTGATCGCGTCGACTCCCGCAGTTGCGCAGGAGCTTGCGCCAGATGCCATGGTCCGGCAGGTCACCGAGGATGTGTTGACCGTCGTCCGCCAGGATAAGGACATCCAGAACGGTAATACCAAGAAAGCGATCGCCTTGGTCGAAACCAAGGTGCTGCCGTATTTCAATTTCCAGCGCATGACGGCGTTGGCCGTAGGGCGCGACTGGAACAAGGCGACGCCGGAACAGAAGAAGCGCTTGTCGGAGGAGTTCAAGGCGCTGCTGGTTCGGACTTATTCCAATGCGCTGACTTCCTACCGGAACCAGACGGTGGTCTACAAGCCGAGCCGGATGGATGGGGGCGACACCTCTGTGGTGGTCAAGACCGAGGTGGTCCAGCCGGGCAGCAAGCCGGTCAACCTCGATTACACACTCGAGAAACAGGGTGACAGCTGGAAGGTTTACGACGTGATCGTTGGCGGTGTCAGCCTGGTCACCAATTACCGTGACACCTTCAGGCAGGAAGTGAGCAACAAGGGCATTGATGGCCTGATCGCGATGCTGGCCGATCGCAACAGACAGCTCGAAGCCGGCAAGAAATGATTGAACACGGGGACGCCAGCCTGCGCGTGACGGTGCCGATGGTCATTGCCAACGCCCGTGCCCTGCTTGAGGCCGGGCGGAGTTTTCTGCTTTCGGGCGCTCGGCAAGAGCTGACACTGCTCGATCTTGCGGCCGTCCACGAGATCGATTCTTCGGCCTTGAGTGTCATTCTGGCCTGGCTGCGTACCGCCGGTGAGCGCGGCGTGGCTTTGCGCATCGTTAGCCCGCCGGCAAGCCTGATCAGCCTGGCGACGCTTTACGGCGTTTGCGAACTACTCCCGATCGCCTGACTGCGCCCGCAGCCTCGCACGCCAGCGTACATCCCATGAGCGTCGCCGTTGCGATCGATCGCGTCGAAAAGCGCTTTGGCTCCGTCTCGGCGCTTGCCGGCGTTTCACTGCAGATCGGCGAGGGCGAGTTCTTTGGTCTGCTTGGACCCAATGGTGCCGGCAAGACGACTCTGATCTCATGCCTGGCAGGCCTCGCCCGTCCGAATACCGGCAAGCTCGTCGTGATGGGTCACGATGTCGTCACCGACTACCGCGCTGCCCGCCGTCTGCTTGGCGTGGTACCGCAGGAACTGGTCTTTGACCCATTCTTCTCGGTGCGTGAGACCCTGCGCATACAATCGGGCTACTTTGGAATTCGCAACAATGGAGACTGGATCGACGAGATTCTTGCCAACCTGGATCTAACGGCCAAGGCCGACACCAACATGCGACGCCTGTCCGGCGGCATGAAGCGCCGGGTGCTTGTGGCCCAGGCCCTGGTGCACAAGCCGCCGGTGATTGTCCTCGACGAGCCGACTGCCGGGGTCGACGTCGAATTGAGACAGGGCTTGTGGCAGTTCGTCCAGCGCCTCAATCGTGACGGGCACACGGTGATCCTGACCACGCACTATCTTGAGGAGGCCGAAGCCTTGTGCGGGCGGATTGCAATGCTCAAGCAGGGACGGGTGGTGGCCCTCGATTCGACCAGCAACCTGTTGGCACGCTTCGCCGGCCAGACTCTGAATCTGCGCTTGGCGTCGCCAGGCACCCTGCCGGAGGCGCTGCGCGCCCGCGCAACGGAAAGTGGCGGGCGGTGGACCTTGCCACTCGCTGACCTCGGAGAGATCGAGCCCTTGCTGAGCACGCTGCGCGAGGCGGGCTGTAGCATAGAGGATTTGCGACTGACGCAGACCGATCTTGAGGACGTTTTTCTCGGCGTCATGCAGAGTACCGTCAGCCCGAACAAGGCCGCAGTGTGATGCTTGGTTTCCGAACGCTGCTCTACAAGGAGGTATTGCGTTTCTGGAAGGTGAGCTTTCAGACCGTCGCGGCGCCGGTGCTGACGGCAATGCTCTACCTGATGATCTTTTCGCATGTCCTGGAGGCGCATGTGCAGGTGCACGGTGTTCCCTACCCCGCGTTTCTGATCCCCGGGCTGGTGATGATGTCGGCACTGCAGAATGCCTTTGCCAACAGCTCTTCAAGTCTGATCCAGTCGAAGGTGACGGGTAGCGTGGTTTTTGTGCTCCTGCCGCCGATCTCTTACGTCGAGTTCTTTCTCGCCTACGTCATGGCAGCGATGTTGCGCGGCCTGATGGTCGGGACGGGGGTGGTGCTGGGCACCATCTGGTTTGCCGTACCGGACCTGCAGGCCCCACTATGGGTTCTGACGTTCATCGTTCTCGGTGGCGCCATTATGGGAGCGCTGGGAATGGTGGCGGGCATCTGGGCCGACAAGTTCGACCAACTGGCGGGCTTTCAGAACTTTCTGATCATGCCATTGACCATGCTCTCCGGCGTCTTTTACTCGATTCATTCGCTACCGGAATTCTGGCAGCAGGTATCGCGTTTCAATCCCGTGTTCTATATGATCGACGGCTTTCGTTTCGGCTTCTTCGGTGTTTCCGACGTGGCGCCGGAAACCAGTCTGGCAGTCGTCGCCATGAGCTTCGTGCTGGTATCGGCGGCAACACTGGCGCTGCTCCGGAGTGGTTACAAACTGAGGTCCTGAATCATGATGCAGCCTGAACAAGTCGAGAAAATCATCGCTGCAGGCTTGTCCTGCGAGCACCTGCAGGTAGCAGGCGACGGCCACCACTTTGAGGCGCTGATTGTCAGCGCCGAATTTGCCGGCAAGAATCGCGTGCAACGGCAGCAACGGGTAAACGAAGTCCTGCGCCAACATTTCAATAGCGGCGAGTTGCATGCCCTGTCGATGAAAACCCAAACCCCTGAAGAGTGGAGTGCAGCGCGTGGATAAGCTGTTGATTCAGGGCGGCACGCCGCTCTGTGGCGAAATCGCCATTTCCGGTGCCAAGAACGCAGCCCTGCCAATCCTTTGTGCCAGCCTGCTGTCGTCCGACTCCCTGCAGCTGAGCAACGTGCCGCGGCTCAAGGATGTGTCGACGATGCTGCGCCTGATCGAGCAGATGGGCGTCGCGGTTACCCACGAAGGCGCTGACGGCGTGGTGTTGAACAGCCGGGGCCTCAACAACCCACTTGCCCCCTACGACCTGGTCAAGACCATGCGCGCCTCGATCCTCGTCCTGGGCCCTTTGCTCGCGCGTCATGGTGAAGCGCGGGTGTCACTTCCAGGGGGCTGCGCAATCGGCGCACGACCGGTCGAACAGCATCTCAGAGGGCTGCAGGCGATGGGTGCAGAGATTCACGTCGAGCAGGGTTACATCCATGCCAGGGTGGGGGCTGGCGGACTCAAGGGGGCCCGCATGGTGACCGACATGGTCACCGTGACCGGTACCGAAAATCTGATGATGGCGGCTGTACTCGCCGAGGGCGAGACGATCATCGAGAATGCCGCTCGTGAGCCGGAAGTGGTCGATCTGGCCAATTGTCTTGTTTCGATGGGCGCGCAAGTTTCCGGGGCAGGGACCGACAAGATTCGCATCCGCGGCGTACAGCGCCTGCACGGTGCATCCCACGCGGTCATGGCCGACCGTATCGAGACCGGGACGTACCTCTGTGCTGCGGCAGCAACCGCCGGCAATGTTCGTCTGACCAGGACGTCGGCGGCCTATCTCGACGCGGTAGTCGACAAACTGCTCGACGCCGGCTGCGACATCGTCGCCGAGCGCGAGGCGATCAGGCTCAAGGCGCCATCCAGGCTCAAGGCCGTCAGCGTGCGCACCTCGCCCTATCCGGCTTTTCCGACCGACATGCAGGCGCAGTTTATGGCGGTCAATTGTGTGGCCGAGGGCTCAGCCGTGATTCGCGAAACCATCTTCGAAAACCGTTTCATGCACGCGGTTGAGCTGATTCGACTGGGGGCAGATATCAAGATCGATGCAAGCAACGCCATGGTTACCGGCGTTGATCGTCTAGATGGCGCAACGGTCATGGCCACAGATCTGCGCGCTTCAGCCAGTCTGGTCATCGCTGGCCTGGTAGCGCAGGGGGAGACGCTGATAGAGCGCATTTACCATCTCGACCGGGGTTACGAACGGATCGAGGAGAAGCTCGGACAACTCGGGGCGCAGCTCAGACGGATCCGTTGACGAACCCGTCAGGCAACAGCTAGGCTGACTTGCTCGGGCTGGCTGGCGGGGCAACATCCTGGATCAGTTGCAGGTCGTTGTCTTGCGCGAAGTGAAGCACAAACCGATAGGCCATCGGCTCCACGTCGTAGAGTCGACCATCCACGAAAACTGCTTTTTCACCCTTGTAGTTCCTCGGACCGACGTAGGGTGAATAGCGCATTCTCTTCTCGGCGCCAAAAGCCGACAGCACACCACATAGTCTCTCGGCCCAGTCGCTCGGGCGGAACTTCCTGCCTGCGATGGTTAGGCCGACGATGATGAAAGAGGAGTGTGGCGTAGTGGTCATATCTCGGTGATGTCGTAGCGAGGTGAACCGCGAATTACTCTCTTGGGATGTCCTTGAAGGTCTTGTCAAACTGGCCGACGGGCCCATTTTACCAGAAAGGTGGCGGCTTTGCCGGGTCTTGCAGCGCCTTCTCGGACCTGTCGGGAAGATGACGCACCGATGGATGTTACCCTTGTTTCGGGCGGCGTCGGTATGACCGCAGCCCCTTGCTGCGGGCCATTCTCTTTTGCTTGCGCCTGTCGGGCATCTTCGCGCAAGGCGGTGTTTCTGCATTGTGATGTTCGGGAGATGCCGAAATACGTCGGGAGTCCTGGGCGTCGAGGCAGATGGCGCTTCGAAGTGCCTAGTAGGTCGGATGGTGGGCGATAGTGGGTTCGAACCACTGACTTCCACCGTGTGAAGGTGGCACTCTACCACTGAGTTAATCGCCCAAGTTCCAGTCGCCTCGCTACGCCGCGTCCAGGGACGCAAGCAGGCATGATGTCACGCGCGGGACATCTGTGCGATTGAGGTTCACGCCGGCGGTGCACCAGAAGGTCGTTCGACCAAGGCGCTGTCCGTGCGACCAGACCGACAGAAGGCAGAATTACATCACAGGTCGGGCGTGCGGTCAATCCGAGGACATCGCGACCAGATTGTCTCGGCCCAGGTCCCGCGGCCTGGAAGGGTTGGCAGGACCACGGCCTGGCGGCACGCAGCGGAGCCTGTCTCGCCGGCTCAGGCCGGAATCAGGAAGTCCTGGCTGATGCCATCACCGAGTTCGTAGATGCGATCCATAAAATCGGTCAGGTACTCGTGCAGCCCTCCAGCCAGTACGTCGTCGATGCGCGCGAAATGCAGTCGGGCATGGAGGACGCCAGCCTGCCGTTCAGTTTCTGCCGAAGCGCCGTTGGCGATCAACTGCAGCATGCGCACGATGCCGTCGGCGCAGGCATGCAGCGATCTTGGCAGATCCATGCGCAGGATCAGCAACTCGGCGACACGGGCCGGGGTGATCGCGTCGCGATACACCTTGCGGTAGACCTGAAACGCTGACAGCGAGCGCAGAAGTGCGCCCCAGCGATAGAAATCGCTCGCCCCCTCGTCATCATTCTGGCGAAGGATGTGATATTGCATGTCGAGAATGCGGGCCGTGTTGTCGCCACGCTCGAGTAATCCGCCGAGGCGGATGAAATGCAGGGCATCGTCCTTGAGCATGGTCCCGAAAGTGACGCCACGCGTCACTGCCGCTCGCAGCTTTACCCAGTCGAAAAACTCGCTGACGCCGCGGGCGAGAATGTGCTCGAAGTTCTGCTGACGCAGTTCGATCCAGGTGCCGTTGACGGACTCCCACATCTCGGCAGTCAAAGTGCCACGCACCGCGTGCGCATTCTCGCGCGCGGCACGCAGGCAACTGTAGATCGACGATGGGTTGGCCGCGTCGGAAACCATGAAGCGCAGGACATTCTCGACATTGACTTCGCTGTAGACCCGTGCAAAAGCGTCCTCCAGACTGTTCAGTGCGAGTATCGCGCGCCAGTTCTCGTTCTGCGAAGCAAGGGATTGCGGCACCAGGGACATCTGGTAGGACACATCGAGCAGTCGTGCCAGGTTCTCTGCGCGCTCGGTATAGCGCGCCATCCAGTACAGGTGATCAGCAGTGCGGCTTAACATGTCGGGTTCTCCGTGGCTCTCAATCTTCCAGCACCCAGGTATCCTTGGTGCCCCCGCCCTGCGATGAGTTTACGACCAGCGAACCCTCACGCAGCGCCACCCGTGTCAGGCCGCCCGGCACCATACCGATTCCGCGTTTACCGGATAGAACGAAGGGGCGTAGGTCAAGGTGCCGCGGGGCAATGCCTGATTCGACGAAGGTCGGGCAGTTGGACAGCGCCAGAGTTGGCTGCGCAATGTACTTTTCGGGTGCAGTGACAATACGGGCGCGAAAATTCTCTATCTCGGCCCTGGTCGACGCAGGTCCGACGAGCATTCCGTAGCCGCCGGCCCCGTGAACTTCCTTGACCACCAGTTCTGAGAGGTGTGCCAGTACGTACTTGAGATCGTCCGGCTTGCGCAGCATCCAGGTGGGCACGTTGTTCAGCTTCGGCTCTTCACCGAGGTAGAAGCGGATCATCTCCGGCACATAGGGATAGATCGACTTGTCATCGGCGACACCGGTGCCAATCGCGTTGGCCAGCGTGACGTGGCCGGCACGGTAGGCGGACAGTAGTCCCGGGACACCCAGCATCGAGTCTTTGTTGAAAACCAGCGGGTCGAGAAAATCGTCATCAAGCCGGCGGTAGATCACATCGATCCGTTGTGGTCCCTGCGTCGTGCGCATAAACACGGTCTCGTCCTTGACGAACAGATCTCGTCCCTCGACCAGTTCGACGCCCATTTGCTGCGCCAGGAAGGTATGTTCGAAGTAAGCGCTGTTGTAGGCACCAGGGGTGAGCAGTACAACCGTCGGGTTGGTGACTCCTTTCGGCGCCACCGTGCGCAGGTTTTCAAGCAGCATGTCCGGATAATGCTGCACCGGGGCAATCATGTGCCGTGAGAAGAGTTCGGGGAAGAGCCGCATCATCATCTTGCGGTCTTCGATCATGTAGGAGACGCCACTTGGCACGCGCAGATTGTCCTCCAGGACGTAGGACTCACCTGCACCGGCGCGAACGATGTCGACGCCAGCGATATGTGCGTAGATGCCGGACGGCACGTCGACGCCCATCATCTCGTGGCGAAACTGCGTGTTGTTAAGCACCTGCTCAGGCGGGATGCAACCCGTCCTGAGGATCGCCTGCTCATGATAGATATCGTGGAGGAAGGCGTTAAGCGCCTTCACCCTTTGCCACAGACCAGTCTGCAGGGCCTGCCACTCCGCCGCGGGAATGATACGTGGGATGATGTCGAAGGGGATCAGGCGCTCGGTGCCAGCCTCCTCTCCGTAGACCGCGAAGGTGATACCGACGCGGTGAAACGCTGTATCGGCTTCCGCGCGCTTCCGCTCAAGACGCTCGGCCGGCATGGTTGCCAGCCAATCGGCAAAGGCGCTGTAGTGGGGCCGCAGCGTCCCGGCCGGATCGTACATCTCGTTGTAGAAATCTGCGCTCATGATGCTCACCGCCTGTGTAGGTTTATCCAATCAAAGCATAAAACATGCCACATGATCGACGCGTCAAAAAGTCAGGAAAGCGAAGGTCGGCAGCATGAATTGATGCCAGAAACCGGTGCGCAGACTGACTGTGGCGCACCCTGATGGTGCGTCTTTGGCGGAAATTCGGCTGCTTCGCCGGGCTCTGGCAGGCAAGGCACACCACAAGCCTTGACGAGGCGCTCCCAAGCCAGCAACCGCGCACGAACCGAGCGTAGCATTGCCCCCTCCGTCTGCATGGACGGCGGTGCGGTACCAACGCCACCGCCGCTGTCACCCAATCTGTAAAGAAAGCTGGACGGCAAGCGACCAGGTGCTATAATGCGCGCCGCACAATGCAGGGTCCCTGCGGCGTGCAGCGAGCATCGCGAACCTTGCCGTAACTCTCAAGCCCTCCTGCCTTCTGGTGTCGATTCAATCAGCGCCGTTCTGGCACAAAGCTTTTGTGCTGATTGGTGCTGACTTCTGTTGATCGAACAGCGTCTGTCTCTCAGCTTTTCGTTGGTTGGCGTTGCCTTTATTGCTTCAGCAGTGCGCCACGCCCTTGTGCCTGCGCACGGCACATCGACACGAAAGAGAACATGACTTTTGCAGAAATCGGCCTTCACCCGGCCATCCTCAAAGCACTGACCGACTCCGGCTACAGCGAACCAACGCCGGTTCAGACTCAAGCCATTCCCGCTGCCCTGACCGGCCGCGACCTACTGGTTTCCTCGCAGACCGGCTCCGGCAAGACCGCTGCCTTCATGCTGCCGGCGCTGCATCGCTTTGCCTCGGAGCAGCGCCTGCCTGCTGCCGCTCGGACGGCGGTCCAGGAGCGTCGCCCAGCACCGGGGCGCGGTCATGATCGCCACCGCTTTCAGGCGGCGCAGCCAAGAATGCTGGTGCTGACGCCCACCCGCGAACTTGCCCTGCAGGTGACAGCGGCAACCGAGAAGTACGGCCGCCAGCTCAATCAGGTGCGGGCAGTGGCCATCCTGGGAGGTATGCCTTACCCGAAGCAGATGGAGCTCCTCGGTCGCAATCCGGAAATCCTGGTCGCCACGCCAGGTCGCCTGATTGATCACATGGGTTCGGGGAAGATCGATTTCTCGCAGTTGCAGGTGCTGGTCCTTGACGAAGCCGATCGCATGCTGGACATGGGTTTCATCGAAGACATCGAAAGGATCGTTGCGGCGACGCCTGCCTCGCGCCAGACAATGCTGTTTTCGGCGACGCTCGACGGCACCGTCGGAGAACTGGCTCAGCGCATGACGCGCGCTGCACTACGGATCCAGGTCGATGCGGTTTCGGCCAGACACGACCATATCGAGCAGCGGATGCATTTTGTCGACGATCTGGCGCACAAGAACCGCCTGCTCGACCACCTGCTGCGTGATGCGTCGATCGATCAGGCGCTGGTTTTCACCGCTACCAAGCGCGATGCCGACACCGTCAGCGATCGCCTGAACGTCGCTGGGCTCAACGCTGCGGCGCTGCATGGCGATATGCATCAGGGTGCCCGTAACCGTACCCTCGCGGCGATGCGTCGCGGTCAGGTGAGAATCCTGGTCGCTACCGACGTCGCCGCCCGTGGTATAGACGTCCCCACAATCACGCACGTTTTCAACTATGATCTGCCGAAGGCCGCCGAAGACTACGTGCACCGGATTGGTCGCACCGGTCGTGCCGGCCGTAGTGGTCTGGCGATTTCGCTGGTCCATCACGCCGAGCAATTCAACGTGAGGAAGATCGAGCGCTTTACCAAGCAGATGATACCGGTCGAGGTCGTGGTCGGCCATGAGCCGACTCGCCGGCCGTCGGCCACTCCCCGCCCGGCTGGCAAGCCAGCCTGGAAGGGCGGCGAGAAGCGCAGCTATGGCCAGCCGGTCGGACAAGCCGATAGCCGCTTCAGCAAGCCATCCGCTCCCCGACGCGATGGCCCGCCGCCTCGCGCGCCCTACCATGAGTCCGCGAAAGCCACTCACGGCGGCGGCCGCCGCACCTACGGCGATCGCTGATAGCCCCGGTACTTGACTGAAAAACCCGTCTGGTGCGGGTTTTTCTTCGCCATCGTTTGCTCGTTTGATCACGATGGTATCGCCTTTCGACGAATGCGTCCTCGGACCGGGTGGGTTATCCGAAGCCGGCGGGGGCCCGTGGGTTGCGCGATGAACTGCTCAGGAGGCGCTCCTTTGCCCCTGTGAAGGAAGCTGCTCCTCCTTCCTTTCGAGTCGGTCTTCGAGTTCACCGATGCAGGCGGCGAGACTGTTGCCTGACTGCTCCACCGCGGTCAGAAGCTTCTCTTCCAGCTGGTCCAGTCTGGCCAGGATGGCCGGATTGCTGGCAACCGTCGATCCGGTGCCGCGGCCGGCCAGCTTCTGCAACTCCGCCTCAAGGAAGCTGCGCAGCTCGGTGAAGCGTGAGGCCTCGGCCTTGTCGGCCAGTTCCCGGTTGACCTGCAGTTCCTGTGCATGACGCCGGGAGTCGAAGAGTGCAGAAGCCTGCACGTAAACGACAAAGACCAGGAAGAACGCGGTGAGAAAACCCACTACGCCGAGCATGATGACTCCGAGTGGCGCCTGCACTTCAGCCAGACCCAGGGAGAGCGTGGTTGGAGTGATGAAGGCGCTCCAGTTGAGCGCTGAAAAAGCAGCAATGACGCCAAGGACGAGCAGCAGAAAGACGGTGCGAAGCTTCATGAGGGGATTACTCCAGCATTTGTGGTCAGGAAAAGGCCGCCAAGGCGCCGAGGAAATTGCGACAGTATCTCAGGCTTGGCGATCACTCGCCAGCTTGTCGCCGACTTGGCCGACACCTCTGGTTGCAGCGTCAGGGGAGATCAGCAGACCGCATGCGGGCGAGGATGATCGTCGTTTTCCTGGCCAGACCCGGTGCGTTGCGGTTGCGATCGTAGAAGCGAGGGCTGGGGACCATCCCCGCAAGTCGCGCGGCCTGCTCGGGCGTGAGCTGTGCGGCAGTCACGCCGTAATAGTGACGGGCCGCGGCCTCGGCGCCAAACACACCGTTACCCCACTCGATGACGTTGAGGTAAACCTCGAAGATGCGCTGCTTGCTCCAGATGGTTTCCAGCATCAGCGTGACAATCGCCTCTTCAGCCTTTCGCCAGGTCGTCTTCGCAGGGGTCAGGAAAAGGTTCTTGGCGAGTTGCTGCGAAATCGTCGAGCCACCGGCGACGATGCGCCCCTTCCTTTGGTTCTTCTCGATTGCGTGCTGGATACCTTCCCAGTCGAATCCCTCGTGATCGACGAACTTGGCGTCTTCTGCGGCAATGATTGCACGCTTCAGGTTGGCTGAGATGCGGTCGTAACCGACCCATTGCTTTTTCAGTTGTGCCTGTGGATCCTTGAGCTGCAACTCCGCGAGGCGAAGGCTCATGAAACGAGTGCTGTCCGGGTTGAACCAGTTCCACCACAGAACCCAGCCAAACAGCCAGAACTGATAGAGAAGCAGCAGGGCGATGCAGGCAAGCAGCAGGCGCTTCAGCCACCGGGTGACACTCATCGCGTCGCCGAAGTGGCGGCCTCGGCGACGCGCAGCATGGCCATTACTGGCGCCGTGTCAGGCCGAATCCCGCGCCAGACGCGGAATGCTTCGGCCGCCTGCTCGACAAGCATGCCAAGACCATCAGCCAGGCGCGCCACGCCCTGGCTCCCGGCGAAAACCAGAAAAGGCGTCTGGCCTTGGCCATACATCATGTCGTAAGCTAGGCTCTCGGCCGCAAAAATCCCCTCGGGCAAGGGCGGGAGTTGGCCGCTAAGGCTGGCCGAAGTGGCGTTGATCACCAGATCGAAGGATTGGCCGGCGAGCTCCGCGTAATCACAGCCACGTAGCGAAGCGGTCAGGGGCAAGCGTTGTGCGAGATCGCGGGCCCGATCGGCGGTGCGGTTGGCGACCACCAGCGCTGCCGGTCGAGTGTCGAGCAAGGGCCCGATGACGCCACGCGCCGCGCCGCCCGCGCCAAGCAGGAGGACGCGCTTGCCAGCCACCTGGTAGCCCAGATTGAGTGTCAGGTCACGCAGCAGCCCATAGCCATCGGTGTTGTCGCCGAGCATGCCTGCCCCGTCGAAAACCAGCGTGTTGACCGCGCCGGCAACCTTGGCCCTGTCGGTCAGCCGATTTGCCAGCAGGCAGGCTTCCTCTTTGAACGGCACCGTGACGTTGGCACCACGACCGCTGCCAGCGACAAAACTACGCACAGCATCGACAAAGCCATCCCTTGGCGCCAGGATCGCTTCGTAAATGAGGTCCTGGCGGCATTGGGCAGCGAAGGCCGCGTGGATGGCCGGCGACAGGCTATGGCCAATCGGGTTGCCGAAGACACAGTAACGGTCGCTCATCGTCTGGCGGCCTTGGTCTCGAGGCTGTCACGCTGGGTAAAGTTCCAGGTGCGGGTAATCTCCAGGACGTCGGTATCGTGCCGGATGGCGGGCGGGAAAGCGGCGAAGGGCGACGCCATGGCGACGATCCGGCGAGCGGCATCGTCAAGGATCTTGTGGCCTGACGAACGGTTGATTTCGATTCCGACGACCGTGCCGTCGCTCTGGATCGTCACCGTCAGGACCAGGCTGCCATAGAGTTTGCCCCGGGCCGCTTCCGGATAGTTGAGGGTGCCGACGCGTTCGACCTTGATCCGCCACTCCTCGAAGTATTGTGCGAAGCGGTATTCCATCGCACTGGTCCCGATGAACTTCTTGCGTGGCCGCCTATTGTAGTCATCGAGTTCCTTGGCGATCTCGCCTTCAAGGCGCGCCATCGCGAGTGCGCTCTGCGCGAGGTCGCGACCGCTGGCATGGGGTACGGGCTCCGGTTGCGCTTCCCGGTCGGCAGTCGGAGCGACCATGCTCTTGCTCTCAACCGGCGTCGCGAGTCTTTGCTGATGGGCTTCAAGCGCCTGGATTCGCTTTCGCGAATGCTCGAGGTCGTCGCCTTCCTGATGCCTGGGTGCAGGAGGCAGGGGTGTCTTCGCGCGCCGATCGTGTTCGGTGTTGCCGCCATTGTCCAGGTTGGCCTGTGCCTGCGCGTGGGCTTCGGCAGGGGGGCGGGCCGAACGGCTGTTCACCAGAATGACATCGAGTGCGCGGTCCTTGAAAGTCCGCGACGCGTCGGGGAATTTGAAGTGGAGTGACAGCACCAGGCCGTGTAGCAGGAGCGATACACCGAGCGCCAGCCACAGCCTGTGTTCGGAAATCCATTGCATGACCGAATCACGCGAGCCGGCGTTCACTTCAACCCATCGCCTCCACCGTTTCGTCCTCGGCCCCGTCCTCGGCAGTTCCTGCAGGCGCAAGCGTTTCCACGTATCGGCAGCCGAGAGCAAGCGTCAGGTAGTCAATCGACTCGATCCGCAACCGAATTCGTTCGCCGGGCTTGAGATCCGGCGCCGAAGGGACGCGCTGGGTGAGAGGAAGGTGGTCGAGTCTGGCCAGGTTTTCGCGGCCGACAATCGTCGCCGCAATGGTGTCCATTCCTTGCTGACGCAGCCAGCGCAGACACCAGTAACGTTCCATGGCGCGCTGGAATTCGGCGTAGGCACTGTAGGTCAGCTCGAAATCGCGCAAGGCCGCGAACAACGCGTCCGAGCGGGCGGCGAAGGGTGGTGTCTCACCAGTCAGGCAGGCGATCAACTGCCACTGATTGAGCAGGTCAACGTAGCGGCGCAGCGGCGACGATGACCAGGCATACTGCTTTACTCCCAGCCCTTCGTGCGCCTGTGGTGAGGTGCTCATTCGCACCTTGCCACCGGTCTGCACGCGGTAGATGGCGGGCACTCCCTTGTGGGCAAGCAGGCCACCCCAGGTGCTGTTGGCGACGATCATCAGTTCGGCGACCAGTTTGTCGAGTGGGCTGCCGCGCCGGCGCGCAGAGATCTCGACCCGGCAGGCCTCGGCATCGACAAGATCACCGTCGATGCGAAAGTTGTAGTCGTGATTCCCCTGCATCGCCGACGGCTTGCCTCGCCGGCCTTCGCAGGCATTGGCGAGATGCCAGAGTGTCAGCAACTCGTCGCGAAAGGGGAACTCGGGCAGCCCATTGGCAATCGTTTGCTCATTGAACTGCGGCTCAACGTCGTGATGGCGCAGGTTGGCTACGACCGGAACGATCTCCAGGCGCGACTCACAGGCAGTTATCTCGAGTTCCGGCGTCACCGTGAGGTAGAGTGAAACAGTCGGAACCTCGCGGCCGCTCGAGAGCGTGAACCGTTCGACAGCCGTATTCGGCAGCATGGTGATCTTGCTGCCCGGCATGTAAACGGTCGATAGCCTTGCGCGCGCGATCTCGTCAAGTGGCGATCCCGGCGCAATCCCCAGTGATGGGGCGGCAATGTGGATACCGACTCGCCAGCCCAGGCCGGGCAGTGTCTGGAGTGAAAAAGCGTCGTCGATTTCGGTGGTCGTCGCGTCATCAATCGAAAAGGCCTGGACGTCGGCACGTGGCAGGCCCTTCGGGAACTGCGGCGCTTCGGTTGCCGGGAAGGCAGTGCCACGCGGGAATTGTTCGAGCAGAAAGCGCTGCAGGTGATAGTCGTACGCCGAGCGGATGGCACCGCATTTTTCAAGGAGGTGGGCGGCCGTCAGGCCGGTTTCGCTGCACGCCGCTTCCAGTGCCTTGGTTTCACCCCGGTTCCGGTCGGGCCTGTAAAGCAGTTGGCCGAGAATTGGCGGGAACTCGGGCGGCAGCGAGAAAGCCGTGAGCTGACCGACCATGCGCTCTATGCTCAGAGCTTGCTGGCGTTTTTTTTCAAGACCGGTGAGGGCCGCCTGGAGAATTTCGGCTGGAGCCTTGCGGAAACGTCCCTTGCCCTTGCGGTGGAAATAGATTGGCGCCGAGTGCAGGGCCAGGAGTAGCGCCGCAGTCTCGACCGCGGTACCGGTGTGACCGAAATACTCGCTGGCGAAATCGGAAAAGGAAAACTCGTCGTCACCCAGACACTCCCAGAGAAAGTCGGGCTCGATTTCGCTGGCCAGAACTTCGGCCTGATCGAGCAACGCCGTCGGTACCGGTTCGCTGTAGCGCAGCAGTACGTTCGTTGCCTTGATTTTGCTGCGCTTGCCGGAGACCGTCTCGACCTGCAGCGAGCTGTCGTTGTCGGTAACAATGGTGGCCGCCTTGAAAGCCCCGTCTTCTTCGAATAGAACATGCATCGCGCCGATTATAACCCACAGAATTCAATGATTTGCGGTATCAGATCAGGGAAGCGCGTGAAGCTGTGATCGCCGCCCTGGAGGATGCTTTGGCGGCTGCCGGCATAGCGCGCGACGGCCTGACGATAGTCAAGCACTTCGTCGCCGGTCTCGACGAGCAGCAGGTAGCGCGAGGGCGTGACGGCGGGCGTCTCGAGCGCGCACAGCTGTTCGACGTGCTCGCGAGTGAACTCGAAGGTCTCGCCGGTGTGGAAGTTGGTGTGGGTCCCGACGAGTCCAGCAAGCAGGACTGGCGCCATTACCGCCGGGTTGATCAGGACGGCACGCAGGTCGTGTTTCTCGGCCAGCCAACTGGCATAATAGCCGCCGAGCGAGCTGCCGACCAGTGTTGTCGGCGCCTCCCTGCTGGCCAGCAGAGCTTCGGCGGTGGCGATGGCTGCCAGGGGCACGGGTGACAAGAGTGGGCATGCGAAGCGGTCGCCAAGGCCGGCGGTGCCCAAGTGCTCGCCGAGCAGCCGCGCCTTCCAGGATGCCGGTGACGAGCAGAAACCGTGCAAGTAGAGAATCCGCGGAGCTGCCACTTCAGCCACTGCTCCAGGAAATCACGTCGAGATGCCAGGTCACCAGCACGACGATGCCGAAAGCGATGCGATACCAGGCAAAAATCGAGAAGTCGTGCGTGCTGATGTAACGCAGCAGCCCGCGCACCGCCCAGAAAGCCGAGATAAACGAGGCGGCGAAACCAATCACCCACATCCCGACGTCGTCGAAAGAAAGCAGTGCACGTTCCTTGTAGAGCTGATATATGCTGGCGCCGATCAGCGTCGGCATGGCCAGAAAGAAGGAAAACTCGGTTGCCGCACGACGCGACAGCCCGAAAAGCAGGCCGCCGATGATCGTTGCTCCCGAGCGCGAGGTGCCCGGAATCAGGGCCAGCGCCTGGGCAAAACCGAGCTTGATGGCGTCCGTCAGCGACAGGTCGTCGATCGACTCGACACGGATGCGATGCTCACGGCGTTCGGCCCACAGAATGATCAGGCCCCCCACGATAAAGGCCGTCGCCACTACCGGTGCGTTGAACAGGTAGGCCTTGATCGCCTTGCCGAACAGGAGTCCGATGATCGCCAGCGGCAGGAAGGCGACCAGCACGTTGAGCGCAAAGCGCTGCGCGGCGCGATCGTTCGGCAGGCCAAGCAGCACCTGAGTGATTTTCGCCCGATATTCCCAGCAGACGGCGAGCATCGCGCCCGACTGGATGACGATCTCGAACAGCTTGCCGCGCTCGTCGTTGAAATCGAGCAAATCGCCGGCCAGGATCAGGTGGCCGGTGGAAGACACCGGCAGGAACTCGGTGACGCCTTCAACGATGCCGAGAATCAGAGCTTTCAGCAAGAGCAGCAGGTCCACGGCAGGCTTTCCGCAAAAAGCGGCATTCTACCACTCAGGCTCGGGTTGCCTGCCTGCTCCAGACGCCGATAGCCAGGCGATCGGACCTGGTCCCGATCCTGACCGCACATTTCACCCGACGGCTGCAGCCCGTCGCAGCATGCGGGCCGCTCGGGGCATCCCCACAGGCGGCAGCTCTGGTCGTCGGTCAGATTGGCGCAGCGTTGTCCAGCCAGCTTGCCCTGGGGGTGGCCAGGCATCGGTGTGGTGATCGAGGGTGCTATGCAGCAGGCGCCGCAAGCTGGGCGGCAGTCAGGCAGCGGCAACATCGACAGCGGTTTCGGGACTCGCAGTCGCGGCGGGAGATGGCTCATCGACGGCAATGGCCTCGGCGCCGCCATGTCCCAGTCGCCTGGAAAGTTTCGCCGCGGCATCCTTGGTGCTCAGTGCCATTGGACTGTCCCAATCCAGGTTGAAGCTGCCGATGATGCCCAGCGAGGTGATGGCGGCGACCATCCGACCGGTATGATCGAAGACCGGGGCACTGAAACCATTGATCCCTGGTGTCACGCTACCCGAAGCGCGGGCAATGCCATGGCGACGAATTTCGTCGAGTTGCACCGCAAGCGCCGAGAGCACCGCCACAGGCGTGCTATTCCTTGCCGCAGCCGTTGCCTGCACTTCGGCGTCGAGCATTTTCCTGAGATAGGGCGAGCGGTAGAAAGCGGCGAAGGCCAGACCAGTGGCCGAGGAAGTCAGCGGCAGGACCACACCGGTGCGCAATGTGACGGTCACGGGGCCGCCGGCCTCGACCCAACGCACACAGGTTGCGCCGTGATTTCCCCACATAGCGAGCGCTACGGTCTCGCCGATGTGTTCACAGAGATCGTCGAGCACCGGCCCCGCCAGCCGCACCGGATCCAGTCGTGCCAGACTCGCCAGCCCCAGTTCGAGCGCAAACTCGCCGAGATCGTAGCGCCCGGTATTTGCATCCTGTTCGACGAGTCCCATGCGCATGAAGCTGACCAGGTAACGACGAGCCTTGGCGGCCGGCATGCCGGCGTTGCGGGCAAGGTCACGCAATACCATCGAGCGTCCGTTCGTCGCCAAGGCCCGCAGCAGCCTGTTGCCAACCTCGATCGACTGGATGCCTTGGCGCTGGTTGGTCGCTTCCGTACCGGTGGACTCGGACATTCGCCTCCTTCATGCGCTCAGGCGATCGCCTGCAGCGCGGCGTCGTAGTCGGGCTCGTCCTTGATTTCCGCAACCAGTTGGCTGTGCAGCACCCGATCGTCACGGTCAAGCACGACCACTGCGCGTGCGGCCAGGCCGGCCAGCGGACCATTTCTCAGCGCAACGCCGTAGGCTTCGAGAAAATCATTTCCGCGCATGGTGGACAGCGTGATCACCTTGTCCAGGCCCTCGGCACCGCAGAAGCGGCTCTGCGCGAAAGGCAGGTCGGCGGATATGCAGAGCACCACGGTATTGGGCAACTCGCTCGCCTTCTGATTGAACTTGCGCACCGAGGTGGCACAGGTTGGCGTGTCGATGCTCGGAAAGATGTTCAGGATCTTGTTCTGGCCGGCAAAGCTGCTGAGGGGAACGTCGGCAAGATCCTTCCCGACTAGCACGAAGGCCGGCGCTGTCTGGCCTTGCTGCGGGAAGCTGCCACTGAGCTGAAAAGGTTTGCCACCGAGCGTTACTGTGCCTGTCATGTCGATTCCTTATCACGATTAAAATGGGAGCGATCTGTCGAGAAGCGTCGGTTGCTTTCGTCAGTGTCTCTTGGTCACTATTACACGTCCTAAGTTCAGCAGGGACAGCCGTTCTCAAGTCTGCCGTACGAGTTGGCGGGAGGACTCGGCGCTGGCCGATCAACTAATGCAGAGCCTCCTGAACCTCTTGCGCGGCTAGCAGGCCGGCAGTTGAGCGCGGCACGGGAAAGCGCTAGCGTTCAGAAAATGCTCGAACTCGGCAGCGGGGAGTGGCTGGCTGAACAGGAAACCCTGCATGTCGTTACAGGCAAGGTCGCTCAGCAACTTCCTCTGGGCTTCGGTTTCCACGCCCTCGGCCAGGATGCGCAAACCGAAGCTGCGGGCGATACAGGAAATGGCGTGAATGATCGAGGTCGAACTGTAGTTCGTGGGGTTCAGATCGCGAACGAAGGACTGGTCGATCTTGATGCTGGTGATCGGGAAACGGCGCAGATAGTTGAGCGAAGAATAGCGCGTTCCGAAATCGTCGATTGAGACCCGCAGCCCGCAGTTGCGCAGTTGCTTGACTATGCTTATGTTCTTCTCGGCATCCTTCATCAGCAGGCTTTCGGTAATTTCGATATCGACGGCGGCTGCCGGGATGGCGTAAGCGCTTATTCGCTGAAGGATTCGTTCGGGCAGGTCTTCGCGTTCAAATTCTTTCGGTGAGAGGTTGATGGCCAGTTGCAGACCGGTGAATCCCTGGTGCCGCCAGCATGCCAACTGACGCAGAGCCTGGTCAACCACCCATTCGCCCAGGTCGACGATCATTCCGGTTTCTTCGGCCAGTGGAATGAAGGCGTCCGGCGTCATCAACCCATGTATTGGGTGATGCCAGCGGATCAGTGCTTCCATGCCTATCGTCCGCCGCTGGCTGAAGTCAATCTGCGGCTGATAATACAGTTCAAACTGATCGCCACGTTTCAACGCGTTACGCAGATCGCTCTCTAGCGTGATGCGCATGCTGTGGCCGCTATGCATCTCCGGCATGTACTGGAGATAGCCGTTCTTTCCCTGACCCTTGATCTGGTACATGGCGATATCCGCGTTGCGCAGGAGAACCTCCGGGGTCTTGCCGTTGTCCGGGTAGAGCGAGATCCCGATGCTGACGGTGGTAAAGAAGTCGAGGCCGGCGATCTTGAAGGGCCTCTTGAGTTCAGCCAGCATCTTGGCAGCGATTACCCCGGCATCTTCGCCAGCGCCCAGATCGGGCAACAGGACGGTGAACTCGTCACCGCCCTGGCGCGCGAGCGTGTCGCCGGAACGCAGGCAACTGCGGGCCCGCTGGGCAAAGCACTTGAGCAACTCATCACCTTCGTGATGGCCATAGGTGTCATTGACCAGCTTGAAGCGATCGATGTCGATGAACATGACGCCGACCCGCTTGCCTTTCCTCTTCGCCTGTGTCAGGGCAACTCCCAGGCGATCCTTGAACAGGATGCGGTTGGGGAGACCGGTGAGCAGGTCATGAAAGGCCTGAAAAGCAATTGTTTCCTCGGCTTTCTTCCGGTCGGTGATGTCTCGCGCGACGCCGGAAGTGCCCATGAAATGCAGGTTGGCGGGCCCTTCCTCTGCGGTATACAGGCCTTGGGCACTGAGGATGGTGACGATCGTCCGGTTCTCAAAGTGGCGAACGCCCTGGGTTTTCGTCTGCAGGCGCACTTCAACGTTGGTGCTTGCCCGATCGCCGATACGGCGCTCGTTGAAGGCAAAACGAGCGTGCTCCAGGTCATCTGGATGAACGACGACCGAGTAGTGCTTGCCGAGGAGTTCGGCCGGCGTGTAGCCAAGCAGCGCCTCAACGCGGCCGTTGACGAAAATGAAGGAGCCGTTCCGGTCCAGCGTGTAGATGATGTCCGGGGACCGCTCCACCAGGAAGCGATGCAAGCGTTCAGAGTGTTCGAGTCGGACCGTCATCAGTGCATGCTCCCGCTCGATCTGCCGACGGCGCAGCACGCGGGCCACGGTATCGATCAGTTCTCCAGGGTCGCCATGTTTGCGGATGAATTCGAAGGCGCCGTGACGAAGGGCGCGGATTGCAGAGTCGATGGATTCGTCTCCGCTGAATACGACGACGGCCGTCGGCACATGCTTGTCAACCATCCATTGCATGACTTCAAGCCCATTGATGTCGGGTAGATTGAGATCAAGGATGAGGACGTCCACATCGCGGCGGTCAAGGCGACGCTGGGCTTCGCAACCGGTACCGCATTCTTCGATACGCCGGCCTTCGGCAGTGAGAAGTTGCCGATAGACGGCCCTGATTCGCTCCTCGTCGTCGACGATCAGGATGCTGCTGCTGGTCTGCTGGATGTCCGGAATCTGCGGCGAAAAATCAACGTCGGCTATGGCTTTCATCGCTACTCCTGGCAGGTGTCCGATGACGACATCGTCTCTGAGCGTAGTATTTTTTCGTTGCTGCCCCGGGGCTCTGTCTGGTTCGCTGTCGGCAACAGTAAGGAAATCATTGTTCCCACGCCTGGTTTGCTCCGACAAGTGACCGGAATTCCCAGTCGTTGTGCCAGTGCGCCGACGACTGACAGGCCGATGCCGCGGGTGCTGCCAATGCGACCATGGACCGGTCGATACAAGGCGCTTATCGCAGCTTCGTTCATGCCTGGCCCGTTGTCGTCGATTCTCAGTTCGGCGAAATGCCGCCCTTGGTGGCGGATGCCGTCGGTCAGGGTGAGTCGGAAGTGTTGTCCGCCGGCAAGCGCTTCAGAGGCGTTCTTCCACAGGTTGAGGAGGATCTGCTTGGTGCTGTCGCGATCGCAGGCAATTCCGATCGCTTCCCTGGGCAGGATTACTTCCACGGCTATGCCCTTCGAATCGAAGAGCGTCTCGCGATAGAGCAGCAACAGTTCGCGCACCAGGTCTGAGATGTCGACGATCTGCTCATCAACCGCATGCGCGGGCATATCGCTCATGCGCCGGACAATGCTCGCAACACGTTCGATCTCTTCCGTAAGCACGTTCAGTTCGTGGCGAACATCGGCTTCCTGCGGCAGCTTGCTGTCCAGTATTCGAAGATAGCCTTTGATGATTGTCAGCGGGTTTCCCGCTTCGTGAACCATTCGCCTTGCCTGGCGCGTAAAGCGCGCTGATGCCGCCTCGGCAGTCTGTACGCGAGACTCCCGGGCTTCGCGCCAGTTGTCCAGGCTCAGGCCCGCAATCCGTCCGAAGTTGGCCAGGCATGGCAGGCGGCGGGAAAGGTGCGCGTACTGGCTGGCACTCAGCCCGACGACAATGACGCCGACCGCTTGTCCGTGGGCGATCATCGGGATACACAGCAGGCCGTTGCTGGCAAAGGCTCTGGCAAACTGGATGTCCATGAGGGACTTCGCGAGGGCTGGCTCGTGGTCATAGGAAGAGCAGATCTGCTTGCTGATCGCTGCCGCCGTGGCCAGGCTTCGATGCGCCTCGGGAAGGATGCTGACCTGGCCAAAAATGGCTGCCTGCCCGGTGAGGCCCTTGCCGGTCAGTCGGCCATCGACCGGATCGCAGAGCAGAAAGGCGAGGCGGTTCAGCTCAAACAGGATGCGTGCTGATTCACGCAGGGCCAGCAGCACCTCGGCATTGGTCTCGAGCGCCAGAAGTTCATCCTGCAAGGGTTGCAGCAGGGCTTTGTGACCGATCAGGCTGGCGATCTGGCCGGTGGCATCGGGCTGCGAGCGGGTTCGCACGTTGAGTACCCGCGGCAGGCCGGCAGCGCTGCCACAGGCTGTCTTCTCCTGGGGGGCAATGCCGATGGCGTCGGCAACCATGCACATGCGCTGTCCGGCCTGGTTGCTCAGCCCACGCAGCCGACTGCTACCGGAGTCACCAAACATCTGGTCGGCGAGCCTTCCCAACTCCTCGGGCACCTCGTCGCAACCGGCGAGCGCGTGCGCCATCCATACCACCTGTGCGAGTTGGGCGGCGGTCACGATCTGCTCGGCCGGCAGGTGGTGGAAAAGGATGCCGTCAGCAAACGGCGAGTCAAGTTGCCACTGATCCGCCAGCCAGGTACCAATCTCGCCATGGTGAACGCCCAGTTGCGCCACTTCCAGTTCCGATAGCGTGGTTTCGCTGCTACAGGTGGCGAGCAACTTCAGATATGGCTCGCCCAGGGCGGAGAGCAGAATCAGTTCGCCGACATCATGCAAAAGGCCGGCCAGATAGGCTTCGTCCGGTCGCTGATAGCCGATTGCTGTAGCCAGGCTTCGGGACAGCTCGGCGACCAGCAGCGAGTGGGTCCAGAACCCTGAAAGATCAACTGCCCGCGTGGCTGAGCGCTCATCGAACAGGCTCTGAACCGATAGGCAGGTAGCAATCGATCGAACCAGACGGGTACCGAGCGCAGTGAGGCAGCTCTCGATACTGCGGAACTGGTTGCCACGTCGGATTGCGGATGAATTGGCGGCGGTGAGGACCCTGGTACACAAGCCGGGGTCTTGCTCAACCAGCTTGGCGAGCTCGGCCATGGTCGTACCATCATCGTCAACCAGTTGCAGCAGTCGCAGCAGTATCTGCGGTGGCGATGGCGCGCGTCCGGACTCTATCGCGTGGCGGACGGGCTCCGGCAGGCTATACATCGCGCTGGCGGAAGGGGCTGTACGCGGTCCTCGTAGCAGCGGGCGAGAGGGAATATCCGTGCATGTCTGCTGGTTTCCCTAGCCAAGCGGGAGGCCGTTGGCGCGAGCTGTCTGTTGTCCGGGAGCGCTGCGCAAAATCCCGATGATCCGGGATCGGTCGAGGAGAATCGGAACCGAAATTGGTCGGTCCAGACTGAGTGCCGGCAAGACCGTGAAGCTCCTTCGATAGTCCTGGTTCATCGTCAGTTCTGTCAGATTAGAGAGAAACACCCATTCGCAGCGCCAGTCACCAGTCCGCCAGCGATTAACGGGCGCAAAGATTTGCATAGTACTACGAAGTCAGCGCTCACATCGCGCGCCCGGCGGCGCCAGGGTGGTCAGCCGCCAGTCCGGGCACCGTCCCCTGAGCGTGCCCGTCCTGCAGCTTGCCGTCAGCGCGCGGGCAGCGTCGGTACCGGTGCGCTCCTAGTCGAGCTTCTTGAGATAATCCTTGGTGAATATCTTGTCCGGCAGATCGCGCAGCTTCATCCCGGCGTACTCGAGCACGGACTGTTCGCCACCACGCAGCGCGTCTTCCATGACCAGTCGCGTGGGACGCTTTCTGCCCTCCATGGTCTTGAAGTTCTCGTACTTGCACGTCTTCAGCAGACGATTGGAGAGCGAATAGAACTCCGCCTTGTAGGGCCAGTAGTCCTTCTCCCGGACCCAGTAGAGCACTCGTTGGTAGGTCACGCTGCGGTCAACACCCGTCAGTTCCAGCACGTGAAAGTCGTCGCTGCCGATCTTTTCACTCCGTAGCAGTTTCGGGTGGTAATCGGCAGCGAAGTTGGCTCGTGCCAGGTCGCCGTTGGCGACCTGGCCGGTCAGCCGCTGAGAGAGGGCGAGCCGGATCGGTTGCGAAACATCCGGCATGAAAACCCACAGGTCGCGTCCCTTCATCAGCATGATCTGACCACGTTCGGAAGCGGGTTCAGTGACCATGACGACGCTGTTGCTGCTGCCTTTTGCAAGAACGCGGTACTTGCGTACATCGCTGGTCTGTTCGCTACCGATGGTGGTGATGCTGACGTCCACCTGAAAGCCCTCTGCCGGGAAACGAACCTGGTCGGCTTTTTCGACGATCAGCCGGGCCTCGGTGTCGTCGCCTGTCGTTGGCTGCACCGTCTCCGCCGCTGGTGCTGGCGCCCCCCAGGCCAGGATTGCCGCGGCGAGAAGAGCCAAGGCGCTGTTGACAGCAGAATGACGGATAGTCATGATTTCCATAGTTTTCACCCTATTGTGCTGACCGTTGACGCGGTTGGCAGGAAGTGCCACCGCATGAAGGTTGTCCGCATAGAACATGTATACAAAGATTATCAGCTCGGCGAACAGAAAGTCCAAGCCCTCAAGGACATTACGCTGTCGTTCGACCCGGGCGTCTTCCTGGCCATCGCAGGCCCTTCGGGTAGCGGCAAGACGACCCTCCTGAACCTGATTGGTTGTATCGATACCCCAACCAGCGGCAAGATCTACATCAACGACCAGGATGTGAGTGGTCGGACGCCCGATCAGCTCGCCGATCTTCGCGCCCGGACGATCGGGTTCATTTTCCAGACCTTCAATCTGCTGCCGGTGTTGTCAGCCGCCGAAAACGTCGAGTATCCGCTGCTTCACCGCCGGGATGTTTCGCGCGAGGAGCGTCAGCGGCGAGTAGCCTACTTCCTTGATATCGTTGGCTTGTCGAAATACGCCAGTCATCGCCCGAATCAGTTGAGTGGTGGGCAGCGTCAGCGGGTCGCCATCGCCAGGGCGCTGGCCATTCGGCCGGCGATCGTGCTGGCGGATGAACCGACGGCCAACCTCGATCACAAGACCGGCGAGGAAATCCTGCTCCTCATGAAGCGGATCAACCGCAAGTTCAAGACGACGTTCATTTTTTCCACCCACGACAAGCGGGTGATTGCCAAGGCTGACCGCCTGGTTCGCGTTGAGGACGGCGAAATCGCCTTGCTTGGCATGCGCTCGCATACTAAGTGGTCGGTCGCTCGCCATCGTCCGTCCGAAGCCGGCACCAGCAACCATGATACCAGCAGCCAGGCCTCCGAGATGTCGGCTGCAGGCGGGGGGAACAGCAATGCAGATCAGAATTAACCAGCGTTCCGCCTGTCTTGTCCTGGTGCTTGCGAGCGCAACCGTGTCAGCGGCGGATGAGGGCGTCGGCGGCGCTGACCAGGCAGGCCACGATGTCGCTACCCCACATTCCCTGCGGTCAGCTGGTCTCCTGCTTGCCGCCGCCGATACCCTGCCCAGGAGCAGGGATGCCCTGTTTGCCGACGACGAACCGGCAACGGAATCGCCGCCGGCAGAAAGTCGGGAATCGCTCTTCGGCAACGACGAGCCGGGCCAGCCGCAGGCTGCGGAGCCGCCGGCCAGCCGGGACTTGCTGTTCGGTGACGACCAGCCGCAGAAGCCCGGGACCGCCTCGGCCGGTTCGTCGTCGCTGGGTGCTGCTGGCTTCAAGGGCTTCGTGCAGAATGTGATGGCCTATACCTATGCGAAGCCGGCCCACTGGTCGGAGATGATGACCCGCGTCGATCTGAGTGCGCAGGGTGATCTCGGCAGCAACATCAAGTGGAAGCTGGGCGCCCGCGTCGACTACGACGCAACTTATACCCTGACCGATTTCTATCCGCAGGCCGTGGCCGATGACCAGCGCTTCAATGTGCTGCTACGCGAGAATTACCTCGACATTGGCGCCGGCGACTGGGATTTCCGCTTCGGTCGCCAGCAGATCGTCTGGGGTGAGATGGTCGGCCTGCTCTTTGGCGACGTGGTTTCCGCCAAAGACATGCGGCAGTTCATCCTGCCGGAATTCGAGATCCTGCGCATTCCGCAATGGGCCGCCAGGGCTGAATACTTCAAGGACGATTTCCACCTTGAGTTGCTCTGGATCCCGGTTGCCAGCTACGACAACATAGGCAAGCCGGGCTCGGAGTTCTATGCATACACGCTGCCGCCGCCGCCGGGTTTTAGCGAGGTCATCGAAAACGAGAAATTCCCCTCGCGCAGTCTTTCCAATACGAACTACGGTTTGCGCCTGTCGGTGCTGCGAGACGGATGGGATGTGGCGGCTTTTGCCTACAGCAGCATGAGCGTTGCGCCGACCTTCTACCGCGAGATCCGTGCCGGCTTGCAGCCGACGGTGATCTATCAGGCCAGGCATGACCGGATCGATCAGTTCGGTACCACCCTGGCCAAAGATCTCGGTTCGCTGGTCCTGAAGGCGGAGGCCGTCTATACGCGTGGTCGCGGCTATGAGGTGACCAACCTGACCGACCCTGATGGGGTCGTTTTCCAGAACAATCTCACCTGGGTCATCGGTCTGGACTATACCGAGTTGGCCGATACGCGGATCAATTTCCAGATCTTCCAGAGCCACGTCTTTGACCGCGACCCGGATATCGTCCCGTCGGCCAACGAGAATGGCTACAGTCTGCTGGTCAACCACAAGTTCGGCGACAAGGTCGAGGCGCAGGCTCTGTGGGTCTCCAGCCTCAATCGCACCGACTGGATGCTCAGACCAAGAGTGAGCTGGAACTTCGAGAAAAACTGGCGTCTGGCGTTTGGCGTTGACCTTTTCAATGGACCGCCATTGGGTTACTTCGGTCGCTACGACAACAGGGACCGCGTCTATACAGAGCTGCGCTACAGCTTTTGAGTCGCCGTGCCTCTATCCATTGCCGGTGACCAGAACCGCGGCACCCCGCAGCTGACCGCTGCGCAGTCGCTCGAGGGCCTCGTTGGCCGATGCCAGGGGAAACGTTTCCACTTCGGTCCTGACGCCGGCCCGTGGGGCGACAGCGAAAAATTCCTCGCCGTCGCGCCGGGTCAGGTTGGCGATGGAGCGAAGGCAGCGCTCTCCCCAGAGGATGGAATACGGGAACGCGGGAATGTCGCTCATGTGGATGCCGGCACAGACGACCGTTCCGCCCTTGCGCGTGTGTCGAAGCGCCAGCGGGACCAGATCGCCGACCGGTGCGAAGATGATTGCCGCATCAAGTTCTTCCGGGGGCGCCGCGTCGGCACCGCCGGCCCAGGCAGCGCCGAGCTGACGGGCAAAATCCTGCCCATTGATGTCGCCGGGCTTGGTGAAGGCGAATACCTGGCGTTTCTGCCAGCAAGCGACCTGCGCGATGATGTGCGCGGCGGCGCCGAAACCGTAGATGCCCAGGCACCGCGCATCGCCGGCGGCGACGAGCGAGCGATACCCGATCAGTCCGGCGCAAAGCAGCGGTGCTGCCTCGGCGTCGGAGTATTCATCCGGCAGCGAGAAGCAGTAACGCTGATCCGCCAGCGCGAACTCCGCATAGCCGCCATCCAGCGTGTAGCCGGTGAACTCGGCCGCGTCACAAAGGTTCTCGGCCGCGCTCGTGCAGTGGCGGCAATAGCCGCAGGTGCGTCCCAGCCAGGGTACCCCGACGCGCTGGCCGAGGGCAAAGCGCTCCACCCTGGCACCCTTTTCGACCACGATGCCAACGATTTCATGGCCGAGAATGAGCGGCAGCTTGGGTTGTTTCAGATCGCCATCCATGACGTGCAGATCAGTCCGGCAAACGCCGCAGGCACGCACTTCGAGCAGGATCTGTTCGGCGTCTGGGCTTGGTCGGGGCAGGTCGGCGAGCCGCAACGGATCGCCCTGGGCATTCAGAATCATGGCCTTCATGTGCATCCCCCGCGGTCACTTCCTACAGGCGAAACCCGTTTCCTGCACGTATTCGGGCCAGGGCCTTGCTGTCCCCAGCAGAGCGCGCGCAAGCAGGCATAGGCAGATTCTAGGCGAACGCCGCCGATATCTCCAACCTGATCGGGGCCGGCAACCCGAATGCCGCCGTGACGCCGTACATTCTTCCCGAAATCGCCGGTAACCCGGGCATCTTTCCACCGCCTGCCGATTTGCCACTGCTCGAAATGCTGCGCCGCTTCGACGCGAAAACCCGCCGGCTGTTGTCCTGCATGTGGACCGAGATCAAGGTCCGCTGAAATGTTTGGGGCAGGCGCTCAGCCCGCCCGGAACGCGCGCACGCCGAGGATCACTCCACCGACCAGCAGCGCGATGCCGAGCAGCGCCGTACTGCCGGGCAGCGCGCCTCGCCAGATGAAGGCGTAGGCAAAGGCCGCCAGCGTTTCAAAGACGATCAACTGGCCGGCGAGCGCGGTCGGCAACAGCTTGCTGGCCCGGTTCCAGAGCAGCGTGCCCAGCCACGAAGCACACAGGCCGAGGGTCAGCATCAGTCCGACGTAGCGCAGCGGGTACGGCCCGAGCGGATAGTCAAAGCTGTCGGCCTGTCGAAAGAAAAGTCCGGCAACCGCCATGCCGACAGCCGCCAGCGGCAGCGTCGCCAGGCCCTGGGCGACGGCCCAGGTGCCGGAAGCCAGTGCTGGCCGTTGCCGCAGCCAACGGGAATTGCGTACCGGGTACCAGGTCCAGGCCGCGACCGCTGCCAGTGCCAGCAAAGCCCCCAGGAAGTGGTCGTGTGCCTCGCGCTGCTCACCGAGCAAGGCCATCTCATGGCTGTTTACCAGCGCGATACCGATCGTGATCACCACCAGCGATGGCAGTAGGCGGCGCCACGGCAAGGCTTCGCTGCCGAAGTTCGAGACGATGGCAATGACGATCGGCAGTGTGCCGATGAGCATCGTCGGCAAGGGGGCATCCGCCAGCTGGATCGCCGCCGAGAGGAAGAGGTAATAAAGGATGTTGCCGACCAGTGCCAGTTCGAAAGCCCTTTGCCAGTCCGGCCAGCGCAGTTGCTGCAGGCGCGGCAGGTCGCCCCAGGCCAGCAACAGCGCGATGACGCCGAAGCCGAGGTAGCGGCCGAACGAGAGCATCGCCGGTGGGTAGTCGGGCAACATCAGGGGAACGACGAAGACCAGTCCCCACAGCAGGCCGGCGCCCAGCGCGCAGGCGACACCTTCGACGAGGGCGCGACCAGCCGGCAGTTGGGGCCGCATGGCCCGCACCGGCATTCCCGGGCCGCGGTTTGCGTCGGCTTTCAGTGGCGAAAGATCGGCAGCGTCGGCAATGGTGGCCACTCGACGGCGTCGAGCATGTTCTTGATCACCAGCCCAAGCTCGGTGTCGCCGACGATCGACAATTCACGGTTGAAGAACAGCGTGTCCGGATCTTCCTGGCGTGCCAGCAGCTGCAGGAAAGCCGACAGATTGGCCCGGAAGCAGAGGTCCGGCGCCTGTGGGGCGGTGAACAGCGGCCGGAAGAGGCCGCCCCGATAGCAGAAGCGGGCCTGTCCGCCAGCGTCGATCACCTCGACGACAAAGCTTCGCCCTTCGAGCAGCGCCAGGCTGTCCTCGGGGAGCAGTCCGAGTTTGGCTGCGGCGTTGAGCGCCGTCGCCAGGGCCAGCGCGTGTGGCCATTGTGGCAGATAGGCGCCGACTGCCGAGACCAGGCTCGGCAGTCTGAAACGGCGAATCAAAAAACCCTGGCTCATGAACAGGTTCCTCCCATGGGTGTGAGTGTGGATCGCTGATGGCTCACGATGCCGGCCTCGCCGAACCAGTAGCCATCGACCAGCCCCTCGCTGGCCCAGTCGGAAGTGTCGGGCTCGCTTGGCTGACCTCGGCGTGCGGCGTCGAAAGCGGCGATGATCGCAGCCATCGCCCGCGGTTGCGGACTGATACGGATGACCTCGACGCCCATCGCCAGCAGTTCCGGAACCTGCGCCAACAGGTTGCAGGTCTGCGCCGACATCGTCTGGATGCCGTTGATGGTCAGGAACGGCTGCCCTTCGCGGGTGCGCAGCGTCATTCCCTCGGGGTGATCGAGACACTTGAACTGGCAGTCGTCCTTGTTGAGATTGTAGTGCCGCGCGGTGAAACAGCGCGCCGAAAAGGCTAGCGGCAGCTTGCCGAAGACGAAGATCTCAGTCTCGACGCCGGCCGGGCGACTGCGGTGCAGCGTTTCGATCAGCCGGCGGTCGCCTTCGAGTGGCGGTAGCCAGCGGCGCATGCCGTAGCGGGCAAAGGTGGCCAGTGTCGCCTCGTTGTAGATGTTGAGATGCGGTCCGGCAACGAAGGCTGCGTCAGGGCGGCTGGCAGCAATGTTCACCGCACCGAGGTCGTTCGCTTCGAGCAGGCAGCCGGGGATTTCGCCGATTTCGTCAGCCAGGCGCCGCAGCGACTTGAGGTCACTTTCCGACTCGAGCAGCGCCTGGGCCGAAACGACGACCTGCTTGCCGGTGGCGCTCAGGTCGCGCACCAGCCCCAGCCAGTCGGCCGCGCGAATCTGCTGGCGACGCGAGCAAACCACCTCGCCAACGTAGAGGATGTCGATCGCCGGATTCTGCGCCATCTCGGCATAGAAATCGAAGACCTCGTGCTTCGGCCAGAAGTAGAGCAGCGGTCCAAGAGACAGTTTCATGCCTGCTCCCGCACTAGCGCCACGGCCGGTTGTAGGCGCCGAGAGTGACCTGGCTGCCTTCGGACAGTCGCGCCAGCTCGGCCAGCCATGCCGGCCTGACGTGGAACCACTGATCGTCGCTGGCCAGTTCGTCAAGCGCAGCGCGCAAGGTGCGGGTGACCTGGGCGACGTAGGTCGGGCTGCGCTGGCGCCCCTCGACCTTGATCGCCGCGACGCCGATTCGGGCGATCTCGGGCAGGATTTCGAGCACATTGAGGCTGGTCGGCTCTTCGAGTGCGTAATAGGTTTCGCCCTGCACCTCGAAGCGTCCCTTGCACAGTGTCGGGTACCCTGCCGGCTGGTCGTCGCCGAAACAGTCGATCAGGATGCCGTTCAGACGGGTCGTCATCTGTCCGGGCGATTTTTCCCATTGCACGTACTTCGCCGGCGAACAGGCGCCGACCGTATTCGGCGATTCGCCGGTGGCGTACGACGACAGCCAGCAGCGACCCTCGTTCATCACGCACAGGCTACCGAATCCGAACACCTCGATCTCGACCGGCGTATTGCGAATCACCGTTTCGACCTGCGCCAGCGTCAGCACGCGCGGCAACACCGCGCGTCGGATGCCGAACTCGCGGTGGGCAAAATTGACCGCTTCGTAGCTGGTTGCCGAGCCCTGCACCGAGAGATGCAGACGCAGGTCCGGGTGACGGCTGCTGGCGTAGTCGAGCAGGCCGACGTCGGCGAGGATCACCGCATCGACGCCAAGCTCCGCCGCGCCATCGACGGCGCGCTGCCAGTCGGCCGCTCTTCCCGGCTGGGCGAAGGTATTGATCGCCATCAAAACCTGGCGGTGGCGCGACTGGGCGTAGCGAATACCTTCGACCATCGCCTTGTGGTCGAAATTCAGGCCGGCGAAATTGCGTGCATTGGTGTCGTTGCGGTAGCCAAGATAGACCGCATCGGCGCCATGGTCGATTGCCGCCTTGAGCGCCGGCAAACTGCCAGCGGGACAGATCAGGTGGGGGACTTTTCGGCGCGCCATGGTGGATCTCGTCAAGCGAAGCCGGGGAGTATAGTCAAGCCTGCCTTGCCGCGCTTGATTCTGGTCAATTCGCGAGTGATTGCCGTGGAAAAAGAAACGGGGAAGGCGCCTGGTGGCGGGGCGATGTTGCGATCTCTCGCGAGGTGATACCACCGGAGAGGAGTCTTCCCGACTCGACGCCGTGTTGGGTGGGATGATGGCGAAAAGCCTGTGGAACAGGACAAACGCGTACCCACCGCGTTGCGGAAGCCGTGCTCAACAGGTGCCGCCGGCTATCCTTGGTCACTGAACAAACGAGAAGCAGTGATGTGCTCTCGGTGTATGCTGCCGCCCTGTATCCCGAAACATTGCTTTCACGGCTATTGGATACCGTATGGAAGGACCAGTCGCATGACGCAAAGCCTTCCGGACGGCGTCTTTCAAGGTGCTCCAGTGTGCCGAGTTCGGGAGAAGAATGGCCCAGTTGGACGAGCTCGGTTGGGGAAGAGCTGGGCCAGGCCATCGCAGTTGTATTTTTTTGGGTATCCCCAGTCAAGAAACCTGACGGGAGAAAACTTCCGGCCGGGGCCTTCGTCGATGCTCTTGCGGCCGTCGGAATCCCTTGTTGGCTTTGAGGCAAACCGTTCCGCTGGCTTGCGAACACCACTCTCCGGTCGGTCGTCGAGGACGGAGGAAGCGAGTACATGGTCAGGCGTCGTCCCAGTGGACAGTGCGCGCCGCAATGGCCTTCGCACTTGGCTGTATTTCAGGGGAGATGCTGCCTTTGGAGCCAGACCATTGACTTGGCTTGCATTTCCTCCGCGCAGCGACTTCGTCTCAATCTTTGGGGGTTAGCGGTTTGGTGCATTTTTCACCCGGCTTGCAGGCAACGACCCCGCGAGTGCTAGTGTCTAATTGCATAGGTTAACAATAGTATTTCGTAGCGGCGCGCCCTTGACTTCCCGCTTCCGCCAAACAAAGGGAGCGGCGTTCTGGTTGTAAGCGGCGGTGAATTTCTGAATGGCCTCCACGAGTTGATCGACACTTGAAAAGCTGGCATTTCGCAGCGTCTTACGCGGGAAGATGCCGAACCAGATCTCCACTTGGTTGAGCCAACTGGCGCTGGTGGGTGTGAAGTGGAAGGTAACGTTCGGGTGAGCGGCGAGCCACTCGTCATTCTTCTTGTGTGTATTGAGGTTGTCCAGGATGACGTGGATCTCGCGGTCGGCGGGTTCGTCGGCGACGACCTCCTCCATGAAGGCCTGGAAGTCGGCGCGCTTCTTGGTTTGCGTGGTCTTCCCGCGGAGGACGCCGGTGGCCACTTCAAGGGCGGCGAACAGGTTAACGGTGCCATGGCGCTTGTATGTTGTTATGTCTTCCTCTCCCAGAGGGCTGGCTCTTCGCCGCCTTGTTGCAAAGAGGACGCCACTTCTGCATGCGCGCGGACAGCCTCAATTTCATTGCCATTCAAGCTTTCCGCCGATCCGACCGCGCCGAGCAAGTCGTCACGCTGCCAACTCCCTGTAAACAGGATGCGCTCGATTACGAAATTGCCGCGACGCCTTGCGAAGTTCGCCTCATTCGCCACGTGTTCGGCCACAAGGTGCGTGTCCTCGTGACCTCGCTCCTCAACCTTGACGCCTACCCCGCCGGCGACTTCGGGGCGCTCTATCACTCCCGGTGGAGAATTGAGGAGGCATTGACGAGGATCAAGCACCGTTTGGCCCTGGAGCAGTTGTCGGGCCTGTCCTGGCTGGCCACACAACAAGACTTCGGCGCAAGAATCCTCTGCGACAACCTCAATGCCCTGGCCGTCCATGCTGCCAGTGAATTCCTCGACCCCAACATTAGCGCGCTGCTTCATGAACCGGGGCGACCCCTTCTCCCGCATCAAGCGCACCCTCGGACGCTGGCTCCTTCAGGGCCTAGACGCTCTCGACAATGTCGCCTCCGTCTTCAACGAACTGATCAAAAACCTCGTCCAGATTAAACCAAACCGATCCTGCCCCAGAAAGTTTACCCAAGAACCCCATTTATCAGACGCTTACAAAAACCGGGTATGACTATGGCGTGTAAGCTTGGGAGCATTGGTCACCGAGTGGCTTCAGTCGCTGCGCTACAAGCAAGTACAAGCCAGGATACGGATCCGCCTGAAGCAGATCGAAGCCGGCAATCTTGGCGATTGCGAGTCTGTGGGCGATTGGTGTCTTGGAACTGAGGGAACACCTCGGTGCCGGTTATCAGTCCATTTGGGCTGGCAAGGCCAGTCGATCGTCATTTTGCTGTCGGGTCGGTCGAAAAGGACTCGGGCGACGGATATCAAGACGGCCAAGGATTACTGGGCTGATTGGAAACGGAGGCAAACATGAACAAGAAGGTGGCAGCAGCAGTTTCGCATCATGACCGCGAGGTAGCCGAGCTTCGAGCGCACCGTGAACTGGCGGTGGCGTATCTAAAGGCGGCAATGTAGTCACTGGACGATCCCGATGACCGTGCTGCCGGTCTTCTTGCGTTACGAATATTCGAGGAGGCTTACGGCGGGCTGGCGGCGGTGGCTGTCGAAGCGGGCATGCAGAGAGTCGCTTTATCGTACCTTGTCGCCCAAGGGCAATCCAACGCTGAAAACTCTGATGGCGGTGTTGAAGGCTGTGGGCATGAAGCTTTTGGTTGAGCAAGGAAAACACGCCACTGGATGAAGTCTTCAGCACGTGTCGTATTGAAATTTTCGGTCAGTAGGCTTCAGGAACGGCGGAACTCGCCGGTTCGGGAACCCTTCACGCAACCGGGAGAACCTGCCTACTCCTCATCATCGCCCTCGCCATCGCGGCGCGGGACGGTTTGCGGATCGCAGGTGATCGGACGGTAGATCTCGACCCGGTCGCCCGGCTGGAGGGCTGTGTCGAGTTTCACCAGGCGGCCGAAAACGCCCACCTTCTGTGTTTGCAGGTCGATGGTGGGGAACGATCTGAGGATGCCGGAGCGGTCAATCGCGTGGCGCACGGTCGCCTCGTCAGGCACCTCGATGGTCATCCAGATCTGCTGCCCAGCTTCGGAATAGGCGACACCTACCTGCATGGCAAAATCCCCTTCACTTCAGGCAACAGGATCAGGCGAGCGCGTGAGCCGGCGCGACGGCATCGCTCGCTTCCCGCGCGCGCAACTCGAGCGCCCGCTTGCCAGCCAGCAACAGCCCGAGGACGAGAAAACCGCCCGGCGGCAGAATCATTAGCAGGAAGCCGCCGTAGTCGGGGATCACCGTCAGCTCGATGGCGCGGAATGCCGGTCCCAGCAGCAGGCTCGCCTGCGCGAACACGGTACCGCTGCCGAGCAGCTCGCGGATCAGGCCGATCAGCGTCAGGGCGCCGGTAAAGCCCAGGCCCATGGCCAGGCCGTCGGCGGCCGAGGCGGCGACGCTGTTCTTCGAGGCAAAAGCCTCGGCCCGACCCAGGATGGCGCAGTTCACTACGATCAGGGCGATGAACAGGCCGAGCACCTTGTACAGATCGTGCAACCAGGCATTGAGTCCGAGATCGACGAGCGTCACCAGCGTCGCGATCAAGACGACGAAGATCGGGATGCGCACCTGCGGACTTACCAGCGAACGGATCGACGCCACCAGAACATTGGACGCGACCAGCACCGCCGTGGTCGCCAGCCCCATGCCCAGGCCATTGGTGCCGGTAGTGGTGACAGCCATCGCCGGACAGAGGGCGAGCATCTGGGCGAAGACGACGTTCTGCAGCCAGAGACCGTCCTTCAGGGTCTGAACGAGTTGCTTCATGGGCCTTTGCCTCCCTGCAGGATTTCCGCGCGGTGCGCGGCGAAGAAATCGAGTCCATCCTTGACCGCCTTGACGACGGCGCGCGGCGTGATGGTGGCACCGGCCATTTGGTCGAAGACGCCGCCGTCCTTCTTCACCGCCCACTTTGCCGCCGGTAGCGTTGCCAGCGACAGGCCATTGAACGACAGAATCCATGGCGATTTCGCCAAGTCGATCTTGTCGCCGAGGCCGGGGGTTTCGGCGTGCTTGAGAACGCGCGCGCCGAGCAGCACGCCGGCGCTGTCGATGCCAACCAGCACCAGCACGTCGCCGGCGTAGCCGCGGGCCGACGTCTGGAAGATGACCGCAGCGATCTTGCCTTGGCGACGGGCGAGGTAAACCCGCTTGCTGGTCCCGTCGCCGTTGCCGATCTCCAGCGTATCCGCCAGCAAATCGTTGTCGGCGAAGTGATCCGGCAGGACCTGCGAGAGGGAGGCCTGCAGATCCCGGGCCTCGGCGGCGGCGATGCGGTCGTGCGTGCCACCGACGGCGAAAACCAGGGCGGTGCTGGCGAGCAAGGCGATCACCCCGAGAGAGGCACCCTGGTAAGCCAGGCGGTCACGCAGGGCAGCGATCGCGAGCTTCACGGGTCGATCTCCAGCGGCGTGCCGCGCCGGTCACGACCATAGATGCGTGGCCGGGTGTAGCGATCAATCACCGGTGTCAGCGCGTTCATCAGCAGCACCGCGAAGGCGACGCCTTCGGGATAGCCACCCCAGGTACGAATGACGTAGGTCAGAAAGCCGACGCCGGCGCCAAACACCAGTTGGCCGAACGGGGTGTTCGGCGAGGTGACATAGTCGGTGGCAATGAAGAAGGCCCCCAGCATGGCGGCGCCGGACAGCAGGTGGATGCCGACCGAGAGGTAACGAGCGGGGTCGATGCCGTGCATCAGCGAGGCGAACAGGGCAATCGTCACCAGCATGGCGAACGGAATGTGCCAGGTAATGATGCGCAAGCCGAGCAACAACAGGCCACCGGCAGCAATCAGCAGCGACGATGTTTCACCCAGGCTGCCGGCGCGCTCGCCAAGTAGACTGATCGTCGGTGCCTGCGTCGCAGCCAGCGACTGCAACAGATCGACGCCGCGCGACAGTTCGCTGCGCGCGTAGCCGAAGAGCGTGGCGCTGCTCATCGCGTCGAACGTTGCCGGCAGCGTGCCAAAGGTGATCCGCAGCCCAGCGACAAATCCTGGCGCGTTGGCCGAGAGCATTGGCAGCGGTGCTGTCCACAGGGTCATCGGCACCGGGAAGGAAATCAACAGCATGACCCGTGCCACCATTGCCGGGTTGAAGAGATTCTGCCCCAGGCCACCAAAGACCTGTTTGCCGATGATGGTCGCGAACAGGCCGCCAACCACACCCGCCCACCAGGGCGCCCAGGGTGGCAGCGACAGCGCCAGCAACCAGCCGGTGAGCAGGGCTGACCCATCCCGGAGCACAGGCGCAACCGGTTCTTGCCGCAGGCGCAGGCAGAACGCCTCGCCGAGGATTGCCGCACCGGCGGTGATCCACCACAGATGAACGGCTGGCCAGCCATACAACCAGAAGCCAAAGAGCGTCGCCGGCACCAGGGCGGCAGACACCCACAGCATGACCCTTGGGACATTGCTGGCGCTGGCGGCGTGTGGTGCGGCAACCGGACCGGCGTGGCGCGGCGGGATCATGTGGCCGCCTCGCTGGCGGGTTTGACGACGCGCACCGGCAACGGGCGGGCCGCGGCAGCGGCGGCGGCCTTGGCAGCATCGCGCTCGGCCTTGCGTCTGGCTGCGGCAGCCGCCTTTTCGAGCGCTTCACGTTCCAGCCGCGCGACGCGCTCTTCGGCCAGGCGCCGGGTCGCGTCGTTGCGTAGCTTGCTGCGCTCGCGCGCCGACAGTTCGCCCTTGGCGTAACTGAAATACTGCACCAACGGGATGTGCGATGGGCACACATACGCACAGCAGCCACAGCCGATGCAGTCCGACAGCCCGAAACCGGCGGCGCCCGCGAGATCATCGGCGCCGATGCGGCTGGCCATTTCCAGAGGCAGGAGCCCCATCGGGCAGGCACGCGTGCAACTGCCACAGCGAATGCACGGGCCGGCTTCCGGTACGTGTGCCTCGGCAGCGTCGAAGGCGAGAATGCCTGACGCACCCTTGACAATGGGCACCCGGGCGTGCGGCAAGACGATGCCCATCATTGGCCCGCCAAGCACCAGCCGTGCCGGTCGGCCGCTGACGCCGGCAAAGCGCAGCAGGTCGACCACCGGTGTGCCGATCGGCGCCAGCAGGTTGCCCGGCCGCGTCAGGGCGCCACCATTCAGCGTCACGATGCGCTCGACCAGCGGTTCGCCGCGGCGCAGGGCACGATGCACGGCGGCGCAGGTGGACACATTGTGCACCAGCACACCAACCTCGGCGGCGCGCGCGTCGGCCGGCACTTCCTTGCCGGTCAGCGTCTGGATCAGTTGCTTGTCCGATCCCATCGGATAGCGCGCCGGCACCGGTCGCACCTGCACGTTGCCGAAAGCGGCCGCGGCCACCCGCATGGCGGCGATTGCCTGTGGCTTGTTGTCTTCAATGCCAACCAGAGCCTCACGGGCGCCGATGGCGTACATCACGATGCGCAGGCCATCGACCACTTCGGCGGCGCGATCGCGCATGATCCGATCGTCGGATGACAGGTAGGGTTCGCACTCGCCGCCGTTGACGATCAGCGTATTGACCTTCAGGCGCCGGCCAAGATTGAACTTCACTGCCGCCGGAAAGGTTGCACCGCCGAGGCCGACGACGCCGGCAGCCGCCGTTCGCCGGGCGATCTCCTCGGGCGCGAGCGCGAAGGGGTCGTCCACCGGCAACCGTTCGCACCACGTATCGGCGCCGTCGACGGCAATCGTGATCGCCAGTTGCGCGAGACCGGAAGGATGCGGCGCAGTGACCTCGCCGATCGCGCTGATTCGCCCCGAAGTCGGCGCATGCACCGGCGCCGAGACGTTGCCCTGCGCTTCAGCGATCAACTGGCCCTTGAGGACGTGCTGCCCGACCAGCACTACTGGCCGCGCCGGGCTGCCAACATGCTGCTGCATCGGGACGTAGAGCAACGCCGGCAGCGGCAGCGAGCGCAGTGGCGCGTTGGCCGCCGGCAGCTTGCGGTCGTCCGGGTGTACACCCCAGGGCGGGTGGTGGCGGAAAATCTTCTCGAAGATGCCCATGTTCTGCCTCGTTGTCGATCGGTCGCTTGCTAGACAGCGAGCGCGACTGGCGCTGTGGCCGGTTTCGGCCAGACCCAGTGCTGCACGGTGATCGGCAGCGGCTGCAGCAGCAAAGCCTCGGTCGGACAGCGGTCGATGCAGTTGCCGCAGCCGGTGCAGGCTTCGCGAATCACGTTGTGGATCTGTTTCGCCGCGCCGAGATGGCATCGGTCGGGCAGACTTTGCTGCAACGGCAGCAGCCGATGCAGATGTCTCTTCGGCGACGATGGCGATCTGCGGCCCCTCATCGGCGACGGCGGTGAGATCGATGCTGATGCCCAGTTTCGCGGCCAGCGCCTGCGCCAGGACCCTTGCCGCCCGGCGGGCAGAGGGTCACCGGTGCGCTGCCGTCGGCGATCGCCGCCGCCGCCCGCGGGACAGCCGGCGAAGCCACACTGACCGCAGTTGGAGCCCGGCATCAGGGCTTCGATCTCGGCGACCATCGGGTCGCCTCGACCTGAAATTTCGCGCCGCGAAGCCGAGCGCCAAGCCGAGCAGCGTCCCGAGGAGCGTCAGAGAGAAGAATGGCAATCCACATGGCAAAGTCTCCTACTTGAAGTTGAGGCCGGCAAAACCCATGAAGGCGAGCGACAGCAGGCTGGCCAGGATGAAACTCACCGGCGCGCCGGCAAAGGCCGCCGGCACGCGCGCCAGCGCCAGGCGCTCGCGCAGGCCGGCAAAGATCAGCAGCACCAGGGTGAAGCCGAGGGCAGAACCAAAGCCGTAGGCGAGGCTCCGGAGAAAGCTCATCTTCTCCTGGGCGGTCAGCAGCGCCAGCCCGAGCACCGCGCAGTTGGTGGTGATCAGCGGCAGATAGATGCCGAGCGCCTGATACAGCGCCGGCGCCGATTTCTTGATCACCATCTCGACGAACTGCACGGTCGCAGCGATCACCAGGATGAAGGTGAGAATGCGCAGATAGCCGAGAGTCAAAGGGCGCAGCAGCCAGTGCTCGAGCATCCAGGTCGCGGCGCAGGCGAGGGTGATGACGAAGGTCGTGGCGAGCCCCATGCCGAGCGCACTGTCCATGCTCCGGGAGACGCCCATGAAGGGGCACAGCCCGAGAAACTTGACCAGCACCACGTTGTTCACCAGGGCGGTCGATAGCAGCAGCAGCAGGTAGGTGGTCATGGTCGGCAAACTCCTCGCCTTCTCTCTGCACGAACGTGCCAAGCATGCGTGCACGCACCCCAAAGCCGTGCCGGCGTTCCAAGTCCGCACCAGCATGGCGTTTTTTTCGCCGCTCGCGACCTCGCCCGGCACCCCCGGCGACAAGCCCGGCGCATGTCGCAAGTCCGACAAAACAGGACATCCGCGGCGCGAAACCGTCGCGGAATCAACCCCGGCGCGAAAATTGCTTCATACCAGGCAAGCATTTGATGGGGACCGATCGAGATGGCCAACGAACAACTCAAGCTGGCGGCCGACGGCGAAGCGACGGGGCTCTCGCCGAGCATCCATCCGCAGGTCTTCCAGCACACGGTCAATCAGGCCGACATGGCGATCTCGATCACCGACGTGCAGGGCAACATCCTTTACGTCAATCCCGCCTTTACCCGCGTCACCGGCTACACCAGCGACGAGGCGGTCGGCCAGAACCAGTCGATCCTCTCCAACCGGACCATGCCGCGCGAGTTCTACCAGGCGCTGTGGCAGACACATTTCGCACGGCGAGCCCTGGAGCGGGCGCCTGATCAACCGGCGCAAGGACGGCAGCAAGTACCTCGCCGAGCTGAGCATCTCGCCGGTGGTCAACGCGCGAGCGGCGAGGTGCTCAACTACCTCGGCATGCACCGCGACATCACCGAAGTCCATCGCCTCGAATACCAGGTCCGCAACCAGAAGGCGCTGATCGAATCGGTGGTCGACGCGGCGCCGATGGTCATCGCGCTGCTCGACGTCGACGACCGGGTGGTGCTCGACAACCATGAGTACAAGAAGCTGCAGGCCGACCTCGGCATGGCCGAGCCGGCGCCGATGCTGATGTCGGCGGTGCGCGCCAGCCTCGAACTCGAGTCGGGACGGGGCCGGCGCACCTCCGGCTATCTCTTTCTCGATCGCGAAGTGCGGCTCGATCCTGCCCGGGCGGCCGCCGCCGCGCTGGTTCTCCTGTTCCGGCAGCCGGGTTCGCGAGGACGACACCTGCGCCGATGCCTTCCTCGCCGGACAGGGGCGCGACTACCTGCTGCTGGTGGCGAAGGAGATCACCAGCCTGCGCGCAGCAGGAAAAGGTCCGCGTCGCCGCGCTGCAGGCGGTGATGGCCGAGGAGGATCGCGTCTCGGCCTGCGCGAGAGCCTCGCCGCCGCCACCTTCCGGCTCGAAGGGCCGCTCAACATGATGGCCTCGGTGGTCGGCATGCTGGCGCGGCGCCAGGGCGAAACGGACCCGATGTCGGTCGCGCTCGCCGACGCCATCGCCGCCGGCCAGCAGGCGCTCACCGATCTGCGCGCGATGATTCCCGCCGAGACGCGCGAAGCGATCGGCGCGGTCAACCTCAACGAACTGCTGCGCGACGTGCTCGACCTGTCGACCGGCCGCCTGCTCGCCGCCGGCATCACGGTGAGCTGGAAACCGCAGGCCATGCTGCCGACGCTGCAGGGCTACGCCGAACAAGCTGCGCTCGCTGTTCAAGGCGCTGATCGACAATGCCATCGAGGCGATGAACACCCGCGGCTGCCGCGAGCGCGAGCTGACCGTGGCCAGCAAGGCGCGCCTCGGCGGCATCGAGGTGGACTGATCGCCGACAGCGGGCCGGGCATCGACAGACGCCCAGCAGCTCAAGGTCTTCGAGCCCTTCCACACCACCAAGCGCGGCGGCGGCCACCTCGGCACCGGCCTCTCGTCGGCGCAGCAGGTCGCCGCCGAACACGGCGGCTTCATCGAGATCGAGCCGCACGATCACCCGCGGCTGCCGCGTGCGCGTGCTGCTGCCGGTGCCTCGCGACCATGAGCGATTCAGCCCGTCCCGCCTGCTGCTGCAATCCCAGTTCGAGACCCTGCAGCGCGTCTCGCAGGTGCTTGCGCGCTCGCTCGATTTCCAGCAGACGCTGCGCGAGGTGCTGCGCACGCTCGAAATCAGCGGCCACCTGAGCCGCGGCATGGTCAGCGTGGTCGACCCCGACGCCGGCGACCTCACCGTGCACGCCGTGCATGGCCTGGAAAGCGACGAGTTTGCGGCGGTCCGCTACCGGCCCGGCGAAGGCTGCTCGGCACGATCCTCGAAGGCGGCGGCAGCTGCGCGGTCGCCCGCCTCGGCGACGAGCCGCGCTTTCTCGACCGGCTCGGCCTCTACGACGCGCGACCTGCCGTTCATCGCCGTGCCGATCCAGGTCGGCGGCGCGCTGCAGGGGGTGCTGGCGGTGCAGCCCGACGAACCCGACGACGGCCTGCTCGAAGAACGGCTCGCTTCGTCGAAATGCTGGCCAACCTGATCGGGCAGAGCGTGCGCCTGGCGCTCGAAGTCGCGCAGGAACAGAAGTCGCCTCGCCGGGAACGCGACACCCGATGCGCCGCACGCTGCGCCAGAAGCCCCGGCTTCGACAACCTGGTCGGTCATTCGGCGCCATGCTGCGCATCTTCGACCAGATCCGCATGGTCTCGAAGTGGCCGACGACCGTGCTGATCCGCGGCGAGACGGGCACCGGCAAGGAACTGATCGCCAATGCCATCCACTACAACTCGCCGCGCGCGCGCGGCCCCTACGTGCGCCTCAACTGCGCGTCGCTGCCCGAGAACCTGCTCGAATCGGAACTCTTCGGCCACGAAAAGGGCGCCTTCACCGGCGCCGTGAATCGCGCAAGGGGCGCTTCGAAATGGCCGACGGCGGCACCCTCTTCCTCGACGAAATCGGCGACATCTCGCCGGCCTTTCAGGCCAAGCTGCTGCGCGTGCTGCAGGAAGGCGAACTCGAGCGGGTCGGCGGCGGCCGCACGCTGAAGGTCGACGTGCGCCTGATCGCCGCCACCCACCGCGACCTCGAAGCGGCGGTCGATACCGGCGACTTCCGCGAGGACCTCTACTACCGCCTCAACGTCATGCCGATCCTGCTGCCGCCGCTGCGCGAGCGCATCGAGGACCTGCCGAAGATCGCCGCGCCATCTGCTCGACCGTCTCGGCGGCATGCAGCGCCGCCCGCTGACGCTCACCGCAGCGCCCAGCGGCGCCTCGCGCAGCACCACTGGCCGGGCAACGTGCGCGAACTGGAAAACTGCCTCGAACGGGCGGCGGTGATGTCGGAGAGCGGCGAGATCGACGCCGACCTGATCCGTATCGACAAGCCGCGCGAGCGCATGCGCAGCGTCCGGGCGGCACGCCGACGCAGGCGCCGGCCGCGCCGGCTCCGCCTGCCGGCGATGGCATCGACCCGGCGGCGAGCAGAGCGAGCGCGAACGGGTGATCGCCGCGCTCGAACAGGCCGGCTGGGTGCAGGCCCGCGCCGCCCGCCTGCTCGGCATGACGCCGCGGCAGATCGCCTACCGCGTCCAGATCCTCAACATCGAGGTCAAGCAGATGTGACACCCCGCCGCGCATGCGTTGAAGCGTTCTATACTCTTGCCGGCATCTGTTTCGCCAATGGGGAAAAGGCATGTTGAAAGCCGGACTAACGCTGCTGTGTGGGCTCTTGATGGTGACAAGCGTTGCTGCCGAGATCTTGATCAAGGAGTCGGAGGCGAAGCTGCCGCCGGCCCCGGTGACCGCCCCGGCGACCCGCGCCATCACGCGCGGTCCTGGAATCAAGGTGGTTTCGCCGGAGGGGGCGGTTGCCTCGCCCTTCCCGTTGCGCGTTGTTTTCGAGCCGCGGGGTGGTTCAAGAATTGACCTCTCATCGGTCACAATGACCTATCTGCGGACACCGAATATCAATCTCCTGGACCGGGTGCGTGGTAGCCTGACCGAGAAGGGTATCGACCTCGTGGCCGCCGAAGCGCCCCCAGGGGAGCACCAAGTTCGCCTCACCGTGCAGGATAGCGAGGGGCGCCAGACCAGTGTCCTGCTCAACCTGAACGTGGTCAGGTAAATTGCACTGCCCCTACTGCGTCAGCAAAATCTCCGAGCAGGCCCTGGTCTGCCCCGTGTGCCGGCGCGACCTCTATTTGTTCAAGTCCTTGCTCGAGCGGATTGAATCCCTTGAGCAGCGGGTGGCGGCCCAGGGTGCCCTGCTGGCCGAGGGCGGGCAGCAATTGGAGGAAGTGGCATCGGGATCGGCTTTCCACGTAGAGCCACCGCCGGTACAGGAAGAGATTCCGGTGCTGCCCAACACTCGAGAGTGGCTGTCCCGCTGGCTGCTGCCGCTGGTTCTGCTCCTGGCGGCACACGGCCTGATTACCGTTGTGTACGACCTGAATACCCTGTATCTGCGGGTTGTGTCGCTACTCATTCCGCTGCCTTTCGGACTGCTGATGACGGCCGGGGCGTGTCGCTCCTCGCTCATCCAGGCCTGTGCTGTGGTTTCCCTTGCGCTGCTGGCCGTCCTCGGTATGAGCGGCGTGACGGCCTGGGTGGACGGGACGCCCTTGCTGCCACACGGTGCGCGGGAATGGCGGGAATTCATCGAGTACGCGACCAGCATCGGACTCAGCTACACGACCGGCATGTTGATTGGGGACATGTCCCGCCAGCGGAAACGCGCCGCTGCGTTTCGCGAGGCAGGCATGGCGGTGGCTCTGGCGCGCCTCGTGAAAAGCGGCGGTGAGCATACGGAGCAGTTCCAGGCGGTGGTCAAGAAATTCAACGAACTCGGCGGTGCCTTGACCGCCGCAGCGACGACAGTGCTGTCGGTCTACACCGGGTTGAAAGGTGTGATCGGCAGCTGACGCCGGCGGCATTGCGGTGACCGTTGGTCTCCTTGTTGCCGCCGAACCCTTCCAGCAACTTGTGGCCGTTGGCATGGCAGGCCCCAAGAATTTCCTCGGGTCAGAAACCCCGTCCGTGCGTCGAGGAAAACGCGTCAATTCTTGAAGAAAGTGGCTTCGCAGGGCCGGAGTTCGATCCGCGTTGCCTTGCCGTTCGTCGGCGTGAAGGTGCCGCGCATGCGGTACGAGTACGGCGAGCTTGGGCGGGCGTGGCCCACCGCATAGTCCGGGTTTGAGGTGAGGCCGTTGGCGTTGATCTCGGCCGCTCCGTCCGCCTTGATGACGCCGACCAGGGTGAGGGATCCCGCTGTCCCGGGTTCCCCTTTTTGCCCAGTCAGCCGCCCTTCCTTGACGTCGCTGAAGAAGTTGAAGGTGTAGCCCTTGGCTACCTTGCCGCCCTCGCCAACATCCTCGCAGATGAGCGTGATCGCCCAGCGCCCGTCGAAGGCCGTGGATGACCCGGTCGCGGATGCGGTGGGTGGCGCAGTGGATGAAGGGGCAGCGGGTGCCTGCTGGTCGGCCTTGAGCTTTTTCAGCCGGTTTTCGGCCAGCGCCTTGTAGCTACCGTTCGGGTATTTCTGCAGGTAGGCTTCGAAGTCCGCGGCATCGTTGCTGCGCTCGATGCTGGCCCAGAAGGTCTTTTCGATTTCTCCTCGACCGGGTTCGACCGTGACCTGAAAATGGAAGCTCTTTTGCAGCGTCTTCGGGCCGTTGACGTAGGGGGTCTGGGTTTGCCCGCTGGCCTTTTCGACTTCGGCACTGGCGGTCGTCAGAACGCCGTCCAGGGTCAGATCCTTGCCCTTGAAGGCGGTCAGCAACCCGGCCGTGAATAGGCCGTTGCGCCCGGTGCCGTCGGAGGCGACGTTGCCGGGGTCGGTCGCATAGACAATCACGGTGCCCTTGGGCGCGCTGCCTGGGCTGGCCAGCCCGCGCGACTGGCCGGAGCGGAATTTGCCGGTGATCGGATTGTTGCGGCAGGCGTCGAGCATCACGATGTTGGCACCGCTCTTGCCGTTGTCCATCTCGTCGAGAACCAGATTGAGGTTGACGCCCTGGTACGGTACCGAGGCTTCGCTTTCAATCCGGGCATTAACCGGTATCAGGTAGTTCTGGTTCTTGACCTGGATGCCGTGCCCGGCATAGTAGAAGAGCGCGGCTTCGCTGCCGCCGATCTTGCTGCCGAACTCGGCGATAGCCTGGTTCATCCCTTCGAGCGTCTGGTTCTTGCGCTCGATGACGTCAAAGCCGAAACCGCGCAGCGCCTTGGCTATGTCTTCGGCGTCGTTGGTCGGGTTGGCCAGTTTCGGCAGGTCAGGCTGCTGGTAATTGCCGTTGCCGATCACCAGGGCTATGCGCTGTCCCCGGGCGTTGGCGGCGGCAGCCAACAAGGCGCAAGCCAGCGCCAGGACGAGCGCCCGCCACAGGTGCGACGATAAGGCCGGAAAAAAGGTGGAAGGCATGGTGTCTGAATGCGATGCTTGTCGTGTCGCTGCTGCAATTGGTCCTGGCTGGCCGAGCGCAACGGTCATCCGTGACTGAGTATATGAGCGCCCACCAGGCAGCGTCAATCTCCAGGGTTGTTCCAGCACCCCATGGTCACGATGCGGCAGATGAAGGCACCCGCGTCGATCCGGGAATCGGCACCCACAGCCGGGCAGGCGCGGGGGCTGGCACGCCAGTTGCTCAATACCTCGTGCCTTCAACCCCCAGACAAGGGACGCTCGCCATGGATCTGCCTGTCATCGCATCATCGCCGCCCGCCACGGGCTGCAGCGCCGGAAGTTGTGGTGCAACGGCCCCGCAGGTGGACGAACTGTCGGACGCCCTCCGCGCCCGGGTGCAGGACCATCCCTGCTATTCGGAAGACGCCCACCATTACTTCGCCCGCATGCACGTCGCGGTGGCACCGGCCTGCAACATCCAGTGTCACTACTGCAATCGCAAGTACGACTGCGCCAACGAGTCAAGGCCCGGCGTCGTCTCCGAAGTGCTGACTCCGGATCAGGCGGTGCGCAAGACCCTGGCGGTGGCGGCGACCATCCCGCAGATGACCGTGCTCGGCATTGCCGGCCCCGGCGATCCGCTGGCCAATCCGCAGCGGACCTTCGAGACCTTCCGGCAGCTGGCATTGAAAGCGCCCGACATCAAGCTCTGCGTGTCCACCAACGGTCTCATGCTGCCGCAACATGTCGATGAACTCGCCCGCTACAACATCGACCACGTGACGATCACCATCAACTGCTTGGACCCGGCAGTCGGCGAGCGGATCTATCCGTGGATCTTCTGGCAGAACCGACGCGTTTTCGGCCGCGAGGCGGCGGCGATCCTCATCGAACAGCAGCAGAAAGGGCTGGAGATGCTCAGCGCGCGGGGAATCCTGGTCAAGGTGAACTCGGTCCTGATTCCCGGCGTCAATGACGCGCACCTGCCGGAAGTCTCCCGCATGGTCAAGGCAAAAGGCGCTTTCCTGCACAACGTCATGCCGCTGATCGCCGCAGCCGAACACGGCACCTTCTACGGTGTCATGGGCCAGCGCAGCCCGCAGGCGGCCGAGCTGAAAGCGCTCCAGGATGCCTGCGAAGGCGACATGAACATGATGCGCCATTGCCGCCAGTGTCGTGCCGACGCCGTCGGTCTGCTCGGCGAAGACCGGGGCGCCGAGTTCACGCTCGACAAGATCGCTGCCATGGAGATCGACTACGAGGCGGCGATGGTCCGGCGCGCAGAGTTTCGCGCCCAGGTCAGCAGCGAACTCGCGGCCAAACGCGCTCGCGCGCACGCTTCGCCGGCGACGCCACCGGTGATCCCGCAGGTGATTCATTTCCAGGCGCCCGCCGCACCACGGCCAACCGCCCCCGGACGGCCGGTGCTGATGGCGGTGGCGGCCAAAAACGGGCTGGTCGGCGTTCATTTCGGTCACGCCCGCGAGTTCCTGGTCTACGAAGCCTCGGCCAGTGGTGCCCGCCTGATCGGTCACCGCAAGGCGCAGTCGTATTGCGCCGGCGACGAGACCTGCGGCGATGCCGAAGCGGTGCTGGCGGCAACGATCGCGGCGCTCGCCGATTGCGAAGTCGTTCTTTGCTCGCGCATCGGCTATGAGCCCTGGGGGCAACTCGAAGCGGCCGGCATCCAGCCGAACGGCGAGCACGCGCTGCAGCCGATCGAAGAAGCGGTGCTCGCGGTGTGGAACGAGATGCTCGCTGCCGGCAAACTGGCGCTCGCGCCGAGCGCGGCCAAGCGCGCCTGAGGCCGCCGGACATGGCCCTCGAAATCATCGAAAGCTGCGTCAATTGCTGCGCCTGCGAACCGCTCTGTCCGAGCCGGGCGATCCACGCCGCGATCCCTCACTTCCTGATCGACGCCGACCGCTGCAGCGAATGCGTCGGCGACTTTGCCGAAGCGCAGTGCGCGAGCATCTGCCCGATCGAAGGGGCGATCATCGATGAACTCGGCTGTCCGCTGAACCCGCCGGGATCCCTGACCGGCATCGCCCCCGAGCGCTGGGCGGCGGCGCAGGCCGAGATTGCGGCGCGCTAGAGCGCGATGGCGATGGCGAGTGTCCTTTTTGACGAGCCGACCGATGCCCGCGGCAGACCCTGAGCGCGCGCGGGCGATCGCCCCCGGGGTGCACTGGATCGGCGCTTTCGACCCCGACCTGCGCAGCTTCGACATCATCCTGCGCACCGCCAACGGCACCAGCTACAACGCTTACGCGGTGCGCGGCAGCGCTGGCGTAGCGATCATCGACACGGTCAAGTTCAACTTTTCCGAGACCTTCTTTCGCCGCCTCGAGTCGATCGCCGATTACGACGAAATCACCACCATCGTCCTCAATCACCTCGAACCCGACCACTCCGGCGCCCTGCCCGAGCTGCTGCGGCGCGCGCCGCGGGCGACGCTGCTGGTCTCGCCGCAGGCGCGCCTGATGCTGCAGGGGCTGTTCGATCCGGCGGCGCTCGCCGGACGCATCGCTTTCGTCGGCACCGGCGACCATGCCGACCTCGGCGACCGCCAGCTGCGTTCTTCAACACGCCCTACCTGCACTGGCCGGACACCCAATGCACCTGGCTCGCCGCCGAAGGCGTCCTGTTCTCGGCCGACTTCCTCGGCTGCCACTATTGCGACCAGCCGCCTGTTCAACGACGCGGTCGGCGACTTCCGCTTCTCCTTCGACTACTACTACGCCCACATCATGCGGCCCTTCCGCGACCTACGTGCGCGCGCGCTCGACCTGATCGAACCGCTGCCGCTGCAGATCATCGCCCCGGGCACGGGCCGATCCTGCGCCACCTGCGATCCGCGCGACTACGTCGCCCGCTACCGTGCCCTCTCGGCGCCCCGCCTGCACGGCGCGGCACGAAGACGCTGCTGGTCTTCTATATCTCGGCCTACGGCGCCACGCGCCGCATGGCCGAAGCGGTCGCCGCCGGCGCCGAGTCGGCGTCGACCGCCGCCGGCGAGGTGCGCGTCTCGCTCTACGACCTCGAAGGTGGCGACGCGCAACCTTTCGTCGACCTGATCGAGGAAGCCGACGCGCTCGTCTTCGGCAGCCCGACGATCAACGGCGACGCGGTGAAGCCGGTCTGGGACCTGCTCTCGTCGCTGACCATGGTCGACGTCAAGGGCAAGCTCGGCGCCGCCTTTCGGCTCCTACGGCTGGAGCGGCGAAGCGGTGCCGATGATCGAAGACCGCCTGCGTCGCCTGAAGCTGCGCGTGCCGCTGCCGGGCGTCAAGGCGCGTCTGACGCCGACCGCCGAAGACTATTCCGCCTGCCACGACCTCGGCCGCCAATCGCGCTCCACCTGCTCGGTCGCGCGACGCCACGGACTCTCGACATGGCCAACCTCGCCTGATTCAAACCACAGGAGAAATGAAATGCCCAAAGCCAGCATCACCTTTCAGGATATCGGCGTCACCGTCACCGTCCCGGCGGGAACGCGCCTGATCGAAGTCTCGGAGAAAGTCGGCGCCGGCATCACCTACGGCTGCCGCGAAGGTGAGTGCTGCACCTGCCTGACCAGCATCGTTTCCGGCCACGAAAACCTCGGCACCCGTCGGTGCTCGAAAAGCAGGTGCTCAAGGACAACCTGGCGCCCCGCCGACACCGGCTGGCCTGTCAGGCCCAGGTCCTCGGCGGCGAGCATCGTCGTCATGCCGGCCTGAATCCATTCCACCCCCTTTCACCTCACCAGGAGCCTTCCATGCCCAACATCACCTTTTCCAGCCCGCTGCACAAGGACAAGACCATCTACGCCGTCGCCGGCAGCCACACCCAGACCATTCTGCAGCTCGCCAAGGCGAACCATGTGCCGATCGACTTTTCCTGCGGCGATGGCGAGTGCGGCACCTGCCTGGTCAAGGTCAGCAGCGTCGACAAGAGCAGCCACAACAAGTACGGTCACATGGGTGGTCCGCTCAACGTGCGCGAGGTCGCCGTCCTGAAGGAGATGGGCATGATCAAGCAAACGCAGATCGAGCAGATGTACGTCGACGATCTGCCGCCGACCGAATGGCGGCTGGCCTGTCAGTACATCGTGCGCGACGAGGACATCCTCGTCGAGTACCCGAGCCGGTGATCGCCGTGGCGCCCCGGTGCAGGACGCGCCCGCTGACCGGGTCAGCGTCTCCGAGGCGCTGCTCGCGCGCGCCGAGGCCGCTTATCTCGGTCTGGCGCTCGGCGACGCGCTCGGCGCAACGGTCGAGTTCATGACGCCGCGCGAGATCGTCCATCACTTCGGCGTTCATCGGGAAATCGTCGGCGGCGGCTGGCTCAAGCTGAAGCCCGGCCAGGTGACCGACGACACCACGATGTCGCTGGCCCTCGGCGACGCCATCCTGGCCAACGGCGGCCACGTCCTTCCCCTCGCCTGCGCGCAGGCCTTCGACGCCTGGATGCGGCGCAGACCGATCGACATCGGCAACACCGTTCGCCGCAACCTGGTGACCTTCCGGCAGACCGGTCTGCCGGTCGCGCCGCCGTCCGATCATGACGCAGGCAATGGCGCCGCGATGCGTGTGCTGCCGGTGGCGCTCGCCACCCTCGGCGCAGCCGAAGCGACGGTGCGCGTCGCCGTCCGGGCGCAGGCGCAGGTCACCCACAACAACGCCCTCTCGGATCAGGTCTGCGAATTCCTCACCCTCGCCGTGCAGGACTTTCTTTGCGGCCGCTCCCTGTCCGAGATGATCGGCCGGCGCATCACGCCCCTGCTCGCCAAACATCCGGAACTCGCGTTTGGCGACCGTCCGCGGCGGGAAAACCCCAGCGGCTGGGTCCTCGAGACACTGCAGGCGGTGCTGCAGGGCCTGCTCGACGTCGACGGTTTCGAGCCCTGTCTGATCGACGTCGTCAATCGCGGCGGTGACGCCGACACCACCGGCGCCATCGTCGGCATGCTCGCCGGCGCCCTCTACGGGCCGCAGAACCATTCCGAAACGCTGGCTCAACGCGCTCGATCCCGGCGTTGCCAGCCGGTGCCGCGCGCAGGCGCG
>NZ_JAZKUM010000012.1:0-132008 GCF_036625085.1 Candidatus Accumulibacter necessarius | reverse complement strand
GGCGACGCCGTTCTGAAGCGCCTGACGACGCTGCTGCAGGCAAAGCTGCGCAGCGCGGATTCGCTGGCCCGCTGGGGCGGTGAGGAATTCGTCATCCTGTGCCCCAACACCGGACGCTCGACGGCCGCAATGCTTGCCGAACGGCTGCGCCGCGAGGTCGCCATGGCGAAGTTTCCGGAAGCAGGAGCGGTCACGGTGAGCATCGGGGTCGCCGAATGCGAGCCCGGCGAGAGCTGGGAGCAGTGGTTTGAGCGCGCCGACGAAGCGCTCTACCGGGCCAAGACCGGGGGCCGCAACCAGGTCCAGGCGGCACCGGAAACGCCGCAGCGCGCCGGCCCGGAACAGTACGTGGTCGCGAACTTCGTTCAACTGGTCTGGCACCCGGCGTATGAATGCGGCAATGAACTGGTCGATCGAGGTCACCGCCAGCTTTTCGCGGACGCCAACGAACTGCTGTCGGCAATCCTCTCCGAGCATACCGCGGAACAGGTAAACGCGATTGTCGATCGCCTCGTCGCCGACATCCTGCAGCACTTCTGCGACGAGGAGACGGTAATCGTCGACGCCGGCTTCCCTGCCGCCGCAGAGCACATCGTCCTGCACCGCGCGCTGGTCGATCAGGCACTGAAACTGACCGGGGCGTACCGCACCGGCACGAAGGGGGTCGGTGACGTGTTTCAGTTTCTCGCCTATGACGTGGTCACCAAACACATGCTGGGCGCAGACCGCGTGTTCTTCGACACACTGCGACCACAAGCTGCGGCCGCGGGCCGGCCAGGCAAGCGGCTATCAACCCGGAGCAAGCCGCCGCAACGTCAAAGCACTCCGGCAATGCCAGACCCGCTGGCGTGAGCAGCGAGCCGGGGCACGACAGGACGAGCGCGCCCATGCGCCAAGTAGCCGCAGGAAAGAAAACCGGGCCATACGGCCCGGTTGCCAGACGGGGAAAATCCTCCGACGCCTACTTGCTGACCGCCGCCTTGGCCTTGTCGGCAGCCTCCTTGGTGGCATCCGCCGCTTCCTTGGTGGCATCGGCGGCCTTGACGACCATTTCCTTGCCAGCCTCCTTGGTCGCGGCCATGGCGTCCTTGCCGGCCTCCTTAGTGGCTTCGGCAGCGGCACCTACCGCTTCGCCGGCCTTCTTGGCCGCTTCGTCGGCTTTCTGCTTCGCTTCGCTGGCGAGTCGCGCGGCTTCGGCTTTGGCGGCCTCCGCTTTCTTGGCGTCCTCGCCACAAGCAGCAAGGCCGATTGCCAGGAAGGCGGAAACAACGAGCAGGCGGATTTTCATGATTTTGAACTCCAGTACGGGGATTGATCGGAGAAATGCCAACCACTGCATGGTCGGACAACTCTTCACGGAAAGCCCGGCCACGATCGACCGCTGGTTTGACAGCGGGCTCGCGACCACCTCCGCGAATGCGGACTATCACAACACATTTGCCGGCACGAGTAAACCGACTGCCCGGCGACAGTCACCGCGACGCTCATCGCCGACCGGCCGACCAGGCCATGTCGCTGCGACCACAGACCGCGGCAGCAACTGCCAACGTTGGCTGCAAGGATCTGCATGACTCCCGGTCATCACCCCCTTGACCCAGCGCTGCGCGCCGCCTTGAGCACGGTCATCGGCGGTGACCGGAATCCGGCGGCAGCGATCGACTCGGCGACCGAGATCGGCGGCGGTTCGATCTCGCGCGCGCTCCTCGTCGAAAGTGCCGGACAGCGCTGCTTCGTCAAGCTGAATGACGCCAGCCTGGCCGGGATGTTCGCCGCCGAGGCCGACGGTCTGGGGGCACTGGCTGCCTGTTCGGCGCTGCGCGTACCGCGCGTCTTCGGACACGGCATCTGCGGCCGGCAGGCCTACCTGGTGCTTGAGTATCTCCCCCTGCAACCCTTGCGCGAACGCCGCCATGGCAGCGAAGCCGGACGCTCGCTGGCCGCACTGCACCGCATTCGGGGCCCTCAGTTCGGCTGGCAGCACGACAACTTCATCGGCAGCAGCCCGCAGTACAACAAGCAGCAGCGGACCTGGGCCCTGTTCTTCGCCCGCCAGCGACTCCTGCCACAGCTCGCAATGGCACGGCGCCAGGGTCAACACGGCAAGCTGATCGCCAACGGCGAGCGGCTGGCGGAGAAGGTGCCGGCGCTGTTCGTCGACCATCAGCCGCAGCCGAGCCTGTTGCACGGCGATCTGTGGTCCGGTAACGCCGCGGTCGATGAAGCGGGAACCCTGACACTGTTCGATCCGGCGGTCTATTTCGGCGATCGCGAGGCGGATCTGGCGATGACCGAACTGTTCGGCGGTTTTCCCGACAGCTTTTACGCCGCCTACCGCGAGGCCTGGCCGGTGGCCGATGGTTTTGAACAGCGCAAACTGCTGTACAACCTTTACCATGTACTCAACCACCTGAACCTGTTCGGCAGTGGCTATCTGCACCAGGCCGAGCGGATGATCGCCAGGCTGCTGGCAGAGATCGGCGGCTGACGACAGTGCCGAATGACCGCCCGCCACGCAGTCGCTTTCCGGAGGATCCGATGGACGTCGCAACCAGGGAAGTTGAGCAGCGGGTCAGTCATTTTCGCCAGATTCTCTTGTGGCCACTGCAGTTGATGCCGCTACCCGAAGACAGCCCTTTCCAGCATCACTATCAGCTACTGGAACAGAAGACGCCGGACAATCCGTGGGGCGAATTGGCCGACGAATTCTGCGGCGACCCTGAACAGTTCCACGAGCGCCATTACAGCGAGTTCGTCACTTTCCTGCCTTACGTGCAACGCTTCCTCTACGGCGAGAAGGGGGGCGAGGAGACTGACCCCCGCTATGGCGAATCACCGATCCGCATCTTCCGCCGTCAGGATGTGGCGAAGGTGCGCATGACCTTCAAGGAAAGTGAAACGCCACTCAGCTTCGACATCGTCCACCTCGATCTCTATTTCTTCTACGATATCGACGTGGTCATCCTGGTTGTCGAGATCGCAGCCGACAATCTCGGCCTGCGGCAGGTCCAGGACACCCTTTACCGCTTTGGCCGGGCTTACCCACCGTATTGGGACGAGGACGGCAGCGGTGGCCACTGCCTCAGGTGCGCCGAATGGATGGCGGCGGACGGCGCGGTGCTGGCGGTCTCCGATTACGAGAAACGCAGTAAGTATCTGTCTTTCGTCAGCCGCTTCCGCGCGCCGTGCATCTCGTCGCACTGGGAATTCCTGTTGCGACCGCTGGTCCTCCACCACTCCGACGAGGACGGCCCGGTCCGCTACCGGCAAATCGAGTATCACCGCATGCCGCTGCTCGCCTACCTGGCAATGGACGATCCGCGCAGCCTGAGTCGCGGCGACTTTGCCCGCCTGGTACTGGTCAGCGGGCCGGGAAAGAGCGGCTCGCTGCCCTACTCCGACCAGCACCTCGAAGGCTTCGAGACGCGCTTCTGCTACGACCGCTATTGGCATCCGCAAGCCGACCAGCCCGGCACCCGGCTGCTCTCCTGCGGCCACGCCTTTGTCATGGTCGGCAGCGCCCATGATGCCTATTTCACAGGGCTGGAGAACGGTCTGCTCGGGCAGTTTCGCCACCAGTTCTTCCTCCTGGCACTGATTCCGCATTTCCACAAGGCGGCTTTGCTGATGCTCTCCGATCGTCTGGTCACGGCACTCAACCGGCTGGAGATCGGCAATGCCGAAGCGGTCAAGCAGTTCAAGCGGGCAATTCGCGAGATCCTCGAGGTCTTCCTGCGCTTTACCCACCGCTACTGGTTCTACGAGATCTCCGACCAGGCGCAGGCGCGGGCCCTCTTCAGCATGACCCGCGAGCACCTGGGAACCGAGAGGGTGTATACCGAACTGCGTGAGGAAATCCAGGACATGAGCCAGTACCTCGACAGCGACAGCCTGCGCCGGCAGGCCAACACGGTCGTCCGGCTGACCGTGGTGACCACCGCTGGCCTGATCGCGACCATCAGCACCGGTTTTCTCGGCATGAATCTGATCGATGCTGCACAGGACCCCCTGCCCGACCGGCTGCTTTTTTTCGCGCTCGTCTTCCTGCCCTCCGCCTTGCTCACCGGTTTCGCCATCGTCAAGTCGAAGCGGCTGTCGGACTTCCTCGAAGCGCTCTCCGACGAACGCCTGTCGCAGCGTGACAAACTCGCCACCCTCGTCGCCGTCTGGCGAAAGAAGCGCCCGCCGGGCCCGGGGTGACCCAGTATGAATGCTTTGTTGCCACCAGAGGTGTAGATTGCAGCTCGCGCCAGGCCGTTTCGATTATCGCCTGAAGGTCACCACGGGGAGCACCAGCCGATGGTGACTTTGGACGCAGGCAAGGCCTTGGCCTTGACGCAAGTCGGATCCAGGATGCTCTTGGCGTGCATAATGGGCAGCGACATGAGTGACCAATCGATAACCACCATTCCCGCGCGGGCCCAGACGCTCACGGTGCTCCGTTACATGAGCCCGCGGGAGCCCATCCTGATGCTTCCCGGCGAGGAAGATGGTTACGGCACTCGCTGGACGCTGAGTGGTCAGCAGGTCCAACCTGCTATCGCGCAGTACCTCATGTCTCGAGGTTTGATTGCCGAGACCGGGCGGACCGAACTCGGCGCCCGCAAGCTCACACTCACCACCGCAGGCCTACGCGTTCGGGAGGATGGCATCCACTGGTGGTCGGGACTGAGCCTGATCGAGAAGCTGAGGGTCATCATTTTCGGGTGAACAGGGCCGCCTGAAGGACCAAGGCCCGCCTTGCGGCGGGCCTTGGGTTGCCAGCGAGCGCGTCACCGCAACGAGACTACTCGAACTCGATAATCACCTGATCGACCGACAGACTTTCGCCAGCCTTGGCGACAACCTTCTTGACCTTGCAGTCACGTTCGGCCTTGAGAACGTTCTCCATCTTCATGGCCTCGATCACCGCGAGTTTTTCGCCGGCGGCGACTGCTTCGCCTTCCGCCACCGATACCTCGCGCAACAGACCGGGCATTGGCGAGAGCAGGAACCTGGAAAGATCCGGCGGTACCTTCTTCGGCATCAGCGCCAGCATGCGGGCGGCGTTGGCGGTCATCACCGTCGCCTTGACCTGTTTGCCGAAGTGGACGACGCGATAGAGCAGGCCGATCCGCTCGAGTTGCAGGCAGAGCGGTACGCCGTTGCAGGTCCCGTGGAAAACGAGTTCGCCGAACCGCCAGTCGGAAACGAGATCGTAGCGATCGACACCGTGCGTGACTGAATAGCCGCCAGTGATCGGCGTGACCACCACCGGGTAATCCTTACCTTCCATCTGGACGACCCACTCGGTCCCCACCTTGCGCTGGTGACCCGGCATCTGGCCGCTGACCTGGACCGCGCGATCAATATAGCGCCGGCGACCAAAAGCTGCGACGGCGGCGAGCAGACCCGGGTCATCGTGCACCACGTCGGAGGCAACGAAGCCATTCGGAAACTCTTCGGCGATGAACGAGGTGGTGAACACCCCGGACAGGAAGCGCGGATTCTGCATCAGCGCTGCCTGAAACGGTATGTTGGAATCGATGCCTCGAATCACGAAGGCACTAAGCGCGTCACGCAAGCGGCTGATCGCCTGGTCGCGGGTGGCGCCATGACAGATCAGCTTGGCGATCATCGAGTCGTAATACATCGAAATCTCGCCGCCTTCAAAGACGCCGGTATCGACCCGGACCTGGCCTTCGATGGTTTCGGGCGGCCGATACTTGACCAGACGACCGACGGAAGGCAGGAATCCGCGGAACGGGTCTTCCGCGTTGATCCGGCACTCGATCGCCCAGCCGTTCGGCTTGATGTCCTCCTGCTTGAACGGCAGGGGTTCGCCGGCGGCAACACGGATCATCAACTCGACGAGGTCGACGCCGGTGATCATTTCGGTCACCGGGTGTTCGACCTGCAGGCGGGTGTTCATTTCAAGGAAAGTAGAACGACTTGTCGGAACCGACCACGAACTCGACGGTTCCCGCGCTCTGATAGTTAACCGCTTTGGCCAGAGCGACGGCCTGCTCACCCATCGCCTTGCGGATCTTGTCGTCGATGAATGGTGACGGCGCTTCCTCCGAGCACCTTCTGATGCCGCCGCTGGATTGAACACTCGCGCTCGAGCAGGTAGACGGTGTTGCCGAACGAGTCGGCAATCACCTGGATCTCGATGTGATGCGGTCCTTCGACGAACTTTTCGATGAACACACGATCGTCGCCAAAACTGTTGCGAGCTTCATTTCGGCAAGCTTCGAAGCCCTCGAATGCCTCCTTGTCGTTGAACGCGACGCGCAGGCCCTTGCCACCGCCACCGGCGGAGGCCTTGATCATCACCGGGTAACCGATTCCCTTGGCGATCTCGACGGCTTGGGCGGAGTCGGTGATCTCTGCGTTGTAGCCGGGAATGGTGTTGACCTTGGCCTCCATCGCCAGCTTCTTCGAGGCGATCTTGTCGCCCATCGCGGCCACTGAATAGTGCTTCGGCCCGATGAAGATGATGCCGTTGTCTTCAAGACGGCGCGAGAACTCCTCGTTCTCGGAAAGGAAGCCGTAGCCAGGGTGCACTGCCTCGGCGCCGGTCTGCTTGCAGGCGGCGATGATCTTGTCGATCACCAGATACGATTCCTTGGACGCTGCCGGGCCGATACAGACCCCCTCATCGGCCATCAGCACGTGCATCGAGTCCTTGTCGGCTTCGGAATAGACCGCGACCGTCCTGATACCCATTTTCTTGGCGGTCTTCATCACCCGGCAGGCAATCTCACCCCGGTTGGCGATCAGTATTTTCTTGAACATCTCTATTTCTCCCCGTGGATCAAAGCGGAATGTTGCCGTGCTTGCGCCACGGGTTTTCCAGCTGCTTGTTGCGCAACATGGCGAGAGAACGGCAGATACGCTTGCGGGTCTCGTTCGGCATGATCACGTCGTCGATGAAGCCGCGCGCACCGGCAACAAAGGGATTGGCAAACTTGGCCTTGTACTCGGCTTCGCGGGCTGCCAGCTTGGCCGGGTCACCCTTTTCCTCGCGGAAAATGATCTCGACCGCGCCTTTGGGACCCATGACCGCAATTTCGGCTGACGGCCAGGCGAAGTTGACGTCGCCGCGCAGGTGTTTGGAGGCCATCACGTCATAGGCACCGCCATAAGCCTTGCGGGTGATCACGGTGATCTTCGGCACCGTGCACTCAGCGTAGGCATACAGGAGTTTGGCGCCATGCTTGATGATGCCGCCGTACTCCTGCGCGGTGCCGGGCATGAACCAGGCACGTCAACGAAGGTCACCACCGGAATGTTGAAAGCGTCGCAGTAGCGAACGAAGCGGGCGGCCTTGATCGAACTCTTGATGTCGAGGCAGCCGGCAAGCACCAGCGGCTGGTTGGCAACGATGCCGACCGTCGAGCCATCCATCCGGGCGAACCCAATCACAATGTTCTTGGCGTACTCGCGCTGCAGTTCAAAGAAGTCGCCGTCATCGGCAACCTTGATGATCAGTTCCTTGATGTTGTATGGCTTGTTGGGATTGTCCGGCACCAGCGTGTCGAGCGAGAAATCAAGCCGCTCAGCCGGATCCTGCGACGGAAGGCGCGGCGGCTTTTCGCGGTTGTTCGACGGCAGGAAGCTGATGAAGCGGCGAATCATCATCAGCGCTTCGACGTCGTTCTCGAAGGCCAGGTCGGCAACACCCGACTTGCTGGTATGCGTCACGGCGCCACCGAGTTCCTCTGCAGTAACGTCTTCATGGGTCACCGTCTTGACCACTTCCGGGCCGGTGACGAACATGTAGGACGAATCCTTGACCATGAAGATGAAGTCGGTCATCGACGGGCTGTAGACCGCGCCACCGGCACAAGGACCCATGATCAGGGAAATCTGCGGCACAACGCCCGAGGCAAGAACGTTGCGCTGGAAAACGTCGGCGTAACCGGCGAGCGAAGCGACACCTTCCTGGATGCGCGCACCGCCCGAATCGTTGAGACCGATCACCGGTGCCCCGACCTTGATCGCATGATCCATCACCTTGCAGATCTTCTCTGCATGCGCCTCCGAGAGGGAACCGCCAAAGACAGTGAAGTCCTGCGAGAAGACGAACATCAGCCGGCCGTTGATCGTGCCGCAGCCGATGACCACACCGTCGCCTGGCACTGACTGTTCGGCCATGCCGAAGTCATTGCAGCGGTGCTCCTTGAACATGTCCCACTCTTCGAAAGAACCGGTATCGAGCAGCAGCTCGATGCGCTCGCGGGCAGCCAGTTTGCCCTTGCTGTGCTGGCTGTCAATGCGTTTCTGGCCACCACCCAAACAGGCCGCCGCGCGCTTTTCTGCAAGCTGGCGAATGATGTCGTGCATATGTTCTACTCCCTAACGGTCGCGTCAATCAGAACTACTAAACAAGTTGGAGGATCTCGGTCCCTGCAATGTCAGTGCTTCAAATAGGCCAGCAGCCGTGAGGCCGCTGCACCCGGTGTGGTGCGCCCTTCGGCGACGTCGCGTGACAAGTCCGGCAGCGCGGAGCGAACTCCGTGATGAGAACGAAAATAGCGTCGCAGACCGGAATCGATCAGACTCCACATCCAGTCTACGGACTGTCGACGCCGCTTCTCGTCGAACTCGCCGGTGGCGGTCAAGGTGCTCTGGTACCGTTCGATTTCCGCCCAGAACTCGGCGATGCCGCGTTTCGCCAGAGCACTCACGGTCAGCACGGGTGGTCGCCAGTTGGGGCTGGCGCTGCGCAGCATGGTCAGCGCCGCCTTCATCTGCCCGCGGGCGAAGGCGGCGGCGCGCTCATCGATATCCGCCTTGTTGAAAACGATGAGGTCGGCAATTTCGACGATCCCCTTCTTGATCGCCTGCAGGTCGTCACCGGCGTTCGGCAACTGCAGCAATACGAAAACGTCGACCATGCCGGCAACCGTCGTCTCGGATTGTCCGACACCCACCGTTTCAACGATGATCACGTCGAAGCCGGCCGCTTCGCAAACCAGCATTGCCTCACGCGTCTTGTCAGCGACGCCACCCAGCGAACCGGCCGAAGGGCTGGGCCGGATGAAAGCTTCATCGCGCTGACAGAGCAACTCCATGCGGGTCTTGTCGCCAAGAATCGATCCACCAGATACCGACGAAGACGGGTCGACCGCGAGTACGGCAACGCGCTTGCCGGCTTCGATCAGATAGATGCCCAGAGATTCGATGAAAGTCGACTTGCCGGCACCCGGCGAACCGGAGATGCCGACCCGGATCGTCCGTCCGGTGTGTGGCAGCAACGCCGCCAATACCTGTCGGGCGCGGCGCTGGTGATCGCTGTGTGTCGATTCGACGAGGGTGATAGTCTTGGCCAGCGCCCGCCGGCGACCAGCCAGAACACCGTCAACGAGATGCTGGTCGGCAGCCGTCAGGGTGCCGGCGGTAGCGCTGGTCATGTCCATAACCTGTGATGGGAGAGGCAATCAGTCAGACTATGGCGTGCCTTGCCTTGCGGATTTCTGCCAGAACGGTCATCGCCGAATCCTCGATGCGTGTGCCCGGCCCGAAAATGGCCTTGGCGCCAGCCTGGAACAGAAAGTCATAATCCTGGGCCGGGATCACCCCGCCGGCGAAGACAATGATGTCATCAGCGCCCTGATCCTTGAGCGCCTGAACCAGCGCCGGCAGCAACGTCTTGTGTCCGGCTGCGAGCGAGGAGACGCCGACGGCGTGGACGTCGTTCTCGATGGCCAGACGAGCGGCCTCCTCCGGGGTCTGGAACAGCGGGCCGACATCGATGTCGAAACCGAGGTCGGCAAAGGCGGTTGCCACCACCTTGGCACCACGGTCGTGACCATCCTGGCCGAGCTTGGCGATCATGATCCGCGGCCGGCGGCCTTCCTCTTCGTTGAACTGGTTGATTTCAGCTTTCAGCGTTTCCCAGCTGGCCATGCCCTCGACGACCGCGCCATAGACCCCGGAGACGGTCTGTTGCGTGGCGCGGAAGCGGCCGAACACTTTCTCCATCGCGTCGGAGATTTCACCCACCGAAGCGCGCAGGCGCATGGCCTTGACCGTGAAGTCGAGCAGATTACCTTCGCCGGTTTCAGCGCAACGCGTCAGATCGGCCAGTGCTGCGTTGACCTTGTCACCGTCGCGGTTTTCCCGAACCGACTTCAGGCGTGCGATCTGCGAATCGCGGACGGCGTTGTTGTCGATGTCGCGAATATCGATCGCGTCTTCCTTGGCGAGTTTGTACTTGTTCACGCCGACGATCACGTCCTTGCCCGAATCTATGCGCGCCTGTTTGTCGGCAGCGCAGCCCTCAATCTTCATTTTCGCCCAGCCGGACTCAACGGCATGCGTCATGCCACCCATGCTTTCGACCTCTTCGATGATCTTCCACGCTTCATCGACCAGATCCTGCGTCAGCTTCTCCATCATGTACGAGCCGGCCCACGGATCGATGACGCTGGTGATGTGCGTCTCTTCCTGGATGACCAGCTGCGTGTTGCGGGCGATGCGCGAGGAGAATTCCGTCGGCAGCGCGATGGCCTCGTCGAGGGCGTTGGTGTGCAGCGACTGGGTGCCGCCAAAAACCGCCGCCATCGCCTCGATGGTCGTCCTCACGACGTTGTTGTAGGGGTCCTGTTCGGTCAGCGACCAACCGGAGGTCTGGCAGTGGGTGCGCAGCATCATCGACTTCGGACTCTTCGGCGAAAACTCCTGCATGATCTTCCACCACAGCAGGCGGGCGGCGCGCAGCTTGGCCACCTCGAGGTAGAAATTCATTCCGATGGCGAAGAAGAAGGAAAGGCGGCCGGCAAAGAAGTCGACGTCGAGCCCCGAGGCAATCGCCGTTTTCACGTAATCGCGACCGTCAGCCAGCGTAAAAGCCAGCTCGAGAGCCTGTGTTGCGCCGGCCTCCTGCATGTGATAACCCGAAATGGAGATCGAGTTGAACTTCGGCATGTTGTTTGCCGTGTAGCCAATGATGTCGGCGATGATCCTCATCGACGGCTTCGGCGGATAGATGTAGGTGTTGCGGACCATGAACTCCTTGAGGATGTCGTTCTGGATCGTCCCCGAGAGCTTGTCCTGCGGCACGCCCTGCTCTTCGGCGGCAACGATATAGCCGGCGAGAATCGGCAGCACGGCACCGTTCATCGTCATCGACACCGAGATCTTGTCGAGCGGAATGCCGTCGAACAGGATCTTCATGTCTTCGACCGAGTCGATCGCCACGCCGGCCTTGCCGACGTCGCCGGTGACGCGCGGATGGTCGGAGTCGTAACCGCGGTGCGTCGCCAGGTCAAAAGCCACCGAGACGCCCTGACCACCGGCGGCCAGCGCCTTGCGGTAGAACGCATTCGATGCTTCCGCGGTGGAGAAGCCGGCGTACTGCCGAATCGTCCACGGACGCACGGCATACATCGTGGCCTGAGGACCACGGACGAAAGGAGCGAGGCCAGGCAGCGTATCCGTGTACTGCAGACCTTCGAGATCTGCCTTGGTGTACAGTGACTTGACAACGATTCCCTCGGGTGTAACCCAGTTCAGTGCTTCAACATTCCCACCGGGTGCAGACTTGGTGGCTGCCTTTTTCCAGGCATCGAGGCTTGCAGAATCGAGTGGTGCAGCATTGTTCGCGTTGGACATGACGGAACCTTTCAAGAAATCTGTGGATTGAGGCGGTACTTCCGACTGACGACGCGGAAGCCCTGTTGCTCAGGCGGTCGCGCTGCTTTGCGCAGCCCATTTTAACGCTTGACACCCCGCTCAGCGAATAATACTGTATCCATAATTATGAAAGCAAGGTTCCTTGGAGACCCTGAGCAGCTCACCGAAGAAGATCGATGGCTCCGAGTCGTATAGCCCAGACTGCCCTCTACCAGGAAGTCGCTGAAAGACTCCGGCAGCGCATCTTCGCGCACGAGCTGTTGCCGGGAACCCGTATTGACGAACAACTGCTGACGGTCGACTACGGCATCAGCCGCACCCCCTTGCGTGAAGCGCTCAAGGTACTGGCTGCCGAAGGCCTGGTGACGCTGAGGCCACGTCGCGGCTGCTTCGTGACCGAAATCTCGGAGCAGGATCTCGATGAAATCTTTCCCCTGATGGCGATGCTCGAGGGCCGCTGTGCGCAAGAAGCAACGAAACGAGCCCAGCCGGAGCAGATCGCCAAACTTGAAGCAATCCACCGACAACTGCAACGTTTTGCCGGCAGCAACCAGATCGAACGTTTTTTTGAGGCGAATCAGGAATTTCATTTCCGCATCCAGGAAATGTCCGAGAACCGCTGGTTGCGGCAGGTGATCCAGGACCTGCGCAAGGTACTCAAGCTGACGCGCCTGTTTTCGCTGAGCATTGACGGTCGTCTGCAGCAATCGCTGGCGGAACATGCTGCCATCCTTGCAGCAATCAAGGCTGGCGATGCGCTGCGCGCGCAGAGATTGATGCACGACCACATCCTCGCCGGACGAGAGGCGCTGGCCAGGATCCAGTCTCCGCAGGAGTTGGTGTCGTGAGTGGCACAGTCCTTTGCGCTCATGAGAAGGCCATCGCGACGGTCACGCTGTCGAATCCGGGCAAGCTCAACGCGATCGACTTCGCCATGTGGCAGCACCTGGCCAGAACGTTCAGCGATCTGTCTGCGGACGATCGGGTGCGCTGCGTCGTCCTGCGCGGTGACGGTGGACAGGCTTTCGCTGCGGGCGGCGACATCGGGGAGTTCCTCACCCGGCGCGACACCCTCGATCATGCGCTGATCTACCACGGGCAGGCCGGTGCCGCCTTGCAGGCGGTGTTCGACTGTCGCCATCCGACGATCGCCCTGATTCAGGGCGCCTGCATCGGCGGCGGGCTGGAGATCGCCGCGCAGTGCGACCTGCGAATCTGTGGTGAGTCGTCGCGTTTTGGCGTGCCGATCAACCGGCTTGGTTTCTCCATGTACCCAGCCGAAATGGAAGGTCTACTCCGTCTTGCCGGACCGGCAACGGTGCGTGAAATCCTGCTCGAAGGTCGAATCCTCAGTTCGTCCGAGGCCCTGGCCAAAGGTCTGGTCACCCGAGTCGTCGCTGATGCCGAAGTCGTCGACGAAGCCTACGCCAGCGCCCGCCGCATCTGCGCCGGCGCGCCGCTGGTCGCCAGCTGGCACAAGCAGTGGGTGCGCCGCCTGCAGCACGACATTCCGCTCAGCGAGCAGGAACTGCGTGCCTCGTTCGCTTTTCTCGAGACCGAAGATTACCGCGAAGGCCTGTCGGCTTTTCTCGACAAACGGCAGCCGAATTTCAGCGGCCGCTGAACGCCGGCATCAGGCGAAGAGACTCCACAACATCTTTCCCGCGAGCACGATCAGCACGCCGGCAAAAAGGCGTTTCAAGGTAGCCACCGGCAGACGGTGTGCCAGTCTTGCCCCCAGCGGCGCGGTCAGCATGCTCGATGGCACCAGCCAGATGAACGCCGGCAGAAAAACGTAGCCGAGGCTCCACTGCGGCAGTCCGGGGTGCTCCCAGCCGTTGAAGATGTAGCCGAGCGAGCCGCCAACGGCAATCGGAAAACCGATTGCCGCCGACGTCCCGATCGCCTGTTGCACGCGCACATTGCACCAGGTGAGAAACGGCACCGTGAGCGAGCCCCCGCCAATGGCCACCAGCGCCGACACCGCACCGATGCCGGTACCGACCGCGACGACGCCGGCCGCACCCGGCAACTCGCGCGACGCTTTCGGCTTGAGGTTGAGGATCATCTGCACCGCCACCAGGCAGACGAAAGCGGTAAAGAACACCGCCAGCGGCTTGGCCGGAACGTTGGCGGCGAACAGCGTGCCGAGCAGAGTTCCCAGGAGAATCCCCGGCGTGATCTGGACGACGACCGGCCAGAGCACGGCGCCATGCCGGTGATGCGTCATCAGGCTGGCCAGCGAGGTGAACAGGATCGCCGCCATCGACGTGCCGAGTGCCAGATGCAGGACCTCGCCCGGTGGAAATCCTGCCTGGGCAGCGAACATCATGGTCAGTGTCGGCACCATCACCAGTCCGCCGCCAATGCCGAGCATGCCGGCGAAAAAACCGGTGAATAGACCCAGCGCGATATATGCCAGCCACCAGAGCAACTCGACCTCCCGTCAGCACCCTCGTCCGAAGCTGGCTATCATCTCACCATTGGCGCCCGGATGTCTTCCCCGATCGACCAGTCGCCGGCTGGCGACGGTCGATCGTCGACTCACTGCCCGAGAACTTCCGCCAGCATCCGGTCGACGCCGATTTGCCAGGCCGGCAGGCTGAGGCCAAAGGCCGCCTGCAACTTGCCGGTATCGAGGCGAGAGTTGTGCGGGCGTGGGGCGGGCAACGGGTAGGCACTGCTCGGCACGCCTTCGATGGCGGCAGCGGCAACGCGGATCGCACGGCCGGCTTGCCGGGCATGTTCGATGACGTGCCTGGCGTAGCCGTGCCAGCTGGTTTCTCCGCCCGCCACCAGATGGTAGAGGCCGGCCAGATCGGAGCGCTGGCACACGCTGCGCAGGGCGTGCGCGGTGACGTCCGCAATCAGATCGGCGCCGGTCGGGGCGCCGATCTGATCAGCGACGACCTGCAGGCGCTCGCGTTCACACGCCACGCGCAGCATCGTGCGCGCGAAGTTGTTGCCGCGCGCCGCATAGACCCAGCTGGTACGGAACAGCAGATGCCGGTGGCAACGGGCGACGGCCTGCTCGCCAGCGAGCTTGGTTTTTCCGTAGACGCCGAGCGGGCCGGTCGGATCGCTTTCGCGCCACGGCGTGTCACCGCTCCCGTCAAAGACGTAGTCGGTCGAGTAATGGACCAGCCAGGCGCCGAGGCGGTCGGCTTCCTCGGCCAGAATGCCGGGTGCCAGGGCATTGATGGTCCTCGCCAGTTCGGGTTCCGACTCGGCCTTGTCGACTGCCGTATGGGCGGCCGCGTTGACAATCACATCTGGCGCGACAGCCCGGACGCAGGCAACCAGGCCGGCGAGATCGGTGAAATCGCCGCACAGGTTGCCCTGACCCTCGCAGTCGAGGGCAACGATCTGACCGAGCGGCGCCAGGCTGCGCTGCAACTCCCAGCCAACCTGTCCGCGTTTGCCGAAAAGCAGGATTCTCATGGCTGGCGCTCGCCGTAGTTCTTCTCGACCCAGGCACGATAAGCGCCGGACTGGACATTTCTCACCCAGTCCTGATTCTCAAGGTACCATTGCACGGTCTTGCGGATGCCGGTGGCGAAGGTTTCCGCCGGCTTCCAGCCAAGCTCCCGCTCGATCTTGCGCGCGTCGATGGCGTAACGCCGATCGTGGCCAGGCCGGTCGGTGACGTAGCTGATCTGTTCACGGTAGGGTTTGCCGTCGGCACGCGGACGCAGTTCGTCGAGCAGCGCGCAGACCGTATGGACGATTTCGAGATTGGGCTTCTCGTTCCAGCCGCCGACGTTGTAGGTCTCGCCAGGACGGCCGGCATCCAGGACGCGCCGGATGGCGCTGCAGTGGTCCCTGACGTAGAGCCAGTCGCGAATCTGCTGGCCGTCACCATAGACCGGCAAGGGCTTGCCGGCCAGGGCATTGACGATCATCAACGGAATCAGCTTCTCGGGAAAGTGGTAAGGACCATAGTTGTTCGAGCAGTTGGTGGTCAACACCGGCAGGCCATAGGTGTGGTGATAGGCGCGCACCAGATGGTCGCTCGCCGCCTTGCTCGCCGAGTAGGGGCTGTTCGGCTCGTAGCGATGCGTTTCGCTGAAGGCCGCCTCCTCCCTGGCAAGGGAGCCATAGACTTCGTCGGTCGACACATGCAGAAAGCGAAAACCCTGCCGCCCGTCGTCGTGCAGGCTGCCCCAGTAGCCGCGCACGGCTTCGAGAAGGTGGAAGGTGCCGACGATATTGGTCTGGATGAAGTCTTCCGGTCCATGGATCGAACGATCGACGTGCGACTCGGCAGCAAAGTTGATGATCGCCCGCGGCTGGTACTGCGACAGCAGGCGGCTCGTCAAGTCGCTGTCGCCTATGTCGCCGTGGACGAAAATGTGCCGCGGGTCACCGGCCAGTGCGGCGAGGTTTTCACGATTGCCCGCGTAAGTCAGCTTGTCGAGGTTGATCAGGCCCTCGTCGCTCTGCGCCAGCCAGTCGAGAACGAAGTTGGCTCCGATAAAGCCGGCACCACCGGTCACCAGAATCATGGGGAACGCCTTTCACATGAGGTTGCAGGTACGTTGCAGGTGCAGGGCAGCGATCGCCCGCGCCATCATCGCGCACGGCTGACAGTCATCGTCATCGGCCGTAGCTGTCGTCGAGACGAACGATGTCGTCCTCGCCCAGATAGCTGCCGGACTGGACCTCGACGATTTCGAGGTCGATCTTGCCCGGATTTTCCAGACGATGGACCACCCCCAGCGGAATATAGGTCGACTCGTTTTCCGAAAGCAGCAGCGACTGGTCGCCGCGGACGATCACCGCCGTGCCCTTGACGACCACCCAGTGTTCGGCACGATGGTGATGCTTCTGTAGACTGAGGCTGGCCCCGGGCTTCACCAGGATGCGTTTGACCTGATAGCGCGGACCGTGCGCGAGCCCTTCGTAGCTTCCCCAGGGGCGATGGACGATGTGCCGGAATTCGGTCTCGCAGCGTGCGCTGCGCTTCAATTCGTCGACCAGCGTCTTGACCTCCTGCGCCTTCGCCTTGTCGGCGACCAGGACCGCGTCCGGTGTGGCGATCACGATCAGCTCGCTAATCCCCACCGTGGCGAGCAGTCTACCTTCCGAGACCAGCACGGAATTGCGGCTGTCCACGCTGAGCACATCGCCGCGCTGCGTATTGCCGTTGCCATCGGCCTGCCCGATGCTTGCCAGTGCATCCCAGGCACCGATGTCGTTCCAGCCGGCTGCGAGCGGAATCACGACCCCGCTCTCGGTTTTCTCCATCACCGCGTAGTCGATCGAGTTCGACGGACTCGCAGCAAACGCTACCGGATCGAGGCGTAGGAAATCGAGATCGCGCCGCGCCGTCGCCACGGCCTTGGCAACGCAATCGCGAATGCCTGGCGCGAAACGTTCCAGCGCTTCGAGATAGGTGTCGGCGCGGAACAGGAACATGCCGCTATTCCAGAAGTACTCGCCTGAATCGACGTAGGCGCGCGCGGTCTCCGGATCGGGCTTCTCGACAAAACGGTCGAGCGCATAGCCGCCAGCCAGCGGATCGCCGCGGCGAATATAGCCGTAGCCGGTCTCCGGGCGATCAGGCAGGACGCCGAAGGTGACCAGAGCCCCTGCCAGCGCGTGCGGAACGGCCGCCCTGACCGCGTCCTGGAAAGCCGCCACGTCGGCGATCACGTGATCGGAGGGAAGCACCAGAAGCAGGGGAACGGCTTGCTCACGCTGATCGCCAATCGCCTGCAGCGCTGCCGCGGCCACTGCCGGCGCCGTGTTGCGCGCCGCCGGCTCGAGCAGGATATCGGCCTGCAGGCCGATCTCGAGGAACTGTTCGGCAACCAGGAAGCGGTGGTTTTCGTTCGCCACGGCGATGGTCTTGCCGAGTCCGACCAGCCCATCGAGCCTTTTCAGCGTATTCTGGAGCAGCGAGAAATCATCGACCAGGCGGAGAAACTGCTTCGGGTAATGCGTTCTCGACAGCGGCCACAAACGGGTCCCGGACCCTCCACAGAGGATGACCGGACGAATCACAGGGGAGTCCATTTTGCGCATCTCCAGACAGGGCCCAGGGTCAACTCGCCGCGAGGGGATTTGGGAGGCGGCATTATAATGCGCACTTCCCGGGCGACGACCGCCCGTCTTTCTCGCCCCTGACCCACCGATGCGCATCCTACTGGTAAAAACCTCGTCGCTCGGTGACGTAATTCACAACCTGCCGGTGGTCAGCGATCTGCACCTGAGCCTTCCCGAAGCGCAGATCGACTGGTGTGTCGAAGAAGCGTTTGCCGATATCCCGCGTCTCCATCCGGCCGTTGATCAGGTGCTTCCGGTCGCCATCCGGCGTTGGCGCAAGCAGCTCGGCAGCCCTGCCACCTGGCGCGAACTGGGCGAATTCCGCCGCCGGTTGGGCGCCACAACCTATGACTTCGTTCTCGACACGCAGGGCCTGCTGAAGAGTGCCCTGATCGCCCGCCTGGCGACGGGCAAGCGCCTCGGTTACGCGGCCGAGGCGGCGCGCGAACCGCTTGCGGCTCGTTTCTACGACGCCACCTTTGTCATACCGCACAATGTACACGCGGTTGAGCGCAACCGCTGGCTGGCGGCAGCCGCTTTCGATTACCCGGTGGATTTGCCGCTCGATTACGGGATATCGGCGCCGGCGATCGACAGCCCCTGGCTCTCGGGCGAACGTCTGATCATCCTGCTGACGGCGACCAGTCGCGACGACAAGCTTTGGGATGAAAGGCACTGGTGCACGCTTGCCCAGGCGCTGCGCGAGCGTGGACTGACACCGGTTCTCCCGGCGGGCAATGCGCTCGAACGCGGACGAGTGGAACGGATCGCTGCCGCCGTCGAGGGAGTCATTGTCGCGCCGCCGCTGACTTTGCTCCAGGTGGCTGCCCTGCTTGCCCGGGCCAGCCTGGCGATCGGGGTCGACACGGGGCTGGCGCACCTCGCCGCCGCCCTGCGCGTGCCGGTCATCGCCCTGTACATCGCGACCAATCCGGCGTTGACCGGCGTCTACGGGACCGGCTTCATTCGCAACCTCGGCGCCGCCGGTGCACCGCCGTCGGTGGCGGAGGTCCTGAGAGTCGCCGAACAGGCACTGCGCTGATGGCGCGCCTGATCTACTCGCTGCTCTTCTACCTTGCCATGCCGCTGGTCTGGCTGCGGCTGTTGTGGCGGGCACGCCGACAGCCCGAGTACCTGCAGCAACTGGGCGAGCGGCATGGCTTCTACGCACCGCATCCGGCAATGCCGCTGATCTGGCTGCACGCGGTTTCCGTTGGCGAAACGCGTGCCGCAGAGCCGCTGATCGAATCGCTGCTGCGACAATACCCGACGCACGGCCTGCTGTTGACGCACATGACGCCGACCGGCCGGTCGACCGGTCGCGAGTTGGTGGCCCGGCATCCCGGCCGGCTGACTCAGGCATACCTGCCCTACGACCTGCCCGATGCCACCGGGCGTTTTCTCGATCACTTCCAGCCACAGATCGGGCTGCTGATGGAAACCGAGCTGTGGCCAAACCTGATCGAAGCGGCCCGACGACGTCGTCTGCCCATGGCACTGATCAACGCCCGCCTGTCCGCCCGCTCGCAGCGGGGCTATCGCCGGCTGCAGCCTCTGATCGGGCCAGCGCTGGCGGCGCTGGGCGCCGTTGGAGCGCAGACGGCGGCCGACGGCGAGCGTTTACAGCAGATCGGCGCCCGCCAGGTCAGTGTCTGCGGCAACCTCAAGTTCGACGTCACGCCGCCACCAGAAAAGCTGCAGCTGGGGGCGTCGTGGCGACAACTGCTCGGTAGCCGTCCGGTCTGGCTCGCCGCCAGCACTCGCGAAGGCGAGGAAGCACTGATCCTGGACGCTTTCGCCGGGATGGACATTCCCGGCTTGCTGCTGCTTCTGGTGCCGCGCCACCCACAACGTTTCGGCGAGGTCGCCGAACTGATTGCCGAGCACCGGCTGACGGCCTGCCGAAGAAGCGAAGGGGGCCTGCCAACGAGGGACACACAGGTCTGGCTGGGCGACAGCATGGGCGAAATGGCTGCCTACTATGCGCTGGCCGACCTCTCGCTGATGGGCGGTACCCTGTTGCCGTTTGGTGGCCAGAATCTGATCGAGGCCGCCGCCTGCGGCTGCCCGGTCCTGCTCGGTCCGCACAGCTTCAACTTCGCCCTCGCAAGCGAAGATGCCATCGCCTGCGGTGCCGCGCGCCGCGTTGCCGACGCCCGCGCAGCGGCGGCCGTTGCAGGAACACTCTTCAGGCAGCCGCAGGAGCTGTCGGCCATGCGCGTTGCCGCGAGCGATTTCAGTCTGGCGCACCGCGGCGCGACGGCACGCACCGTGGCGCTGATCGCGTGCCTTATGGCGCCTCGAAAAGCGTATTGATCTGTTCGAGGTCGGGCTCGGCAAGCGAGCCGACCGACGCCTTCAGCTTCAGCTGGGCGAGCAGGGTATTGAAACGCGCCCGGGCCAGATCGCGCCGGGTGACGTAGACCTGGTTCTCGGCGTTGAGCACGTCGATGTTGATCCGCACCCCGACCTCGTAACCCAGCCGGTTTGATTCCAGCGAGCTGAGACTCGATACCAGCCCCGCCTCGAGCGCCCGGATCTCGGCGAGACCATTGACCACGCCAAGGTAGGACTGACGAGCGCCGAGCGCCGAGTTGCGCTTCTCCTTGTCGAGCGTCGCCAGCTCGGCGTCACGCCGGGCAATGGCTTCACGGGTTCTCGAGTTGACCGCGCCGCCCTGAAAGATCGGAATATTGAGCTGCAGGCCGACCTGGCGCGTCGTCGTGTCGATTTCACCGAGTCCGGACTGGCCGGGGCCATTGTTCTGGCCGTAGTTGGCCACCACATCCAGCGTTGGGTAGTGTCCGGCGCGGTTGATCTCGACCGCTTTGCCGGCCGCCTCGGCCGCCGCCTGTTGCGCCTGAACGACGAAACTGTCTCGTTCGGCGGCCTCAACCCATGGCTCCATGCTGGCCGGTTGCGGTGGCTCCATGACCGCTTTCAGCTTGAGGCGACTGAGTTCGCCAGGATCCCTGCCGATCAGTACACGTAGCGCATAACGCCTCACTTCAAGCTCGTTATCGGCAGCAATCTCCTGCGCCGTCGCCAAGTCAAAGCGGGACTGGGACTCGTAAGTATCGGTGATGGTCGCTGTGCCGACCTCGAAGTTCTTCTTCGCCTGCTCCAGCTGCTGCGCGATCGCGGTCTTGTTGGCCTGCACGGCGCGCAGGTTCTCGATCGCGACGAGTACGTCGAAGTAGGCCTGCGCGACACGCAGGATCAGGTCCTGCCCCGCCTGGGCAAAAGTCGCCTCGGTCTGCATCACCAACAGTTTCGACTGGCCGTATTGGGCGAAATTCTGCCAGCGGAACAGTGGTTGGGTCAGGTTGACGTTGTAGGCGTTGCTGTTGAACCGGTTTCGCGTGCTGCTGCTGATGCTCAGCTTATTGATTTGGGTGTCGAAGCTGGAGTCATTGGCAAAGGTGTTACCGGTAGCAGCAATTGTCGGCAGCAAACCGGCAAGCGCCTGCGGCAGCTTTTCGCGGCCGGCTTCTGCGGCCGCACGCGCCGCCGCGTACTGAGCGTCGTAGGACAGCGCCTCGCGATAGACCTGCACCAGGTCGACGGCAAACGAGGGCCCAGCAGAAAGGACTGCCGCCAGCACAAAGCTGAACCGGCCGGCGCTGAATCTCAGAGACATGAGGCTAACTCACTTGCATCGAGAGCGGATCCGGCGTCAGAAGACGAAGCTCTGACGCTTCCTGGTCGTCAGCGCCGCGACCACGGTTTCAAAGAGGTTGATCGTGTTGAACGCCTGCTCATCGGTGCGGATGATAAGCCGTGCGTCCATCACCGGTGGCTCGCCGATGAATGCTGCGAGGCGGCCGCCGATCTTCAACTGCTGCAGAAAGGCTTCGGGTAGTTCGGGCAGAGAGCCTGAGATGACGATCACGTCGTACGGTGAGTGAACAGGCCAGCCCTGTGACGCATCCCCCGTTTCCACGCTGACATTGGCGACGCCGGTCCGCTGCAGAGTGTGTCGGGCATTCTCGGCCAATTGCGGATCGATCTCGACGCTATACACATACTCGGCCTTCGAGGCCAGGAGAGCGGCCATGTAGCCGCTGCCGGTACCGACCTGAAGCACGATATCGGTGTTTCTGATTGCCACTTCCTGGAGAATCCGGGCCTCTATTTTCGGCTGCAGCATCGTCTGGCCGTTGCCGATCGGCAACTCAAGGTCAGCAAACGCCAGCGCCTTCAACGCGTCCGGAACGAAGTCTTCGCGCTTGACCACCGCCAGGATTCCCAGCACTTCGGAATCCAGCACTTCCCAGGGGCGTATCTGTTGCTCGATCATGTTGAAACGGGCCTGTTCCATATCCATCTTCACCGCAGCCATAGCATTCCTCGTCACAATGGTAATATTAGCACAATCTAATATTATTTCTCGATCGCGAGATTATACCTTGTAACGGCAGACGCTCGCTCACCGCAAACCCGATCACGGCGTGCGCTGTCGGCGCGCCAGAACCGCCAGTCGCGGGGGATACGGGGTATGGGCTGGCGGGATGGCGCGAGCGCGCAGGCACCGGCAACTGAAAGCGGCGCCCGCAGGCGCCGCTTTCAGTTGCCGGGCGGAACATGAACTAGGACACAGCCAAGCCCTTGATCTGGGCTGAAAGGCGGCTCTTATGCCGCGCGGCCTTGTTCTTGTGGATGATCTTCTTGTCGGCAATACGGTCGATCACCGACACCGACTGCAGGTAAATACTCTGGGCCGCAGCCTGATCGCCAGCCACAATGGCCTTCTGTACACGCTTGACCGCCGTGCGCAGGCTGGAGCGCAGACTGGCGTTGTGGGCGCGCTGCTTGACGGCTTGGCGGGCCCGCTTGCGGGCTTGTGCGCTATTGGCCATGGATGTGTGTCCCTATGAAAAACAGTTGATTACCTCGGAAGGCGCGGAGTATACCGACTGCTGCTCGCTGACGCAATACTTTCGGACAGTCGTGAGCGGGTCATCGAGCCACCGATCCCACATGGCGGAATCGACGCAGAAGCGGCGGAAACGGATTGCGGCCGCGGTATCCGAGCCCTCAGCGACGCGGTGCGCAAGCTTCAAGCGCCGTCGTCAGGCACTGCTCGAACGACCTGACCACATGGACATCGCCATCGACCGAGGGCGCGGCCGCCAAGACGGCGGCTCGTAGGGCTTCTTTGCGGTCCGGGTAGCGACATTCGGCGGCCAGACGGGCCGCAATCGCCACGTAGTCCTCCACCGACAAAGCGATGGTGTCTGCCAACCCTGCCTTTCGCAACAGGCCGGCAGCAAGCCGCTGCCGCATGTAGCGCCCTTCAAGGGCCACGATCGGCAGACCGCGATGCAGGGCCAGCCAGGCGGTGGTGTATCCGGAAAATCCGGTGCAGTCGAGATAGACGTCGCAGATATCGAGCAAGGCCAGAAATTTTCCCGGCGACAGCCAGGGGATTTCCACCAGATGCCGACCTGGGTCAAGACCGTGACTGCGAAATGTGGATTCAAGGCGAGCCTTGATCAGGTCAGTTGCCCACGGACAGACCGGATCCCGCAGCAGAATGAAGACGCTCGCCCCTGTGGCAACGGCAATCTTCGCGTAGCTGTCATCAGCCACGGGATCAAACTTGATTGCACGCTGCGCGATCACGAAGCGGGTGCCGTCCATCCCGGCCAAGCTTTTCTCGACTTCCGGGATCGGCTCGCCAATCAGTGGTAACGCTGAGGTGCAGCAACCCGTACCCGGCAAGCGAATCAGCCGCTCCCGATAGTGAGCGTCGGCATCCGGAGCTTCCAGCAATTCGCCGGAAAGAAACAGATCGATCGTCGCCAGACCAGTGGTGATCGGGTGTCCCCAGCTCGCCACCTGCAAGGGAGCAAGCCGCTGCGCCGCAAGAAAGTAGGCCATCGACGACATCCCGATCTCCGGGTAGAAAATGACGTCAGGGCAGTCGTTTTCGGCGGCGGCCAGCCAGCCGGCGGCATCGGTAATGGTGTGCCGATCACGCCAGCCGTCCACCTGCGAGCGAGCGAAGGCGGTTTCTCCATCCTCGGCGTTGCCAAGGTGATAAAGCAAGACCTCGAAACGGCTCCGATCCAGATGAAGCAGCAAGCCTCGCAGCACGATATTCCATACGGAATGCCAGCGTACCTGCTGCGAGACAATCACGAGCCGTATTCTCGCTCGATGCGGACGAGACGTGCAGGCCCGCGAATGCAGGCATTCACCCACGAGATCAGCGTAGCGCGAGAGCAGACCGACATGATTTCCGTCCCGGTACGCTAGGAAGAACGGCTGCTGCGCAACCGCCAGGTCGCCAGCGGCAACCTGGCGCTCAGGATCAGAATGCAGCCAACCGGCAAGCTCTTCGAGTGCGCTGGCAAAAAGCCCTGGCACGGCCGCCGCTTCTTCCACGGTCTGCGTGATGACTGGCAGATCCACCGTGGCAAGCGCCAGCCGCGCGCTGACGCGTTCGGGCTGCACTCGAAGCGCTTGCAGATAACAGTTCTTCGCCTCCCCCGAGCGGCCGAGTTCCAGCAGAACGCTGCCGAGTCGCTCATGAATCCCGGCGTTGTCCGGTTCCGTCTTCAGCGCATCGCGGTAGCACGCCTCGGCTTCGCCAAAGCGGTTTTGCTCAACAAAGAGCCGGCCCAGATTGGCGCACGCATTCGCAAGACCGGGGCTCAGCTCCAGGCAGCGACGATAGGACGCCTCGGCCTGGGCGAGGCTTCCCAGCTCCTGCAGCACATTGCCCAGGCTTTCGAGGGCCGGCACCCAGGTTGGATCGGCCTGCAAGGCGGCAAGGAAGCAGTTTTTCGCTTCATCGAGGCGCGCCGACCTGACCATAATATTGCCCAGGCAGAACTGCGCGGCAGCACCTCCCGGCGCGAGCTGCAGGGCCCGACGACAGAGGGCTTCGGCCTCACCGAGCGTACCGAGCTCGCCCAGCGTGAGTGCCAGCGAGACCAGTCCGTCAAGGGAATCGGGGACGCCTGCCAGAAAGCGACGCAGATATGCTTCCGCCTCAGCAAACCGCCCCAACATTCGTAGCGCGTCGCCAAGATTGAACTGCGCACCTGGATCCTGAGGCTGAAGTGCAAGCGCCCGGAGGAAGCTGTCTGCTGCCTCCGCCAGACGCCCACGCTGGCGGAACGCTACCCCAAGGCCGGTCTGGGCGTCGAAGTCCCGAGGTGACAGGAAGGTCGCTCGCTGCAGCGCGAGGAGACCGTCCCGCCCTTGCGCCTGCAGGGTAGCACCGAGCAGCCCCCACAAAAACCCGGACTGCGGCGAGTGCTCAAGCAGAACACGCAAGCACGATTCCAGCTCACCGAAACGCGCTGCCCTGTACATGGCCACCAGTTGCCTCGGGTGGCCCGAGACCGACGAGATCGCCGCAGCACCGCTCGGCAGCAACCTGGCGTTATTGCTGCCCAGACAGCAGTTCTTGTATTTCCTGCCACTACCACACGGACAGGGATCGTTTCTCCCACGCCCCATCGGCCGCATCTCCACGGACAGAACATCCAACGCAATGGTCTGGTGTTGCTGCTCCCCGTCGATCAGGGACAATGCAGGCGGCCGCCTCGACCGCTTGTATCATCTCAACGATAGAGCGTTCGTGGCGGGCAGCGGCCTCTGCTTCACCGAAAGATTACTGCGGCTTCTTGACCGTCATCGATCGCCAACGCGGGACAGCCCTCGCTCTGCACAGCATGTTCCGCGCCCGCCGTCCACGGATCCCGGCAACTACCAGCCAATGACCGGGCGCCAAAGAAACGGGCGCCGAAGCGCCCGTTGATTCTGCCACCGGCCGGGTTAAGGCTAGAAGCTGTGGGTTATGCCAGCGCCGACGGCGTAGTTGCTTTCGCCCCTCGCCCCGACGTCACCCGGTACAGCGATAACCTGACCAGGAACGAGGACGTGCCTGTTGTTGTTGAAATAGCTGTAGGCGCCGTATAGCGATGTGCGCTTCGACAGCGGATAGGTGTACTGGACCCCTGCGCCCCAGCTCTCACCATCCTGGACAAGGTCGCGGTCAGTCACCAGCCTGCCGTAGCTCACGCCCAAGGTGCCCGGGCCGATCGGTGCGCTCACGCCGACGGTCCATAGATCGCTGTCGTCGACACCTATAGCAACGGCGTCGTTCTTGTTGTCGAGAGCCTGGTAGCTGCCGTAGAGCTTGACCACCTTGAAATCCCAGCTACCGCCCAAATACCACTCGTTAATGTCTTTGCCCGTACCAGGTACTAGCGGAACCTCTGTACGGAAGTTCTGACGGCTTTGATACACTGCATCCAGGTTGATCGGACCATTGGCGTAATTCAAACCAAAGCCCAGTTGACCGTTGTCAGAGGTGGATATCTCTTTGTCGTTGTAGGTAACGATGGGGTCACCATTCCTGTCCTGCAGCGGTTGACCATTCGTTCTCCTCGACTCGCCGAAGCCATAAATCGCGCTGACCGTGAAGCCCGACAGGTTGTTGCTGGTATAGGTGATTGAATTATTGAAACGGGCCGGGCTGTTGGGAGTGATCGAGTAGCCGTTGAGCGCGCTCAGGCTCGACTGAATGGCCATGTCACTTGCGTCGAGTGCGTCATTCCTCGCCGTTGCGTTGAAACCCGGCGCGTACTGACGGCCAAGCGCGACGGTACCAAAGTTGCCGGCCAGCCCGACGAACTGCTGACGTGCGTTCAGCCCGCCGGTTCCGATACCCTGGTTGATGTCGGGATCAAGGCCGTACTCAAGCGTGAAAACAGCCTTCAGGCCATTGCCGAGCGCTTCTTCGCCCTTGAAACCGAGGCGATTTCCCTGCACCGACACCGGTAAGCCCGCTGAACGTGTTCCTACCGCCTAACCAGTCAAGCCGTCGGCGTTGCCTGAACTGTAAACGTAGGCCAGGTCAAGCACCCCGTACATGGTCACATTGGTCTGGGCGAGGGTAGCACCCGAAGCAAGGCCGGCAACGGCGATTGCGATCAGTTTCTTTTTCATACAGGTCAACTCCTGAAAGTTTAAGAACGCCAAAAAGGTTCTCTCCCCCAAGCTCATCCGCTAATCTAGCGAAACCGTCGGGATGATTTGAGGCAAGTTTGGCAGCTAGCGAAAGCTTAAGCAAGCCTGCTCCGCTTTGCCGGAGATGGGAGGGCGGTTTTTGTTGCACTTGTGCCACAGCGACGGCACAGCCCCTGCATACACCCGATGCGGACATTCGCTCTGTAGCTGGCAGCCGCTGAGTAGTTCCACGCCGCGGGTCTCTGGGTGGAGGAGGTCGCCAATCCCGCTTTGGAAGGAAAAATCGGCATTGCCGGCAGCCACTCTGGCGGGACCCCTTCCGTACCACCCGGCATGCCGGAGCCGCAGCGGCGGTTCGCAAAGTTGAGCATAGCCCGATGTTCGCCCACATATGGCTTTCCACCTCCTGGGTCATGCCCATACTCGTACAAAAAAACGGGCGCCGAAGCGCCCGTTTGAGGAATAGAACCGCGGAGTCGTCGCGCTAGTCGTATTAGAACGAGTGACGCACGCCAGCCGTGAAGGTGTTGTTGGTCTCGCCCGGAGCGCCAACCGTTGCTTCCAAGACGCGCCCCCAATCGGGCTGAGGGCCGCGCTGTCGTTGTCGTTCTTGGTCCAGACGTAACCGGCGTAGGCCGTCGTGCGCTTCGACAAGGCGTAGGTGCCAGCAACCATGGCGCCGTTGCTCTTGCCGTCGGTCACACCCGAATCAAAGTCAGTCTGTGCATACGCAAGATGGATACCGAAGTTGCCGACCGGCACGACCGCACCAAGCGACCAAGTGCTGTTGTCGTTGTTGAGTACGTTCTTGTCATTCTGGTCCTGATAGCTGGCCATCAGCTTGACAAACTTGAGATCGAAGCTGCCGCCGACGTACCATTCGTTGATGTCGTCACCGGTAGCACCAGCAGCATTGGCAAAGCTGTGCTAAGCGCTGTCGGATTCGGCAGTGAGGGTTACGTTCTGACGAACTTGGTAAACGGCGTCGAGGTTGAAGGCACCGGCGGCGAAATTGGCACCGACGGCGTATCTACCGTTATCAGCTGGTTGATACGGAGCGTTGTCGTTAAGGTGGTGACGAGCGGTCGCCTGTAGCGCCGGCTGGCGCGATCCTGGGCACGATGGTGACGTCACTGTTATTCTCGCCGAACGAGTAGATCGCCTTGCCTGAAGCCACCCCAGTTCGGGGTGGTGTAGGTGATCGCGTTATCCCAGCGAGCGGCGCTGTTCGGGGTGATGGTGTTGCCGTGCCTGATTGCTAAGGTCATGTAGGACTGCGATTCGAAGGCGCACCGGCCATCGGGTCATTGTTGGCGGTAGCCTGGTAGCCGGGGGAATACTGGCGACCGAGAGCGACGGTACCCCAGCGTGGCGCCAGAGACCGACGAACTGCTGACGGGCGTTCAGAGACCGCCGGAGGCTGCCGACGCCGAGTTGTTGTCGATGTTGAGCGAGTACTCCAGGGTGAAGATCGCCTTCAGGCCATTGCCCAGCGCTTCTTCACCGCGGAAACCGAGGCGCGAACCGCTCAGCAGACCCGACTGGATGCCGCTGAAGGTCGTTGCTGCCCGGGATCCGCAGGTTGCCGTTCGGCCCCCGTTGTAAGCGTCACCCGAGCTATAGACATAGCCGACATCGGCGACGCCGTACATGGTGACGTTGGTCTGGGCAAAAGCAGCGCCCGAGGCCAGGCTGGCAACTGCCAGTGCGATGAGTTTCTTTTGCATTGTGAATCTCCTCTAGGTTTGAGATCGATGAAGCCAATTGCTGCTTCACCAAACTGGACCTCTCGAAAAAGAAACGAGAAGTTGGAGCGATTCTGGCAAACGGCGATGGCCGGAGCAAGTTCCCTGTGCGCTTTCGTGATGGCGCGACGGGCATTTGTTGGTTTTTCGCAACATGCGTCGGAATTTTCACTCAGAGCCAGCGCGGCAGGGGGAGGGGCTGAAGAACGAGCAAGCCAAGCCGTTCAAGTCCCCACCTCTTGAGGGTATCCCGCCTGTCGTTGCCTTGGGAGGCAGCCTTTCTATCCGGCAATAAGTGTCGGCCTGCGGGCTCCCAGAACATCCTGAGGCCACCGCCCGCCTCTGGAATCACTTGGGCATTCCCAGGTGAACCAGAATGGCGCCCTCCAAGGCCAGCATGTCGGGCCTAGACAAAGTGCCCAACTGGCTTTTCAGGCGGGCCTTGTCGGCCGCCATGATCTGGTCGGCCATTGCTTTGCTTGGCTGTCCTCCGACGTGTACCAGCGCCTCCCCGGGATACTGGCGGCTGGCGTTGCTGGTCAACGGCACCACGACGACTCGTGCCAGGTTGCGATTCGCTGCGTCATTGCTGACGATCACGGCCGGACGCGTCTTGCGGATTTCACTGCCGACCGCTGGGTCGAACTCCACCCACCAGACCTCACCGCGCTTCATCTGCCACGTCTCCAGCAAGCGCGTTGCTCCATTCCAGAGCTTCGGCTTCGCGCTTCTTGTCGGCCGCCATTGCCCGGTAGCCTTCATCAAGGGCCGAATCCAGCAAGCATGGCCGCACCAGGTCTTCAATGAAGTGGCTGATATTGCCCCGGCCGACAACCCGGTGCAGCCCCTCATAGACGGCCTCATCAATGGAAAGGGTCAATTTTCTTTGCATTCCTGCCTCCGAACGTATTACGTGCTACGTATATTAGCTCGCATATCGCAATTTTGGCAAGCGTTGAGGCGCCAGACTTTCGTTCGTCTTGGGAAGGTCAGGAAAACAGCTCGGCCAGCGCCTCGCCCGGTTCCGCGGCGCGCATGAAGGCTTCGCCGACGAGGAAGGCATTGACGCCGTGGTCGCGCATCAACTGCACATCAGCGCTGGCGAGAATGCCGCTCTCGGTGACGACGAAGCGCTCGGCCGGGATGTAAGGCAAGAGATCAATGGTCGTCTGCAGGCTGACCTCGAAGCTGCGCAGGTTGCGGTTGTTGATGCCGATCAGCGGGGTGGCGAGCTGCAGGGCAAGATCGAGTTCCTGGCGATTGTGCACTTCGACCAGCACGGCCATGCCATGACTGGCGGCGATCGCCTCGAAATCGCGCATCGCCGGCAGGTCGAGCGCGGCGACGATCAGCAGGATGGCGTCGGCGCCCATCGCCCGGGTTTCATGGACCTGATACGCGTCCACCAGGAAATCCTTGCGCAACGCTGGCAGGCTGCAGGCGGCGCGCGCCGCCTGCAGATACGCCGGCGCGCCCTGGAAAAACTGATGGTCGGTGAGTACCGACAGACAGGCGGCGCCGTGTTGTTCATAGCTGGCGGCAACCGCCGCCGGACGGAAGTCGGAGCGCAGCACACCGCGCGACGGGCTGGCTTTCTTGATTTCGGCGATCACCGCCGGTTGTCCGGCGGCGATGCGCTCACGGATGGCGCCGAGGAAATCGCGCGGCGCCGGCTGACCTTCGGCCTGACGCGCACTTCGGCCAGCGGTCTGATCGACTTGGCGCTGGCGACTTCATCGCGCTTGACGGCGAGAATCCGGTTGAGGATGTCGCTCATGGCTGAGCGGTCGCCGTCGGGGTCTCCGCGGCAAAGTCCCTCGCGGGTGTCTTCGAGCAACGCTTCCACCGGCAGGTGCAGACCGAGCGACGCCAGCTCGACCCGATCTTCCGGGCCGTAGTCGTAAAGGACCCAGCGATTCTCGACGTCGCGGCGAAAGACCTCAATCCGCTGCGCCGCCAGGTCGACCAGAACGTAGTCCTGCAGACTTTCCAGCTTGCGATAGGCGGCGAACTTGCGGCCGCGATCGAAGGCTGCGGTCGACTCGGAGAGGACTTCGGCGACCAGCAGCGGATGGCTGACGTAATCCGGCGTCAGACGGTCACGTGGATCGCAGGTGACGACGACATCGGGATAGAAGAAGCAATCGGCGGCTTCAACGCGCGTCTTGACGGCTTCGACGAAGACGCGGCACGGACTGCCCTTGAGTTCACTGACGCAGCAGCTGGCGAGGTTGAGCGTCGCGAGATTGTGTGACTGTCGTACACGCCAACCATGGCGAAAACCTCGCCGGCGATGATATTCGTGACGTTCTTCCTGCGCCTCCTCCCACGCAAGGTAAGCGGCAGCGTCGAAGGGTCTCTTCAAGCATTGGCAGGGCCATGCCGTATCTCCCAGGCGAGGCAGTAGATCAAGCCGAAATGCGCTGCGTGAAAGCAACGAACTGATCGAGCCTGGCACGTGCCGCGCCCGAGGCGATGACCCTCGAAGGCCTGGTCGACGCCGTCGGCCAGCGTCGCCGCCAGACCGCTGACATAGATGCTGGCGCCGGCGTTGAGTGCGACGATGTCACGCGCCGCGCCACCCCGGTCGGCGAGCGCAGCCAGCAACATCGCTTTTCGACTCCTCGACGTTGGCCACACGCAGAACTCGCGGGTCGTGTACCGGCAGATTGAAGTGCTCCGGGTGGATCGTGTACTCCTCGACGCGGCCGTCCTTCAGCTCGCCGACCAGGGTTTCGCCGGAGATCGAGATCTCGTCGAGACCTTCACGGCCAAAAACCGAGAGCGCATGCGAACTGCCGAGCCGCTGCAGAACACGCACCTGGATGCCGACCAGGTCGGGGTGGAAGACGCCGAGCACCTGATTGGCGGCGTTGGCCGGGTTGGTCAACGGACCGAGGATGTTGAACAGGGTGCGCACACCGAGTTCGCGGCGCACCGGACCGGCGTGCTTCATGGCGCTGTGGTGGTTGGGGGCGAACATGAAACCGACGCCGACTTCGCCGATGCTCTCGGCGACCTGTTCCGGCGTCAGGTTGATGGTTGACGCCGAGCGCCTCGAGAACGTCGGCACTACCCGACTGCGACGAAACCGAGCGTCCACCATGTTTGGCAACGCGTGCGCCGGCAGCGGCGGCCACGAACATCGCGGCGGTCGAGATGTTGAAGGTCTGCGCGCCGTCACCGCCGGTGCCGCAGGTATCGACGAGGTGGGCGCCGTCCTTGACCAGCACCTTGATCGACAGCTCGCGCATGACCTGCGCCGCCGCGGCAATCTCACCGATGGTCTCCTTTTTCACACGCAGGCCGACGATGATCGCCGCAATCATCACCGGCGTGACTTCGCCGCCCATGATCTGACGCATCAGCGACACCATCTCGTCGTGAAAGATTTCGCGGTGCTCGATCACCCGCGCCAGGGCGTCCTGGGGTGTCATTGGCGGTGCTCCTCAAGGAAATTCTTCAGCAGATCGTGACCACGCTCGGTGAGGATCGATTCCGGGTGGAACTGCACGCCCTCGACCGTCAGTGTTTTGTGGCGCAGGCCCATGATCTCGCCATCGTCGGTCCACGCGGTAACCTCCAGGCAGTCCGGCAAGGACGCGCGTTCGACGGCCAGCGAGTGATAGCGGGTGCAGGTCAATGGACTGGGCAGACCGCGGAAGACGCCCTGCTCGGTGTGGTGTACCGGCGATACCTTGCCGTGCATCAGGCGCTGCGCATGGACAACCTGGCCTCCGAAAGCCTCACCGATCGCCTGATGGCCCAGACATACCCCGAGCAACGGAATCCTGCCGGCAAACTCGCGAATCGCCGCCAGAGAGATGCCGGCCTGCGCCGGCGCGCAGGGACCCGGAGAGATCACCAGCAAGTCCGGCTGCAGGCGAGCGATCTCGTGCAATCGAGATGGCATCGTTGCGGAACACCCTGACGTCCTGCCCCAGCTCGCCGAAGTACTGCACGAGGTTGTAAGTGAAGGAGTCATAGTTGTCGATCATCAGCAGCATATGGCGGCTATCCTGTCTTTCTTGTCACACGCTGCCGGCAAACTCGCGGATTCTGTGCGCTTCCTGGTCCTGATTGCCGGCTGGCCGGAGAAGCGCTCAATACCGGGCACCGGCACAATTGGCCATTATCGCGCGTGATACAAGCCGGCTCAAGTTTGGCGATGGTTTTCGCGCTGATATCGACGTCGAGCGGCCCGACGCAAGAGCACAGATCCTGCCGCAGTCTCCACTCCACCGTGCTGCAGGTCGAACTCCCTGCCCCGATGCTGATGGACCAGCTTGTGTGGTCGGACGCCCCTGCCGCCCTACTCTGCCTGCCGAGTGCCCCTGGGATGACCCCGTCCGGATCACCAGCCGAAGTCCAGGATGATCGGTATGTGCAAGTGCTTCGCCTATGGAATCCGCCGCGCAGCGCTATACTGTTGGGGTGACGCCGAAGCCGGCGCCGTTTGGTGGCAAAGGATGCAGCCAATGAGACCTCGTGACCGGAGCTTCTGGATGTGGGCTGAGGCGCTTGAGCTTCTGCAGGGCGCAGAGCAAGTACAGCGTCGTTTTTTTTCCCTCGAAAGCGTGCACTCGGTGCCCTGCTGGGAGCCGGCGGTCGATCTGTATGAGAGTGGCGAGGAACTCAGGCTGCTGGTCGCGCTACCGGGCGTCAGCTCGCGGCAATGCGAAGTCGTTCTCGATGATGCCGGTCTGGTGGTGCGTGGCCAGCGGCCGATGCCGTCGGTACTCCATCGGGCAGCCATCCACCGCCTCGAGATTCCTTACGGGCGGTTCGAGCGCCGGATTCCGCTACCGCCGGGCAACTACCGCTTGCACGAGCAGTTTCTTGAGGACGGCTGCCTGGTGCTCGTCCTGCGCCGCTTCCAGTGAAGGACCGGAGCATGCGCCCTGACAGGACTGACGGTGGCGTCTTCGTGATCCCGGACGACGCAATGATCATCGTGCCGATGCGCAACGTCGTTCTCTTTCCGGGCATGATCCTGCCGCTGACCATCGGCCGCGAGCAATCGATCCTGGCAGCCCAACAGGCCGTGAAGACGGAGCGTCCGGTGGGCATCCTCCTGCAGCGTGATGCCGCGATAGAAGTGCCGACTCCGGATGAACTTTGTCTGGTCGGGACGGTGGCCAACATTCTCCGCTACGTGACCCTGCCGGACAACACGCACGTCATTGTCTGCCAGGGGCTGCAGCGATTCCGGATCGCCGAGTACCTGCCCGGGTATCCTTTTCCAGTGGCACGCGTCGGGCGGATCGAGGAGCCGGAGGTGACTGACAGCCAGATTGAAGCCAGGATGATCCAGCTCCGCGAGCGTGCGCTCGAAGTCCTGCAGTATCTGCCGCAGGTCTCACAGGAGCTGCTCGGCGCCGTGAAGAGCATCGGCCAGCCAGCGGCACTGGCCGACCTGGTGGCCAGTGTCACCGAACTGAAGTTGACCGATCGACAGAGGGTCCTCGAAACAGTGGATCTGACGCGACGGCTCGATGTCGTGCTCGATTGCCTGCTCGGTCGCCTGGAGGTGCTGCGGCTTTCACGCGAGCTCGACGAGCGCACCAAGGCCAGCATCGACCAGCGCCAGCGCGAATACCTCTTGCGCGAACAGTTGAAGTCTATCCAGAAGGAACTGGGCGAGGGCGAAACCGGCAACAGTATAGAGATCGAGGCGCTGCGCAAGTGCGTCGCCGACGCCGGAATGCCCGAGGAGGTGGCGGCACAGGCCAACAAGGAACTGAAGCGCCTGGAGCGCATGTCGGACGGTTCCGGGGAGTACTCGATGGTACGCGCGTATCTCGACTGGCTGGTCGAGTTGCCATGGAGAGCGCCGGAACCGGATCGCATCGAAATCGCTGAAGCGCGACGCATCCTCCAGGCAGATCACTTTGGCCTCGACCAGGTCAAGAAGCGCATCATCGAGTTCCTTGCCGTGCGCAAGCTCAACCCGACCGGTCACGGACCCATTCTGTGCTTTGTCGGACCGCCTGGGGTCGGCAAGACGTCGCTTGGCCAGTCGATCGCCCGGGCGCTCGGGCGCAAGTTCGTTCGCGCCTCGCTGGGCGGCGTGCACGATGAAGCCGAGATTCGCGGCCATCGACGGACCTATATCGGTGCCTTGCCCGGCAACATCATTCAGGCCATTCGCAAGGCTGGATCGAGGGGCTGCGTGATGATGCTTGACGAGATCGACAAGCTGGGCGCAAGCATGCAGGGCGACCCCTCGGCGGCGCTGCTCGAAGTGCTTGATCCGGAGCAGAACGATACCTTCCGCGACAACTATCTCGCCTTGCCTTACGACCTGTCCCGCATGCTGTTCATCACCACGGCCAATGTGCTGGATAACATCCCGGGGCCCCTGCGTGACCGCATGGAGATCATCCAGCTACCCGGCTACACCCAGGAGGAGAAACTGGAGATTGCTCGGCGCTATCTGGTCGGACGCCAGATGACCCAGAACGGCCTCAAGGAAGGGCAGATCGAGTTTTCGCAGGTAGCGCTGCAGGCGATCATTCGCGATTACACGCGCGAAGCCGGTGTGCGCTCGCTCGAGCGGGAGATTGGCGCGGTGTGCCGGCGCGTCGCAGTGGACATTGCCGAGGGCGCGATACAGTCGATGACAGTCGACGAGGGCGATCTGGCCCGGATACTTGGACCGGGCAAGTACGATAACGAAGTCGCGCTGCGCACCGGCCTCGCCGGCGTGGCCACGGGACTGGCGTGGACGCCGGTTGGTGGTGACATCCTGTTCATCGAAGCCAGCCGCACGGCGGGCGACGGCAAGCTGATCCTGACCGGGCAACTCGGCGAGGTGATGAAGGAGTCGGCACAGGCTGCGCTCACGCTGGTGAAAACGCGTGCGGCCCGCCTCGGCATCGATGCCGGCAGCTTCGACAGGAGCAATGTCCATGTGCACGTGCCGGCGGGGGCGATCCCGAAGGATGGTCCGAGTGCCGGGGTGGCGATGTTCATTGCGCTGGCATCGCTTTTCGTCGACCGCCCGGTCCGCAACGACACCGCGATGACCGGCGAGATCAGCCTGCGCGGACTCGTCCTGCCGGTGGGCGGAATCAAGGACAAGGTGCTCGCCGCGATGCGTGCCGGGATTCAGCGGGTGCTGTTGCCGGCGAGAAACCGCCGGGACCTCGAGGAAGTGCCGGCGGAGGCAAAGGAGCGACTCGAGTTCGTTTTCCTGGAGAACGTGGATGACGCGGTGCACAATGCCATGCCGAAATGATGCAGCGGGCTGCGCTGGACTCGGCGCCGCCGCGTGTCTGCAGATCAGGGAAAGCGCAGCTGACAGGCACGCGCCTGGTTTCTCGGGGGATTGAGGATGGCGGCGCATACAACGTATGTCAACTTGCCCGCTCGCCTGATCGTCATTGGCTTCGGCTGCGTCGGGCAGGGACTCCTGCCCCTGCTGCTGCGACATATTGGCATGGCGCCGGCGGCAATCACGATCGTCTCCGCCGACGATGCTGGCCGGCAGGTGGCGGCCGGGTATGGCATCCGCTTCATCAGCAAGGCGTTGCTGCCAGACAACTACCGGCAGGTGCTCGATCCGCTGGTGGGGCGCGGCGACTTCGTGCTGAATGTCTCGGTCGACGTTGGCTCGGTGGCGTTGATCCGCTACGCCCGCGAAAAGGGTGCGCTCTACCTGGATACCAGCATCGAGCCGTGGCCTGGTGGCTACAGCAATCCGGCCGTACCGGCGGCGGCGCGGACCAACTACGCGTTGCGCGAGGAGGCACTGGCGCTGCGCAAGGGCCAGTCCGCTTCGCCAACGGCAGTGCTGACGCATGGCGCCAATCCGGGCCTGGTGTCGCACTTCGTCAAGCGGGCCTTGTTGAATGTTGCCGCCGCTACAGGGCTGGCCGCCAGCCCGCGCGAGACGCGCGAGGGCTGGGCGGCTCTGAGCGGCTCCCTGGGCGTGCGGACGATCCACATTGCGGAGCGCGACACGCAGGTGTCCACGCTCCGCAAGCAGACGAACGAGTTCGTCAATACCTGGTCGGTCGCGGGCTTCATCAGTGAGGCGCAGCAACCCTGCGAACTGGGCTGGGGTTCGCACGAGCGGCATTTCCCGAATGACGGGAAGCGACATCAGACCGGCTCGCAGGCGGCGATCTATCTGACCCGGCCAGGCTGTGCCACGCGCGTGCGTACCTGGACACCGCGTGCCGGGCCTTTCCACGGCTTTGCCATCACGCATGGCGAGTCGATTTCGATTGCCGACTACCTGACTCTTCGCCAGGGTGGTCAGGTAGTCTATCGACCGACGGTGCACTATGCCTATCACCCCTGCGACGACGCGCTGCTGTCGGCGCATGAGTTCTGTGGCCGGAACTACGTCGAGCAGGAAAAGAAACGCATCCTGATGGACGAGATCTCGTCTGGCGGCATCGATGAGCTTGGGGTACTGCTGGCGGGCCACCGCAAGAACGCGTACTGGTATGGCTCGCAACTGAGCGTCGATGACGCCAGGCGGCTGGCGCCGCACAACAGCGCGACCACCCTGCAGGTGACCTCGGCGGCGTTGGCCGGAATGATCTGGGCGATCGAGAATCCCGAGCGCGGGGTGATCGAGCCGGACGAGATGGATTTCGAACGGGTCCTCGAGATCTGCATGCCCTATCTCGGGCCCCTGGTGGGCGTCTACACCGACTGGACGCCACTGGCCGGCCGCGCGCGCCTTTTCCCGGAAGAGACCGACGAATCCGATCCCTGGCAGTTCAGGAACGTCAGAGTTTCTTGATTTTCCCTGCACAAGTGCTTTCGACGACCTATGATGGATCTGTAGTCCGCTCGTTGCCGGCCTCAGCTGGCGCTGCGCCCAGTCCGGGGAAGACAGGCAGCGGGAGGGGATTGCTCGACAGGGCTTGCGTGTCGCCGATGCGACTTCTTTCAAGGGAGTTTGTCATGAGTAGCAGATCAATTCCTCCCGGTTTTCATCCGGCTCGCCGTGATCGCCTGCTGCAGGAAGCAGAGCACGATAGCTACAAGACCCGGGGGAAGCTTCCCGACCCGACCATCTGTACGCATTGCGGGGCCGTCTTTCGCGGTGGGCGTTGGCAATGGGGCGTCATGGCCCCAGCCGACGCGCATCGGGCCAGCTGCCCAGCCTGCTGGCGTGTGCAGGATCATTACCCGGCAGGGTTTGTTTTCCTTGAGGGAGATTTCCTGTTGGCTCACCGCGAGGAGATCGGACATCTGGTCCGCAACGAGGCCGAGCGTCAGCGAGCCGAGCACCCTTTGAAGCGGGTGATGGCGATCGACGAATCGGAGACCGGGCTGCGGGTGAGCACCACCGACATCCACCTCGCACGGGCGATTGGCGAAGCCGTCCACCATGCCTATCAGGGCGAACTTGAATTCCACTACAACCCGGAAGAGGCCTTGTTGCGCGTTCATTGGTCACGGTAGTGCGCAGGCAGCGACGGGGAGCAGACTGGCCACAACCGCAATGCCCGCTGCGACCGCGCGCAGACAGTACTGATCGAGCAACTCAAGCCGGGGGGAACACTTGTGATACCGCTTGGCAGGCAGCACTTCGGACAGGATCTGTTGACGATCCGCAAGGACGCTCAAGGCCGGACTGAAGAACGGCGGATTCTGCCGGCCGCTTTCGTGCCTTCCACCGGATCCGCGGAGGAGTGATCGGCTACAGGCTCAAAAGCGTGTGTCGAGACCGTGTTCGGCCAGTTCGGCCGCACGCAGCACGGCGAGGGCCTTGTTCTGCGTTTCCTGCCACTCGGCAGCCGGGTCGGAATCGGCGACGACACCGGCACCAGCCTGCACATGCAGCTGGCCGTCCTTGACGATGGCCGTACGGATCGCGATCGCCAGATCCATATCCCCATTGAAGCCGAGGTAACCGACCGCACCGGCGTAGATGCCGCGCTTGACCGGTTCAAGTTCGTCGATGATCTCCATCGCCCGCACCTTTGGCGCGCCGGAGACGGTTCCGGCGGGAAAAGTGGCCTTGAGCACATCAAGCGCGTCAAACTCGGGCCGCAGCCTGGCCTCGACATTCGAAACGATGTGCATCACGTGCGAGTAACGCTCGACGATCATGTTTTCGGTCAGTTTGATGGTACCAACGCGGGCGACGCGGCCAGCATCGTTGCGACCAAGGTCGAGAAGCTGGACGTGCTCTGCACGCTCCTTTTCGTCGGCCAGCAACTCGGCGGCGAGTGCCTGGTCTTCGTCGAAAGAGACACCCCGCCGACGGGTGCCGGCGATCGGCCGCACGGTCACGGTGTCGCCTTCAAGGCGGACAAGGATTTCCGGTGAGGCGCCAACGACGTGGAAGTCCTCGAAGTCGAAATAGAACATGTACGGCGACGGATTCAGCGAGCGCAACGAGCGGTACAGCGCCATCGGGCTGGCCACCAGCGGCTTGCTCATGCGCTGTGACAGGACGACCTGCATGATGTCGCCCTCGGTGATGTAGCGCTTGGCCTTGATCACCGCCTGTCGGAACTGTGCCTCGCCAAACATCGAAGTCGCCGGTTGCGAAGAGCGCGGAGTCTCGGGCGGAATGGCGACCGACTCGCGCAGCCTGACCAGCAGTTCCCTCAGCCGGGTCTGAGCCTTCTGGTAGGCGCCGGGAACCCCGGGCTCAGCATAGACCACCAGCGTCAGTTTGCCCGAAAGGTTGTCGACCACCGCAATTTCCTCGGAAAGCAGCAGGACGATGTCGGGAACTCCGAGATCATCCGCTTTCTGCGAGCGCGTCAGCCTGGTTTCGATATAGCGGACGGTGTCATACCCGAAACAGCCGACCAGCCCACCGCAGAACCGCGGTAAGCCGGTGGTTGGAGCGGCGCGAAAGCGCTTCATGTACTTGCCGATGAAGTCGAGCGGGTTGGTATCGTCTTCACGTTCGGCAATGCGATTGCCGTTCAGCACCAGCACCTGATGCGCATTGATGACGATCCGGGTCGGACTGGCAAGACCGATAATCGAGTAACGACCAAAGCGCTCGCCGCCCTGCACTGATTCCAGGAGATAGCTGTAGGGGTTGTTGGCCAGCTTCAGATAGATCGACAGCGGCGTGTCGAGATCAGCGAAGGTTTCGAGTGTCACCGGGATACGATTGTAGCCTTCGGCGGCCAAACGATTGAAATAGGCTTCGGTCATCGGAACTCCACAAGAAAGCACTGCGAGAACGGATGTGCGCCCTGCCAATGACACACCCGGGGCGGGACTGCGACGAGGCAGCCTACGGGCGCAAGCGTCGCCAGTACCAGGCCTCCGCCCGGCAAGCGGGCGTCGAGGGCAGCGCGTAGTGGAGCAGGGTCATGCGTGAATCAGGCGTTGCGCCGCTTCGGCAAGGGTCGGGACTATACCATCACACGCAAGATCACGAACATCACGGCCCTCGTTGTAGCCGTATGGCACCAGAAACACATGGCAGCCGGCAGCACGCCCGGCGTCAAAGTCGTGCACCGAATCACCAATCATCAGCACGTCGACCGGCGAGACGCCAAGGCGGCCACTGGCCCAGAGCAGGGGCATCGGGTCGGGCTTCGGACGCGGCAGCAGGTCGCCGCTGACGATCACGTCGAAATAGGGAAAGAGACCAGTACGTTGCAGCAGCGGGAGGGTGAAAGCCTCCGCTTTGTTGGTGATGACACCGAGGGGCAGATCCAGTGTCTTGAGTGCTTCAAGACCCTCGAGGACACCCGGGAAAAGAGCGGCATTGCGACCGTTCTCCGTGCTGTAATGCCGTTTGAAGCTGGCCAGAGCCTCTGGCGGTGGCGGCGCCGCATCGTCGGCAGCGTCCATCGACCCGGCCAAAACTCGCTTGACCAGATTGGGGATGCCGCGCCCGACATAGCTGCGAATCGATTCGACCGCGACTTCCGCGCGCCCGAGGTCGCGCAGCATGGCGCTCGCGGCGGCGTGCAGATCGAGCACTGTATCCAGCAGCGTGCCGTCGAGATCAATCAGCACGGCGCGGACGGCGAGCGGTGTAGGCATCACGGCACCGCCAGCTGCGCGCGCAGCGCAGCAATGATGCTGTCGTAGCGGTTGGCGTCGGTGTCCCTGCCGGCGCCGTAGACCGCCGAACCGGCGACAAAAGCATCGGCACCGGCGCGGGCGATCTCGGCAATGTTATCGACCTTGACTCCGCCATCAACTTCCAGCCGGATTCGTCGCCCGCTGGCACGCTCGTAGGCGTCTATTCTGGCCCGTGCTGCCTTGAGCTTGGTCAGCGTTGACGGAATGAATTTCTGCCCGCCAAAACCGGGATTGACACTCATCAGCAGGATGATATCCAGCTTGTCCATCACGTAATCAAGGTACTCGAGCGGCGTCGCCGGGTTGAACACGAGACCGGCCTGACAGCCGTTTTCCCGGATCAGCGCGAGCGTGCGGTCGACGTGATCGGACGCTTCCGGGTGAAAGGTGATGATATTTGCGCCGGCCTTCGCGAAATCCGGAACGATGCGATCGACGGGCCGGACCATCAGATGCACGTCAATCGGCGCCCGCGTCAGCGGGCGGATTGCCTCACAGATCAGGGGGCCGATCGTCAGATTGGGCACGTAATGGTTGTCCATCACGTCGAAATGGATCCAGTCGGCACCGGCGGCAATGACATTCACCACCTCTTCGCCAAGCCGGGCAAAGTTGGCAGAAAGGATACTCGGTGCGATCACGTGCATAAGAGAAACCACTTTGACTGAACAAGATTCATTCTAATGTGAAAGCGCCGGCCTGCCGCAGCTCATCGACCGGTCAGGGTCGCGATTGCTATCGGCGGCGCGCTTCGGCAGGTCATTCCCGACTGAGGATTTGCACGCTACGCGCCGCGACCGGAGTCGTCTTCTCGCGTCGACAGCTGGCGAAAGCGGTGTCCGCGCTGCTGTCGCAAACTTGCTCCCAGATACCGGCCGGAAGCAGGAAGGGCACCGGGATTTCGTCGCGGTTGATCAGGCAAAGCAAGGTTCCGCTGTCCCCTGCCTGGCCTGCGGCTGGCGTGTCCGGGGCGAGCTGCATGGCAAATGCACCCAGCTTTTTCGACTGCCAGTCGGCAACGCGCATCGGCCTGCCCGCGGGATGCCACCAGACGACATCAGGCTGCCTGTCGGCAGTCGCCGCGCCGGTCAGCCAATGGCGTCGCCGCAGTTGCGGGAAGCGTCGACGCACGCCAATCAAGCCGGCGACAAAATTGATCAGGCCGGCATTGGTATGGCGCCAGTCGAGCCAGGTCATTGCATTATCCTGGCAATAGGCGTTGTTGTTGCCGGCCTGGGTGCGCCCGAGTTCATCACCACCCTGCAGCATGGGCACGCCCTGGGCGATCATCAAGGTCGCCAGCAACGCGCGCTGCAGGCGACGACGTCTTTCGAGAACGGCTGGATCCGCGCTCTCGCCCTCCTCGCCACAATTCCAGGAGCAGTTGTGAGCGTGCCCGTCACGGTTGTCTTCGCCATTGAGCTCGTTGTGCTTCGTTTGATAGCTGACGAGATCGCGCAAGGTAAAACCGTCATGCGCCGTGACGAAGTTGACACCTGCCTGGGGCGCGCGCCCCGCCGCCTGGAAGATCTCACTCGATCCGGCGAGGCGCTGTGCCAGTTGCCCGACACCGGCCTCGCCGCTCAGCCAGAAGGCACGGACATCGTCGCGGAACCGGTCGTTCCATTCGCTCCAGCCAGGCAGAAAGCCCCCGAGGCGGTAGCCATCGGGTCCGATGTCCCAAGGTTCGGCGATCAGCTTGACGCGCTGCAGCAGCGGATCCTGCCTCAGTGCGGCCAGAAAAGCGCTGTCGCGCGTCAGTGCGGCGGCGAGATCGAAACGGAAACCGTCGACGTGCATCACCTCGACCCAGTAGCGCAGCGCATCCATGACCAGCTGCAGAACGCGCGGGTGGGCGAGATTCAGGGTGTTGCCGCAACCGCTGAAATTCTCATAGCCCGCTAGGTAACCGGCTGGCAGGCGATAGTAACTGCGGTTGTCGATACCCCGAAACGAGACGGTCGGGCCCCATTCGTCTGTTTCGGCGGTGTGGTTGAAGACGACGTCGAGAATGACTTCAAGGCCGGCGGCATGGAGCGAGCGGACCATGGTCTTGAATTCGGAAATCACCGACTGCCCGCCGATCTGCGCTGCATAACGTGGTGCGGGAGCGAAGAAGGCCAGCGAGTTGTAGCCCCAGTAATTCACACGCCCTTCGTTGACCAGACGCTGCTCATCGAGAAAGTAGTGCACCGGCAGCAGGCTGACTGCGGTGACGCCAAGCTGCCGGAAATGCTCGATCATCGCTGGTGCGGCGAGACCGGCATACGTGCCACGCAGAACTTCGGGAACACCGGGATGTTGACGGCTCACACCCTTGACGTGCGCCTCGTAGAGTACCGTATCGGCCCAGTGTATTTCCGGCGGTGCATCGCCACCCCAGTCGAACGCTTCGTCAACGACAGCGGCCGTCAGACAGTGTACCGGGTTATCCGGTGCTGCCCAGGAAAAACGACCTGCCACCTCGCGCGCGTAGGGGTCGAGCAGCAGGCGCTGGCCATCGAAGCGGTGGCCCAATTCCGGCGCATTCGGACCATGCACGCGGTAGGCGTAGCAAAGGCCGGGCACTGCACCGCCGAGGTAGCCGTGCCAGACCTGATCGCTGCACTCGCGCAGGGGCAACACGCGCATCTGCCTGCCTTCGAGAATGCACAAATCGACGGCCTCGGCATGCGCCGAAAAAAGCGCGAAGTTCACTCCCCGGCCATCCCAGTGGGCACCGAGCGGCCAGGGCCGCCCAGCTTCGAGACTAATGGAGTCGATCACGGCATCCATTCGAGGTACAGCGCTGCGAGCGGCGGTAGCGTCAGATCCAGGGACCATTCCCGCCCGTGCGCGGAAACCTGCTCCGCATGGATCGGCTCAAACCCGTTGCCGACGTTGCTGCCCCCGTAATGCTGCGAATCGGTATTGAGCCGCTCTTGGTAGATACCGGGCATTGGTACGCCGATCCGGTAGCCATGGCGAACCACGGGCGTAAAGTTGCCGACGTAGAGGATGGCGCGCGAGCGATCACGCGCCCAGCGTACGAAGGCGACGACCGAACATTCCGCATCATCGGCGGCGATCCACTCGAAGCCGGCCGGCTCGAAATCGACCTGATGCAGCGCCGGATTGCTCCGGTACATACGGTTGAGATCGCGGATCAGGTCGCGCACGCCAGCGTGCAGCGGGAAGTCGAGCAGCCCCCAGTCCAGCGAAGCATCGTGGTTCCACTCGTTCCATTGGCCGATTTCGCCGCCCATGAACAGCAGCTTCTTGCCTGGATGGGCCCACATGTAGCCATACAGCGCACGCAGGTTGGCGAACTTCTGCCAGTAGTCGCCGGCCATCTTGCTGATCAACGAGCCCTTGCCGTGAACCACCTCATCGTGCGACAGCGGCAGAATGAAGTTTTCTGTGTAGGCGTACATCATGCCGAAGCTGAGCTGGTTGTGGTGATACCTGCGATGCACCGGATCCTTGGCCATATAGTCGAGAACGTCGTGCATCCACCCCATGTTCCACTTGTAGTGGAAACCAAGGCCACCCATTTCCGGCGGACGACTGACCATCGGCCAGGCGGTCGACTCCTCGGCATAGGTGGCGGCGCTTGGATGCTCCTGGCCAAGGACCTCGTTCGTCCGGCGCAGGAAAGCGACGGCCTCCAGGTTCTCGCGACCGCCATGCACGTTCGGTAGCCATTGCCCTTCCTCGCGGCTGTAGTCGCGGTAGAGCATCGAGGCAACGGCATCGACCCGCAGGCCGTCGATGCCGTAACGTTCGATCCAGAAGAGGGCATTGCCGATCAGGTAGTTGCTGACTTCGCGACGGCCAAAGTTGTAGATGAGCGTACCCCAGTCCTGGTGCATGCCCTCCCGCGGATCGGCGTGCTCATAGAGCGCTGTGCCGTCGAAGCGGCCGAGGCCGTGTTCGTCCGTCGGGAAATGCGCTGGCACCCAGTCGACCAGCACGCGCAGGCCAGCCGCGTGGCAGGCGGCGACGAATTCGCGAAAACCGGTCGGGTTGCCATGACGCGCGGTGGGCGAGTAAAGGCCGAGCGGCTGATAGCCCCAGGATCCGTCGAAGGGGTGCTCCGAGATCGGCAACAGCTCCAGATGCGTGAAGCCCAGATCGACCACGTAAGGGATCAGCGTGTCGGCGATCCGCTGCCAGTCAGGAAAGCCGCCATCGTCGGCCCGCCGCCATGAGGCCAGATGCACCTCGTAGACCGATAGCGGCGCGCCCAGCTCATCGCCAGCCGGCACAGCCACGGGTTCGACGGGTGGCGGCAAGGCGCAGACGATCGAGGCCGTCGATGGACGCATTTCGGCTTGGAAGCCATAGGGGTCGGCCTTGAGCGGAAGCAGATACCCATCGCGAGCCCGAATCTCAAACTTGTAGCGGGCGCCGGCGGTCACCCCCGGCAGAAAGATCTCCCATACACCGCACTCCCGGCGCAGGCGCATCGGGTGGCGACGACCGTCCCAGGTGTTGAAATCGCCGACGACGCTGACCCGCTGCGCGTCCGGCGCCCACACTGCGAAGGCCGTGCCTGGCACACCATCGATCTCGCACAGGTGCGCTCCGAGACGCTCGAAGGGCCGCAGGTGCGAGCCTTCGGCGAGCAGCCAGACGTCCATTTCGCCGAGCACGGTCGAGAAACGATACGGATCATCGGTCTCCTGTACGCCGTGTTCCCAGGTGATCCGCAGGCGATAGGGAAAACTGTTCCGACGGCGGGGCATGATCCCCTCGAAGAAGCCTTCCACTCCTTTGACCTCGACTTGCGCCAGTTCGGCAATCTGCTTCCCGGTCTTGGCCTCGAGGACGGCGACCGACCGCGCGCCCGGTTGCAGGCTGCGAACCCAAAGTCCTCCGTCGGGGTCGGTGTGCATTCCAAGAACGGCGTAGGGGTCACCGTGCTGTGCCCGGCAAAGGGCAATGATTTCTGAATGGTCAAGCATTTGAGACTTCCTCAGGTAGAGTGTGCACTTAGGTTCCAAGTGTCTTTGGCATAGTCACTTATGGTCCGGTCGGCGGAGAAAGGACCCATCCCGGCGACATTCAAAATGGCCTTGCGCTGCCATTCGTCGGGCGTCAGATAGAGGGCATCAACTCGCGCTTGAGCGGCAACGTAGTCCGCATAGTCGGCCAGCAAGAGGTAGTGGTCGCCGTAATGCAGCAGGCTGTTGAAGATGTCATGGTAACGCGGCCGTTCGCCGGGCGAGAAGAAACCACTGTCAATCCGGTCAAGCGCCTCCTTGAGGGCAGGATCGTTCTGGTACAGAGCCATCGGCTGATGGCCAGCCGCCCTGATCGCATTGACCTGAGCGGTGTTGTTGCCGAAGATGAAAATATTCTCGGCGCCCACGTTATCCCGAATCTCGATGTTGGCACCATCCTCGGTGCCGATGGTCAGTGCGCCGTTGAGCGAGAGCTTCATGTTGCCGGTACCCGAGGCTTCGGTGCCAGCGGTCGAAATCTGCTCTGACAGATTGGCCGCCGGCATGATCAGCTCGGCGACGGAAACGCCATAGTTGGGAATGAAGACGACCTGCAACAGCTCGCGGGTCCGCGGATTGTTGTTCACGACTGCGGCGACGTCGTGAATCAGGCGGATCACCTGCTTGGCCATGTGATACGACGATGCCGCCTTGCCGGCGAAAATCACGCTGCGCGGCGCGTAATTCGTGGCTGAGCCGTCCAGCAGTGCGTTGTAGCGCGTGATGACGTGCAACACGTTGAGCAACTGCCGCTTGTACTCGTGGATCCGTTTGACCTGCACGTCGAACAGGCTGTCCGGGTTCAGGGTGATGCCCACTTCACGGGCAACGTAATTGGCCAGACGCACCTTGTTGCCACGTTTGGCCGCCGCAAACGCGGTGCGGAAACCTGCGTCGTCAGCGCTGGCCCGCAGATCGTGCAAACGGTCCAGATGTAGACGCCAGTCCCTGCCACCGAGGCGCTCGTCGAGTAGACCGGAGAGCGCAGGGTTGGATTGTGCCAGCCAGCGTCGTGGGGTGACGCCATTGGTCTTGTTGTGGAACCGCTCCGGGTAGAGGCTGGCAAAATCGGCAAAGATGGTCTGTACCATCAGGTCCGAATGCAGTTGCGAAACGCCGTTGACGCGGTGACTGCCAACGATGCATAGGTGCGCCATGCGTACGCGCTTGTCCTTGTCGTGGCCGCCGCCGTCGTCGATCAGCGACACTCGCCGCATCAGGTCGATATCTCCAGGGTAGAGCCGGATGACCTCGTCGAGAAACTCCTGGTTGATACGGTAGATGATCAGGATGTGGCGCGGCAGTACCCGCTGGATCAGCGAAACCTTCCAGGTCTCAAGCGCCTCCGGCATCAGTGTGTGATTGGTGTAGGAGAAAATCCGACGGCATTGGTCCCAGGCCGCTGCCCAGGTCATGCCGTGCTCGTCAACCAGCAGGCGCATCAACTCGGCAACGCCAATCGCCGGGTGGGTATCGTTGAGATGGATCGCCACCTGCTCGGCCAGATTGTCGAAGGTTCCGTGCTCCCCGTGGTGACGCTCCAGGATGTCCTGCATCGATGCCGAGACGAAGAAATACTCCTGGCGTAGACGCAGTTCGCGACCAGCAGCGGTGCTGTCGTTGGGGTAGAGGACCCATGAGATATTTTCGAAGCGGTTCTTGAACTCGGCGGCACGCTGGTAGTCGCCGGTATTGAAGGCACCGAGGTCGATCTCCGATGGCGCCGCCGCCTTCCACAGCCGCAGGGTACTGACCCGATCGGTGCCATGACCGGGGATCACGTAGTCGAAAGCCTTGGCTTCCACCGAATCGGCGGCGTGCCATTCGGCCCACTCGCCATGGTGCTCGCAGGTACCACCGAAGCGCACGGTGTGATGCTTGTTGGCGCGCGGGAATTCCCATGGCGAACGATCCTGCAGCCAGGCTTCCGGCTTTTCAACCTGTTGTCCATTGAGGATCGACTGTGCGAACATGCCGTACTCGTAGCGGACGCCATAACCCCAGGAGGGAAGCCCAAGGGTCGCCATAGAATCGAGGAAGCAGGCCGCCAGCCTGCCCAGACCGCCATTGCCGAGCGCCGCATCGGGTTCACATTCCATCACCTCGTCGACTGACGGCCCCGGTGCAGTGAACACAGATGCCGCCTGGTCACGAAGATCGAGTGCGGACAAGGCATTGTTCATTGCGCGACCGATCAGGAATTCCATCGACAGGTAATAGACACGCCGTGCCTTGCTGTCGCGATCCGCATTCTGTGTGTTCACCCAGCGCTGTGCCAGCTGCTCGCGCGCCACCTGCGAAAGCGCCTGATAGAGATCGGCCCTGGTGGCTCTGGAAGGCTCGGCAGCGACCGTGCCGAGAAGTTTGCGCTCAATTTCGGCGCGCAGTTGTTCGCTTTCGGGACAGGGTTGAGCGGCATCGGACATCAGGCTGATACTCCAGTAAAGTTCATGGATAACCCTCGCTCTCGGCCAGGGCATGGGCAGCGCCAAGCAGGGCCGGCGTAGGAGAAAGCATTACATAGGTCGGAATTGCCGCCAAGTAGGATCCGAAACGCCCCTTGGCCTCGAAACGGACACGAAAAGGTGAGTGATCAAACAGTTCCCCCAGCCTTGGAATGATACCACCGCCAACATAGACGCCACCCTGGGCGCCGAGTGTCAGCGCAAGATTTCCTGCCATTGAGCCGAGCATCGCGCAGAATGTTTCGATCACTGCCTGGCACTGAACGTCCTGCCGGGACAGCGCACGGGAGACGATCTCGGCTGTAGACAACGGCTCGTCGCGACGACCGTCGACTGCGGCCACCAGCCGATGCAGCAGCGGCAAGCCGCCGCCGGAGAGGAGGCGCTCGGCCGAGACATGGCCAAGTTCGCGCCAGGCCAGCGAAAGAATCGCCGACTCACGTTCGTCGGCAGGGGCCAGCGAACAGTGACCGCCCTCTCCGCTCAGCGCGAGCCAGCCCCCGCGATGAAACATCACACCGGAAACACCCAAGCCGGTTCCTGGCCCGAGGACCCCTTTCGCAGCCAGTTCGACCGAGGTGCCGGCGCCTACCTGACGCAGATCTGCGGCGTCAAGGTGTGGCAGCGACAGGGCCAGGGCCGTGAAGTCGTTGAGCAGCAGGACGCGGCACAGGCCGAGCCTCGACTTGAGATCGTCGCGCGAGAAAGTCCAGGCAGCATTGGTCAGCCGGATCACCTCACCATGGACTGGTGCCGCGAGGGCGATAGCCGCTGCCTGCAAAGCCGGGGCGCCAACCTCGCCAAGGTAGGCTTGAATCGCCTCCACCGGCCCCGGAAAATCCTTCACGGCAAGAATGCGCACCAAGCCGGGAGAGCCAGTCCGGTCGAGCAAGGCAAAGCGGGCACGAGTGCCGCCGATGTCGGCAACCAGCCTCGCGTCTGGGCTCATGAGAGTTCCCGCTGGCACAGGATGACGATTTGCCAGGTCGAGCGGCCGCCGCAAGGTCGGCAGTGAACGGAGCGGAAGGTGCTTCTCATGACATTCAGCGGATGGGCATGTGTTCTAGTGTTCTGACCGCTGCCAACGGGAATTGCAGGATCAACTGCCGGCAAGCCGGAAAGGCATTAAGATGCCCCGAATCTTCGCACCAAATGCGGCATTTATCAAAGACCCTGCGACCATGAAACGTTCTCTCCCCCGGCAACCGGCCTCAGTGCCACGGCAGTCTCTCCGGTGCACGCTGGTTCTGTCAAGGCGAAAGCACGGCCATTGTGCCACGCACCCGCGCGGCGGGCATAGTCGCCCATGAACAGGGCCGATCTGATCAGCACCCTTGGCCAACACGTTGGCGCGGATAACGTGTTGGCGACCGCCGAAGCCATGTCGTCCTACCTTGTCGACTGGCGCGGTCGCTATCGCGGTGCCGCCATCTGCGTTGTGCGCCCGGCAACCACGGCAGCGGTCTCGGCAGTGGTCCACGCGTGCGCGCAGGCCGGCGTGGCGATGGTCCCGCAGGGCGGCAACACCAGCCTTTGTGGTGCGGCAACGCCAGGTCCCGAGGGACAGTCGGTGGTCATTAGCCTGTCCAGGCTGAAGCGCGTACGGGCAATTGATCCCGCCAATAACGCGATGACTGTCGAGGCCGGTTGCGTGCTGCAGACACTTCGGGATGCGGCCGCCGAGGCGCAGCGACTGTTTCCGTTGTCACTGGCTGCCGAGGGAAGCTGCCAGATCGGCGGCAATCTGTCCACCAACGCGGGCGGTGTGCAGGTTCTGCGTTATGGCAACGCACGTGAACTGACCCTCGGTCTGGAGGTCGTGCTGCCCAGCGGCGAGATCTGGGATGGCCTGCGCGGCTTGCGCAAGGACAACACTGGCTACGACCTGAAGCACCTGTTCATCGGCGCCGAGGGGACTCTTGGCATCATTACCGCTGCCGTACTCAAGCTTTTCCCCCTGCCACGGGCAATGGCGACTGCCTGGCTGGCAATCGCGTCGCCAGCGGCAGCGGTGCATCTGCTGGCTGATCTACAGGCGCATTTCGGTCCGTCATTGACCGCCTGCGAACTGGTTTCCGACAGCGCTCTTGGCCTGGTTTGCAAGCACATTCCGGGGGCACACCCCGCCCTCTCGGCAAGCCCGTGGCATCTGTTGATCGAATTGTCGGGCAGCGGCGACGATCAGGCGTTGCGTGAAGCGCTGACGGCATTTCTCAGCGCCGCGCTGGAAGACCTCGTGATCAGCGACGTGGTCCTGGCGCAAAGTGGCGAGCAGACCAGGCGTCTGTGGGCTCTGCGCGAGAACATCGGCGAGGCACAGAAGATCGAAGGCCTGAGCATCAAGCACGATGTGTCACTGCCGATCTCGCGCATTCCGGAGTTCGTCGAGCGCGCCGACCGGGCGCTCTCGCAGGCTTTCCCGGAGATTCGGATCGTCACCTTCGGCCACGTCGGCGATGGCAATCTCCATTACAACCAATCGAAATCGGCAGCCGGCGAGAACGCGGCTTTCCTGGCCGCACAGCCGGAAGTCAATCGCATCGTGCACGACTTGGTCGATGAAATGGGCGGCAGCATCAGTGCCGAACACGGCATCGGACAGCTGAAGCGCGAGGAACTGCTACGCTACAAGAGCCCGGTGGAGATCGCGCTGATGCGAGCAATCAAGCGGACCCTTGATCCGCTGGGCCTGATGAATCCGGGCAAGGTGCTCTGACAGGATTCAGGTTACCAACGTGGCTTACCTGCAACGGTCAATGAAGCGTCGGTGGATTACCGGACACGAAATCGCGAAAGACTTCGTCTATGGCCTGCGCATCAAAACGGTAGTCACGATTGCACAGGTCATCCTTGATGACCACCTCGTCGTGCTCCCGCAGCGCGGCATAAACCTCGGCGGGGCCCAGCGAGCGCAGCATTGAGCGCACCTTTTCCCAGTCCTCGGGGCAATTGTGAATGACTGTCCTGGCCGGAAAAAGGCGAACGGCCTCCTCGTGAAAAAGCCGCAGCAACAAGTCTGCCGCTGGCAGGCTGAGAAGCTCCGAGGCCTTCACGGTCGCAGCCAGCGCTTCGACGCGAGCCCAGCCATCCGGGTCGCACGGATCGGCGGCGGGAAGCTTCTGCAGAAGGAGGCCGGCAGCTGCCTCGGATGAAGCCGCCAGAAAGAAACGGGTTGGCAACTGATCCGACTGCCGAAGGTAGTGCTCAAAGACTTCGGCAACGTTCTCGCCATCGAGTGGCACGATGCTCTGGTAGGGCTCACGCATCGACCGCATGTCGAGCGAGAGCTGCAGATGGCCGTGGCCAAGCAGTTCCCGCAGCGACTTGCTTTCAGGCTGCGTCTCACACCTGGCCATGCCGCGAATCTGCAGCTGTTCATTGCAGTCGATGACCAGCAGCGATACCGGGCCGTTGCCGCGCAACTGGATCGTCAGTCGCCCAGGCTGTTTCAGGTTGCCGCCGAGGAGGAGCGTCGTCGCACTCATTTCCCCGAGGAGCCGGACAACCGGCTCGGGGTAGGCGCGATTCTCGAGCATTTTGCGCCATACCGCCCCCAAGCTGACGACGGCGCCACAAATGTCGAGGTCGTCGAAGAGGAAGCGGCACACGCTATCCTGACTCATGATACGGCAAGCATTCTTTCCAGCGCCAGCTTGGCGAGCTCCCGCTCGTGCTCGGGAACCCTGATCTGGTTGACGACCGTACCATCAGCCAGATTCTCCAGCGTCCACGCCAGATGCTGCGGGTCGATCCGCTGCATCGTCGAGCACATGCAGACGGTCGGTGCCATGAACTGCACGATCTTGCCCTCGTGCCGGACTTCTTCGGCAAGACGGTTGACCAGGTTGAGCTCGGTACCGACCAGCCAGCGGGTGTTCGGCTTTGCCTCCTTGATCGTCCTCACGATATGTTCGGTCGAGCCAACGAAATCCGATTGCCGGCAGACTTCGAAGCTGCATTCGGGGTGGGCGATCACCAGGCCGTCGGGATGCTGATTGCGAAAACGCAGAATATGCGATGGCTGGAACATCTGATGAACCGAGCAATGACCCTTCCAGAGCAGCAATCTGGCCCGCCGGATTTGCTCGGCTGTGAGGCCGCCCATCTCGAGGTCGGGATCCCAGACCATCATCTCATCGAGCGGGATACCCATCTGGGCCCCGGTCCAGCGCCCCAGATGCTGATCAGGAAAGAAAAGGATCTTCTCGCGACGGGCAAAGGCCCAGGCAGCAATCGTTCCGGCATTCGACGAGGTGCAGACGATGCCGCCCCGGGCACCACAAAAGGCTTTGAGATCGGCTGCCGAGTTGATGTAGGTCACCGGCGTCACCTGCTGGTCCACGTCGATTGCCTCGCCGAGCTCGCGCCAACAGCGCTCAACCTTGGCCAGATTGGCCATGTCGGCCATCGAACAGCCAGCTGCCAAGTCGGGCAAGATCGCCATCTGCTCTGGCTTTGACATGATGTCGGCGACTTCGGCCATGAAATGCACGCCGCAGAAGACGATATACCGCGAATCGGTTTGCGAGGCCAGGCGCGAAAGCTTCAGGGAGTCACCCGTGAGATCGGCATACTGATAGACATCGGCGCGTTGATAGTGGTGGCAGAGCAGCACGGCTTCCTTGCCGAGCCGCTCGCGAGCCGTGCGAATGCGCTGATGACAGGCGTCGTCCTGCAACTGGTTGAACTTGTCGAAGCTGATGGTCGCAGTTTGCATGTGGTGAGACTCGAATCGATGTCAAAGAAGCCCGGGCGGGCAACCAGAAGGTTCAGTTATGCCATGGCAAGCCGGCAAGACGCCAGCCACCAATCTTCCCGCGCTGGCCATTGGCATCCAGGTCACCTTCAAAACCCTCGAGCACGTTGTAGCATTCGCGTTGCGCTGCTTCACCGGCCAGCGCGGCAGCGTGGTGCGAGCGCACGCCGCTGCGGCAGATGAACAGCAGCAGCGCTTCACGATCGACCTGTTGTTTCAGCTCGGTCAGAAAATAGGCATTGGGGACGCCATCCGGGTAACTCATCCACTCGATCTCGATGGCACCGGGGATGCGCCCAACCCAATCCCACTCGGCGTGCGTGCGTACGTCAACCAGCTTCGCGCCGGGCGCCAGCTGCCAGACCTCGTACGCCTCATGCGGCGTCAGGGCTCCCGCATAGGGCAGGCCGAGTTCTTGCCCACGTTCCTGGGCGAGTTGCAGCAGGTCGGTCAATCTTCCCATGGGTTCCGAGGGCCTGTCGAAGGATGTCTTGAGGAACTGAGAGTATAAATCACTTGTTTCGTTCGCAGCGCGTAGCAGCCCGACAGCCAGCAACCGGGACGCACCCCCTTGGTGCACAGCGCCGCCGACCGCACCGCCGTGGTGCGGCGTAAAATGCTGGAGAATGCTCCAGAGCCTTGTGGCACAATGAACAGCCAGCAGGGCATGGATTGGCACGTTTTCTGCTAGTACCCCCCGCGCACCTATTTTCTATTGTCGCCGCTCGTACCGGCACCTGTTCAGGAGACTCTGCAATGGCAAGCCCGCAAGACGTAATCAAGATGGTCAAGGAAAACGAGGCGAAGTTCGTGGACTTCCGCTTCACCGATACCCGCGGCAAGGAACAGCACGTGACGGTGCCGGTCAGCGCTTTCGACGAAGACAAGTTCGAGAACGGCCACGCTTTCGATGGTTCGTCGATCGCCGGCTGGAAAGGGATTCAAGCCTCGGACATGCAGTTGATGCCTGATCCGAGCACGGCCTACATTGACCCCTTCTTCGATGAAACGACGGTCGTCATTACCTGCGACGTCGTCGACCCGGCTGACGGACGCGGCTACGACCGTGACCCGCGGTCGATTGCCAAGCGTGCCGAGGCTTACCTCAAGTCTTGCGGCATTGGCGATACAGCCTACTTTGGACCGGAACCCGAGTTCTTCATTTTCGATTCGGTCTCGTGGAGCGTCGACATGTCGGGCTGCACGCTGAAGATCTATTCGCAGGAAGCCGCCTGGACGAGTGGTGAAAAGTCCGAGGGTGAGGGTGGAACCGGCCACCGTCCGGGAGTCAAGGGCGGCTACTTCCCCGTGCCACCGGTCGATAGCCTGCACGACATCCGTTCAGCGATGGTTCTGACGCTGGAGGCTGCCGGGGTGCCGGTGGAAGTACATCACCACGAAGTGGCGACTGCTGGTCAATGCGAGATCGGAACCCTGTTCAGCACGCTGGTCAAGCGTGCCGACTGGACCCAGATTCTCAAGTACGTGGTACACAACGTTGCGCACCAGTACGGCAAGACGGCGACCTTCATGCCGAAGCCTATCGTCGGCGACAACGGTTCGGGCATGCACGTCCATCAGTCGATCTGGAAGGATGGCAAGAACCTCTTTGCCGGCAACGGCTACGCCGGTCTGTCGGAGATGGCGCTGTTCTACATCGGCGGGATCATCAAGCACGCCAAGGCGCTGAACGCAATTACCAACCCCGGTACTAATTCGTACAAGCGTCTGGTGCCGCACTACGAAGCGCCGGTCAAGCTGGCCTACTCGGCAAAGAACCGTTCGGCCTCGATCCGCGTCCCGCACGTGGCTTCCGACAAGGCGAGGCGCATCGAAACGCGCTTCCCGGATCCGATCGCCAATCCCTATCTGTGCTTCTCGGCGCTGCTGATGGCCGGCCTCGATGGCATCCAGAACCGGATTCACCCGGGTGATCCGGCAGACAAGAACCTCTACGATCTGCCGCCGGAAGAGGATGCCAAGATTCCGACCGTTTGTGCCAGCCTCGAGGAAGCCCTTGCCTCGCTCGACAAGGATCGTGACTTCCTGACCCGTGGCGGCGTTTTTTCCAACGACTGGATCGACGCCTTTCTCGAGTTGAAGATGGACGAGGTCAACAAGGTTCGCATGACCACCCACCCGGTCGAGTTCGAACTGTATTACAGCTGCTGAACCCCCGGCGCAAACAAGAGGACGGGCCTGCCCGTCCTTTTTTTGTCTACCGATCGCCCTCCTCGCGCGTTAGTATTGGCTTCGGTCATCCGTTACAATCCTGGTGGATACCGATCCGGCAGGATTGTAGGCATCTGCAACCACGGACTGCTCGTGACGAGGGAACACAACAGCAATGAAAGCGCAAGACCTGTGTATTTCGATCGCCCTGCCATTGCTTGCTGCAGTGCCAGCACATGCGCAGGACATCTACAAATGCGCCGATGCCGACGGACGGGTCACCTATTCGAACGTGCCGACCAGGAGTTGCCGGAAACTCGTGCTGGATCCGGTCAACCTTGCTCCGGCCGTCAAGGCACCAGCGACCAAGACGGCAACACCAGGCAGTTTTCCCAAGGTGGACGAGCAAACGCAGAAGTCGCGCGATGGCGATCGTCGCCGCATCCTCGAAAACGAGTTGGCGGCCGAAGAGAAGAATGCCGAGCAGGCAAAAAAGGATCTCGGCGAGCAGGAAGCAATCGTCCTGCCAAACGAGCGCATGCAAGGTGGCGCGATCAGTGGCGGCAAGGTTCAAGAGCGTCTGCAGCCCTACAAGGACAAAGTCGCTTTGCACCAACGCAATATCGAGGCAATCCGGAAAGAGATCGCCAATCTGCGCTGATCTTTGGGGCATGAGGCTACCTGCCCAAGCTGATGCCTGAGAATTCGAGGAATCCATTCGGTGGCCTTGACCTGCTGTCGTCGGCGGTTGTTCTCCTCGACGAGAGCCTGGCAATCCGCTACCTGAATCCTGCCGCCGAGAACTTGATGGAGATCAGCAACAAGGTCTTCGCGGGCTGCCCGCTGGAGGGCGTCATGGAGTGCCCGCCGAAGTTGCTCGCGGCCCTGAGCAGCGTTCTGAATCACGGCTGGAGCTATACCGGGCAGAACATCGAACTGCGGCTCGCTGGTGGCGACGTGCTTCAACTGAATTGCACGGTAAACCCGGTGGATGCCCACGGAGCCTCTCTTCTTGTCGAGCTTTGGCCAATAGATCAACAACTTAGGGCCACAAGGGAGGAGCGCCTGGTCGAGCAGCAACACGCCAACCGCGAACTGATACGAAACCTGGTGCACGAAATCAAAAACCCTCTCGGCGGCATCCGGGGTGCGGCGCAGTTGCTCGAACGGGAACTCAACAATCCCGGCCTGCGCGAATATACCCAGGTGATCATCAAGGAGGCCGACCGTCTGCAGGATCTGATGCGACGCCTGCTGTCGCCTCACCGCCCGATGCAACCTGGCCCGGTGAACATCCACGAGATCCTCGAGCGCGTACGCAGCCTGCTCACCGCGGAGTTTCCGACCACGCTCCGGGTCTGCCGTGACTACGACACCAGCCTGCCGGAGCTGGTGGGTGATCGGGAGCAACTGATTCAGGTCTTCCTCAACATCGCGAGAAACGCGGCGCAGGCGATCAGACGGCAACCTGACGGGAGTGTTTCCTCGGCGGGCACGATCACGCTACGCACGCGCGCGGCACGCCAGGTCACCTTGTTCAAGCGGCGCCACCGCTTGGCGCTCGAAGTTCAGGTGATCGACGATGGCCCGGGAATTCCGGAAGACATCCGCGAACGCATGTTCTACCCGCTGGTTTCCGGCCGCGCCGGTGGCAGCGGCCTCGGCCTGACGCTGGCGCAGAGTTTTGTCCAACAGCACCAGGGCACCATTGATTGCCTAAGTCGGCCCGGCCATACCTGTTTCACGATTCGCTTGCCGCTGGCCTGAGAAGCTGGCAGGTTTCTTGCTATTACCTGATGACACTTCGATGACAATAGCCAAGCTTCCTGAGGAATCAATGAAACCGGTCTGGATCGTTGACGACGACAAATCAATCCGTTGGGTACTCGAGAAGACCCTTGCCCGCGAAAAGATTCCCTTCCGCAGCTTTGCGTCGGCCACCGAAGCGCTGGCACAGCTTGACCTGGGCGCGGAAACGCCCCAGGTACTGGTTTCCGACATCCGCATGCCCGGTCAGTCCGGACTGGAATTGCTGCAGGTCTCCAAGGATCGCTTTCCCGCGCTACCGGTGATCATCATGACCGCCTACTCCGATCTGGAGAGCGCCGTGTCGGCGTTTCAGGGCGGCGCTTTCGAGTATCTGCCCAAGCCTTTCGACGTCGATCAGGCTCTGGAACTGATTCGGCGGGCGATTGGCGAAAGCATGCACCGCGATGGTGCGCCAAACGAAGTGGGCTTGACGCCGGAGATTCTCGGTCAGGCGCCGGCGATGCAGGAGGTGTTCCGAGCCATTGGTCGCCTGAGCCAGTCGAGTGCCACTGTCTTGATTACCGGCGAATCAGGATCCGGCAAGGAACTGGTCGCGCGCGCCGTACACCGCCACAGCCCGCGTGCAGACAAACCGTTCATCGCCATCAACACCGCGGCCATCCCTCGCGACCTGCTGGAGTCCGAGTTGTTTGGCCACGAACGTGGCGCCTTTACAGGAGCTGCGACGCAGCGACAGGGACGGTTCGAACAGGCCGAAGGCGGGACACTATTCCTCGATGAAATCGGTGATATGCCGGCAGAGCTGCAGACGAGGCTACTGCGCGTGCTATCGGACGGTCACTATTACCGGGTCGGTGGCCACTCACCCCTGCGGACCAAGGTTCGCATCATTGCTGCAACGCACCAGGATCTTGAGGCGAGGGTCAGCCAGGGGCTCTTTCGCGAGGATCTCTTCCACCGCCTGAACGTGATCCGCGTGCGACTGCCAAGCCTGCGGGAAAGACGCGAGGATATTCCAATCCTCGCACGCCATTTTCTGCAGAAGAGCGCGCAGGAACTCGGGGTCGAGGGCAAGCGCTTCTCCGAAGCAGCCCTCAGGCATCTGTGCTCCCTTGATTTTTCGGGCAACGTCCGCCAGCTCGAAAATCTTTGCCACTGGCTGACCGTCATGGCGCCGGGGCAACTGGTCGAGCTGGGCGACCTCCCGCCGGAACTACGTGAAGCAACTGTCGCGGTGCAGGCCAACGACTGGGAAGGTGCGCTGGCGCAGGAGGTCGACCGACTGTTGCTGGGCGACCCTGGCAAGGTGCATGAGAAGTTGACACACGCCTTTGAGCGGGTGCTGATCAACCGTGCGCTGACTCATACGGGCGGGCGCAGAATCGAGGCAGCACAGGCACTGGGCATCGGTCGCAACACAATCACCCGCAAGATTCAGGAACTCGGGCTCGACAGCAACAGCGCGATCGAAGATCGGCAAGGTTCACTGCCGCGATAATCGGCGATAATGGGAGCGTTGTTTCTGCTGACGAACCCATGAACCAGTCTCTCCGCCCTTGCCAGATCGATCCGCTGCGCATGGATTCCCTGCTCGGCCGCGCGCGCGGCCGCTTCACGCTCGAGGCCTTGGCCGAATGTGGCTCAACCAGCACCCTGCTGGCCGAACGCGCCCGACAGGGTGCTCCAACCGGTTTGTTGCTGGTTGCCGACCGGCAGACAGCCGGACGCGGCCGACGCGGCCGCAGTTGGCTGTCCTCTCCGGAAACCGGTCTCACTTTTTCCGTTCTCTGGCGCTTCGCGGGGAAGGTTTCGCGACTCGCGGGACTATCGCTGGCTGTCGGCATCGCGGTCGCACGCGCTCTGGAGGGCAGCGGCGTGCGCGGCGTTGGCCTGAAGTGGCCGAATGACATCCTGCTCGAAGGCGACAAGCTCGGCGGCATACTGGTTGAACTGGAATCCGAGCCCGGCGTCATGCGGGCAGTGATCGGCATCGGTCTCAACCTGCAACTACCACCGGCGGGCGAGGAAGCGTTCCTGCACCGTCCGGCAGCCTTGGCGCAGGCGCTGTCACCCCTGCCAGATCGTCATCAGATCCTGGCGCAGGTGCTGATTGATCTGACAGAGGTTCTCGACCGCTTTGCCGAGGGCGGCTTCAGAGTGCTGCGCAGCGAATGGCAGGCGCATCATTCCTGGCAGGATCGTCAGGTGCGCCTGGTCGATGGCAACCGCCTTGATCGCGAAGGCATCTGCCTCGGGGCTGATGAGGATGGCGCCCTGCTGCTGCGCACCTCGGCCGGGATCGAACGCTGCCTGTCCGGCGACCTGTCGCTGCGGGTGGCATGATCATCGCCATCGACGCGGGCAACAGCCGCATCAAGTGGGGTGTTCATGACGGCCGCAAATGGCTCGACAGCGGGGTGCTCGCAACTGCCGACGTCGCCTGGCTGGGAGAGGCCGCTGACGAGTGGCCGCTGCCGGCACGCGTCGTGGTCTGCAACGTCGCGGGTAGCGACGTTTCGACGAGCATCTCGACGCTCCTCGCCAGGCGTCAGGTCAAGGTCTCGTTCCTGCACGCAAGTGCCGAAGCCTGTGGCGTTCGAAGTAGCTACGAACTGCCGGGGCAACTTGGTGCCGACCGCTGGGCGGCGCTGATCGGCGCTCGCACCCTCCTCGACAGCGCGTGCCTGGTAGTCTGCGCCGGAACCGCGACCACCGTGGATCTGCTCGATGCGACAGGGTTGTTTCGCGGTGGTCTGATCCTGCCCGGTTTCGACCTGATGCGTGCGGCGCTGGCGCGCAACACCGCACAGTTGCCGCTTGCCGACGGCGTTTTTCGTGCCGAGCCGCGCAACACGATGGATGCCATCGTCAGCGGCTGCCTGCAGGCCCAACTGGGGGCGGTCGACCGGATGTTTTCTTCCATCGCAGCCGAGCCAGGTGCCCGCTGCCTGCTCACCGGTGGAGCGGCCGAGCGACTTGCGGCGCACTTGAACATCCCCTTCCAGTTGGCGGACAATTTGATCCTAAGCGGCTTGGTACGCTATGCGGACTCGCTTTGAACCGCTGTCCAACCGCCGGCAAACAGGAGAATTCTCATGCCCAGCCACCTGTTGACGATGCTACCCGCCTTTCTGGCCTATTTCGCCGTGGCGATCGTCCTGCTCGCGCTTTTCCTCCTGGTCTACCTCAATGTCACCCCCTATCATGAGGTAGCCCTGATACGGGCAGGCAACAGTGCTGCTGCAGTCAGCCTGTCAGGTGCGCTGCTGGGTTTCGCCATGCCGGTTGCCAATGTGATTGCCCATAGCGACACCCTGATCGATCTCGCTGCCTGGGGGGTGATCGCCGGCGTCATCCAGATTCTGGCTTACCTGGTGACCCGCTTCACGTTGCCACAACTGACCCAGGATATCCCGTCGGGCCGGATTGCACCGGCGATCTTTCTGGCCATCGTTTCGCTCACTGTCGGCCTGATCAACGCTGCCTGCATGACTTACTGAGTACCCATCCTCCGGCACCGGTCAGGTCCGGCGCCGGTCGCCAACGCTTGCTTTCAGGAGATCGCCATGGCCCTAATGGACTTCATCAAGAAACAGTTTATCGATGTCATTCAGTGGACTGAAGAAGGCGACGGTATGCTTGCCATGCGCTATCCGATGCGGGACTTCGAGATCCAGTATGGTGCGCAGCTGACGGTGCGGGAATCGCAAATGGCGGTCTTCGTCGATGAAGGTCAGATCGCCGACGTCTTCGGTCCCGGACTGTACACGCTGACGACCCGGACACTGCCCCTGCTGACCAACCTCAAGAACTGGGACAAACTCTTCCAGTCCCCCTTCAAGTCGGACGTCTATTTCTTTTCGACCCGACTGCAGCTCGACTGCAAGTGGGGAACGCCAAATCCCATCACTATTCGCGACAAGGACTTCGGCATGGTCCGCATGCGGGCCTTCGGCATCTACTCGTACAAGCTCACCGATGCCCGCCGGTTCCACAGCGAGATTTCAGGTACGCGCGAGCAATACACGGTTGCCGACCTCGACGGCCAGCTGCGGAACCTGGTCATCAGCTCGATGACCGACCTCTTCGGTGAATCAGGCGTCCCGTTCATCGACATGGCCGCCAACCAGGACGAACTCGGCAAGGCACTCAAGGGCAAGCTCGAACCGGTGTTCGACCGCTATGGCCTGGCGCTCGACAGCTTCGTCGTGCAGAACGTCTCGCTGCCGGAAGAACTGCAGAAGATCCTCGACACCCGCATCGGCATGAACATGATCGGTGACCTTGGGCGCTACACGCAGTACCAGGTGGCCACCAGTATTCCGCTGGCAGCGCAGAATGAAGGCGGGATTGCCGGCATCGGTGCTGGCCTCGGCGCCGGCATGGGCATCGGCCAGGCCATGACCGCGGCGATGGCGCAGACCACGCCGGCGGCGGCGGCACCGATGGCCGCGCCCGCCGCTGCCGATGAGGTCGTGGCGACGCTGGAGAAGCTGCACGCTCTCGTCGCCAAGGGCATCCTGTCGCAGGCCGAATTCGACGCCAAGAAAGCCGACTTGCTGGGCAAGCTGGTTTGATCGCCCGCTAGCCCATCCTTTCAGCAAGCTTCCTCCAGGTGAAGCGAGCCAGTTGCCCATCCTGCGGTGCGCCGGTCACCTTCCGGTCGGTGACCTCGATCTATGTCGTCTGCGAATTCTGTCGGAGCACGCTGCTGCGCAGTGGCGAAGACCTGCAGAACCTCGGTCGCATGGCCGAACTGCTGGAAGACAGATCGCTGATCCAGATCGGTAGCGAGGGCTGCTACCGCAACCGGCACTTCCTGGTCATCGGCCGCATCCAGTTGAGATACGAAGCCGGCATCTGGAACGAGTGGCACATTCTGTTCGACGATGCGCGGACCGCGTGGCTGGCCGAAGCGGGCGGCGAGCTAGTGGTCAGTGCGCAGGTGGCGGTCAGCGACCCGCTGCCAGCATTCGAGACACTGCAACCCGAGATGTCGGTCAGCCTCGACGGCCGCGTTTTCACGGTCACCAATCTCGCAACGGCCCGCTGCATCTCTGGCCAGGGGGAGCTGCCGTTCAGGGTCGCCGCAGGCTACGACGTGAATACCGCCGACCTGCGCGGCAACGATCGCTTCCTGACGCTTGACTACAGTGAAACACCGCCTCTGGTCTTCGTCGGCCAGGCGGTCGCGTTTTCCGATCTGAAGCTGGAAAAGCTGAAGGAACTTGGTGAACCGGCTGCCGGCGGTGCGCCACAGGTCGGCGCGCGCGCCTTCAATTGTCCGCATTGCGCGGCGCCGTTGAAGATTCATTCTGCCGCCATCGAGAGCGTCGCCTGCGATGGTTGCGGCTCGATCATCGGCGTCGAGAATGAGAATGTCAAACTGCTGGCCAGGGCAGCGCAGGCGCTGCGCGAAGTGCCGTGGCTACCCCTCGGCAGCCACGGCACGCTGCATGGCATCGACTGGGAAGTGATCGGCTTCATGCGCCGCAGCACCACTTCGGAGGGCACGCAGTACCCGTGGTCGGAATACCTGTTGTTCAACGTGCAGCAGGGTTTTGCCTGGCTGATTGAATATCAGGGACACTGGAACTTCGCGCGCACACTGTCCAGTCCACCGCCGGTCAGCCGCGGGCAGGCGAAGTTCAAACGCGACGGTCAAGAGTTCAAGCTCTTCAACACGGGCAAGGCGGAAGTGACTTACGTCGTCGGCGAGTTCTACTGGCGCGTGGTCGTCGGTGAGACTTGTGCGGTCGACGACTACGTCTGCCCGCCCCTGATGCTGTCACGCGAAGTAACCGACAAGGAAGCAGGCTGGTCGCAGGCCGAGTACCTTGAACCTGCGGAGCTTTGCGCCGCGTTCAGGATCCAGGCGCCGCCACCGAAGCGAATCGGGGTCTATGCCAACCAGCCCAATCCGCTGGCTGAGAGGCATCGTCGTGTCTGCCGCCTGTTCTGGCAGTTGGCATTGGCGGCGACCGTCGTGCAACTGGCCTTTGCCTTCCTTTTTGCGTCGCAACTGGTGCTCAGGCAGCGGCTCGTTCTCTCGCCACTGAATGATGAGGCCACTCTGACCAGTCAGGAGTTCGTCCTCAACAGCCGCGCGCGGGCGCTGCTGGTTCGCCATGGGACAAGTCTGGTCAATAACTGGGTGTCGCTCAGCACGACACTGGTCGAGAAAACCACCGGTGAGTCCTACCTTGGCGTTCAGGAAGTCAGCCATTATAAAGGCATCGACGAGGGCGAGAGCTGGTCGGAAGGATCGCCCTCTGAAGAGATGGTCTTCAAGGCGGTACCGCCAGGCAACTACTACCTCGTCATCGAGTACGAACTCGGGACGGACAATGCGGAAGCCGTTGTGGACACGCTTGAGGTGGTGCGCAACCCGACGGGCTGGTCAAACTTCCTGCTGCTGTTGATTTTCCTGGCGGTCTTCCCGCTGGTCTCGCGTTGGCGGAGGAATGCCTTCGAAGCACGGCGCTGGAGCGAGAGCGATCTCGGCGGCGGCCAGGACGACGGAGAGGCGGACTGAGATGATCAAGGCGAACTGGATCGCCGGCCTGCTTGCGCTGGCGGTTTTCGTCAACGCCCAGTATCAGGGCTGGAGTCTCTTTGAACACGCGGCCAGCGCCCAGGCCTCCCGCGTTGCCGGAAGTGGCGGTCGCACCTTCCACAAGTAGTGACAAGGCGTTCTCACGGTCCTTGCGCTGAAAACGCAGCCGAAGGTGGTACGATCGTGGACACGCAGGGAGATGAACCCGCCGGTTGCGGCCATGCCGCGGAAACATTGAACAAGGAGAATGACCCATGTCCCTTTTGCTCAAGCGAATGTCAATCCTCGCCGCCATTGGCGGCCTGCTCGCAGTAAGCGGCTGCGACTCCAACTCGTACTACGGTGACAATTCCTACGGCGATCGCTCCTACGATGGCTACCGTTCATCCAGTCGCGATTCGGCTTATGATCGGGGATATCGCGACGGCGAGCGCTCAAGCTTCAGCCAGCACGATAGATCGCGAGACTACGAAAATGGCTATGAGCGTGGCCAGCGTGAAGCCAGGCAAAATGAAGCCAGGCGGGAGGCGAGGGAACGTGAGCGAAACCGCGATCGTGACCGCGACGAGTATCGCCAGTCCCGAGAGCAGCGGCCGCCGAGAGTGTACCCCTCGCCCGGTGATTACCGCCAACCGGGTGAGCCCAAGCCCGCCCCGGGAACATTTGGCATAAACGACGGGTGAGCGCAGCCAGCACCCATCACGACGCCTTCCTGACGACCAGGCTGCCAATCGAATAGCCGGCACCAAAGGAACAGATCACGCCGAGATCACCGGCTGCGAGGTCTGCGCTGTGGCGATGGAAGGCGATGATCGAGCCGGCCGACGCCGTGTTGGCAAACTCATCTAGAATCACCGGCGCTTCATCGGCAGTGGCTTCACGGCCGAGCAGGCGACGACCGATCAGCTGGTTCATCGCCAGGTTGGCCTGATGCAGCCAGAAACGCCGGACCTGCACCGGGGTCAGATCGAGGCTGGCGAGATGTCTGGTGATATGCTCGGCAGCCATCGGACACACTTCCTTGAATACGCGACGGCCTTCCTGGACAAACAACTGATCACGGTCAGTCGGGTCGCGGTCTTCACAGCGGGAGAGAAAGCCGGCGTTGTTGCGGATGTTGTTGGAAAAACTGGTTGCCAGCTTGCTCCCAAGCACTTCCCAGGCATTGTGTGAAAGTGCCGTTTCCAGCCTCTCGACGACGAGCGCTGTGCACACGTCGCCAAAAATGAAGTGGCAGTCGCGATCCTGCCAGGCGAGATGCGCCGAGCAGATTTCCGGGTTGACCACCAGCACCGTGCGCGCCGTATCGCAGCGCACCGCATTGACGGCCAGTTCGAGCGCAAAGGTGGCCGACGAGCAGGCGACATTCATGTCGAAACCATAGCCTTGGCTAATCCCCAGCGCTCGCTGGATCTCGATGGCCATCGCCGGGTAGGGGCGTTGCATGTTGGAAGCGGCACAGATCACCGCATCCACGTCACTCGCCGCCCTGCCGGCAGCAGCCAGCGCCTCGCCGCCTGCAGCAACCGCCATCTCGGCCTGTAGCGACAGTTGCTCATTGGTCCGCGGCGTGAACTTCGGACGCAGGCGTTGCGGATCAATGACCCCGGCCTTGTCCATCACGTATCGGCGGGTGATGCCGGAAGCCTTTTCAATGAACTCGACACTCGATCCCTCGAGCGCGGCGATCTCGCCGGCTGCGATGCTTGTCGCGTTGGCTTCGTTGAACTGGCCGACGAAGGCATTGTAGGAGGCCACCAGTTCTTCGTTGCTGATGATGTGCGGGGCGGTGAAGAGGCCGCTGGCACTGATCACGACGCGATTCATGCAGATTCTCCGGTAGTTTTCATAGATACTGGCTGGCCAGCAGTGCGGCGAGCAGCAGCGCGATGACCCCCAGCAAGCGCCGCTGCTGACGTTGCGTGCGCGCGAGCTCGGCCAGCAACGGCGCGAGATCCGGCGCTTTCGGTTGCGCCAGTGCCTGATAGACTAGTCGCGGCAGCTGCGGCAAGGTGCGCGCCCAGTAGGGCGCTTCCTGCTGCACACCGCGGTGGAAAGCACGGCGACCGAGTTGCTCACTCATCCAGCGCTCGAGGAAAGGTTTTGCCGTCTTCCACAGGTCGAGATTGGGGTCAAGCTGCCGACCAAGACCCTCGATGTTGAGCAGGGTCTTCTGCAGCATCACCAATTGCGGCTGGATCTCGACGTTGAACCGCCGCGACGTCTGGAACAGGCGCAGCAAGACACGGCCGAAGGAGATTTCGTGCAGTGGCCGGTCGAAAATCGGTTCGCAGACGGCGCGGATGGCGGCCTCGAACTCATCGGCACGAGTGTCGGGCGGCGCCCAACCAGCTTCGATGTGAGCCGTCGCCACCCGCTTGTAGTCGCGCTGGAAGAAGGCCAGGAAGTTCTGCGCCAGGTAGTTCTTGTCGTTGTCCGTCAATGTCCCGACGATGCCGAAGTCAAGCGCAATATAGCTGCCGTGATGGGCTGGATCAGTGGCGATGAAGATGTTGCCGGGGTGCATGTCGGCGTGGAAGAAACCATCACGAAAGACCTGCGTGAAAAAGATCTCGACACCTGCCCGCGACAACGCCGGCAGATCGATGCCGGCCGCGACCAGCGCTTCCGTCTGACTGATCGGAATGCCACGCATACGCTCCATGACCATGACCGTCGTCGTGCACTGATCCCAATACACTTCAGGTACCTGAAGCAGCGTCGAACCGCTGAAATTGCGTCGCAACTGCGAGCAGTTGGCGGCTTCGCGCATCAGATCAAGTTCGTCGTAGAGATACTTGGCGAACTCGCCGACCACCTCGCGCGGCTTGAGCCGCTTGCCATCCGACCAGACCTTCTCCAGCAGGCTGGCCAACGTATCAAGGAGGGCCAGATCGTTGGCGATCACGTCGTGCATTTCGGGGCGCAGCACCTTGACCGCCACTTCGTGGCCACCGTCTTCCGGCCGCAGGCGAGCGAAATGGACCTGAGCAATCGAGGCACTGGCAACCGGCGTCGCGTCGAACTCGGCAAACACTTCACTGGCGGGCCTGCCATAGGCCGTCTCGATCTGCCTCAGCGCGAGTTCGGATGAAAACGGCGGCACGCGATCCTGCAGCTTGGCCAACTCGTCCGCGATGTCGGTGCGCAGAAGATCACGCCGGGTGGACAGCACCTGGCCGAACTTGACGAAGATCGGTCCCAGCGATTCCAGTGCCTGGCGCAGGCGAACCGCCGACGGGGTGTCAAAGCGTCGCCAGAAGTGAAAAGCCCGCGACAACGCCGCCAGGCGACCGCTTGGCTCGTGCTCGAGAATCATTTCGTCGAGGCCGTAGCGGCTCGCAATACTCAGGATTTTGGCGAGGCGAAAAAGTCGCACGGCGGATGGCAGGATGATGGTCGGCAAAGAAGCGAGTTTACACAGAAACGCCCTTCATCGCTCCGCATCGTTCGCCCGACCTGTGATCGGGCATCGTATAATCGACCGCTTGACCCCATTCTCCAGCAGAAACATCGCGATGAGTCCAGATCTCAAGCTCCACCTTGCCGAACTGATGCGTGCCGCACTGCTCAGTGTGGCGCCAACCGAGTCCGACAGCGCGATACACATCGAGCGACCGAAGCAGGCCTCGCACGGTGATTTCGCCTGTAACCTGGCCATGCAGCTGGCGCGATCGTTGAAGCGCAACCCGCGGCAACTGGCACAGTTGCTGATCTCGGAGCTGCCGTATTCGTCCCTGATCGACAAGGCAGAAGTCGCCGGCGCCGGATTCATCAACTTTTTCGTCTCACCTGCAGCCAAGCTCGAGGTACTGCACGGCATCCTCGCACAGGGCCGGGCGTTCGGCCGCTCGACGACCGGCGGCAAGCGCAAGGTCCTGGTCGAGTTCGTTTCGGCCAACCCAACTGGACCGCTACATGTCGGCCATGGTCGCGGGGCCGCCTATGGCGACAGTCTGTGCAAGCTGCTCGCCTTCGCCGGCTGGGACGTGACCAGCGAATACTATGTCAACGACGCTGGCCGCCAGATGGATATCCTGGCCGTCTCGACCTGGTTGCGTTATCTGGAACTGCGCGGCCAGGCAGGCGAAGCCCTGACCTTCCCGCCGAACGCCTATCAGGGCGACTATGTACGCGAGATGGCGCGACAGCTGCTGGCAGCCCATGCTGACCGATACCTGCGTCCGCTGGCCGGCGTCCTCGCGAACACCCCCGGCCTGCCCGACCCGGCACGCACGGACGCCGAGGCGGCGCAACAGCGCGAGGCCCACCTCGATGCGCTGATCGCCAACACCAGGCACCTGCTCGGTGAGGACTGGAAGTACGTGCACGATTTCGTGCTCACCGAGCAACTCGCGGACTGCCGCAGCGATCTTGAAGACTCCGGCGTACATTTCGACGTCTGGTTTTCCGAGCAATCGCTGTTTGCCACCGGCTTGGTGGCGCGTTGCGTCGAGCGACTGGAAAAAGCCGGTCACCTCTATGTTCAGGACGGTGCCCGCTGGTTCAGATCAACGGCTTTTGGCGACGAGAAGGATCGTGTCGTGCAGCGTGACAACGGTCTTTACACCTACTTCGCATCGGATATCGCCTATCACCTCAACAAGTACGAACGTGGCTTCCAGCGCATCATCAACGTCTGGGGCGCTGACCATCACGGCTATATTCCACGCGTCAAGGGTGCCATCAGCGCGCTGGGACTCGACCCCGAAGCGCTCGAGGTGGCGCTGGTACAGTTTGCCGTGCTCTATCGCTCCGGCTGGAAGGCCCAGATGTCGACGCGTTCGGGTGACTTCGTCACCCTGCGCACCCTGCGTGAGGATGTCGGCAACGACGCCTGCCGCTTCTTCTATGTCCTGCGCAAGTCCGATCAGCACCTCGATTTCGACCTGGATCTGGCCAAGAGCCAGTCGAACGACAACCCGGTCTACTACATTCAGTACGCGCATGCCCGCATCTGCTCGCTACTAGCCCTATGGGGGGGTGAGCGCGAAATACTCGCCAGCTTGGACCTTGCCCGGCTCGATGGCCCCCACGAATTGGCGTTGGCGGCAAGGCTCGGCGAATTCCCGGAGGTCGTCGAAGCAGCCGCGGCCGAGTTGGCACCGCACCTGATTGCTTTCTATCTGCGGGATCTGGCCGCCGAATTCCATACCTACTACAATGCCGAACGCATTCTGGTTGATGATCCGGCGCTCAAGGAGGCGCGCGTGGCGCTGGCGGCTGCCGTCAACCAGGTAATTCGTAACGGAATGACGATCCTGGGCGTCGCTTGCCCGGAATCGATGTGACCAGAGAACAGAGAACTTCCATGAGTCGTGACATGAAACCCCGCAAGACGCCGCCCGCCAGGAAGTCGGGTGGAGGCACGCTGCTCGGCCTGTTCATTGGCCTGGTGATCGGCGTCATCGCCGTGGCCGGTGTCGTGTGGTACATCAACAAGGCGCCGCTGCCGTTCACCACAACCGGACAACAGCCCAAGCTGTCACCGCCCATTGCCACCAAACCAGTTGCGCCGACCGCACCCGAAGTACCGCCGGTCGCTTCGGCGCCTGTAGCGCTACCCGGCAAGCCGGGTGACCCGGTTCCCGAAAAGCCGCGCTTCGACTTCTACAAGATCTTGCCAGGCAATGCCGAGGCGATTCCCGATCCCAAACCGGAGGAAGCCAAGCCCGTGGTCAGCAAACCCGGCGAGACGAAGGCAATCACAACGGCACCCGGCGAAGCGAAGCCGGCTGACGCCAAACCGGTCGAGAGCAAGGCAGTGGCAAGCAAGCCCACTGAGGGCAAGGTCGACAAGGACAATACCCTCAAGGAACCGATCTATCTGCAGGCGGGCTCGTTCGCGAGTGCAAGTGAGGCTGACAACCAGAAAGCGCGGTTGGCGTTACTCGGCGCAGAGGCACGAATTCAGCAGGTGATGCTGCAAGACAAGGTCTGGTATCGCGTTCGGATCGGGCCCTACCACAAGATGGACGACGTCACTCACCTGCGTGCGGATCTCGCGCGACAGGGCATCGAGGCCAACGTGGTTCGTAAAGACTAAGAAAGGAAGAGACCAATGCATGAACGTCTGACTGGATGGTTGTTCGCCATTGCCCTGGCCCTGCTGGCCACAGCGTTGCCCAGCCGAGCCGAACTCGTGGTTGGTCGCGACTATGTGCCGATCGTGCCGGCCCAGATGACTGACAATCCGGCCAAGATCGAAGTGATCGAATTCTTTTCCTATGGCTGCGGGCACTGCAACGACTTCCACCCGATTGTCAGCAAGTGGTCCGCCGCCCTGCCCGGCGACGTCGCCTTCCAACGCATACCGGTCTCGTTCGGACGGCCCCAGTGGGCGAGTCTGGCCCGGCTTTTCTACGCGCTGGAAGCCACCGGTGACTTGGCCAAGCTGGATGGCGCGGTCTTCGATGCCTTGCACAAGGCGGGAAGCAGGCTTTACGACGATCAGAGCATCCTCGAGTGGGTGAAGGCGCAAGGCGTGGACGGGAAGAAATTCACCGACGCCTACAACTCCTTCGGGGTCATCAGCAAGGTGAAGCGCGCCGACCAGATGGCCCAGGCTTACAAGATCCAGGGCGTTCCAGCCATGGCTGTCGACGGCAAATACCTGGTCACCGGCAAGGAAACCAAGGGCTTTCCCGACTTGCTGCGACTGACGGACCAGGTCATCGACAAGGCACGCCGCGATCGGAGCAAGAAGTGAGAGGACCGCAGCACGCCTGAAGCCCCCGCGCTGGCGTCGCCCAAAGTCGTCCACAGCCCGTCCCGGCTGACGACTGCGCGTTGGGGATAGTTGAGCTTCCCGTGCTCAAGGTCTTCATCACCGGCGCCTCATCCGGCATTGGCTGGGCCCTGGCCGAGTACTATGCAGCACAGGGGGCGCAGCTCGGCCTGTCCGCGCGTCGCGCTGATTTGCTGCAGCGTCTCGCTGCAAGCTGGCCCGGGCAGGTCATCTGCTACCCGCTCGACGTCACCGACGCTGCGGCCTTGCGTGCGGCCGGCGACGACTTCATTGCGCGTCTTGGCGCGCCGGATATCGTGATCGCCAACGCTGGCGTCTCTGTCGGCACGCTGACCGAATGCGCCGACGATCTCGAAGCCATCCGCCGGGTCATGGACGTCAATTTCTTCGGCATGGCAGCGACCTTCTCGCCCTTCATTGCTGCCATGCGTCAGGCGGGTGGTGGCCGGCTGGTCGGTATCGCCTCGCTCGCCGGCATCCGCGGCCTGCCGGGCGCTGAGGCTTACAGCGCCTCAAAAGCAGCGGCGATCAGTTATCTCGAAAGCCTGCGTCTCGAACTGCGTGCTTCGGCCATCAAGGTGGTCACCATCTGCCCTGGCTACATCCGAACGCCAATGACCGAGGGGAACCCTTTCCCGATGCCTTTCCTGATGCCGGCCGATGTGGCCGCGCGGCGCTTTGCGCGGGCCATTGCGCGCGGCAGCAGCTACAGCGTCATCCCCTGGCAAATGGGCGTCGTCGCCAAACTGTTGCGCCTGCTGCCCAACAGCCTCTACGATCGGCTCTTTGCCGCCGCGCCACGCAAGCCGCGGCGTCCATTACCGCCGTAAGGTTCGGGGCAGCCCATGGGCAGGTCGGCATGCCCTTTGGCCGCGGCGGGGACAATCTGACCGGCTTCTGCCAATCGCGCGGCAGACGATCACCAGTCGATTGGCTTGCCGTCGCGAAAGAAACCGCCACTCGGTCCATCATCGGGCAACAGCGCGGCCCAGACGATCCCTTGCGCGCCGTCCGCGGCACTGCGGACAGCATCATGACCGCCCATTTCAGTGCGGCACCAGCCGGGGCAGACCGAGTTGATCTTGATCGGACTGCCTTCCAGTTCCTTGGCCGTCAGGCGCGTCAGCGCGTTGAGTGCGGCTTTGGACATCCGGTATGCGGGCCAGAAGCCGCCCATGTCAGCCAGTTGCCCCATACTCGACGAAACATTGACGATGCGCCCCCAGCCATTTTCACGCATCAGCGGCACCAACGCCTGAATCAGGCGCAGTGGCGCCAAGGCGTTGCAGGTGTAGGTCGTGGTCACCAGTTCCGGATCGACGACGAAAACGCTGGCTCCCTGCGGCGCGGCAAAATCCTTCGGCTCGAGCAGCACCCCGGCATTGTTGATCAAGATGTCCACGCGACGGAACTCGCGCCGCAAGCGGGCGGCCAGAGCGGCAACGGCACTGGCGTCGGTCACGTCGGCAACATGCGGGATAACCTGGTGGCCACTGTCGCACAACTCTCGGGCAGCGTTTTCGATTGCTTCGGCGCCGCGCCCAACCATCACTACCCTGCAGCCGCTAGCGGCAAGATCGCGCGCCACAGCCAGACCGATACCACGCGCCGCACCCGTCACGACGGCAACTTTCTGAGCTAGCATCCATCCCTCCTGTTGTTTTTGGCCTGAGACTTTCATCATGCAATGGTCCGACGCGCTCGGCAAGCCACACGGTCGCTATTCAGGCAGTCCGCGCATCGTCTCGCTGGTGCCCAGCCTGACCGAATTGCTGGTAGCCCTCGACCTCGCCAAGGCGCTGGTTGGCCGTACCGGCTTCTGCATTCATCCGCGACAGGTGGTCCGCCGGATCCCCAAGCTGGGCGGCACCAAAGGCTTCAACGTCGACAAACTGCGCGCGCTAAAGCCAACGCATGTGCTGGTCAACATCGACGAAAACCGTCGCGAGGAAGTCGAGGCACTGGCCGACTTCGTACCGCACCTGATCGTCACCCATCCGCTGACCGTCGGCGACAACCTAGATCTCTACCGCCTGCTCGGCGGCGTCTTCGCGCGCGAGCAGCGGGCCGAGGTCTTGTGCGACGCGTTCGACCGCGAGTGGGCGGCGCTCAACGTGCTCGCCGCGGGCCTGCCACGGCAGCAAGTGCTGTACGTGATCTGGCGCGAGCCATGGCTCAGTGTGGCTCGCGATACTTACATCTCGCGCATGCTGGCCGCTGCCGGCTGGGATACGCTGCCGCACGAAAGCCCGGTCCGCTACCCGGAGATTGATCTGCCTGCGCTGGCTGGTGACGCGGAGATCGTCTTTCTTTCCAGTGAGCCCTACCCCTTTCGTGAACAGCACGTGCGTGAGTTGACAAAGCAACTGCCGGGCACGCGCAGCTCGCTGATCGACGGCGAAATGGTTTCCTGGTACGGTAGCCGGGCAATCCACGGGCTGAAGTATCTGCGCGAGTTGCGGACCCGCCTCGCCGATCCGTCATGAGACTTCCGGACGGTGCCCATGGAGGCCCGCCCTGGCCGATACTCATCGGGATCGCTACCGTCTTCAGCCGGCATGCAAGGCTTGGACCTATCCGGCCCTGCTGCGTGAGCCCGTGAGTGCAGTGAACACCGCCAGACCAATGAACACGCCACCGCCGAGACGCCGACCCAGGCGACGGACGCTGGCGGCACGGGCCAGTGCAGGCGCGACCATACCGGCGGCCAGGGCGTAGCCACTGTCTGTCACCGTAGCGATTGCCACGAACAGCGAGCCCAGCGCCATGCCCTGCAACATGGGTGGCGCCTCGGGACTCAGGAACTGGGGCAGGAACGCGGCGAAGAAAAGCGTCGTCTTGGGATTGAGCAAGGCGACGACGAAACCATCCCGAAGGACGCGGCTCCACGGCGCCGCCAAAGGTGCGGGAGTCGGACTCGCAGCCTGCGGCGAGCGGAACATCTGCACGCCGAGGTAGAAGAGGTACAGCGCGCCCGCGTACTTGACCACCGCAAAGGCCAGCGAGGAGGCGGCAAACAAGGCGGCCAGGCCGACCGACGCTGCCAGCGCGTTCCCCAGGTTGCCGAGCGCGACGCCGACCACCGACACCAGCCCGGAACGACGCCCCTGGACGAGGCTGCGAGTAACGATGTAGAGCACCCCCGGGCCAGGCGTGATCGCAAGAACGAGACTGGCGAACAGGAAAGCCGAGAGGACAGGCCAGGGCGGAAGTAGATCAGTCATGGCAGCAAGCTGGAATAGGCTCAAGGTTTGAAAGCACCGCCCGACGCGGCCTTATCGCGTAGCGTCCGATGGACCCGCAGGGTTAGAGGCCAACTTCGCCCTCCTCAAAGTAGTCGGAATCGATGCGTTTGACGATGTATGAAGCAGAGACTGAAACCCCAACGTCGAAGTCCATCATGAGGTTTGCAAGAAGCTTCCCGTCAATGAGCACGACCGTGGTGGCGATGCGGGACGCGTAGTCAATCGCCTCTGCTGTGTAAGACGAGGTGGTTATGAAAACACCCTTCTTCGCGCGCTGACCCTGTAGCGCGCCGACGAACTTCTGAATTTCCGGGCGACCAACAGAACCTTGCCATCTCTTCGCTTGAATGTAGATAGTGTCCAACCCGAGACGGTCTTCCTTGATGATTCCGTCGATTCCACCGTCGCCACTTTGCCCGATGCGCTCGCCGGCGTCGCGGCGAGAGCCGCCATAGCCCATCTTGACTAAGAGCTCAACGACAAGGCGTTCGAAGAATGTAGGGGAACACGAGAGAATGCGGCCCAGGATGTCCTGGGCAAGACTGAGGCGAAGACTCTGGTGGGCTAGTTCGAGCGCTTCCTCTGGGGTTTGCTCCGGTGCGACAACAACGGAAGCCGTTGTTGTCGCTTCTCTGTTGTTCCGTGAAGCGTCACGGAATTCAATGAATGCTGGAAAGCGCTCAAGATACTTGACGTCAATTCTCGTGGGGTTGTCACCAAGTGTCTGTTTGCCTCTGGCCGTAATACGCAGCGCCCCTCTGCGTGGCGACTCCAAGAGCCCCGCTTTCTTGAGGAAGGAATTTGCCCACCCAACACGGTTGTTAAAAATTGCCTGCTGGCCGCTTGCCAAAAGCTCCTTACGTTCGGCCGGAGTGAGTTGAAACTCCGTGGCGAGACCTTCGACGGCTTCGCGTGTCGTGTGGTCGTTGCCGTCGGCAGCAAAACGAAGCAGCGGCAACATCAGCGTTTGATAGTCAGGAATGGGCATACTCCCCCCATCGGTTATTGGTACCGAACGTTGGGGCTGAGGCGGAACCTGGCGGGCTCCCGTTGCGCCTCGCCTCGAACACGGCGTTGGACGAAGCCGCTGCGCGGAGGAAACGCAGGCCAAGTCAATGGTCTGGCCCTAAAGGTAGCATCTCCCCTGAACGACACCCAAGTGAGAAGGCCATTGCGGCGCGCACTGTCCACTGGGACGCCGCCTGACCATGTGCGCGCTTGCCCCGTCCTCGACGACCGACCAGAGAGTGGTGTTCGCAAGCCAACGGAACGGTTTGCCTCAAACCCAAAAGGGACGCCGAGGGCCGCACGGGCATCGACGACGTCCGCGGCGCGGAAGTTTTCTCCCGCCAAGCTTCTTGCATTCGGGATATCAGAAAACAGACAACTGCGATGGGCTGGCCCATTGCTGCCCCTACCCGGCTCGTGCAACGGCGCCAATAGTCGCCCTACCTCGGCACACGGGATCGCGCGGAAAGACGCCGTCCGGAAGGCTTGGCGTCGTGCGATTGGTCTTTCCATACGGTATCCAACAGTCGTCAAACCAGCGCTTCAGGATGCAGGGCAAGAGCATACACCCAAGAGCACATTACCGCTTCTCGCTTGTCCAGTGACCATGGATAGCTGACGGCAGCTGCTGAGCGCGGGTTCCACGGATTTCGAGGACAGCATACGACATTTCTCGTCCCGACACCAAACTACGGAGAAAGGGCGCCCGGTGGCAATTAAACATGATGCCCTCAGAAGCTGCAGGAGGCATCTGACCACCAGCCTCGCGATCAGACAACCGCCCCATGTTTGCGTCGCCAAACAGCGGGAGATGCCCCGGACCAGCGCCGGAAGGCTCGTGCAAAGGCAGTAACGTCTGCGTAGCCCAGCCGGTTGGCAACGTCCTCCAGCGATACGGCTGAGCCGCGAAGGAGCACCCGTGCCGCATCAAAGCGAACCGCGTCGAGAAGAGCCCTGAAAGTGGTTCCGCTTTCCTGCAAACGCCGGGCGAAAGTTCTCCTGTTCATACCGAAGGCCTGCGCCACCTCGTCCTGGCTGATGCAGCCCGTGGCCAGCAGTGTTCGCATCACCCGCTGAATTCGATCTCTGGCGACGCCCCCTTCCCCGATTCGCTCCTTATCGCGAAGTTGCGACGCGAGGAAATCACGGAGAAGGGGGTTCGCGCCGGCAATCGGATGCTTAAGGAATGCGGCATCAAATACCACGGCGTTACGATCGGCGTCGAAGCGAACCGGGGCGGCAAAGTGCACGACAAATGCCGAAGTATCCGATGGCGCACGATATGCAAAACTCACTTCGCGCAGCGCGAAGCCAGCGCCGCAAATTTCACGCAACAGATTGGCTGCAATGGCGAGCGCGCCAAAAACGATTTGCTCGGCTCCCAGCAGCTCGGGTTCAAGCACATCATAACCCAGAACGGCGAGGCTGCCTTCTTGTTGGAAATAGGGAGCAGCACCCTCGTCGTGCAGGTGCAGATAGGACTGGAGGCAGGCCAATCCCGCCCCCACCGTTGCTGAGTTCGCCACGAGGTAGCCGACGGTGCCGAGCATGACCAGGCCAGTCTGCATGCAGGCCCGCAAACCGAGGTCTGAAAGCCCGGTACGCTCGGCGGCAAGATGTCCCAGTTCCCCCAATTTGGCGAAGGGGATCACGTTATCGGGATGGTCAAAGACCGCTGCCTGAAGACCGACTTCGGCGATCAGTGCATCAGGGTCGATGCCATGCTCGCGAACTATGGAAGGTAGCGCGATGGCGCCGCCCACACGGATGACCTGGTTGCTGATCGGCGGACGGCCGCGCCGGCTTGATGTCGAATTTCCCATGGCTGACCCTGATAAGGATTTCCGAGAAATTTTGGCATGAAATGTCAGAAAATTGAAAAATCTGCCGCGCAGCCGTGCATTCTTGTTATCTATACTGAATACGCTTTGAGTTCAGTTCTTGTGGTTTGTCAAACAGGTTACCAAGGCTCGGTACAAGGACGCCTTTCGGCCCGGATTACACCTTCCGGAAGCGAATTTGCTCCGAGCCCCAGCAATCGATAGGAGAAAGCTATGAAACGAAAGAATCTTTCCCGGGTGGCCATGGTGGTCCTGTGCGCGCTGACCCTGACTGCCTGCGACAAGCCGGCGGAAACCACCCAGGTCGACCGGGTGGCTATGGAGGCCAAGGCGAAGGCGGAAGCAGAAGCAAAGGCGGTTGAGGCAGCGGCGAAGGAAGCCGAGGCACGTGCGATCGCCATCGAGAGCTACGTCTACGCCTATCCGCTGGTCACCATGGAGATGACGCGTCGCATCATGACCAATGTGGAGGCACCGCAAGGATCACGTGCCCCGATGGGACACTTCGTCAGGATGCGCAGTTACCCCGACGCCTCGTACCGGGATGTCACGGCGCCTAACGCCGACACCCTTTATACGACGACGTGGATCGACGTGTCCAAGGAACCCTGGATCCTGAGCCTTCCGGACATGAAGGACCGCTACGCCCTGTTTCCGATGCTCGATGGCTTTACCAATGTATTCCAGGTGCCGGGCAAACGGACGACCGGAACGAAGGCGCAAACCTATGCCATCAGCGGGCCGGGTTGGTCTGGCGAACTGCCTCCCGGCGTGACCGAGTACAAGTCCCCGACAGGGCTGGTCTGGATTCTCGGGCGCATCTACTGCACCGGCACCCCCGAGGACTACAAGGCGGTACACGCTTTGCAGGACAAGATCTCGGTTGTGCCGCTATCCGCCTACGGGAAACCCTACACTCCGGCGCCTGGAACGGTCGATCCGGCCATTGACATGAAGACCGCCGTACGCGAGCAGGTCAATGCGCTCGATGCCGGGGCCTACTTCAAGCTTTTCGCCGAACTGCTCAAGACCAATCCGGCAACCGCCGAGGATGCCCCGATGTTGGCCAAGCTCGCCAAGATCGGTGTCGTTCCCGGGCAGGATTTCGACGTGGCCAGACTCGACCCCGCCGTGGCCAAGGGCCTTGCCGGGGCGCCCAAGCCAGCCCAGGAATTAATCATGGACTGGATGAAGGCTGGCATCGTTGCCGGCGACTTCAAGCTTGAGCACGGCTGGCTGTTCACGACGAAGACGGGCCTGTACGGCACGAGCTACCTGCAGCGTGCGCTCGTCACTGCCATCGGCTTGGGCGCCAACCGGCCGCAGGATGCGGTGTATCCGACCTCGCAAGGGCCGGATGTCGCGGCGAAGTACAGCGGTGAAAAGAAATACGTCATCCGTTTCGAGAAGGGACAACTGCCACCCGTCAATGGCTTCTGGTCGCTGACCATGTACGACGCGGACTACTTCTTCGTCGACAACAAGCTGAACCGTTACAACCTGAGCCAGCGCAACAGGTTCAAGACGAATCCGGACGGCTCGGTCGACCTCTACATCCAGCACGAGTCTCCTGGCAAGGACAAGGAGTCAAACTGGCTGCCGGCGCCGGCGGGAGACTTTGTCCTGATGATGCGTCTGTACTGGCCGAAGGAGGAGGCTCCCTCGATTCTGGATGGCAGCTGGAAGGTGCCGGGCGTCAGAGAGGCCAGCTGAACCCATCACGTAGTCATCGACGATAGCCTGTAGCAAGACCAAATTCCGGGGGGTTTTGGTGTCGACCGCAACACTGTAAAGCGCCCCGGGATCTATAGACACTTGGCGACCACCCCGGCCGCTACACTTCAGATGGCCATAAGGCTGGTTCCGGAGTGTAGCAGCCTCCTCGCCCGGCCAGGAGTTTCGGGGACAGCCGGGAGTTTCGGTAGAGTCGAGATGTGGCGCGGTGGCGATAGGTTCGGCTTGTCTGTTTCCGTCCCTTTCGTCTGACGGTGCCCAAGTAGCCTTGCCATAACCCCGTTTCCACATCCCGCTCATCGAACCGGACAGGCGCTTCTCGCGCATCCGGCTCTCGAAATTTCAGTGGAAATTTCAGTGACAGTATAGGTAACTTAGAACGTCGCTGAGCCACAGCGCTCCATGTGGTCTGGCGCGAGTGCAACAGGGCGAGGAGCGCCTGCACACCGCCGCCTGCGAAGACGACGCTTCGTTAAGGGCGGAATGCCTCGGCGACTTCCAGCTGTGGGCCCTGGCGAATTCGCGTAGCCGAGCACCGAGTCGATGCGGCCATCGACCGAGATTGAGACACTTAACCGTGCATTTGTCCCACGCGAATGGCAAATTGCACTAATGACGCCTCGCATCGCCCAGCAATCCCTCGCTCAACTGCTCGCCCAGTTCCCGGCGGTCGTGCTCCTCGGGCCACACCAGGTTGGCAAGACCACCGTCGCCCTTGCTGAAACCGAGAAACATGCTGGCGTGCTCTATCTTGACCTGGAGTTGCCTTCTGCGCAGCGTCAGATGGACGATCCCGAAGCCTTCCTGCTTGCCCACCGGGGCCGCCTCGTGATCCTGGACGAAGTGCAACGCCTGCCTGAGTTGTTTGCCGTGCTGCGCGGAGTCATCGACATCCGGCGCCGGGAGGGTGAAGCGGCAGGGCAGTTTCTGCTGCTCGGATTGGCGTCCGGCGTGCTGTTGCAGCAGGCCAGCGAAAGCCTCGCTGGCCGGGCGGCCCAGCTCGAACTGGCGCCGTTCCAGGCACGGGAAGTCCTACCTGCCTGGCACGGCAATGTCGGCAAGCGATTGGTACGCGCCCGCAAGGTCTATGTGCGCGACAGCGGTATCGTTCACGCTCTGCTCGGCCTCGCCAGTCTGGAAGCCGTACTTGCCCACCCCGTGGCCGGTGCCAGCTGGGAGGGTCTTGTCATCGAACAGCTGCTCGCCCCTTCTGCCTCCGCCGCAGCCAGCTTTTGCCGTACCGCACATGGCGCCGAGGCCGACCTGGTGCTGCGCTTCGACGATGGCGAGACCTGGGTAGTGGAGATCAAGCGCGCGTCGGCGCCGACGACCTCGAAAGGATGTCACCAGGCCGCCACCAATGTCGGTGCGACGAAAAGGCTGTTGCTTGCCCCGGTAGCGACCTCCTATCCGACGCGCGACGGCGTCGAAGTGATGCCCCCCTTGCCGGGGCCAACCTGCTGGCCGGCCGCGCAAGGCGATAGCGGTACCGCACTGCTGGCGTGAGAGATGACAGCAGTCGAGGTCAAACTGACTGCCAGGGCGGCTTGAAAAGCGGCTCTGGCGGCAGCGTCAGTGCTTACTTGCGATTCGCATCGGGTGACCGCTCCGCCGCCTGTCGGCGCAGCGCCTTGATCCACGCCTTCTGGCAGAGGGCCTGCTCCGCAAAGCGCTGCGGTTCCTTGCGCAGACGGGCCTGAATGGCGTCGATGCGGGCGCGTGCGGCCTGCCGACCGCTGCCATAACGCAAATGAAGGTTTGGCTTGTGTTGATCTTCGGCAACTTCACTCTTCGTGACCCGAATCACCTCTATAACGAACGGAGACTAAACAAGCATTTTCAGGACCGTCTTTAGGACCGTTTTCAGCGGCAAGTCCATTGCCGCTAGTACCACCATCGGCAACACGGCAGCACCAACAAGTGGAATCAGAGAACCCATGCTCAGCGGCAATGGACGGACCTTCGAAATCAACTCGTAAGGCGCTGCTGTATCGGCTATCGGGCCAAGTTCAGGGGCATCGAGAATTGGGGCATCCGCTACCTGCTTGCCGTCGATCCAGCGCTCCCGAACCAGGCGGCCATGCCGGCCGATCAGGTCACCGTAATCTAGCAAACCCTGCTTCTTCGTGCGGAGCATCAATCCGAGGAAGGAAACAAATGGCGAGAGAAAAATCAGCGGCACGACCACGACGAAGGCAATGATCTCGACGCGCAGGGAGCCGATGGTCACGTCGTGATAGACGACCTGATGCGCCCAGCCGGAGGCGAAGACCGAGGAAATACCCAGCACGACCGGTACGAACATCACCGGAATCCGCGCCATAAATCCCAGGCCAGCGCAACGGTCCGGGTGCGTCGGCACCATTGACAACTCCAGTCCGGCAATCCGCTTGAACAGCATGAAGAGGAGCGCCAAGCGCCACAGCCAGGCAAGCAGAAGGGTCAGGAAAATGGTTCGCCCGACATAGAGATACCACCAGACGCCGAGGCCCATTCCGGCGCCATCTGCTTGATCTTTTGCCCAGGAGAGTTCGTGCGGCACTTCACTGGGCCTTGAGAAAAGAAAGAACGAGGCAAGCGCGGCGAAGATGGCGATCCACGGCAGCACTGAATCGCGCAGTTGGGCAATGTCGCTCAGTACCGAACGCAGACGATCAAGTTGCCCAGGTGGCACGACGCCGGAACTGACGAGGCGTGGCAGCAAAGTCGTCAGCGTGCTGTGCATCATGCCTTCGGCGACGATGAACAAAGGGACCGCCAGCAACAGTCGGGCATTGATTCCGAAGTGGGCAAGCAGTGGTTCGCCACCATCGACCGGCAGCAAATATTCTTTTTGCCAAGCCCAGACAGCGATCGGCAGCCACGCCAGAAGCGACCAGAATACTGCCCGCCGACCAATGCCCAGACCGTTCTCCGGGATCAGTCCGATCTTGCGCTGGAGGCGAAACAACAGGTCGCCGCGAACCAGGGATATTGCCCACGGGGTGGGATTTGTCTCCATATTGACCTTTCTGTAAACCTCAGGCGGCAGGCATTTGCGTCACTGCTTCAGATCGACCGTGACCGAGTTGATCTTGCCGCTGAAGGCAAACGGCCGGCGCTCGTCATAGACCAGCGACACCGTCGAGCCAAGATCAACGCCGACATCGAATGACTCGCTGGCCGTAAACGCGGCCGGCACGGTACGACTGACTCGGGTTTTTGCCACTTCCTTGCCGTCGACCGCAACAGTCACGATCGCAGGTGCCATCGGCTTCGCGCTCTCCAGTTGGGTATCGACGATGATCTGGTGCTTGCCGGCCGGAATCACGCCCGATTCGGCCTTGTAGTTCTCGATGATCATCATGTTGTACTCATAGATCAGCTTGCCCTTGTCCATGTAAATCACCAGGCCGCCACCGGCACCGCCTAGCGCATAGAGCACGCCACTGGCGTTATCGCCGAATTCGGCATCGATGACCACACGATTGCTCTGGCGACCGAGGCCCGGTGCGGTGAATTCCGGCATGCGCCGAGTCTGGTCGCTGAAAGTCCAGCTCCTATACGGCGAGGCTAGGCGGTCTTCCGGGTGAATGCGCAGCCAGGTGCCGGCACCGATTGGCCAGGCCTTGTTTTCCCTGGCCTGCTTGTCGAATTCCTTCTTCAGTTCGGCCAGCTTTTTCGGGTTTTTGTCGGCCAGATCACGCGCCTGCGAGAAGTCGTCGTTCAGGTTGTAGAGCTCCCATGGGTCCTTGGCGGCATCCCATTTGGCCATGCCAGCCGCGGAACCGGCGGCATCCCACGGAACAAACGGCCCGAAGGCGCCGGCGAACCAGCTATCCTTGTAGATGCCACGGCTACCGCTGTTCTCGAAATACTGCACCTTCTTCCGGGTCGGTGCCTTCGCATCATTCAGGGTGTAAGCCATGCTGATACCATCGAACTGATCCTGCTTGTAGCCATTGACCACCTTGGGCGGCTTGATGCCGATCAGCTCGTACAGCGTCGGGGCAATGTCATTGACGTGGTGGAACTGCGCACGCGCCACGCTGTCCGGCTTGACCTTCGCCGGCCAGGAAATCGCCATCGGCGAACGCGTGCCGCCAAAGTGCGCGGCGACCAGCTTGGTGGATTTGAGCGGCGTGTTGCCCGCCCAGGCCCAGCCGGCGTGGTACATGTTGTCGGTCTTGTGGGTGCCGATGGCATCCAGCCCGCCGATCTTGTTCAAGGCCGCAATTTGCTGGTCGACCGTATTCGGGATGTTGTTCTGCGCCAGCAATTCGCTGATCGAACCACGCTGGCCCTCGGCGCTCGCGCCGTTGTCGCCGAAGATGTACATGATGATCGTGTTGTCGCGCTTGCCGAGGCGCTCCACTTCGTCGATGACGCGACCGACCTGGGCGTCGGTATGCTCGACGAAACCGGCAAAGGTTTCCATCAGGCGCAACTGGAAGGGACGCTCCGACTCCGGAATGCTGTCCCAGGCCGGCATCGACTCGACGCGTCGGGTCAGCTCCGTGGCCTGTGGGACCCAGCCGATTTCCTTCTGCCGCTTGAGAATGCGCTCGCGCATCGCCTCGTAGCCATCATCGAACTTGCCCTTGTACTTGGCCGTCCAGGCCGGTGCTACATGGTGCGGACCATGCGCGCCGCCGGTGGCGAAGTAGATGAAGAAAGGCTTGTCAGGCGTGTACGACTGGTGCTTCTTCAGCCAGCCGATGGCGTGGTCGGCCAGGTCCTCGGTCAGGTGATAGCCCGGCGTGTTGGGCGGCTCGATGATGTTGGTGTTTTCCACCAGGCGCGGTTCCCACTGGCTAGTTTCGCCCGCCAGGAAGCCGTAGAAATACTCGAAGCCGTAACCGGTCGGCCATTTGTCGAAGGGACCCATCGCCGTCGTCTGGTCGGCCGGCGTGTTGTGCCATTTGCCGAAGGCCGCCGTCTTGTAACCGTAGTCCTTCAACACCTCGGCGATCGTCGCCGAAGATTTCGGGATGACGCCCGTGTAGCCATCCCAATCGACCGCGCGTTCGGCGATGGTCCCGCTGCCGACACGATGATGATTCCGCCCGGTCAGCAGGGCGGCCCGCGTCGGCGAGCAGATCGACGTATTGTGGAAGGCGTTGTAGCTGACGCCGGACTGGGCGATGCGCGTCAGGTTGGGCGTATTGATCTCGCCGCCGTAGGTGCTTGCCTGCCCGTAGCCGACGTCGTCGATCAGGATGATCAGCACATTCGGCGCATCCTTCGCCAAATGGTTCGGCTGGGCACGGCGAATGTGGGTTGAGGTCTGTAGCGTCGGGCCGGCCTTGCTCGCTGAGGGAACGGGCGGAAATGGCAATTCCGCACCGTCGACCGGAGCAGCCGAGACCTGCGGCGCCGCCAGCAAGAAAACCGCTGCGACAGCCGTTGCGATCCAGGTGGAACAAGTCAATTTACGCATTTTTTTCATCCCTCAGAGCAAGCCGGCGCGCCGGATTCAGTCGGCAGCCTTTTTCACAGCACTCTTGGCCGGGCCCGAATCATCCTTGCCCTTCTTCTCCAGCGGTCCCTTGTCTTCGATCCCGGCGGTACGCTTGGCCGAATCCTTGGCGGCCTCGCCAGCGGAACAGCGTCCGCCGACACCCACCGTAGATTTGGCGGCAGCACTCTTGGCCGCTTTTTCCGGCGTGCAATCGGGATCAAGCAGACCGGCCAGCACTGGGAAACTGGCCGTGGCCAGAAAACCAGAGGCGAGAACCGACAGGGAAAGCAGTTTCTTGGCGTTCATTGGTATCTCCTTTATTTTTTCAGGTAGGTGATCTTGGTCTTGCCTATGGTGCCGTTGAAGGCAAACGGTGCCTGGTCGTAGTAATCAAGCGACACCGGCGAGTCGAGGTCGGTACCGATATCGAAGGTGGCATTCGACGTGAAGTGCAGCGACATCGCTGCCGGTACGCGCTCCTGGCCGACAACGTTCCCGTTCACCCGCATAACGATGTCCATCGGGCCGCCGATCTTGTCGACAAGCTTCGATTCAACTTCGATCATGGCCTTGCCCTGCGGCAGCTTTTCTTTGGATCTGATCTTCGTACGTTGGACCTCGAACAGGTTGAACTCATAGTTCAGGAAGCCGTCTTTCATGTAGGTCGTGATGCCACCGGAAAAGCCGGCCAGCGCGTACAACACGCCGTTCGCGTTCGCCGGCACATCCACCTCCATGGTGACCAGGCTGTCCACCTTGCCGAGCTTCGGTGCGGCGGATTCCGGCATGCGCGTGATCGGGAAATCGAAGGTCCACTCGGTCAGGGGCGAAGCCGGAGCGTCTTCCGGATGGAACATGGCGGTGGACCACAGCCCGCCGCCGATGGGCAGGTTCTTGTTCTTCTTCGATTCCTCGATGAACAGCGCCTTCATCTGCTCGAGCTTCTTGGGGTTCTCGCTTGCAAGGTCCTTCGCCTGACTCCAGTCCTGGTCGATGTGGTACAGCTCCCACTTGTCGGTCAGCGGCGACCATTCCTTGATGCCCTTGGGCATGCCGCCGACCCAGGGTTCGCGCGGCCCCGGGGCGCTGGCGAACCAGCCTTCGTGGTAGATGCCGCGACTGGCCATGATGTCGAAAAACTGCGTCTTGCGCGTTCCCGGCGCCTTGGCATCACCCAGCGCGTACACCATGCTGACGCCGGCGATCGGGTCCTGCTTGAATCCGTTAACGATGCGCGGCGGCTTGATTTTGGTCAGCTCATAGATCGTCGGCACGATGTCGATCACGTGGTGGAACTGCGGTCGCGCCGTTGCGTCGGCCTTGATGCGCTTCGGCCAGGCCACGGCCATCGGCTGGCGGGTACCGCCGAAATACGCGCCCTGGAGCTTGGTGCCCTGGTAGGGCGTGCTGCCGGCCCAGGCCCAGGCGGCGTGGTACATGTTGTCGGTCTTCGGGCCACCCAGAGCATCGAGCCCGCCCAGCTCCTCGAGTGCCTTCAAGTGCTGCGCGATGGTGGTCGGGATACCGTTCTGCGCCAGTTGTTCGCTGATGGTGCCGTACAGCCCCTCCGAAGAGGAGCCGTTGTCGCCCCAGATGTAAAAGATCAGCGTGTTGTCGAGCCGGCCCTGGCGCTCGATCTCGGCGATGACCTTGCCCGCGTTGACGTCGGCGTGCTCGGTGAAACCGGCGAAGACTTCCATCAGGCGGCGCTGGAACGGCCTCTCGGCCTCGGGGATCGAGTCCCACGAGGCCATCGACGCCGGGCGCGGCGTGAGCTGTGCGTCCTGCGGGATCCAGCCCTTGGCCTTGGCGCGAACAAAGGTGCGTTCGCGGTACTTGTCCCAGCCGTCGTCGAACTTGCCCTGGTACTTGTTGGCCCATTCCTTCATCACCTGGTGCGGTCCGTGCGATGCACCCGGCGCCCAGTACATGAAGAAGGGCTTGTCGGGCGCATAGGCTTTCTGTTCGCGCAGCCAGTTGATGGCGTCTTCGGCGATGTCTTCGGTCAGGTGGTAGCCTTTCTTCGGATGCTGGATGACGGGGCTGGTATTACGCGTCAGCGTTGGCTCATACTGCGACGCCTCGCCGGCGAGGAAGCCGTAGAAGTATTCGAAGCCATAGCCGGTCGGCCAGTAGTCGAACGGCCCCTTGCTGGTGATCTGCTCTTCGGGCGTGTTGTGCCACTTGCCCCAGGCGCCAGTGTTGTAGCCGTAATTCTTGAGCACCTCGGCCACCGTCGCCGAGGTCTTCGGGATGGTTCCGCTGAAGCCGTCGAAGTCGTTGGCGATCGCCGCGATCTGGCCATTGCCGACGAAGGTGTGGTTGCGCCCGGTGAGCAGCGCCGCCCGCGTCGGCGAGCACATCGCGGTGGAGTGGAAGCGGTTGTAGGAAACGCCCATCTTCGCCACGCGATCAAGCGTCGGGGTGTTGATCTCGCCGCCGTAGGTGGAAGGCGTACCGGGCCCGACATCGTCCATCAGGATGATCAGGATGTTCGGCGCGCCGTCGGCCAGGCGCCTGGGCTCGACGCGCTTCTTGTAAGTCGAGGTTTCCATCGTCAGCCCCGCCTTCGAGCCGGATGGGGTGGGCGGGAACGGCAGGATTTCCTGGGCTGAGGCGCCGATCGCCAACAGCATGCCGAGGATGGCGCTGCAGAAGGTAGAAGTGGCGTTTCGTTGCATGAATTGCTCCCCTTTTCTGAAGCCGACTTCCATCGGCGGGCATTGCTTGTAAGTGGCGCCGCTAATCTCATCCTGAACACTGCTCATACGCCTTATCCTTCAGGCAGCCTTTGGTGTCGTACCAGAAATCGATCCTGCGGACGCTGCGCTTGCCGATACCGCGCAGGTCGATGGCGCGGCTTGCGCCGCCTTGCCTGCGCTGTGAAGCGGACGTACCTATCTCAAAACTGATAAACGATCTTCAGCCACAAATAATCGCCTTCGAGCCGATTCTTCACGTTGGTCTCTCTCAGCCACCGCAACTCGGCGACTAAGGTGTCTGGGCCGCGAGGCACGATGTAGGTCAGGACCGGCCCGATACCCGACGTGCGGCCCTTGAAGTCGCCGAGGCGCCCATTCCCGCGACTGTCTGCGGTCACCTGCTGCAGATAGAACGCTTGGGCGCCGATGCCAAGATAACCGGAGCCTAGCGGCAGCAACTGCTGTACGCTGCCGTCGAAGTGCAACGTCGAGCCGCTGGTGTAGTTGGTGGCGTTGTTTTCGGTGTTGAGCGCGATGCCCGTGAACAGCGCCGCGTTGAAACCATTCTTGTCGTTGTTGTAGGACACCCCAACGGTGGGATCGAAGGTCCAGTAGTTGAGACCCGGATTGGCGAGGCGACCCTCTTTGTATTGGCCCGTCGGGGCGTAGATCGGGAGGAATGCGCTGGTTTGCCAGTGGTCCGCCTTCCAGGCCAGCATGACAGGAATCAACGTCAGGTCGCCGATGCCCGAGGCGCTATCCTTACGCCGAACGGTGCCGAGCGCTGTATTGAGACTCGCCTCAACGTCCATCGAGACGTAAGGCAGATAGGCCCCCACGCTGTAGTGGGCGCCCCCGAGCACCGTTGGTTCAAACGTATACAGTCCGCCGAGCAGAACGGCGTTGCTCTTCGCGCTCACGTTGGCAGCGAGTGTCCCCGCGATCGGGATGCTCCTGGACGCCGGTGCGCTGCCGCTGTAACTGAGAAAAATCGGCTCGACGACCCACCCGGGCTTCGTTGGCGGGAGATCGATCAGCGTTGCCGCGCCGCCCGGGATGTAGCGGCCCGTCCCACCCTCCGAGGCCAGCGCGGCGAGCGGGCATGCGAGTGCCAGCAACGCCAGCGCCGTTCCCCGGACGAAGGGCACGGCGATGGCGGGCGTCAGGGTCGATGACTCGGGGGTCAGCATAGACCCCGAAGGTGCGCGCTTCTTGGCCATGCTAGTTCGCCTGCTGCATCTTCAGGATCTGCGACTGCACGCCTTCGAGCGTCTTGCCCACGTCGGCACTCAGCCCCACTTGCCGCACCGGATACTCCTTGAAGCTCGTCAGGTGCTGCATCGCCAGGCCCAGGATCGGCGTGAGTACCCAGCCCTTGATTTCGGCGTACTTGCGGTTCTCGTTGCCCCACTGACGCTCGAACGGGTCCATCAACAGGTTTGTCACCATCGGCCGCCCCAGGCTCAGCAGCGGGTCATCCCAGTGCCCACCTTCCTTCGCCGAGAAGGTGACCTTGAACTGCTTGTAGCGGATGGCCGTGAGCACGGTTTCGTCGTAGTAGAAGATGTGGCTGCGCGCGGACTCCTCGCTCTTGCCCGTGAACAGCGCTGTCTGGTCGACGCCATCGAGGTGCAGCTTGAAGTTGCGCCCGCCGATCGGGCCGCCCTTCTTCAGCTTGTCGACGATGCCCGGTTCGCCGGCGGCCGCGGCGAGCGTAGGCAACAGATCGGTCATGTCGACGATCTCGCTGCTCACCCGGCCGGCAGGTGCGCCCGGCCAACGCACCACAAAGGGCACGCGCAAGCCGCCTTCCCAAGTCGTCCCCTTGTCGCCACGGAACGGCGAGGTGCCGCCCTCCGGCCACATGTACTGGTAGGCGCCGTTGTCGGAGGTGTAGATGACGATGGTGTTCTTGTCCAGTCCGGTCTGCTCCAGCTTGTCCAGCAGTTGGCCCACATGCGCGTCGTGCTCCTTCAGCGCGTTGCCGTAGACGTCTTCGCGGCCCGCGCGCGACTGGCCTTGCGCAGCAGCCTTAAGGTGCAGGAAGACGTGGTTTCGCGTCGAGTTGTGCCAGAGGAAGAAGGGCTTGCCGTCCTTGGCCCGGCGATCCAGGTAGTCGATCGACTTGGCAGCCACTTCATCGTCGAAGGTCTCCATGCGCTTGACGCTCAGCGGCCCCTCGTCCCGGGTCGGGCCATCAGCGGTACCGGCGACGATGCCGCGCGGGTCGAACTTCTTGCGGAACGCGGCGCCGGTCGGCCGATCGGGATCTTCGAGGTCTTCGTTGGCGTTCAGGTGGTACAGATTGCCCCAGAACTCGTCGAAGCCGTGACGGTGCGGCAGGTGCTCTTCGAGATCGCCCAGATGGTTCTTGCCGAACTGGGCAGTTGAGTAACCGCGCGCCTTGAGGATCTCGGCGAGCGTCACGTCCTCCTTCTTCAGTCCGGCCGGTGAACCCGTAGTGCCCACCGTCGTCAGCCCGGTGCGAATCGGCAACTGGCCGGTGATGAAGGCGGCACGGCCGGCCGTACAACTCGGCTGAGCATAGAAACTCGTCAGCCGGAGACCTTCGCGACCGATGCGGTCGATGTTGGGCGTCTTCACTCCCATGAGGTCGCCGCCGAACGACGATACGTTCATGTAGCCGATGTCGTCGCCGAAGATGACGAGGATGTTTGGCGGCTTGCCTCCCTGGGCGTGCGCGACGGCAGCGGCCAGGGCTGTGATGGCCACACAAGCATGGAGGACCAGTTTCCTCAAGCAGTTGAATCGTGATGAAGACATGACTGTGATTTCCTCAAGTTTCGTTTTTTTATAAAGCCGGCACCAGCAGTGTGATGCCAGCACGGACAAGCCACTGCTGATTACCCACAAGGTCCCTGAAGTCATAGTTGACTTCAAAATTGGGCCGCCACTGCTGCCCTGCGAAGCTGATGACCTGACCATAATTGACGCCGACCAGCAGCGACGCCCAGCGCGATTTCTCGGTGTCGTAAACAAACGCACTGTTACCGAGGGAGAGCGAGCGCCCCCCGCCGAGCTGGTAGCTGAAGATCGGCTGTAGATTCACGAGACCGACGGCGGCCGCGCTGTCCTTTCCCGCGAACGAAAAGAAGGTCTGGGTGAACAGGCCCCAACTGTAGGTCTTGTTAGATGAGTTGACGAAGCCCGCCGCCGGACCGGCAGTCCATTTGTCGGTCGTCAGCCCGTCCTTTCCGGTCGGCAGCGTTCCCGAGACACCGACACCCCAGCGCCCCCAGGACTGGTTGAACACCATCAGATCGAAGACCGTGGTGTCGGCGAGCCCGGTCGCGCCCGAAGGTGAGGACGTCACGTAAGGCTGGGTGATGCGGAAGATATGATTCGTTTCCGCGAACGAGAACGGAATCGCGGCGCGGAACACGAGCTGGTTGGCGGAGTCGTCGAGGCCGTGGAAGCGTGGCGTGTACCAGTCGTTCAGCTGGAACGACATCAGCGATGCAGTCGGGTCGGTGGCCTGGGCCGCCAGCTCGTCGTTGCTGACCCGTTCCTGGGCCAAAGCAGCCGCAGGGAACGCCAAGGCCACAGCAAGTGCAACCTCCAGATAACACCACAGGTCGGTCGAACGGTACTGACAATGTGTTCGGAAATCTTCGGACATCGCTAACCCCTCAGCATGCGGATGTTCGCAAACTTGCTGATGAATTCACCTGCCGGCAAAAACTGGGCAGATGCTGAAGGCGAAACATTCGCGTGGCATTTCAGGCGATTTCCCGAGATAGAGGTGCCGATAAACGACGGCCGTCATGCCCGAGAAAGCGGGGATCCACCGTTTGGGCCGATGTCGGACAGAGTCTGTGACTGGATTCCCGCTTGCGCGGGAATGACGGAACTCCTGGACGGTTTGGGATGGCAATTCCTGGAATTCGCCTCAGGAATCGAAACGGGGCCGCTCCCTGTTACGGTCGACGGCCCTTTCTTGACAATTTCAGTACGGCGGGTTGATCACCACGTACTGCGAGCCCTGTGGCTGATACCAGGTACTGCCGCACTGCTGGTAAATATAGCCACCGTAGTTGACCGGCACGCAGTTGGCGGGAACGGTACGCACCATCGAGCCGACGACGGCGGAGGTGACAACAACGGCGGCCGTGACCGCGGCCGCCGTTGCGACCGGATGGTAGTCATTGTCCCAGCCGCCACCACAGCAACCGCCGCGGTTGCGATCCACATTGACATTGACGTTCTTGTTGGCGTTGATGTTGGTGTTCCGATTGTTGACGTTGTTCACACTGGTGCTGCGCACATTGTTGGCCCGCACGTCGCGATTGGCGTTATTGACCTGTTTGGCGCCACCACCGCCACCTCCCCCGGCACGCGCACCGGCATGGCCACCACCCCCCCCATGACCGCCGCCACCGCCACCACCACGTGCCTCAGCGATCGGCGCCAAGGCAAAGCTGGCCAAGACGAGCACCGCCAGGGGGGTCGCGAACAACTTGCTGAATGATTTTTTCATTTTGGCGCTCCTTTACTTTTTTTCCAGCGAACGAAGTTCGACTGCGGTCGCGCCCTTGGGCGGCGTGAATTTGAAGATGCTGTCCTTGAAGGTCGGCTTGAGGTTCCAGTCGAAATACTGGACCGACTGCGGACGTGCCTCGTCGGATCGATCGGTGATCACGAGCTTGCGTGGCAGCGGCTTGGCCCCGGTGGTGATCCAGATCTGCCAGTCGGTGTTGCCCTGGCGAAAGGCGTAATGGTCACACAGGTCGTTGTCGATGAAGTCCTGGCCGGCATTCATCGCCGAGTCGATCTTGTCGAGCGGCGCGGCCGGGGTGCCCCAGAGGAACATGTCGGACATCGGAATCTCGACGCCGTACCTTTCCTCAAGTTTGCTGACCAGTTCGCCGAGGTTCCCCGTGAATTCGACGGTCGAGTAGGCCTTTTGCGCCGGGATGGAGATGGTCGCCAGCTTGCCGTCGTAGAAAATCTCGCGTTCGGCGCGCGCGCTGAACATGCGGGCGCGCAGCATGTTGGGACGCACGGCCTCGATCTTCGCCGTCGCCGAGTGCTGCAGTTTCTGGCCGTCGGCGAGAACCCGCTCGCCGGTCAATTCGGTCGATACCTGGAAGCGCTTCAGAGTCTGCAGATGCAGGCCCATGTCCCTGAGCGCCTGGATCGAAGCCGGATCGACGGCACGCACAACTGATTTCGCAGGCTCCGGCGCGGCTGTTTGAGCGTGCGCGAATGGGGCCGATAGCGCCAGAGTCAGCAACCCCAGCGCCAGTTTGGTATGAAGCATAGAAATCTCCTTGATCCAGTATGCATCTTCAATGGAAAAACACGCCGCTTGCGGGCAGCCCGCCGCAGTTGCGCAGTCTTTAGTCTGTCGAAGTAGAACAGCATCCTCGACATGCGTCCAATGCATTTTAAGAATTGACGTGATAATCTAGGCGCATGACGATCGATATCCGCCTCCTGCGCCAGGTGCTTGCCCTGAGCAAGCACCGGAACTTTGCCCGTGCTGCAGAAGCGCTGCATATCTCGCAGCCCGCCCTGTCACGCAGCATTGCCGGGTTGGAGCAATCTCTAGGCGTGCAGTTGTTCGATCGAACGTCAGCCGGCGTCGAGCCGACGATATTCGGACAGACTGTCATCGGCCGCGGCCACGACATTCTCAAGAAGGAAAAAGAACTTCGCCGCGAGATTTTTCTGATTCAGGGCATCGAAGTTGGCGAACTTTTCATTGGTGCAGGGCCGTTTCCCTTTGAAATCTCCATTAGCCACGCGGTCGCAAAGCTGATCACCCGGAACACGAAGCTGCAGGTCAGGATCGACATGGATAGCGCGCCAGCGATCGTTAATAGGGTTCTCAGTGGCGATATCGATATTGGCGTGGCAGACATACGTCACTGCGAGGATTTCGCCCGCCTGACCTTCGAACTCCTGCCCGAGCATGCCGTCGCTTGCTGTTGCCGTCGGGAGCACCCGCTTGCAGGCAGACGCGCACTGTCGCTCGACGACCTTCTGCAGTTTCCGATTGTTGGCACCATCATGCCGCCTGCACTGGCCGCTCTCCTTTCCCCGGGCGGTGCAGCAGGGCGTATCGACGAGGACACAAAGAATTTTCGCCCGGCCATCACAGTCGATTCGCTCGCTGCTGCGCGAAGTATTGCCTTGGGCTGTGATGCCCTCCTACCCATAACGCCCGGCTGTATTGCTCCCGAGTTGGAGTCTGGTGATCTCGTGATTCTCGATTTCAGTACTCCCTGGATGCGTAACCAATACGGGTTCATTTCCAGGAAGGATCGGACGCATTCCCCTGCAGCCATCGAGTTCATGGCACGGATGAGAGAAGTCGAAGCGGAGGCAATCGAACTCGAAAACAGGCTGTTCGCGATCTATTCGAGCTACAGCGATTCGCCTGGTGGCCACGCCGGATCGACGAGTTAGCCGAGGAGCGTCGTTGAAGCGTCGCGCCATCGCAGCCTGGATCGCTTACGACATTGCCGTTCACGGTTATGGCCTGATGATTCCGGCAGTCGGCTTTGCCATTTATTTCACCTCCTTTGTCGCCGCCGGCCATCCTTCTGCGGATGGGCTCTGGTCGCTGGCGGTGGCAATTCCGCTGGTTGCCGCCGGGTTATTGGGTCCGTGGCTGGGGGCCGTCGCCGATGCCGGTGGTCACCGGCGCGCAATGCTGGCCGGGGCAACCATGATCTGCGCGGCAGCCAGTGCGCTGTTGGGTACGCTTGGCCAAGGCGACATCCTGGCCGGCATGCTGCTGTTCATCGCTGCCCAACTGGCTTGCTTGCTGGCAACAGCACTCTACAACTCCTACTTGCCCGAGATTTCGACGCCGCAAACCTCGGCCCGCATTTCCGGCATGGCATGGGGGCTGAGTTATCTTGGCGGAATCGCATGCTTCTTCTTGTGCCTGCCATTCATCCGCACCGGCATCGTCGCTGGCAACGAGGCTTATTTCGCCAATGCCTTTCTGGTCACCGCAGGTTTCTTGCTGACGCTTGGCATGATGTCGATGCTGGGATTTCCGGCAGAAAACAAGGTCGACCGCAAGGGCGAAAAGACCAACCCGTATCAACGCCTCTGGAATACCGTGGGCTCCTGGCGCCAAGAGCGCCAAATCCCCAAGTTTCTCCTCGCGTATTACCTGATCAATGACGCCATGGTCACGGTGCTCTATTTCACGGCCATTTTTCTCAAGGCGACATTCGGGCTCAGCATGCAGGAGATCTTGATCCTCTCGCTGACTTTTCAGTTGATCGCCATTCCAGCGACGGTTTTTTTCGGCTGGCTCGGCGACCGCTGGAGCCAGTTTGGCGCAGTCAATGTGACGTTAGTAATCTGGGGGGTGGTGCTTGCTCTGATGGGCCTGGCTGACGGTGAACATGCTCCGCTGGCCATCGCGATGACCTTGGGCCTGGTTCTCGGTTCTACCCAGAGCCTTCTACGCAGCATGTATTCGCGAATGGTCCCGCCGGACCGGGCAGGGGAGTATTTCGGCTTCCATGCACTGGCAGGGCGTGCTTCGTCGGCTCTCGGGCCGTTGCTGTTCGGAGCGGTCAGCTCAATGGCTGGCAGCCAGCGGATTGCCATGATGTCGCTCGGGGTTTTCCTTCTTTCGGGGGCAATCCTTCTGGCCAGAGTCCAAGCAGAAATCCGATGAATGCATCGCAGGAGTTCCGGGGACAGTATATGCAATTCCCACCGCTGCTTGCCCACTCGGAAATCGAGCGTCGATCGCACGAGGGTCCTTGTCCGAGAAGCCGGTATCCAGAGCGGCCAGAAACGGCGGGAAGTTAGCGCCACCAGAGAATCGGGCGCGCAAATTGCCGGCCAGGAGCCGGGTCAAGGGCGGGCGCCAGCCCGGCGCAGTGCCCTGATCCACGCCTTCTGGCAGAGGGCCTGCTGTTGCCCTTCGAGATGTTCGCGGATCGTCTGGCGTGCTTCCGGGAGGCTCAGCAGCCGTTCGTGCTGGATGGTTTCGCAGCGGACCAGGTGGTAGCCGAGTTCGCTCTCGATCACCTCCGAGAGCATCCCCTCGGCGAGGCTGAAGGCGACCGCATCGAGCTGCGGATAGAGGCGGCCGCGCGGCACGGGGCCGAGCAGGCCGCCATGGATTGCCGTCGGGCATTCGGAATGCTTGAGGGCCTGCTCCGCAAAGCGCTGCGGTTCCTTGCGCAGGCGGGCGTGAATGGCGTCGATGCGGGCGCGTGCGGCCTGCCGACCGCTCCCCGCCAGACCCTCGTTGATGGTCACCAGCAGGTGTCGAAGCACGCGCGTTTCGCCATGGCGGAAGCGTTGCTGGTTCATGTACCAGAAGATCTCGATGTCGGTATCGCTGACCGCCGCCGACCTTGCGGCGACCCTTTCCAGCACCGCCTCGACGACCAGGTCGCGCGCCACCGCCTGGCGCAGCGACGCCCCATCCAGGCCAAGGCGCTCGAGTTCCGCGTGATACTCGTCGTCGTCGCCGTAACGCCCGCGTATTTCCGTCAGGCTGGCGTCGATCGAGGCCGCCGGCAGCATCACGCTGGCCGCTTCCGGTGTCTCCAGGATCAGGGTCTCGATCTCCTGCTGCCGGGCGGCGACCCTGGTCACCCGGTGCAGTTCTTCCGGTGCGAGAGACTCCAGCGGCTTGCCGAACAACTGCGCGGCGAGCTTGATCGAGCGGTAGATGCTGCCCGGTTCAGGCATCGTCTGGCCGCCGCCATTCGCCCAGCGCGGCCTCGGGTACCCGCAGGGGGATGCCTGCGAGGCAGTCGAAGTGCGTCTGATAGACGACACCCTCGGTCGCCGATTTCTCGAGATTGAGGATTTCGCCATGACTGCCGGCCGGCACCCGGACCTCCCCGCCCACGGCCAGCGGACGCAGTACGCGCACCCGCTGGCGGACCTCGAAGCGGCTTTCGATCCAGGGCTCGTCGACGCCGACCAGCTCTTCTTCACGACAGCCGACCAGCCGACCCTCGTCGAGGAAGTGGACGGAATAGATGATCTGATCCTGAAGAAAGGTACCGACATCGCGGACATGCCCGATGCGCCCGCGTCGCACCAGCAGGTCGCCGGTCGGTACGCCGGGGAAGGTGCCATCGTTGCGCACATTGCGCGTCACGCGCACCGCATCGCCGTAGTCCCAGCGCGGCAACACGGCCTCAGTCCGTCAGCGAGGAGAGGGGTAGGAAAGACGATCCCTCGGCCTTCCGGAAGACGGCAAAGACCTTTTCGGCCTGAGCGCTGGAGCCGACGAAATCGGCGTAGGCGTGCGCCAGCCAGTGGCGGTAGGCGACGTAATCCGGCGCCTTGCCGGCTTCCTGCTTGGCCAGGTAATCGTGAAATCGTTGCAGGATGTGCAGGCGATTGACCTGCACCACGCGACCGTCGAAGTCGATGCCGAAGTACTCGAGGAACTCTTCCGCCGAGGTCAACTCGGCGAGGTCGTCCTCAAAGGTGTCGTTGGCACAGGCCATGGCTTTCTCCTCTTTCAGTCCAGGGGTTCGGGGGCAGCGGCGGACTGGCGATCGACCACCTCGAGCAGCGGCAGGGCACCGAGAGCATCGCGGAGGTCGACTTGGGCAATCGTCCGCAGGCGGGTGCACGCCTCGCTGACTCGCCCGAGACGCAGCAGAATCACGGCTGATCCCTTGAGCGCCAGCAGATGGAAGCGCAGCATGCCCATCGAGCGCATGGCCGCCTCGCCCAGCGTGTGCGGCCCGAGGCTGCGCCAACCGCCGACCAGTTGCAGGCGGCGGGCACTGACTTCCAGCGCCCGTTCGGCGACGACCAGGGCATCCTCGAGGCGATGCTGATAGAAATAGTAGCGGTAGAGTGCGACCAGCACCGAGAGCTGCTCGGGCGCCAGAAAGTAGGCGTAGAGCAGCCGCTGCTCGGCCACCGGCTGGCCGTAGTCATGCGCCGCGGCGTCGATCTGGGCCGCCACCCGGGGCGGGCAGGGCTCGTCGAAATAAAGCACGTCATCGCCCAGTTCGAGCAGTTCGAGTCGGTCAGCCATTGCCATTTTCCTTGATCATCGGCTCAGGAGCGCAGCAGGGCCAGGAGATCGGCCGTCGAGGGCGCTTGCTTCTTCTCGACGACAAAGCTTCGCAGTCGCTGCAGGAAGGCGCGCGCGGAAGTGTCCGACAGGTCATGGCCGAGGCCCGCCATCACCTGCTGCACGGCGCGCGCTCCGGAATGCTTGCCGAGAACCACGCGATGCCGACGGCCGACCAGACGCGGATCAAAGCCTTGATAGTTGGCCGGATCCTTGAGCAGACCGTCGACGTGAATCCCTGCCTCGTGGGTGAAGGCGCCTTCGCCGACAATGCTCTTCTGCCAGGCCAGAGGGCGTCCCGAAGCGACGGCCACGCGCTGCGAGATATCGGGGAAGCCGGCGAGATCAATCCCGGTTCCGATTCCCTGGCACAGATGCAGACCGAGCACGACCTCTTCCAGCGGCGCGTTGCCACAGCGCTCGCCAAGGCCGTTGACGGTCGTGTTGAGGTGCGTCGCGCCAGCACGTGCGGCCGCCAACGTATTCGCCGTAGCCATCCCCAGGTCGTCGTGGGCGTGCATCTCGATTTCGAGATCGCATCGCGAGCGCAGGTGACGAATGCGCTCGAAGGTCGCGAAGGGGTCGAGAACGCCCAGGGTATCGGCAAAACGAATGCGCTGCGCGCCGGCCACCTGCGCCGCTTCGGCAATTGCCGCCAGCAGGTCCGGGTCGCCGCGCGAGGCATCCTCGGCGCCGATGCCGACGCGGAAACCGAGGTCGCGCGCCAGTTGTACATGCTCGCCGATCTGCGTCAGCAGCCACTTTCGATCACGTCGCAGTTTCGCCTGGAGATGTTGATCCGAGGCGGGTACGGAGATGTCGATCAACTGCGCACCGAGATTCGCCGCCAGAGAAATGTCGGCACGGTTCATTCGCGTCCACACCATCAGGCGCGCCTTCAGTCCCAGCGCCGCGACCGCCCGGATGCTCTCGCGTTCAGCCTCGCCCATGGCGGGAATCCCGATCTCCAGCTCGGGCACGCCCAAAGCGTCGAGGCCGCGCGCGATGCCGGTCTTTTCGCCAAGACTGAAGGCGACACCCGCCGACTGCTCGCCGTCGCGCAGGGTGGTGTCGTTGATGACGATGTCGGTCGGAGCTTTATGGTTCATCATGGGTGTGGACTAGCAATTAGAGTGCCAGCATTCAATCCATTACAAATCAGTACGTTGCCGGAGTGCGTTGAAGGAGTGCGTTGGAGAATTGTCGGGTTTGCGACCGCCTTGTGCGCTGGCGGCACGGCGGCACGGCGGCAGGGACAGGGTATCTGACGCGACCGCGGGTGCCGGTGGCCGCGGTCAGCGCTACCCTTCCTCCGGTCCGAAGCAGAGCGCGCGATCGCAGCACTCGGCACAGTGCGGTGACTTGCAGATCGGCACGCCGGCGCGCTCGCAGAGCTGCCGGTAGAAAAACTTCTTCCACTTCATATTGCCGATGTTCTTCGCCGCCAGCTCAGGGAAGTTCTCGCGCAGCAACGCCGACAGGGCCTCGCGGTCGGGCAGGCCCATGTCCTGCCACAGATGATTCTCGCCCATGGCCGCGCTGGCGATCGCATAACACAGACAGGCGCCGAACTCGTCCGGCTGCGCCAGGTTTTCGCGCAGCAGCTCGAGCAGATCGGCAAATTCGTCGCCGCCTGCGTCAGCGTCCGGCGCGCTGGCCGCCGGCACCAACGTTCCGTCGAGGCCCGGGGCAGCGAGTAGTGCCTGCAGGCGTTCGTCAGCAACCCCGCGGATCAACGGCCGGCGGCCCGCCGCCAGGGACTTGCCGACGACGCCGGCAATGGCCAATGCACGGAGGTCGGCCCCATGCGGCACGGTGGGCAGCCTGTCGGTCAGGTGAAGCATGCGCGGCTCCGGAGGATGGCGGATGGGCAGGTTACGCAAGACTCATGCCAAAGCTCCGGAGGTGGCGCGATTCCCGGGTGAAGCCGCTGGCGCTGGCCGGCCGTGGCGGTGTCTTGCCCCGCCCGCCAGCGCAGCGATCGATGTCGCAATGTCGCAAAGCCGACAAGCCCTGGAGGAAGGTCAAGGACTAGGAATCAGGTGCTTAGCGCTGGCACGGCAATTGCGACACGACAGGAAACAGAGGACTGATGCGATGAAGACAGCCGAAATCACCGAACTGCTGAACGAGCCCGCCTGTACCCACAACCGGACCGAGAAATCCGGTTGTGCGCGCACCCGCCCGGGGGCGACGGCGGGTGGCTGTTCCTTTGACGGTGCGCAGATTGCCCTGCTGCCGATTGCCGACGTCGCGCATATCGTCCATGGGCCAATCGCCTGCGCCGGCGCGTCGTGGGACAACCGTGGCGCACGTTCGTCGGGGCCGACGCTTTACCGGATCGGCATGACCACCGATCTCACCGAGCAGGACGTGATCATGGGCCGTGGCGAAAAACGGCTTTTCCTGGCGATCAAGCAGGCGATCGACGACTACGCACCGAAGGCTGTGTTTGTCTACGCCACCTGCGTGCCGGCGCTGATTGGCGACGACCTTGAGGCGGTGGCCAGGGCAGCCAGCGAACGCTGGGGCGTACCGGTGGTGCCGGTCGATTGCGCCGGCTTCTACGGCACCAAGAACCTCGGCAACCGCATCGCCGGTGAAGCCATGTTCAAGTACGTGATCGGTCGCCGCGAACCGGAGCCGCTGCCCGCCGCCGCACTACGGCCAGGCATCAGGGTGCATGACGTGAACCTGATCGGCGAATACAACATTGCCGGCGAATTCTGGTACGTGGCGCCGCTGTTCGACGAACTCGGCTTGCGCATCCTGTGCACGCTCTCGGGCGACGCGCGCTTCCATGAGGTGCAGACCATGCACCGGGCGCAGGCATCGATGGTGGTCTGCGCCAAGGCGCTGCTCAATGTCGCGCGAAAGCTCGAGGCCGACTTTGGCGTGCCCTTCTTCGAGGGCAGCTTCTACGGCGTCAGCGACACCTCGCAGGCCTTCCGCGACTTCGCCCGGCTGCTCGGCGACGCCGATCTTGCGGCGCGCACCGAGGCGATGATCACCCGCGAGGAGGCGCGGATTCGCGCCGCACTCGAACCCTGGCGGGCACGGCTGGCCGGCAAGCGGGTGCTGCTCTACACCGGTGGCGTGAAGAGCTGGTCGGTGGTTTCCGCCCTGCAGGATCTCGGCATGACGGTGGTCGCCACCGGCACCAACAAATCCACCGAGGAAGACAAGGCGCGCATCCGCGAGCTCATGGGCGACGCCACGAGGATGATCACCGACGGCAGCCCCAAGGCGCTGCTGCAGGCCTGCAAGGACTACCGGGCGGACATCCTGATCGCCGGTGGGACGCAACCTGTACACGGCGTTGAAGGCGCGGATTCCCTTTCTCGACATCAACCAGGAACGCGAATTCGGCTACGCCGGCTACGACGGGATGCTCGAACTGGTACGGCAGCTCGCGCTGACCCTGGAGTCGCCGGTGTGGCGCAAGGTGCGGGCGCCGGCACCGTGGGCAGCACAGCAGGCAGCGGACGAAACACCGCCCGTCCGGGGAGGAAGCGATGGCTGAAGTCCTCAAGCGCGCCAAGCCGCTGACGGTCAATCCTCTCAAGGCCAGCCAGCCGATCGGCGCGGCGCTTGCCTTCCTCGGCATGCGCCGGGCGATTCCGATGCTGCACGGCTCGCAGGGCTGCACGGCTTTCGGCAAGGTCTTCCTGGTGCGTCATTTCCGCGAACCGATTCCGCTGCAGACGACGGCAATGGATCAGGTGTCGAGCATCATGAGCGCCGACGAAAACGTCATCGAGGGTTTGCGCGTGCTTTGCGAGAAGAACTCGCCGGAGCTGATCGGGCTGCCCACGACGGGGCTCTCGGAGACCCAGGGCTGCGATGTTCAACGGCTGGTACGCGAGTTCCGCGCCCGCCATCCGGAGTTCTCGGCAACCGCCGTCGTGCCGGTGAACACCCCGGATTATTCCGGTTGCCTCGAATCCGGCTTTGCGCTGGCCGTGGAAGCGATCATCGACACGCTGGTCCCCGACAGTGCAGGCAGGTGTCTGGCCGGACGACGCCCGCGCCAGGTCAACGTGCTCGCTTCGTCGATGCTGACACCCGGCGACATCGAGGCGATCAAGGCGTGGATCGAGGCCTTCGGCCTGCAGCCGCTGGTGCTGCCCGATATCGGCGACTCGCTCGACGGCCATCTGGTCGATCAGGACACATCGCCGCTGACGCTCGGCGGAACGTCGACGGGCGATCTCGCAACGCTCGGTGAAGCAGCGGCGACGCTGGTCATCGGCCGCTCGCTGCAACGGGCAGCCGATCTGTTGAAGACGCGCAGTGGCGTGCCGGACTATCGCTTTGACCATCTGCTGGGCCTCGATGCCGGCGACGCCTTCACCCTTGCGCTGGCGGAGATCTCCGGGCAGCCGGTACCGGCGTCGGTCGATCGTCAGCGGGCGCAGCTGCAGGATGCGATGGTCGATACCCATTTCATGACCGGGTTCCTGCGCGTCGCGATTGCCGGCGACCCCGACCTCCTGCTGGCACTCGGCCAGTTTCTCCACGGGGTCGGTGCTGAAATCGTTGCCGCCGTGGCCGCGGCACGGTCCGAGGTGCTGGCCGAACTGCCGGCTGCGTCGGTGCGCATCGGCGATCTCGAGGACCTCGAGCGCGAGGCACGGGCGCACCGCGCCCAGCTCATGGTTGCCAATTCGCACGCCGTGCCGAGCGCCGAACGCCTGCAGTTGCCCTTGCTGCGCGCCGGCTTCCCGCAGTACGACTGGGTCGGTGGCTATGCGCGCACCTGGGTCGGCTATCGCGGCGCACGTCAGGCCTTGTTCGATGTCGCCAATCTCTTTCTCGGGAACCACCATGACACGCCTGTCCATCGATCCATTTACCGGGTCGGCAGCGAAAGCGGTCCGCCACACCAGGCGCCGCCTGGCGCTGGCCTGGTCGGCCAGTAGCGAGGTGCCGAGCATGCTAAGGGTCGCCTTTGCCAGCAACGATCGCAACACGGTGAATCAGCACTTCGGCGCGGCGGCGGGCTTCGCCATCTATGCGCTGGACGGCGAGCGGGCGCAACTGGTCGAACTCGCCGAGTTCCCCCCGGAAGCGATGGACGGCAACGAAAACCGCTTGCCGGCAAAGATTGCGACGCTGGCTGGCTGTGCCGCCGTCTATTGCCTTGCTGCCGGTGCGTCGGCGGTCAGGCAACTGCTGGCCGCCGGCGTCCAGCCCATCCGGCTCGACGACGAGGTGGCGATCGATTGCCTGCTGCGAGAGATCAGCCTGGCGATTCGGGAAGGCGGCATGGCCTGGGTCGACAAAGCAATCCGCCCGCATCCGGATGATGGCGCCCGCTTCGACCGCATGCTGGCCGAAGGCTGGGACGAATGATGCCGGGCATGCTCGAAGCCCGCGGGCGGGTGGTCGAAGTGCGCGACGGCACGGCCGAGGTCCGGCTTGCGGTGGCGTCGAGCTGCCATGGCTGCCGGGCGCAGGGCGTCTGCGGCAGCGGCCGCGAGCAGTCGGTTCGTATCGCCGCAGCGGACGGTCTGGCGGTTGGCGACGTCGTCTCCCTCGCGCTTGGCGAAGCGCAGTTCTCGCTCGGCGTCGCGATCGGCTATCTGCTGCCGGCGCTGACCCTGCTGCTCGGCGCCGCCTGCTGTCATTCGCTGGCGACACCGCCGCGGCACTCGGTGCCGCGGTTGGCCTGGCCGTCGGCATCCTCCTCGTCCGCCTGCTTTCCCGCCGGCTGCTCGCCGACCGGCTGCGGCCGGCGGCGACCATCACCTGCCAGCCCCAATCACTTCCCGGAGAACACCCATGACCTTGACGCTTGCCCCCGAATCGGCCATCGAGCCCGCCGACGATCCCGTCTTTGCCACCGACTTCATCCGGGAGATGCTGCGCCAGACGCGCGCGCTCGACACTTACGGCGAGTGGGATGGCAAGCCGGTGCCGGCAATACTCTCTGGCTACGTGCTGAGCAAGGAACAGAAGCGCGCGATCCCGACCATCGGCGATCCCGACGAAGTGACACTGGCCCGCGTCAAGGCCTTCCACAACGCGATTGCGGTATTGATCGAGAAGGAATGTGGCCAGATGGCGGTGCCTTTCGTGCACATCAGCCACGAGGGCTTCGGCCGCGCGCTGATCACGGTCGGCAAGCTGGTGGTGATGGATCGGACGCTGCGCGACGTGCACCGCTTCGGCTTCGAGTCCCTGTCGAAAATGAAGACCGAAGCCGACAAGCACCTCGCCGTGGCGCTCGGCATCATCGGCAGATTCCCTGAAGTGGCCGGCATGTGAGGGCACCGAAGATGAGCGAAGACGAAGTCAGGGAACTCGACCGGGAAGTGAAGAAGCTCAAACGCATTGCCAGCGAGCAGGCCGCGAGACTCCACGATCTGGTCGAGGACAGGCTGCCTGCCGGTTGGCAGGAACTCCCGGAAATTTCACAGGCAACCCTCACGGCCTGCCAGGCCTGGGCGGCCGCCAACGCCCGCCTGCAGGCGGCGCAGAAAGGCTAGGACCATGACCACGATTACCGGTCGCACGCGCGGTGGGGACGAATGGGTCCCGCAGTTTGTCAGCTTTCTCGATCCGAAGAAGTGCATCGGCTGCGGCCGCTGCTACAAGGTCTGTCCGCGCACGGTGCTCGATCTGGTCGAGCGCAGCGAGCAGCTGCTGGCCGACGCGGACGACGACGATGCCGATGATGACGACGAGATGATGGTGATGACCATTGCCAATGGCGCCGACTGCATCGGCTGCGGCGCCTGCGGTCGCGTCTGTCCGAAGGACTGCTACACCTATGCTCCTGCCGAGGGGTGAGGATTGGCGTCATCGCGCCTGCCAGCGACCCTGGCGGCAGCCGGCGTGTCGTGTCTGCGACAACCTCCCCATTCACTGGAAAAGCCGGACATGCGCTTTAAATCAAGTGCTTGGGCTCACAATGACGGGCTGGTACGAAGCTTGCGTAGGTAGACCCGGAACCCCAAACCTACCCTGTCTGAAGGAGAGTACACAATGATCAATCTGACCCCCGCTGCATCCAGGGCGATCAACCGCTTCATCAAGGCGACCGAGACGCCGGTCGCCGGTCTGCGCATCTTCGTTTCCGGCGGCGGCTGTGCCGGCCTGCAGTACGGGCTGCGGCTGGAACAGGACAAGAGCGAGGACGATCTGGAATTCGATGTCGGTACCGGTGCCAAACTGCTGGTCGACCCGATGAGCAGTTCGATGCTCGAAGGCCTGACCGTCGATTTCGTCGACAGCCTCACCCAGACCGGCTTCAAGTTCAACAATCCGAACGTCTCCGGGGCCTGCTCCTGCGGTCAGTCGTTCAAGGCTTGAGGGGAACGGCATGTGGGACTATTCAGAGAAGGTACGCGAACACTTCTTCAATCCGCGCAATTCCGGCCCGTTGGAAAGCGCCAACGCCATCGGTGACTTCGGCTCGATCAAGTGCGGCGACGCGCTGCGCCTGATGCTGAAGGTCAACCCGGCGACCGAGGTCATCGACGAGGCCCGCTTCCAGACCTTCGGCTGCGGCTCGGCGATCGCATCGTCGTCGGCTCTGACCGAGATCATCAAGGGCAAGACGCTCGACGAGGCGCTGCGGGTCAGCAACCAGGACATCGCCGATTACCTCGACGGCCTGCCGCCGGAAAAGATGCACTGCTCGGTGATGGGACGCGAGGCGCTGCAGGCCGCGGTGGCCAACTATCGCGGCGAGACCTGGAAGGATGATCACGAGGAAGGCGATCTGGTCTGCAAATGCTTTGCCATCGACGCCGTGATGATCGAGCACACCGTCCGCGCCAACACCCTGCGAACGATCGAGGAGGTGGCCAACTACACCAAGGCCGGCGGTGGCTGTTCGGCGTGTCACGAGAAGATCGAGGACATCCTGATCGCTGTCAACGGCCGCCTCTACGCCAGTGAAGCGAAACCCGCCAAGGTTCGCCCGGCGGCCAGCGAAATGGCGGGCAAGCCGAAACTGACCAACTACCAGCGGATCCGCAAGATCGAGGAGACGCTGGAGGCGATCCGCCCCTCGCTGCAGCGTGACCACGGTGATGTCACCCTGGTCGAGGTCGATGGCAAGAAGATCTACGTCGAGCTCACCGGCGCCTGCCGTGGATGCTCGATGGAAGCCGCCACCCTCGGCGGCGTGCAACAGAAACTCATCGAAGCCCTGGGCGAACTGGTGCAGGTGCTCCCGGTTGCCGCGCTGGCCCGCGCTTGACCGTCATTCCCCAGGAGAAGCCATGAAACCGATCTACATGGACAATAACGCCACGACGGCCTGCGATGCCGCTGTCGTGGCAGCCATGCTGCCCTATTTTACCGAGCAGTTCGGCAATGCTTCCTCGATCCACAGCTTCGGCTCCGAGGTCGGCAAGGCAATCAAGCAGGCTCGGATGCAGGTTCAGTCGCTGCTTGGCGCCGCTCACGACAGCGAAATTGTCTTCAACTCCTGCGGTACCGAGTCCGACTCGACGGCCATTCTCTCGGCACTCAAGGCCAACCCGGATCGGCGAACGGTCATCACCACCGTGGTCGAGCATCCGGCGATCCTCAGCCTGTGCGCCTACCTCGAGAAGGAAGACTACGTCGTCCATCGCCTGCGCGTCGACCGCAAGGGGCGCGTCGACCTCGACGAATACCGGTCGCTGCTCAACGACCGCGTGGCGATCGTTTCGGCGATGTGGGCGAACAATGAAACCGGCACCCTCTTTCCGGTCGAGGAGATGGCCGAGATGGCGCACGAGAAGGGCATCCTGTTCCACACCGACGCGGTGCAGGCCGTCGGCAAGGTCGCCATTGACCTGAAGAGCACGAAGATTGACATGCTCTCGCTGTCCGGTCACAAGCTGCACGCGCCGAAAGGCATCGGGGTGCTCTATGTGCGCCGCAATACCCGCTTCCGCCCACTCCTGCGCGGCGGCCACCAGGAGCGTGGCCGCCGCGCAGGTACCGAGAACTCGGCCTCGATCGTTGGCCTCGGCGTTGCCTGTGAGCTCGCCCGGCAATGCATTGCGGCGGAGAACACGACGGTCAAGCGCCTGCGTGACCGCCTGGAGCGCGGGATTCTCGCCAGGGTAGCGAACGCCTTCGTCAACGGCGACACGCTCTACCGTCTGCCGAATACGTCGAGCATTGCCTTCGAGTATGTCGAAGGCGAAGGGATTCTGCTGCTCCTGAACCAGCAGGGGATTGCTGCCTCCTCCGGCTCGGCCTGCACCTCGGGGTCTCTGGAACCGTCGCATGTCATGCGTGCGATGGGTATCCCCTACACCGCGGCCCACGGCACGATCCGCTTCTCGCTGTCGCGCTACAACACCGAGGAGGAAGTGGACCGCGTCATCGCCGCCGTCCCGCCGGTGATCGCCAAGCTCAGGAAGCTCTCGCCATACTGGCGCGGTGACGGACCGGTGACCAATCCGGAGCAGGCCTTCCAGCCGGAATACGCCTGACCGGATAGGGTCAAGCGAACGCGAGATCCATGGCGCGGCCGATGGCGCGCCAGCCAGGGCGGCAAAACGTTCCAGCGGGGCGAACCAGTCTCCCGCGACGGTGCACCCGGACTTGCATTCAATGGAAAACCCGCCATGGGGCGGGATGGCGCGGTCGTGCAGCGGCGGATAGAAGCCGCGCCAGAGCCAATCCTCCAGGCCGCCGCCGGGCTGCGCTTCGGCGATCTCGTCGAAAGCGCAGGGCAGCAGGTGCAGCAGGCCAACGCGCCCGGCGAGCGATTGAGTAATCCGTTCCATCAGACCGAACTGCTGCGAGCCGGTGAGCACGAACAGCCCGGTGCGCCGGTCCCCGTCGACGCGGGTTTGCAGGTAGGAGAACAAGTCGGGGACGCGCTGAGCTTCATCGATAACGGCGCCGTCGGGATACTGGGCGAGAAAACCGCGCGGGTCGGTGGCGGCGAGTGCGCGCACGTCGGGGTCTTCGAGGCTGGCGTAAGGTTGGTCCGGAAATGTCGCGCGAGCAAGCGTGGTCTTGCCGGACTGACGCGGCCCGGTAATGGCGACGATAGGATAGTAGCTGGCCAGTTCTACGAGGCGCGGCGCCGCAAGACGAGGAATCATGCGGTCAGCTCGGATGGGGTAATGCAGATTGTCAAAGAAATTGACAATCTGCATTACCCCCGGTTTCCCTCAGACCAAGCCGCGACGCTCGCTCGTACAAACATACGAATGGTTGATGCCGACTTCAAGATTCGGCCCGGTGTCGAGCGTGTTATTTGGGGACACGGTTTTTAGGGTGACGCCGACCAATCGAGCGTGCGTGACAACACGTCCACTGCCCACTCCCGCTGAACTATCAGTTCATCTTCGCCGGCGGTATCGTCATAGCGCAGCGCAGCGCCACACCAAACGGCGTCAGGCGAGCGAGGCCATCGGCGTCTGGTGGCAGGGTGATTGCGTGACGCCGCAGTAATTCGATCAGCATCGAGAGGTTGTGCGTTCTCGGAAATTCGATCTCATGTCTGGTCAATACCGACTTGACCGATTTCTCGACCGCCTGTTGGGCATGAAAGCCGATGACCCAATTCGGTGCGCCGGCATCGGCCGACAGGCTACGAACGACATAGCCGTCGTCGCGGGCTTTGCTCAATAAGGCGGCTGCGTAGTCAGTGGACGAGTGCATACTCGATGCCTTGCCGCGCTACCCGCCAGGCCAGCGTATTGGGAATTTCGCACTGCCGGCCGAACATTTCGCTGCTCATCACCACGACATCTGCCGGAATGAGTTGTCGGCCCAGCAGCGCAGAAAGGCGGATCATTTCCGCAGCGCGGTCCTTGACCTCGGGTTCGATGATCAGAATGTCGATATCGCTGTCGGCACGGGCGTTTCCCGCGGCATGGGAGCCGAAAACGATTACCCGGGCGCCACGTGGCAGAGCTGAGGCCAAGTGATCAAGCGCCAAGCGTATGAGTTGCGGGGCAGCGGGTTCGCAAGGTTCAAGCACGGTGGGCATGGCAAGTTTCCGAAGTCATGACAGACGCAATGATAGTCTCGCTGCTCGGCGACCGGCAACAGCGATTTGATCCGCAACCGATACAAAGGGGCCGCGCAATTCAGTAGCGTCCGGATAGATCGAAACCCACCAGCCGTGAAGCCTGTAGTGGTGATGGTAGCGAGAGATTGACATTGACGCGAGTAGTGGAGGACAGACTTCGATTTTTGGCGTGAGGCCGCCCTGTTTCAGCGCCGTCCCCAAGTATCGACCCCAGCATCCCGCGCAGGATCTGGTTGCCGATCCCACCGCCGACGCTGCTGGCCTTGCCACGTGCGGCGCTGCTGGCGACCGCTTCGATCCCCCCTTCGCTGCGGCCCGCGCCGGCCGGTGCTGCCGGTGAGGATTTCGCCGGGGCCGCCGGACTCCTGATGCGGCGCTAGGGCGCTCTCGCGCAGTTTCGGGGCGGGTCGCCGCTGCGTCTGCCCGCCGCCGTGGTTGCCCCAGTCGTTGGCGGCGCCGGGGGCGGGCTGGGTGCTGGCCGGCTTGCCGCGTAGCAATTCGCAGGCCCATACGCGGTCGACCGGAGCACCGTAGGTGGTCAGCAACGGCGAGGCCCTGATCATCGCCTTGCGCTCGGTGGCGGTCAGCGGCGGTCAGCGGGCCCGAGAGAGAAGAACTCTCGTTCCCGCCTGGCCGTAGTCTCTCCCGTCAGCAGCGGACAGGCGCGCGGGGAAACGCAGCCGGCACCGGGGCGATCCGGCCATGCGCTAGAATGCGAGGCGAAAACCTTGACTCGCCTCCTTGAAAAACCGCAACTTGACCGAAGACACCGATGGCAGGAAAGACGCAGTCGTCTTCTGCAGCCCTGACGGGGTCATCGCCTCCCGCTGGCGGCTGCCCCTGTGCCTCCACCGGCTGCGGCAACGCCTGATGGCGCGCAGCTCGATAGAGATCAGCGAGCGAGCCGGCGTCCGTTACCTGCATTTTTCGTCGGACTGGGTGCAGGGTGCGATGCGCGTGCAGCGTCCCAATGCCCTGGAATTGCCCTACACGCGCGAGATGATGGCCGGATTGCTGCTGCGCGACCCGCCATGGCCGCGCCAGGCCTTGCTGATCGGTCTCGGTGCGGGATCGCTGGCCAAGTTCATCTACCACCGACTGCCGGCAACCAGGATCACCGTCGTCGAGATCGATCCGCAGGTGGAGATCGTCGCCCGGCTGCACTTCAAACTGCCGGACGACCCGCTGCGGCTGCGCGTGCTGATTGCTGACGGAGCCGAGTACATGCTCAAGGGCGACAGCCTGCATGATTACATCCTGATCGACGGCTTCGACCGGCACGCGCGCGCCGGCGTGCTCGATACCCTGCCCTTTTACCAGGCCTGTCGTGCCCGCCTGAGCCAGAGTGGATTGCTGGCAGTCAACCTGCTCGGTCGCGAGCGTGGCTTCGAGGCCAGTGCCGAACGCATCAGCCAGGCCTTCGACGGCCGCGCGCTGGTCTTTCCGTCCTGCGACAGCGGCAATACGATCGCCTTCGCCAGCGCCGGTGATCCGGTCGACCTCCGCTTCGACGAGCTGATCAAGCGCGCGAATCAGTGCCGGCAGGAGACCGGTCTGAATCTGTTGCCGACCATCGCTCGCCTGCAGCAGGAACGTCATTTGCCCAACGATTGGCTCAGGGTCTGATGCGACGGATCGTCGATCCGCTGGCGTGCCCCTCGGCAGCACCGTCAAGACGGGTATACTCGCCGGTTACGGTTGCCTGCGGCAGCCTTGTTCGAAAAGCGGCCAAGCCATGACCCAACCCGTTCTCGCATCGACAGCCCACGGCCCGGCGCTTGCCGGGTTGTCGCCAACGACCCCACCGGCCGCCTGGTCGGCGCAGCTGGCCAGCCAGATGTCTGATGACGAAGCAATCGTCGCCTGGCTCGAGATCGATCTCGACGCCAGCCTGCGCTTCGCCAGCGGCATCCTGGTGGTCAGCAGCGAACGCCTGCTGGTCCTGTCGGCTGACGACCGCCACTGGCAAAGCTGGACTTACCGGCCCGGACTGACCCTCAGCCGTCGCGACCATTCCGGCGTCGGAACGCTGGAACTCTGCGACACCGATGCCTTGTTGGCGAGCTGGCGTTACACACTGGGCGGCGACATTGCCGCCGGACGTCTGGTCGACCATTTCATGCGGCAGCTCACCTTCCGGGTCACCGGCGAAGTGCCGCCACCGTCTGCTCTGGCGCTCTGCCCGAAGTGCGAAACGCCTCTGCTCGCCGGGCAGGAGGAGTGCCCGGCCTGCAGCAAGGAGATCCACGAACCGCCTTCGACCTGGACGCTGCTGCGCCTGGGTCGCTTCGCCAGGCCCTACAAGGGGCAACTGATCCTAGGTTTCGTGCTCTCCCTGCTGACCACTGCCGCAACGCTGGTCGCACCGTACCTGACCATGCCGATGATGGACAAGGTGCTGATCCCCTACCAGAATGGCCAGCCGATCGACCCCGCCCTGGTGGCCCTCTATCTCTCCGGCCTGCTCGGCGCGTCGCTGGTCGCCTGGGTGCTTGGCTGGGGACGGACCTATATTCTGGCGCTGGTTTCGGAACGTATTGGCGCCGACCTGCGCACCACCACCTACGAGCATCTGTTGAAGCTCTCGCAGGAGTACTTCGGCGGCAAGCGGACCGGCGACCTGATGGCGCGGATCGGTTCCGAGACCGACCGGATCAACATCTTCATTTCGCTGCACCTGCTCGATTTCGCGACCGATGTGCTGATGATCGTCATGACGACGGCGATCCTGGTGTCGATCGATCCCTGGCTGGCGGCGGTGACCTTGTTGCCGCTGCCGATCATCGGCTGGCTGATCCACGTCGTGCGGGAGAAACTGCGTACCGGCTTCGAGCGCGTCGACCGCATCTGGGCAGAAGTGACCAACGTGCTTGCCGATACGATTCCCGGCATCCGCGTGGTCAAGGCCTTTGCCCAGGAGAGCCGCGAGGCCGCGCGTTTCCGCGCCGCCAATGTGCACAACCTGGAAGTGAACGACCGGGTCAACAAGGTCTGGTCGCTGTTCTCGCCGACCGTCACGCTGCTGACCGAAATCGGCCTGCTGATCGTCTGGGCTTTCGGTATCTGGCAGATCGCCGGCGATCAGATCACGGTCGGCGTGCTGACCGCTTTCCTGGCCTACATCAGCCGCTTCTACCTGCGCCTCGACTCGATGAGCCGCATCGTCTCGGTGACGCAGAAGGCGGCCGCGGGCGCCAAGCGTATTTTCGACATTCTCGACCATGTTTCGAGCGTTCCCGAGCCGATCAACCCGGTGCACCTGCCGAAGGTTTCCGGCCGCATCGAGTTGCGCAGCGTCGGCTTCCGCTACGGCACGCGCAGCGTCACCCGCGACATCAATCTGGTCATCGAACCCGGCGAGATGGTCGGCCTGGTCGGGCACAGCGGTTCCGGCAAGAGCACGATGGTCAACCTGATCTGCCGATTTTACGATGTCACCGAAGGCGCCATCCTGATCGATGGCGTGGACATCCGTTCGCTGCCGGTTGCCGAATACCGCAAACACATTGGCCTGGTGCTGCAGGAGCCCTTCCTGTTCTTCGGCACGATTGCCGAGAACATCGCCTACGGCAAACCCGAGGCCTCACGCGCCGAGATTGTCGCGGCGGCGCGCGCCGCGCACGCGCACGAGTTCATCCTGCGCCTGCCGCATGGTTATGACTCGCTGGTCGGCGAACGCGGCCAGGCGCTGTCGGGCGGCGAAAGGCAGCGGATTTCGATCGCCCGCGCGCTGCTGATCGACCCGCGCATCCTGATCCTCGACGAGGCCACTTCGTCGGTCGACACGACGACCGAGAAGGAAATCCAGAAGGCGCTCGACAACCTGGTGCGCGGACGGACGACGATTGCCATTGCCCACCGCCTGTCCACCCTGCGTGACGCCAATCGCCTGGTCGTTCTCGACCGCGGCAGCGTCGTCGAGGTCGGCAGCCACGACGAGCTGATGGCTTGCGAGGGCCATTACTACCGCCTCTACCAGGCGCAGGCCCGCAACGTCGACACCGAAGACGAGCTGCGCCGAATGGAAATCGATCCCAAGGACGAGGGAGACCGCGAATGAGCGACGCAGCCGACTATCAATTGCGCCGCAATGCCTTTGGCCGGCTCGAGTTGACCGGCAGCGACGGCGAGGTCCACGTCGGCGTGGTGCCGGTGCGCGCCTTCCCGATCAGCGCGGCCGACGATGGCGTCGCGCCTGGTCGACCCCTATGGCCACGAACTGGCCTGGATCGACCAGCTTGGCGACCTGCCGGACGAGCTGCGCACCCTGGTCGAAGCCGAACTGGCGCAGCGCGAGTTCATGCCGAAATCACGCGCATCGTCAGCGTCGCAGCTTCGCCACGCCGAGCACCTGGCAGGTCGAAACCGATCGCGGCCCGGCAACCCGTTTCGTCCTCAAGGGCGAAGAGGACATCCGCCGCCTGACGCCACCGGCATTGCTGATCGCCGACAGTCATGGCATCCACTTCCTGATTCGCGACCGCTCGCGCTCGACCAGCACAGCCGGCGAATTCTGGACCGCTTCCTGTGAGCCGGCGACGGCCATTTCGGCATCGTTTCGCTGGTCGGTCAGCCGATTGATGAATGCCGCGTTATACCGACGATAATCCGGGCCTGGCCTGTTGTCCGCTTGCCTTCCGCCTGTGCCGCGCTGCTCTGCGCCAACCTTCCCGTGCCTGGACTGACGCCATGAAAACGAAAGACATCAAGTTCCTTGAAATCCGCTACCTGCGGGGTCCGAACATCTGGACCTACCGTCCGGTCATCGAAGCGGTCGTCGATATCGGCGAACTCGAAGACTTTCCTTCGAACACCATCCCCGGTTTCTACGAGCGCCTGACGGCTCTGCTGCCATCGCTGAGCGAGCACCGCTGCAGCTATGGCGAGCCCGGCGGGTTCCTGCGGCGGGTGCAGGAGGGCACCTGGCCGGCCCACATGCTCGAACACATCACGCTCGAACTGCAGAACCTGGCCGGCATGCCCGGTGGCTTCGGCAAGGCGCGGGAAACCTCGACGCGCGGTGTCTACAAGGTGGTTGTCCGTGCCTGGCACGAGGACGTCACCCGCGCCTGCCTGCATGCCGGCCGCGACCTGCTGCTGGCCGCCATCCAGGACCGGCCTTTCGATGTCCCGCCACCGTCGAGCGCCTGGCCGACATGGCCGAGCGCAAGCTGCTCGGGCCGAGTACCGGTTGCATCGTCGAAGCGGCGACCGCCAAGGATCGTCGCATACCGGCAATCCGCCTGCTGGCCACCGGCAACCTCGTGCAATTGGGTTACGGCGCGCGCAGCCGACGCATCTGGACCGCCGAAACCGACCGCACCAGCGCCATCGCCGAGGGCATCTCGCGCGACAAGGATCTGACCAAGATGCTGTTGAAATCGTGTGGCGTGCCGGTCCCCGAGGGGCGCCTGGTCGATAGTGCCGAAGATGCCTGGGAAGCGGCCGAGGAGATCGGGCTGCCGGTGGTCGTCAAGCCATCCGACGGCAACCACGCCCGCGGCGTGTTCACCAATCTGATCGCGCGCGAAGAGGTCGAGTCGGCCTATGCCGCCGCGGTCGTCGAAGGCAGCGGCGTCATCGTCGAACGCTATGTGCGTGGCTCGGAGCATCGCCTGCTGGTCATTGGCGGCAAGCTGGTCGCCGCCGCACGCGGCGAGACCGCCCGGGTCATCGGTGATGGCCGTTCGACGATCGACGAACTGATCGACAGCCAGATCAACTCCGACCCGCGACGCGGTGCCGCTGAGGAATTCCCGCTCGACATCATCGCCCTGGCCGACAACCCGGTTGCCCGGCTCGAGGTTTCACGGCAGGGGTTTGCGCCGGATTCGATCCCGCCGGCGGGTCGCGAGGTCCTGATCGTGCGCAGCGGCAACCACACCGATGATGTCACCGACCTCGTGCACCCGGAGACGGCGGCCACCGCCTCGCTCGCCGCGCGTATCGTCGGACTCGACATCGCCGGCGTCGACCTGGTCTGTGAAGACATTTCGCAGCCGCTCGATGGCCAACGCGGCGCGATTGTCGAGGTCAATGCCGGTCCTGGCCTGCTGATGCACCTCAAGCCAGAAAGCGGCCAGCCACGCCCGGTCGGTCGCGCCATTGTCGATGAATTGTTCCCCAACGGGGACGACGGCCGCATCCCGGTGGTCGGCGTCAGCGGCAGCCTGGGCAAGACCACCGTCGCCCGACTGATCGCCCGCCTGCTTGCGCTATCCGGAAAGCATACGGGTCTGGCCTGTAGCGCCGGCCTGTTCGTTGACCGGCGCTGCATCGACAAGGGCGACTGCGCGAACTGGGGATCGGCAAACCGGATCCTGATGAATCGCTCCGTCGAAGCCGCCGTTCTCGAAAACGGCAGCGATACCATCCTTGGCGAAGGCCTGGCCTATGACCGCTGCCAGGTCGGCGTGGTCACCAATGTCGACGCGCCGCGGCACTTTGGTCGCTACGATGTCAACACGCCCGAACAGGTATTCACCGTCCTGCGTACCCAGGTCGATCTGGTGCTCCCGGCGGGTGCTGCCGTACTCAATGCGAATCAGCCCATGCTGGTCGAGATGGCTGCCCTGTGCGACGGCGAAGTGATCTTCTTTGCTGCCGATCCCGAGTTGCCGACGATCGTCGAACACCGGGCGCAGGGCAAGCGCGCAGTCTTCGTACGCAACGGCCGGGTGGTACTGGCCAGCGGCGAGTACGAGACGCCGATCGTCAGCCTGAAGGGCATTCCGCTGACCGACGGCGGGCAGCTCGGCTTCCAGGTCGAAAATGTCCTCGCGGCCACGGCTGCGGCCTGGGCCCTGGGCGTCGGTCCGGAACTGATACGCACCGGGCTGGAAACCTTCACCGTCGTCTGAACCGAAACCACCAGCAGGGATCCGGGCACGGCCGCCGGCATCCGCACTGAACCAGAAAGAGGAAACTGTTCATGGAAGTCTCGCGTATCCGCGCTCTGCGCGGTCCCAATCTCTGGAGCCGGCATACGGCGATTGAAGCAATCGTCTGCTGCACCGAAGTCGAGTGCAACATCGACCACCTGCCGGGCTTCGAGAACCGCCTGCGTGAGCGCTTCCCCGAGTTGGCCATGCTGCGACCGCTCGGTCATGAGGAAGCGGTATCGATGGCCCAGGCACTGGAGTTTGCCGCACTGGGGCTGCAGGCACAGGCGGGATGCCCGGTGACTTTCAGCCGAACGGCGCAGACCACTGAAGCGGGTACCTACCAGGTGGTCGTCGAATACAGCGAAGAGGCGGTTGGCCGATTGGCCTTCGAACTTGCCCAGAACCTTTGCTCAGCGGCTGTCGACGACAAGCCTTTCGAACTCGACGAGGCGCTCGACCGTTTGCGCGAACTCGACGAGGATGTGCGTCTGGGACCAAGTACGGGGGCAATCGTCTATGCGGCAGCGGCGCGCAACATCCCCTACCGTCGGCTGACCGAGGGGAGCATGGTGCAGTTCGGCTGGGGCAGCCGCCAGCGGCGGATTCAGGCAGCGGAAACCGATCGTACCAGCGCGGTCGCCGAATCGATCGCCCAGGACAAGGAGCTGAGCAAGGTTCTGCTGCACGCTGCCGGGGTCCCGGTACCCACTGGTCGGCCGGTGCTCAGCGCCGAGGACGCCTGGGCAGCCGCCTGCGAGATCGACGGACCGGTCGTCGTCAAGCCACAGGATGGCAACCAGGGCAAGGGGGTCGCGGTCAATCTGAGTACGCGTGAGCAGATTGAAGCGGCCTACGCGATCGCTTTTGAAGTCAGTGACGAAGTCCTCGTCGAGCGCTACATTCCCGGCCACGACTACCGACTGCTGGTGGTTGGCGACAAGCTGATCGCTGCCGCCCGACGGGATCCACCGCTGGTCATCGGCGATGGCGTGCGCAACATTCGCCAGTTGGTCGAGCGTGTGAACCAGGATCCACGACGTAGCGAAGGCCACGCCACGTCGCTGACCAGAATCCGACTCGACGAGGTGGCGCTGGCGCGCCTGACCAGCGCTGGCCTCACGCCGGAATCGATCCCGGCGAGAGGCCAGCGCGTGGTCCTGCGCAACAACGCCAATCTGTCGACCGGCGGCACGGCAACCGACGTCACCGATGACGTGCATCCCGATTTCGCGGCTCAGGCGGTCGCGGCGGCGCAGACGATCGGCCTCGATATTGCCGGCGTCGATGTCGTCTGCGACGGCGTCCTGCGGCCGCTTGAAGACCAGGGCGGCGGCATCGTCGAAATCAACGCGGCGCCGGGACTGCGCATGCACCTGCAGCCGTCGTTCGGCAAGGGGCGGCCGGTGGGCGAGGCGATCATTGCCAACATGTTTGCCGCCGGCGATGATGGACGGATTCCTATTGTTGCCGTCGCCGGAACGAACGGCAAGACGACAACCGTGCGCCTGATCGCCCACATCCTTGGCCAGCAAGGTCTGCGCGTCGGCATGACGACGACCGACGGCGTCTATATCGAGGGTCGGCGCATCGATACCGGTGACTGCAGCGGCCCGAAGAGCGCCAGAAACGTCCTGCTGCACCCTGGCGTCGACGCCGCCGTGCTCGAGACGGCGCGCGGTGGTGTCCTGCGTGAGGGGCTCGGCTTCGACCGCTGTGATGTCGCCGTCGTTACGAACATCGGCCTCGGTGACCATCTGGGACTATCCTACATCAGCACGGTCGAGGATCTCTCGGTCGTCAAGCGCGTGATCGTCAACAACGTTCGGCCGGGGAGCGGTGTTGCGGTGCTCAACGCCGCCGATCCGATGGTCGTGAGGATGGCCGATTCGTGCCCCGGCAGCGTGACCTACTTCGCCTGTGACCGGAACCATCCGGTCATGGCGATGCACCGCGCCCAGCGCAAACGGGTCGTCTATCGCGATGGCGATTCGATCGTCGCCTCCGGAGGCGGTATTGAGTACCGCATCGCGCTGGCGGAGATTCCGTGACACAAGCCGGCGCCATTGGCTTCCAGGTCGAGAATGCCATGGCGGCGATCGCCGCCGTTTGGGCCCTGGGGCTGGACTGGGCGATCATCGAGCGGGGACTGGCCAGTTTCGTCAACGACGCCGCGACCGCACCCGGACGTTTCAACGTCTTCAGCTATCGCGGGGCGACCTTGATTGCCGATTACGGGCATAACCCGGACGCCATTCAGGCGCTGGTTGACGCCATCGACAACCTGCCGTCGGCGGCGGGTGCCAAGCGCTCGGTGGTCATCAGCGGTGCCGGCGACCGGCGCGACGAGGACATCCGCCAGCAAACGCAGATCCTGGGTGGCGCTTTCGATCGGGTTGTGCTCTATCAGGACCAGTGCCAACGGGGTCGTGCCGATGGCGAAGTGCTTGCGTTGTTGCAGGAGGGTCTGAAGGACGCTGAACGAACCTCGGAGATCCGGGAGATCCATGGCGAGTTTCTGGCCATCGACAGCGCTCTGGCCGAACTGCAGGCGGGGATCTCTGCCTGATCCTCATCGATCAGATCGAGGAAGCGCTTGAACACATCGCCCGGCGGGTAGCGGAGGCGTAGTACCAGCCGTCGAGTTCGCGCCCGCCCTCGACCGCACCGGCACTCAGGCCGACGGCGGGCGGTAACTCCAGGCAAAGTGGCCGGCGGTCCCAGAAAACAGCAGCCGGGTGGCCGGATCGGTTCTGCGCAGTCTCGCCTTCAGGTCCTTGCCGGGCAGAGCGCTCAGCGGGGTATCGGCCAAGCGCAGCAACAAGGTACTGACCCGCGTTTCCCCTTCGACGCGCTCGACCGTACAGGCGATACCGCTGCAGGCCTGTTCCCTGGCCGCGGTTACTTCGTTGTGCTGGCTGCGCAGGGCATTCAAATTGCCATCCAGCTCCCTGGCCACTTCCGCCAACTGAGACATCGTCCGCAAAACGGGTGCGACCAGGGCCGAGAGCCTGCGCCAGCCAACTTGCTGCTCCGCACTCAGGGTGACTTCCTGGCGGCGCAGCTTCCCCGCCAGTAGCAGGTAACTGGCGACCTCCTTCTCGCTGCGCAAGGCATCGATCCGGGAACGATGCTCGGCAATTTCCTTGTCCAGCGCCGCACATTTCTTCTCCAGGGCAGCGATCTGTGCCGCGTACGTGGACAGGTCAGGCAGGAGGAGCAGCAAAACGGTGTCAAGCTCGCGCCGCGAACGAGCAGTTTGCACGATTATCGCCCTGGCGGCCACACCACAGGCCTCCGAAACATCGAGCGTCACCTCATCGGCGACGATGGCGCAGTTCGTCGCTTGCCCGACAACTACCTGGCGACCCAGAAGCACGCAGTTGTCCGCTTGCCGGACAGTGATGCATCCGTGGTGTGCGGTCAGCGTCGCGCCGGAAGCCATGCCCTCGACGACAATGTCGCCTTCATCATTGCTGGCACTGCCGCCGACCAGATTGTGCTTCAGGCAGACCACCCCGCCGCTCGAAACGATGTTGCCAAAAACGTCAGCGTAAGCCGTGATGCTGCGACACTGGACGACCCGCTTCTCCTGGATCTCGCCGTGCTGCTCGTACACTTCGCCGGTCAGCAGGAGGTCGCCGGTGGTGCGCACACTGACGCCCTCGTGACTGACGATCTTGTCGGCAACCGAGAACTGGTTGCTGCGCCGGTCGATATTGAGAAAGCCACAGACCGAGGCCAGCAGGTATTCGCCATCCGCCTCCCGGTTGATGCGGGTCCCGGGGCCGGCCAGGCTCTCCAGGTCGCAGTCCTTGGGCAACGGTGCCGGCAGCGGCTCGCCACTGATGTCCCAGCCGTCGAGGCCCGGCGTGCGCGGCGTCTTTTTGACCAGGCGTATTCCGGCGGCGACTTGCGGGTAGCGAGTTTCGAACTGGCGAAGGTCGACTCGATCCCCGAGCAGCCGACGGGGTGCGTTGTTGCGGCGAAGTCCAGGTGCCTGTTCGACAATCTCGGCATCCTTGCCGGGAACACATGGCCGGCTGCGGGCAACCACCCGGCGCGCGGGTTTGTCGAGTTCGATCCCTTCGCGCACCACCACGACGTCGATACCGAAGCGCACGCCTTTTGTCCAGGCACTGGCGATGAATTCGTCGACGTCGAGGTAAACCCGTGTCTCGGCTGGTTGGTGGCCGCGGTCCGAGACTGGCTGAGCGAGGTCTTCACCCTGCTCGACAAACGCCTGATCACTTTCTTCTTCGCGATAACGCGGCTCGAAGAGATAGGCTGCTTCGCCGTTTTCGATCAGCGGCGCCTGGTACAGCGCCTGGCGCTCCGGCCGGAGCGATGTGATGTCGGCCGCCAGGAATACCTCCTCGCCGGCATTCATGCCAACGCCGATGGGATCGTCGTAGAGCAGGGAAAGGAAGCGGGGGTAATCAAGCCCCCGGAAGTAAAGGCCCGACGCGAAGACGCGATTGACGAAGTCGGAAAAGTCGGTGGCCGACTCCAGCCGCGAAAGACTGACATACAGGCCAGCGTCGCGCTGTACGATGAATCGCGACAGCGCGATCTGTCCCTCCTGAAGGTCGGCCAGGTTGCCGATGGCGCTTTCCGGATGTTGTGGCATGACGGCAGTCAGATCAAGGTCGATTCCCAGCGCGGAAGGCCCGCCGCGTCTGGTGCGTGTCAAGGGCTGCTCGGCAGCCCCGTCGTTCAGCTTCATGCGAGAATCACGGTGTGCCCACAATCACGGGCCGTCGGCCGACTGCATCACAGCAGTGCAGCCGACGGTTCGTTGCCCGGTCATCACGCCCACAGCTCTGTCGCCAGCAGCGTACCAGAAACCGCAAGCGCCAACACCCTCTGTTTTCCGGTTCAGTGCCCGCGCCAATGCGCGACTGGCAGCGGGAGAACTGCGCCCGGATCAGACGGCCAATGCTGGTCGCGGGTGAACAGGCTTTCGAAACGCGTCAGCCTTTGGGCGCCGCCTGCGTTATTAAGTGTTTCAAGCAGGTGTTGACCGCGCACTGGTACGTACCCCGGGCGATGATCCGCGCCGACCAGATGTCTTGCCACCAGGAACCGCCCCGTGATGCCCAGCCTCCGCCATAGCCCACCGCTGTTGATCCTCATCTTAACCGCCTGTGTCAGTCTGCCACCGGAGGGTCCGAGCGTGATGACCCTGCCGGGAACGGGCCAGAGCTTCGCGCAGTTCCGCGCCGACGACGCCATGTGCAAGGACTATGCGCGCCAGATGATCAGTCCGAGAACCCCTGAAACGGCGGCCGTCGATGCCGGCGTGGCGAGCGCCGTGCTGGGAACGGCAGTTGGCGCTGCGGTTGGTGCCGCTGTCGATGGGTCGAGTGGTGCCGCCGTTGGCGCCGGTGTTGGCCTGCTCGTTGGCAGTACCAGCGGAGTCGCGGCCAGCAATGCATCGAGCTATGCCCTGCAGCAGCGGTACGACCAGAGCTACGTGCAGTGCATGTACTCGCGCGGTCACAAGGTGCCGCTGATTGGTGGCTATTCACTACAGAATGCGAACGCTGGCCGGCCCTTTGCTGCCACCGCTCTTCCACCACCCCCCCCACCGCCACGTGGCAGCCCACCACCACCGCCACCGCCGCGTGGCGCACCCCCACCACCCCCGCCGCGTTAGCACAGGAGGGATGGCGGCAGGCAATTCCGAGCGCGGCCGCGGTAAGTTCTGGCGTAAACTACGCGCCCCGACCCGACGAAAAGCCATGCCATGTCCCGCGCGACCCTGAAGCTACCGAAAAGACCCGCCAGCTCTGCTGCTCCCGGCGAAGCGAGGGCGCCTGCGCGCCGGCCGATTCGCGGCGGTTCTCCGACATCGAAGCATGCCACGCAGCAGCCGGCTGACGGCAAGCCGACAGCACCGACTCCGCCAGCCACGAAAGCTGCGAAAAACCATCCACAACGTGGAATAGCGCGCAGCACCGGCGTGCGCGCCTTCCCTCCGGCGCCGCAACGCACCGAGCGTGAGGCGCTTCCGCCAACCCCGGTCGCGGATGTCTCGCCGGCAGCACCGATTCTGCCGGCCACGAAAGCTGCCAAAAAACATCCGCAACGTGGAATAGCACGCAGCACCGGCGCGCGTGCCTTCCCTCCGGCACCGCAGGGGTCGCGACCGACGCCGCCGGCTGAAGCGCCAGCCGCCGCGGCCAGTAGTCAACGTGGTCTGGCGAAGGAGTCACCGCGGCTGTCGAAGCTGGTGAGCGCACAGGCCCAGTGTTCGCGGCGCGAAGCTGACGAGTGGATCGAAAATGGCTGGGTGACGGTGGACGGCGTCGTCATCACGACGCTTGGTGCGCGGGTGAACCCGAAGGCCAGGATCCAGGTCAAGGAGGCGGCGAGCAAGCATCAGACGGAAAGCGTCACCATCCTGTTCAACAAGATTCCGTGCGGCGATCTCGATGCGCCGGCAGGGAACGGGCGCGAGAACCCGGTCGAATCGATCCGTGCCGAGAACCGTTGGCCGGAAGACGGCTGCCCGCTCCGTTTCAAGGTCGGCCACCTGCGCGGGTTGGCTCTGGCCGGCAGACTTGAGCCCGAGGAGGGTGGCATGCTGGTGTTTACCCAAGAGGGTAGCGTCGCCCGCCGACTGACTGGTGGCGATTCCAGGCTGGAGAAGGAATACCATGTCCGCGTCGAGGGTGAGTTGCTGCCGGGTGGCTTGGAGCTGCTCCGGTATGGCCTGTCGCTCGACAAGGTCAAACTGCTGCGCGCGGAGGTGTCCTGGCTGAGTGAGCAGCAATTGCGCTTGGTCCTGCACGAAAACAGGAAGCGACAGATCCAGGGCATGTGCGAGCAGGTGGGCTTGCGGGCGACCGACATCAAACGCGTCCGGATTGGCAGCGTATCGCTTGGCAAGCTGGCTCCCGGGCAATGGCGCTACCTGCGGACGGGGGAGCGCTTTTGACCTTTCAGGCAAACCGCCACCGGCAGCTTGCAGGCTGACGAGGCTGGGACTACCATCTGCCTGATCGCGCTGGACAGCGGCAAGGGAAGCTGTTCCGCTGTCAACGCATTCTTCGGACGCCCTTGTTGAAGGCGACACCCATGTTCGACAAGCACCCGCCCCGCGACCTGGCTGGCTGGCTGGCCTTCGTCAGCGGCAGAGAAATGCCCGTTCTACGCCAGACGGCGCGCCGCCTCGACGAGGCGCGTCAGAATATCGACCGGGTCAACGGCCGCGACATCACTGACATCGTGCTACAGGACCCGTTGTTGGCCATCCGCGTCCTGGCCTACATTCAGGCTGGCAGCCGTCGCCGCCTGCAAAGCGACATCACGAATATCGCCAGCGCGGTGATGATGCTCGGCGTCGACCCTTTTTTCCGGCAGTTCGACCGGCCGCTGACGCTCGAGGGCATGCTCAGCGGTCAGCCGCAGGCCCTGCTCGGCGTACTGCAGGTGATCCTGCGCACACAACGTGCCTCACGCTACGCCCACGAGTGGGCGTTCGCGCGGCATGACATGAACGTTGAGGAAGTGGCTCTCGCCGCGCTGCTGCATGACCTCGCAGAGATCCTGCTATGGTGCTTTGCGCCGGATCTGGCAATCGAGATTCGCTCGCGGCTGCAGGCCGACAGATCACTGCGAAGCGCCAGCGTGCAGCAGGAGGTGCTCGGGTTTCCGCTGGCCGAACTGCAGTTGGCGCTCTGCCACGCCTGGCATCTACCCGAGCTGCTGACGACGCTGATCGACGACGGCAACGCGCATCTGTCCAGGGTGCAGAACGTGAAACTGGCTGTCAACCTCGCTCGCCACTCGATCGATGGCTGGGCTGACCCGGCCATACCGGATGACCTGAAAGCCGTCCAGGACCTGCTGCACATCAGCCGCGAAACCCTGCTCCACCGGCTGCAGTTGCCGCCCGAACTCCTGCCCCGATTCCTTCGTGAAGGTGCTGCTGGAGTATAGTGCCGGCTTACTCCGCCCGGCGCACACTCCCGCATGCCACGTCTGCTGCTCTTCCTCATTGTCTTCATTGAAGGCTTCTGCTCGCTTGGCGCCGAAGTCATCGCGTTGCGCCAGATCATCCCGCACATGGGCAGCTCGATCGTCGTCACCGCACCCACAATCGGTTTCTTTCTTCTTGCCCTGGCCCTGGGTTACCACGCCGGGGCAAAGATCGACGACGAGTATCTCGATGTCGTGGCGAGGAACTTTCTGCTCGCGGCCTTGCTGATCGGCGTCGGTCTGGCCGGGGTGAGCGTTGATCTGATCTTTGCTGCAATCCGTCCGCCGGAACTCGCCTACCTGGTGCTCGTTGCCGGCGTACTCGGTCCGATCGCCTGGCTGCTCGGGCAGACCGTACCCATCCTGACCAATCTGCTACAGCACGAACGCGTCGGCGAGGCCAGCGGACAGGCACTTTACTACTCCACGCTCGGCTCCTTTCTCGGTTCGCTGTCCTTGTCGCTGCTGGTCATGCAATGGCTAGGCGTGTCGGCAGCCGTGGCGCTCTGCGCACTGTTGCTGGTCGTCGGCTTCGTGCTGTTGCGCGGTCGCGGCTGGGCCACCACCACCGCCGGCTTGACGGTCATCACCCTGGCCGTTCTCGCCAATGCCTGGCTGCGCCCGGAAATCGAAACGGCTTACGCCAGCTACCTGGTGGTGCCGGCCAAATACGACGGCGCGATCAACGGGCAAGCCTTCAAGAACAACAACTCGTTCGCGTCATTGATCGACGAGTCAGAACCGCCACACTACGCGCGCTACATCCGGCATGTTCGTAGTCTCCTGCTCGATGACCTTGGCTTCCGTGACCGCCGGATTCTGGTCCTCGGCGCCGGCGGCTTCACGCTGTCACACCGCGAACCGCGCAACCATTACACCTATGTCGATATCGACCCGGCGGTCCGCGGAATCGCCGAAAAGCATTTTCTCCACACAGCCGCGCGCGGCGACTTCATCGCCGACGATGCACGCCGCTTCGTGATCCGGACCGAGGAGCGCTTCGCTGCCATGCTGGTGGACGTCTACGGCGCCCACTCGTCGATCCCCGGCCACCTGGTCACGCGCGAATTCTGGCAGGCGACGCGCCGGGTACTTGAACCCGATGGACTGCTGATTGCCAACCTGATTCTCGACAGCGCCCTCGCCACGCCCTACTCGCGCAACCTGCTGGCGACCATCGAGAGCATCTACGGCCGCTGTGCCGTCGAAGTGCTGCAGAAGAAGCAGGTGCTGGCCAACGTGGTGGTCACCTGCCGTAACGGTGAGCCCCCAGAACCGGCTCGCCTGTTCATCGACGAACGCAACACCGCCGACTTCGATCTGGCGCGCTCGCGCTGATCAGGGCATCGCATCGCGTCGCTTCGCTTCGCGGCACGCCCAACGACGGTCAGACCTTTCGGTCGCGATGCCGATCGGTACTGCTTTGTCGGGCGGAAGCGGTGTCCGCCATTTGGCATACTCACACCGTATCATGCAATGTCATGAACCCTTTATTTGCAAGGCTTACAGGCATATCGCTTGACTCGCACCGTATCATGACGGAACATACAAGCTCATCTTTTTTGATGGGACTCATGATGGAACGGCAATCTAGCACGGTGGGATCAAGCGAGGCGCATGGCGACATGGCGCCCGAGGTCCGGAAACGTGGTCGGCGAAAAGTCAAAGCGCTATCGCCAATCGAGGTGCAGCGACTCACTACGCCGGGCATGAACTTCGTCGGCGAGGTCGCGGGCCTGGCGCTGCTCGTCAAGGTGACTGGCGCACGGAGTTGGATACTGCGCTGCTCGATAGCCGGCAAGCGGCGCGACATGGGGCTGGGCGGATTTCCTGATGTGACCTTGGCGGATGCACGGCGGCGCGCACGCGACATGCGCGAACGGATCGACAACGGAGAAGACCCCATTGGCCAGCGTCGGGAGTCCCGCGCTGCACTACGAGCGGCGCTCGTCAAGGCCATGACGTTCGACCAATGCGTGGACGCCTATCTGAATGCACACAACGAGTCGTGGAGCAATCCCAAGCACCGGCAGCAATGGCGCAACACCTTGACCAGTTACGCCGGGCCAGTCGTCGGCGCGTTGAACGTAGCGCACATCGAAACCGGACATGTGCTCAAGGTCTTGGAGCCGATCTGGAAAACGAAGACCGAGACGGCTAGCAGGCTACGGGGTCGCATGGAGTCGGTCTTGTCCTGGGCGACCACCCGCGGCTATCGCACCGGCGAGAATCCGGCGCGATGGAAAGGCCACTTGCAAAACCTGCTTGCCATGCCGTCGAAGATTGCCAAGGTCGAACACCATGCGGCGCTTCCCTATCGAGAGCTTGGCGCATTCATGGCTGATCTGTCGCGGCGAGAAGGCATCGGTGCACGTGCTCTCGAATTCGCCATCCTGACGGCGGCGAGGTCGGGCGAGGTCCGCGGCGCGGCCTGGGCAGAGATCGACCTGGAGGCCGCGTTATGGACAGTTCCCGGCGAGCGCATGAAGGCCAAGAACGAGCACGCCGTACCGCTTTCAGACGCGGCGCTGGCCATCCTGCGGGCGCTGCCACGCGAGGGCAGTCTGGTATTCCCCGGCGCACGGGAAGGCCGGCCGCTGTCCGACATGAGTCTGACCGCTGTACTGCGGCGCATGGGCCGCGGCGATTTGACCGCGCACGGATTCCGTTCGACGTTCAGAGACTGGGCCGCAGAGCAAACGGCGTACCCGCCTGACGTTGTGGAAATGTCTCTGGCGCACACCATCACCAACAAGGTCGAGGCGGCTTACCGGCGCGGCGACCTGATCGAGAAGCGGCGCAGGCTCATGGGCGACTGGGCGCAGTTCTGCGCGAAGGCCCCGAGCGATGGCAAGGTGCTACCAATTCGCGGGAGTAAGGCGGGCTGATCGAATCTTTTTGCGGTGCTGGGGCTTGTCGCAAACAGTAATCGCTCCCTGTCACAAAATCACGACACTTCGTTACAAAATAATTACAAAGCGGCTTTTCGCATAGTCTCGATTGTCTCAAGACATATCAAGCCGTAACAGTGCGCAGTCCATTTCAGGCAAGCGGCCGACAGATTTTCCCGGCGTGTGACGGCAGCGGCTTTAGTCCGGAGCAATTTCCGATGCAGCTGCGCATAACGTCGGGGGTCGGACCGTATAATAGCCTCACACCGTGTTCTAGGAACTCATAGAGGCGCGGATTTCACAACTTTAACAAGGAGGTACAGCAACTAATTCACGGGGCAAATGGGGACGCACCAATTGCGTTATGGCATAAAAATCGGAGAGAGGTTTCTTCACCATGCACAGACTTGACCGGACCATACTCGCGCCGCATTGGCGCAATTTATTAAGGATTCATCATGAATTCGTCATCACCCGAACTCGTTTCTCGCAAAAAAATCGCCGAAGGCGTCGAGGCGAGTTTTCCCAATTCTGATTCGGCGCATCTTCGGCGAAAAGAAGTCGGCCTTCCCGACGCTCTCAAAGATTTTGATCTCCTTCCTGATTCGGCCAGCGTTCGACTGCCGGTAGTCCGGGGGCTGAAAGCGTGTTCGTCCGCAACGATCTGGCGCATGGTAAAGCGCGGCGACCTGCCCGCGCCCCGAAAACTCTCCCAACGCATCACAGCTTGGAACGTCGGCGAGCTTCGAAAATCCCTTGCGGGTTAATCGGAGGCTAACCATGACGACCAACGAAAAAGCCGCTCCGGAGGCTAACCGGGCGGCTTCAAGCACTGCATTCTCTAGCCGCAATTCTACCGCAACTGACCCGCTGAAGGGATGGTTCCTCAGTATCTCGACGACGGCTTCCTGCGTCGTCAGTTTGTCCGCACCAATGGCCGCGGCGCTGCTCGCTCTGATCCAAGGAGGGCGGCTATGAACGCTCCCCTTGAATTCACCCCGGCCATAGACGACAACAGCGAAATTGACACTTCTGGTTGTTCGCCAGAAAAAGGCGACAAAGCCGAAGAACCCGATAACGGAGCCTTCATGGCCGCCGTGTTTCATGCGCTGCCGGATGGCGCGGCCGCGACCGTCACATCATTCTTGGGCAACCCCGCTACCTCAAAGCAGTGGGGAAATTGCGCGCCATTCGGGAAGATCGAGACACCGGCGACTGCAAACAATTATTTCTGCGTGTCCAGCCACTATCCCGGCGATGATGGGGTAGTTCGTCGGAAAAAGACCAATTTCGCGGGTCTGCACTGCATAATGCTTGACGACATCGGAAACAAGATTCCGGCTGATCGCGTGAGCATGGCCCCGAGTTGGTCTATCGAAACAAGTCCTGGCAATCATCAAGTAGGTTTCATTCTTGACGGGCCGGTACTCGACGCGGCGGCGGCTGATCGGCTGATGAATGCCATCATCACCGGCGGGCTGTGCGATCCTGGGGCGAATGGTCCCACGGCCAGACTTGCACGGCTGCCGATAGCGATCAACGGCAAGTATGAAGGTCCGTTTCAGTGTCGCCTGGTGGAGTGGCGCCCCGATCTTCGCTACTCAGTGGAAGCGATTGTCGAAGGGTTGGAAATCGAGCTCGCCCCGGCCGGCCGGCCGAAACGCCAGCGCAAAAGCGCAGCGGTCCGTTCAGCCCCGGCAGAAACCGCGGACGATAACGATGATGTGTATCTGGCTGCCCCGGCGGCAAATCCGGTCATTGCAGAACTGAAAAAGCGCGGCATGTACAAAATGCCTCTCGGCGGCGCAAAGCACGACATCACGTGCCCATGGGTTCATGAGCACACCGACGCGCTAGACACCGGCGCGGTGTATTTCGAGCCCGACGACCTGTACCCCCGTGGCGGATACCACTGCTGCCATTCGCACGGGCCAAAGTTCAAGATCGGGGCGCTGCTTGAATTCCTCAGCGTTGACGTCGTCTCGGCGAAAATGAAGCCGACCATCAAGGTGTCCGGCGGCGAGCTGCATCGCATTGTTGATCGAGCCGAGCAAGAGCTTGCAAAGAGCGGCAAGTATTACCAGCGTGGCGGGCTGATCGCCAGCATATCCACAGACCCGGCGACGGGAGAAAGCCAGATCATACCGACCAGCAAACCGGCGATGACGCGCGCCCTTTCCTGCGCGGCCGTGTGGCTGAGATTCGATAAGCGGTCTGATGAGTGGGTAGCGTGCGACCCGCCAGAGCGGCACTGCATTGTGCTGTTCTATGCCCAGACCTATGCGCACATGCCCCCATTGTCCGGCATCGCCCGACAGCCCTACATGCGGTCCAGCGGGCATATCGTATCGACCGCAGGCTACGACACAGATAGCGCAATGTTTGGCGTCTTCGATGCGCGGCAGTTCAGCATCCCCGACAGTCCCGGCAAAGAAGATGCCGCGGCGGCGCTGGGCCGTTTGTCCGATCTGCTCAATGAATTTTCCTTTGCCGCAGAGTGTGACAAGGCAGCGGCGCTCGCCATGCTGCTGACGGCGGCGATACGGCCATCGCTGCCGCACGCGCCCATGTTCCACGTCCGGGCGCCAGTGCAGGCCAGCGGCAAGTCGTTTCTGTGCAAGCTTGCTACGGCGCTGGCAACGCCCGCCCCGCCATCGCCTGTATCATTTCCGGATTCGGAAGAGGAGTGCGGCAAGCTGCTGCTCGCGCTCCTGCTCAAATCCCCGGCCGTGATCGAGTTTGACGACCTGAACACGGACCTGCTGCCGTTCGACAAGCTGAAAACGGCCATCACTGAGGAGAGCATCGGCGGCCGAATCCTATGCGCGTCCAAGGATGCGACGGTCAGCACCCGGACGCTGTTCCTGTCCAGCGGTAACAACGTCGGGCCGATCAAGGATATGTGTCGGCGCGTGCTGACGATCAACATTGACCCGCTGTGCGCAACCCCGGCGGAGCGCCGTTTCAAGCGCCCCAACTTGCTGCGGGAGGTTCGCGCCAATCGCGGCAGGCACGTGTCCGACGTGCTGACGATCGTCAAAGCATGGGCTCTGGCCGGCCGGCCGGAATCCGACATCTCCCCTATCGCCAGTTTCAGCGATTGGTCTGGCTACTGCCGGCATTCGCTCATCTGGCTTGGCTTGCCCGACCCGGCAACGACCTTGTTCGCTCAGATGAGTGACGACCCCGACGCGGAACTACTCGGGCGCCTGATAAAAGAATGGACGGATGCACTCGGGGCGGCCGCGGCTGGCGTGCGTGATCTGGTGGCGCGTGCAGATTTTGACAAGGCCGGCGAGTTATCGAGCGTGATCCGCGAAATCGCGGAAGATCGCGGCGGCGCTATCAATCGGAGTCGTCTCGGCTGGTGGATCAAACGCCATGAAGGCCGTTTTGTCGATAATCGGCGAATCCTCCCCGACAAGTCGGCGGGCGGGAACGCCAAAGTTTGGCGGATCGTATCGGGTTCTTCGGGTTCGGCGGCTTTTTCCAGCCAACAACCAAAAGTGTCAATTCCTCTCTCGCGTTGGTGAGGTCGAGATATGACAACGGCCGAGATCCTCAAAGCACCGGCGGCGGATGGCGTGACTCTCGCGCTGTCGTCGTCCGGGGCGATCCAGGCGGCGGGAGAACGAGCCGCGGTCGGCGGAAGCGGGAGAAATACGATTCCGCCAGGTTGTTGGTCGTGCCATCATCGGCGCGGTACGCCTTGCCGTGGTTCACCCGGCGGACCGCGTACTTGGCAGGGAGCCGGTCGTAGGCGTCCGCTTCGTCGGCACAGATCACGGAACCCTTGGCGAGGTAGACCGGCGCCAGCTTGCCGATGTCGGCCTGGTTCTCGTTGTTCAGGATGAAGGTCAGCGTCTTCCTGGCCCCGGCGTTGCCGGCCTCGACCTCCGCCTCGGTGTAGGCCTCGCGCATCACCAGGATGCAGCGCTTGTCCGGGTCTTGATTCTCCGCCAAGCGCCGGTCTACCCGGTCTTCCTTCTTGTTCGCCGGCCGGACCGTCCCGCCAACGTACGCCCCGTCTACGTGAATCTCGCCCTGCAGGGCGGATTCGTCCCGGCTCACCAACAGGCTCTCCCGTAGCTTGTGCAGGAGGACGTAGGCGGTCTTGTGGGACACGCCCAGGTCGCGGCCCACCTGCAGGGCAGAAATGCCCTTCACGGCGTTGGCAAACAGGATCGCCGCCGCAAGGTACAGGCGCAGGGGCAGCTTGTGGAAGGCGAAGATCGTTCCGGACGTGACGGAGAAATCTTCCTGGCAGCCCGCGCAGCGCCAAATCTTGCGGGTCGGGCGGAAATAGTGCCGGTGCGCCATGCCGCAGTGCGGGCAGACCACTTCCTTCCCTTCGCCCCAGCGCAGGTGGCGGAACAGGGCAAAAGCGTCATCGTCACTCATGGCCAGGACCTGAACCACGGACAGGGTACGGGCTTCGGCTTTCAGCAGGAAATGTAAACTCATCGCGCCGGCTCATGGGGGTGGGTCATGAGGATCAGTGTAGGACTCTACGGGCTCACAGAGTGAGCCCGCCAGAAAAAAGTTCGGCGCCGCCGTGGGGCTCCTTAGAGATTAGGGGTGGTTGCTCCATAATGCCGGAAATTTCTGGTTGGTGATGGGCAAATGGCCATGAGCAATTGCCAAGACGCGGCCGTCTTGGAAGCGTCTAGCGATCTGCACTACTTACGTGTTCCACGCGGGTTGTGAATACCGCAGTGGCTCCTTGATTCATCGTCGCACCAATCGTGCCTGTTCCGCGCTACAATGCCCGTGAGGGCGAGGTGGCTACGCAACTAGTTTGGGCATTTCCAGATCTCGGCCGATTGCCACGTCAGCGACAGGTGTGTGGTAACTGTAGTGCAGATGAGGTCCGTGGTGATTTCGCCCGACGGTCGGTGGGAATCGTCACCAAGAGCTCGCGGGCCCGTTGCGACGTGTGCCTGCGCTGCGGCACAGCCAGGTCTAGGTAGCCGACACGTATGGGCGACTTGATCGGTTTTTCTATGACGTGTCAAGGCAAGCAGAAGATGGCCGTGATCGTCAGGCACTTGCAGGAGGGCGGTTTCGAATACAGCGCAACCCTGTCGGCGTCCGCTCGCAGTCTCGCAGCCATGACCTATCGCCTTTCCGAACCAAACTTCGCCAGACCCGAGGAGGACACCTTATAACATGGTAGTCGTGTTCTTGATGAACAAACGTGGCACTCGGCATTTCCCGAAGGGGGAAGCGCCGCTTTTTCAGTTCTCGCGCCTCACCGGCTTCACTTCAGCCGCGTAGCCCGGCATCCTAGTCACGTTGGATCAGACCGAACCATTGTCCTTTCGCCAGCGAGTGGATTCTTGTCCTCTCTTTGAGCCGATTCCTCTGGTTTGAGGAGATCGTAAACTTCATCAACGGGAGGTCCCAATGAAAGATTTTCGAGTTTCTCTTGCTGTGACCATCGTCTGCCTTTGCGTGGCCGCCTTTTGGGGCGCCAAGAACGGAATGGGGATGGTGCAGGCTGTGGTTCTTGCAGCGATGCTTGGAGTTATGGAGGTGAGTCTGTCGTTTGACAATGCCGTGGTGAACGCATCTGTGCTGAAGGACATGGAGGAGAAGTGGCAGCAGGTGTTCCTGACCATCGGGGTACTGATAGCAGTGTTCGGCATGCGCCTTTTTTTCCCGATTGCGATCGTGTCTGTAGCCACTGGCTTAGGGATGGGGGATGTGGCGACCATGGCGCTGGAGCGACCCGAGGAGTATTCCAGACACCTTACAGATAGCCACCATGGCATCGCAGCATTCGGTGGCTTGTTCCTCTTACTCGTCTTCCTGACGTTTCTATTCGACGAAGGGAGGGACCTTCATTGGCTTGGAGTGATAGAAGAAAGACTCGCGAGTCTGGGAAAATTGGACTCCATTGCAGTGATGACGGCCTTGATCATTCTCTTTTGCATGCAAATGTGGTTACCGCTAGACCAGCCGACTCGGTTGAAAGTGCTGGTGGCGGGGCTGGGAGGAGTAATCCTGTTCGTGGCCGTTAGCAGTCTTGACACTTTTTTTGAAAGCGAGCAAGTGGGAGAAGAGGCTGTCTCGACAGCCAAGCGCAACGGTGTTGCGGGCTTTCTCTACCTTGAGGTCTTGGATGCTTCGTTCTCCTTCGACGGAGTGATCGGCGCTTTTGCGGTCACGCGCGACGTCGTGATAATTATGTTGGGGCTGGCCATCGGTGCGATGTTTGTCCGTTCGCTGACTGTCCACCTTGTCAGGAAAGGTACGCTCGACGAATACGTGTTTCTTGAGCACGGAGCACACTACGCGATTGGCGCGTTAGCTGTCATCATGCTTTCAGGCATAGTTGTCCATGTTCCAGAGATGGTGACCGCTTCGATCGGTGTCGCGTTCATTGCGCTGGCGCTGGTGTCCTCGATCCGTTACAAGCGGCGCGAGCCGGAAGGCTTATCAGTAAAGTAGCTTAAGGAGATTGAAATGGCTGTTTCACTCAGTAAGGGCGGCAACGTCTCGCTGTCAAGAACGGTGCCGAGTCTCAAACACATCCTGGTTGGTCTTGGCTGGGACGCACGTTGCACCGACGGCGCCAACTTCGACCTCGATGCAAGCGCTTTCTTGCTCGCGGAAAGTGGGAAAGTGCGACGTGATGAGGACTTTGTCTTTTACAACCAACTTGTTTCATCATGCGGCTCGGTTAAGCATACGGGCGATAACACCACTGGAGCGGGCGACGGCGATGACGAGGCGCTAGAGATTGACCTCGATAGGGTACCAGACCATGTCAAGCGCTTGGCCGTCTGTGTGACTATCCACGATGCGGAGGACCGCAGGCAGAATTTTGGGCAGGTGTCGGACGCGTACATGCGCATTGTGAATATGGACAACGACGTAGAGATCGTGCGATTTGACCTTTCCGAGGACTACAGTACCGAGACAGCGATGATTTTTGGTGAGGTCTACCGTTACGGCGCCGAGTGGAAATTCAAAGCTGTCGGTCAGGGCTTCAGCGGCGGACTTGGTGCCATGTGCGGACAGTTCGGTGTCACAGTAACCTAGCTGACTTCCCAACAAGAATCACTGAAACGAAAAAAAGGAAAAACGATGAGAAGGCTGCCCGTATACCTGTTGCTCGACACTTCAGGTTCCATGAGTGGAGAACCGATTGAAGCCGTCAAGAACGGCGTTCAGATTCTTGTTTCGACCCTGCGCCAAGATCCCTATGCGTTGGAGACTGCGTTCCTATCCATCATCACATTTGACAGCGCCGCGAAACAGGTTGTTCCGCTGACCGAACTGGCAACATTTCAGACCCCCCCCATCTCCGCCAGCGGCAGCACGGAACTCGGCGCAGCTCTGA